>NZ_JAKWJK010000001.1:0-735390 GCF_031570575.1 Pseudomonas sp. JL3
TGGCAACCGTCGTGCTGATCAAAATGAAACGCCAACGCTACGTCTGGGTGACCATGCTGCCAGCGGTCTGGCTGCTGATCTGCACCACCACAGCAGGCTTCATCAAGCTGTTCGACGCCAATCCGGCGATCGGCTTCCTGGCGCTGGCGAAGAAATACAGCGATGCGTTGGCCAACGGGCAGGTCCTCGCGCCAGCCAAGAGCATCGAGCAGATGCAGCACGTGATCTACAACGCCTACACCAACGCAACGCTGACGGCGCTGTTTTTGCTTGTGGTGTTCAGCATCCTGTTCTTTGCACTCAAGGTTGGTATAGCCGCCTGGGGCACCAAAGAACGTACGGATAAAGAAGCACCATTCCAGGCTTTGCCGGATGCTTGATGGAGGAGGGGGCCCATGTTCAATGACCTGAGTCGCCTTGGTAAATACCTCGGTCAGGCCGCGCGCTTGATGGTTGGCATGCCTGACTACGACACCTACGTTGAGCATATGCAAACCAAACACCCGGACAAGCCGGTGATGAGCTACGAGGTGTTCTTTCGGGAACGTCAGGAGGCTCGTTATGGAGGCGGGAATGGGCAGACTCGCTGTTGTTGAATGATCGCAAAGCTCAATTCCGAAGTTGCTTCACACTCTAATCGAGTGCCTGAAAAACCCGGCTGATAAGGCCGGGTTTTTTTATTGCCGTCGTCTGTGTAATTGTCCGAGGCCAGTTAAAAACCCGTTGACACTCATAAATTGTTACACGTAGGATCCGGGGTCTTCAGGGAGCAACAACCGGGTCAGGGAATGACTGGTCAGCCGTAATGGCATGCGTGCTACAGGCACGTCCTTCGACAAGTCTTCCTGCATTTCCCGCGGGAAAGCATCCCTGTTATCTGGTTGTGATTTGCCTCTGATCAGGGGGCCGATTTTTATTCGATTCGTGAAAGACAGCGCTATCCCGAAAGAGGGGGCTCAAGCGATCTGCTGAACATTTGCCGTATGCAAGCCTGCCTCTTTGTTACCCGCTTGACGTTTACCGCCGCAACCACTCTGTTCGCCTCGCACGTTCAAGGCGGCAAGCCCCAAATATTCAAAAGGAACTGAATATGTTTGTTCGTAGTATCCGCGATGTTGAAAAAACCGATTTTTTCGTCGAGTGGGGCTCAGGCACCAGCCACCGTCTGCTGACAGAGCAGGACGGAGTCGGCTTCACCATTTGCCACACTGTGGTTCGAGCCGGTACCGAATCGCTGCTTCATTATCGCAATCATCTCGAGGCTTGCTATTGCATCGGTGGTGAGGGCGAAATCGAAGATATGGAGGGCACCATCCATGCGATCCGTCCGGGAGATATGTACGTTCTGGACAAACATGATTGTCACTATCTGCGTGGTGGCAAGTTCACGGACCTTATTCTGGTCAGCGTTTTCAATCCTCCCCTCGCAGGCACCGAGCGCCACTCAATAAACAATCAGAGTGCCTCTTCGTACTGAATTCCGAAATGGACTACCTGTTCGACGGGACAGTCGTTTCCAGCCAACGAGTAACGAGACGACAGGTTTTTTTTCAGACCTGTTGAGTGACTGTGCGGAGTTGATGATATGAAATTGTTCAGGCCGTTGCTTCAGCGGCCCGTAGCCTTGCTGTGGGGAGGGTTGGCGCTCTCTTCGATCGGTGACGAACTCTTCGCGATTGCCATCGCCTGGATGGCGGTGCAGATCGCCGGAAGCGATGCGAGCTGGCTCAGTGCTTTGCGCGGTGCTGCTGCATTGGCAGGCGCTTTGCTGGGGGGGATATGGGCAGAGCGCTGGGACCACCGTCGCACGATGATCGGCGCCGACCTTGCGCGAGCCGGGCTTGCCTTGATTCCGGTGATCGCCTGGGGGCTCGGCATCATGAGTCTGTGGATGCTGGCGGTTCCGCTCATGCTCATGATGATAGTCAACTCGCTGTTCGAGCCGGCACTGCGCGCCAGTCTTCCGCGGATTGCCGCGGCGCCGGACCAGCTGCAATCGGTCAACGCGCTGTTCGATGCGATCATCCGGGTCGCCCGGGTGATCGGGCCAATGCTGGCAGCGGCGATTACGCTGCTGATTCCGATCGAGCATCTGTTTACCCTGAACAGCATCACCTTCCTGATCTCCGCGTGGGCGGTCATGAAGTTGGGCAAAGCGTTGCCGCGCCAACCTGTCAAGGCAACAAGCCGGCGTGCCGGATTTACCGCCGGTTGGAGAAGTCTTGCGGGACGCAGCCAGATGCAGGCGGTGTATGTGTGTGCGGGACTGGGCAATGTTGCCTGGAGCGTGGGTATATCGATCGGCATGGCGCTGGCAGTCGTCAAATACGATATCCAGGGATTCGGCGTACAGGGTTTTGCTGCCTACGGCTTGATCATGGGGGCTTACGGGGCAGGGAACCTGATCTCCATTTTTGTTGTGGGCAATCTGCAGATCCGCCGCTTGTATCACGGGTTTACCTTCGGTTCCGTGGTTAACGGCCTGGGCATCGCGATCATCGGCGCGGCCGTGCTGTACCTGCCACCGGAACACGTCCTGACGGGGATGATGGTCGGCGCAAGTCTTGCGGCACTCGGCGGGCCACTGATCGACATCTCATTCATTTTGCTGATTCAAACCCGGTTCAGGCAAAGCGAAATCGCCGGGCTGGCACGGCTGCGTTTTGCGGCGCTGGGCGCCTCGATTCTGATTGCCGGTGCCTGCGGTGCTGCGCTGTATGCCCGCTTTGAAACCGGCCTGGTTATTGTCGGGGCCGGGATTTTCGAAGTGATCGTGGGGGCCATTGTGCTGCTCGTCCCCAAGGATAACGAAGTCGTACAGGTGAACAGGGAGGATGGCTCTTCATCGTCATCCTTGGCGGATGGTAGCGAGGTGGCCCGATGAAACAGTTCCATGACTATGTAAAAGACCACGCCGAGCGAACGCCGGACAAGATTGCGCTGACCATCAGTGGCCGAAAGATCACCTACGGAGCGTTGGACGAACTCGCCTGCGTGGTAGCCCGGCAGTTAGTGGGCACGGGGATGGTAACGAGTGATCGGGTTGCACTTCATGCACCCACTTCCATCGAAACCATTGCCTGTGCGCTGGGCGTCATGAAAGCCGGATTCGTCCTGGTGCTGATGCATTACGGTATCGCCGCCGAAAAACTGATCCATCAACTTAACGATATCAAGGCAAAGACCTTGATCGTACCGGCAAGTGCCAGCCTCGATGAGTTGATCGGGAAGGTCCATTTACAGTTCGTCTTGCACATGGGCGATTGGCACACCCGCCGATTTGCCGGGTTGAATGAAGCGTTCCCGGAGTGTGATGGGGGGCTTGAGGGCAGTGAAGTCCGCGTCATCTTTCACACCAGTGGTTCGACGAAAGACTCGAAAGGCGTGGCGGTCAGCAACAGCAATATGATGGCGGCCTACACGGCGGTTTCCAGTTATCTGGGGGACTTCGCGGATGCGGTCATTCTGAACTTCTCACCTCTGCATTTTGATTACGGCTTTTACAACATCATGATGCCGTTGCTCGGCGGTGGTCATTCGGTTTGCGAAACTGCGCTCCCTGAGCAGTCGGAGCACTTGCTCGATTTGCTTCAACGCCGAGGCATAACCGGGATGCATATTTTGCCGCCCGCCATTCACTATCTCTTGCAGGCCGACCCCGACACGTTTCAACCGGAAAAAATCAAATCCCTGAAGTACATTGCCAGCAGCGGGCAAGCGTTGCCACCCAAGCACATACAGCTATTGCGAGCGCTCCTTCCGGGCGTTGTCGTTTACTCCATGTATGGCCTGACGGAGTGCAAGCGAGTCGCGTATTTACCTCCAGAGCAACTTGATCAACGTCCCGGCTCGGTGGGTAAGGCGATTTCCGGGGTTAACGTATTCCTGGTTGACGATGCCGGGCAACTGATTACCCGGCCTGATTGTGTGGGAGAGCTTGTAGTCGCGGGTGATCTGGTGATGCTCGGTTATTGGAACAAACCAGAACTGACCCGCCAGGTCATAAAAAACAATCTGTTCGGTGAAGCGCGGGTTTACTTCACTGGTGACCTGTTCAAACGGGACAGTGAACAGTATCTCTATTTCGTCGGTAGAAAAGACAACGTATTTACGCGGCGGACTTTTCAGGTAAACCCCCGGGAAATCGAGCACGTTATCGTCGCCCATGAGGCTGTGAGCGAAGCGATTGTAATTGCCTTTCCCGATGAAGTGGCCGGTCAGGTTCCAAAGGCCTGCGTGGTATTGAAAGAAGGCCATGAGTTGTCCGCTGATGCGCTCATCCAGTACTGCGCCACGCAGTTGGATTGGTACATGGTGCCCGCCATTGTCAGTTTTCATGCGGCGTTGCCCCGCAACCTCAACGGCAAAACCACGGCGCATCTCCTGGCCGCCGGCGCTATAGCAATTTAATAAACACTCAACGCGTAAATGGAATTACGGAAATGACCACTGATTCAAACCCTGCGTTTGTCGATTCTGCCATGAACAAACTGGCCGATTATTTTGACGATCTGGCCAACGGGAGAGTGCAGGTGCCCAGGCAGCCTGTGACAACGAGAATACGCGAGCGTATCCAGGACGATGATGTAAGGGCCTACCATGATTTGCTGGTGATGCAGACGGGTCCGCTTTTTTCGCACTTCCTTGCCAGTGTGCCGGGGATTGTGGAAGAGCTTTCGCGCATCGGCGTGGCGCTCGACCGATATACCCGTGAGCGACGAAAAAAAGACGAGCGAAACTTTTCCCTGTGGGAAATCGATGCGTTTGACGGGAGCAGTGCAAGGACCTTGGCGAAGTATTCCAATGGGGCCATCAGAACCCTGACCAATTCTCCGAACAAAGCCAATCAGCAACATTTCGACGCCTACGCCGACAAGGAAATCTCTGCGTTTTATTCGGGGTCATTTCTTCAGATCACAGAGGATATCGTGGCGGATTCCTTAGGCGTCGACATGCCGTTTTGCGGGGTCGACTACCTCTATGAGATGGCGGCCTTCCAGTTCTATGGCAGAAACAGGGATGAGCACCTGAGGTTCGTTTCCCGCTTTTTGCGAGAGGATGGCCTCGCTTTCTTCCTGGAAAAATGCAATCAGAGCGACATCCAAGAGTATGAGCGACGCGAGCGGGTAAAGGACGAACAGCACAAGTCTCATTATTTTTCCGAGGCGCAGATAGCCTGGAAAAGAGAGGCCATGTTAGTGCAGATGGAAAACGGCCAGATCCTTTTCTCTGATTTCGTCGAAGCCGCGTCCCGCTATTTTTCTCATATTTATGTCATCTGGAACGGCACCAATTTCTATGAGTTTGTGGCGTCCAATGACGAAAACAGCATCAGCAGGTTCATTGAACTGCTAGGCGAGCCCTTTATCCCCGAAGGTTTCTGCTTCGAGTCTCCGGTTGTCAGGAAACTTTCCCGTCCCTAATGCTGATTGTCGAGGTAACGAAGTTCATGGACTGGATGGCTAACCTGTCATTGGAACATCATGAAACCTGTGATCGCGCGCGAAAACTGCTTGGCCGGTGGCGGGCCCGTGCCGCTGAAACCGAACAAGCTCGCTGTATTTCGCCGCAGACGGTGGAGGAATTGCATGCAGTAGGGCTTATGCAGTTATTTGTGCCTGGACGCTATGGCGGGCTGCAACGTGACTGGCCAACCCTGGTTGAAGCATCCCGAATTGCCGCACGAGCTTGTCCGTCGACCGGTTGGATGATCGGTCTGGTGGGCAGCCATGCGGCGATTGTCGGGCGGCTTCCTCCCACCTGTCAGGAGCAGGTCTTTGCTGATGGACCCGGGCAGATCATAGCGACTGCTTCCGTGTCCAAAGAGGTCTCGATCCTGAAGCAAGAGGGTGGTTTTCGTATCGGCGGAACCTGGCGTTTCAGTTCAGGAATTGATCATGCCAACTGGGTGATCGTGTCCGGCAAGGATCCTCGTGACGGCCGGACGCTGTTGTTCACGCTCCGGGCGGATCAGGTTCAAGTCGAGGATGTCTGGGACGTCGCTGGAATGTGCGGTACCGGATCAAAAGACCTTCGGCTGGATGATGTCTTTGTGTCAGATGTTTGGGTCGTCTCGCAATCCGAGTGTTTCGGCCCGGCACCGGCAGGCGCCAGGCACAATCCGGACGGCTACCTGTTTGATGTGGAGTTCATTCCGTATCTGGGCAGCCTGCATATAGGCCCGGTGCTTGGCTGTGCGGAGGGGGCCTATGATGATTGCATTGCAACACTGCGAAATCGCGAGGTCTCTAAGGCGGACGCCGTTTCAAGGACTCGACCAATGCTGCTGGAACGAGTTGCGGAAAGTGCTGCGCAGTTGAGCTGTGCCAGGCACCTTTACCACGCCATTGCCTTGTTGTTGCATGACGCCGGTGTCGCTGGCAGGTCACTGTCGGTGCAAGAACTGCTCACCCTCAAGCGAGATCGCGCGTATCTGGTTCGGTTATGTGTGCAGGCCGTTCAGCGGCTGGTGCAGCAAATGGGGACTGCGGTGATTTTCGAGGCGAGCCCGGTGCAGCGACACTGGCGTGACCTTCAGGTGATGGCGGCCCATCTGGATGTGAATTGGGATACCGCAATGCTCGCCTATGGAGATTTTGCGATGGATCATCACCCCTGTGATCCGGCTATGAAGGGTTAGGCTGCGGGGGACTGTCATCGACTGAGCAACTCAAGCGTCGACCCAGCCATAGAAATTAACGCAAGCAGGTCAGTACTTTTAGCCAGTCGAACGAGGGCAGAAGAACCGGGAGGGAAGGGTGGTAGAGCGAAGGTCCACGTAGAAACTGAACGAGCTCTGCCTCAGCATTTGCTGGAGCTTTTTCCCTGCATTTTCGGGGGCAAGGAAACCGCGGATGATTCGAATGGACGAATATACAATATGGTCAACTAAGCCCTCAAATAGGCGGCTATCGAGACAATTAATCAGCTCTACTAAATGGTTATTTAGCATAGTTATAATCTATCAATAATGTGTCTGTTATAGTTTTGATGTTTCATGGGAGGGCCATCTACATGACCATCAATGCATTCGATACTCACATTCCCAGCGCTGAAGCAGTGATTGCTGGATTGGCTCTGGAGCCACACATCGAAGGCGGTTTCTACCGAAGAACCTTTCAGTCTGATCAACACGCTATGGTTGAGATCAATGGTGGACAACGTCACTTGATGACTTCAATTTATTACTTGCTGACCAAGGATTCGCCGATAGGTCATTTTCACCTGAATCAATCGGACATCGTTCATTACTACCATTTGGGAAACCCGATTCAGTACAGCCTGATTTTTCCAGACGGCACGTTGAATACTGTGGTGATGGGCAGCGACGTTATCGCCGGGCAATGTTTGCAGCTGCATGTACCTGGTGGCGTCTGGAAAGCTTCGCAGCTTATGACGGGTTTGGCGGAATACGGTTTGATCAGTGAAGCGGTTTCACCAGGATTTGATTTTGCAGATATGGAGATGGGCAGTCGGCAAAAGCTCAGAGTGCAGTTTCCCGAGCATTCGGAGCTGTTTGGAAAGCTGACGCGAGGATGAGGGGCTGAGGTGGATCCCGGGCTTCAAAATCTGCGTGCAACCGGGCTAATCTTGAAACACATTGTTACGTGTAATGTATATTATGTTAAATGATGTGTCTGGGTGGAACTTTCTATGCTTGTGCTTGAGGTCACGCGCCACCACTTTCCGATTTTTGCAGACGTTCAGGCTCTTCTCGTTGGATGTCCTTCCTGACTTCGGTCCCTGATGTATGCATGAAGGTTTTGCCCCGTCTGTACAAGAACTCCAGCCAGATATACAGATATCGCTTTTGAGGCGTTCAAGCACGCCTCATCGATACAGCCGAGCGTTTAACTGATGTCATTCGTTTGCGGCGGTAACAACCAATGTCGTTCGGTGGTCCATCTCCCACCTTTGGAGGCGCATCAAGACGCTGACAGACTTGCCGATAAAACAAGTACGATCAACAAGAAGTAGTGCTAAACGATGAACCAATACTCCATTCCCCAGCCAAATAACCAGAGCTCGCAACCGGTCGCTAGACTCCCTGAAATCCGTATGCTCGCCATTGTATCTATATTGGCGTTGCTGCTGCTCCTACCAGCAGCGTTCATGGTAAAGCTGGACGCACCCTACGCAAACTACATCGCCCTGGCTTTGACTGCCGCGATGATTTCCAGCGTGTACGTCGTCATGAGTCTGATCGAATTGAAGCTAGCCGGAAGGCTGATGAGCATGAAATCCGGGGTGTATATCTGGGTTTCATTGATTGGCCTTTTAATATGGTTCTCAAAGATTGACGCACAGGTGGACGTCAACAATATCATTGGAGTAGACGCGTCGTTGCTGCCAATGACAACTACAGCTGCAACTTTTATGCACGTTATGATACGTATAAAGCCAATGATTTACGTGATCATGGCCGCATCTACCTTATTATTCCTTCTTTCCTATCCGGCTGCACGGTTGCGAAAAGAAATCCCTTCATATGCGATCTGCCATGCCTCAAACCTATTTGCCTTCTGTGTGATCGCCTCCTTAGTTTCTGATGTGATGTCTCTGGATCGCCACCGCGTCCAAATCCTTTACCATATCGCACATATGGCTGACTTCAGCAGCAAGTCGCCCTGCACGAATGTAGACCCTTTAACAGATGATGTGCTCTATTTGGATAGCGCACGGAGTAAGATCCTGATCGCCCCAAAAATCAAAGAACCCGCGCCAACGACCCTGTCGACCTTCTCACTGCTGGCCCCTACCCCAATCCCTAGCAACTTCAAACGTCTTGAATGTGATTACAAGTTTCCCCTCGCGGGCTGACCTCAAAAGCCAACCTAAAGAACTATATAACCCAACAAAACTTTCGGTTGGTTGGCCATCCCTTAGAGATTGGTGTTGGATCTTTAGAATCATACCCGCGCATTCAGGCCGCAGTCTCGAAGCGCTAGGATCGGATGACACTGCCCATTATTTCGATTACGCGTCGGCGATTGCTCTCAGGGCTGCCACATTTCAATGCTAGGAAGTGGAATGCGGGTTTAGAGTAGATGTACTCGACCATCTTGATAACGGCAAGACGGCAATTCCTGGAGTGATGATTCATCCAATGATCTCGATCTTTTACCGCTCTCACCCTCTATGAGCCCGAAGGGGCGATGCTTCTCTGGGCTCTGTACGACATCTGTGAAACCGCCAGCGCTTCACTGAACACCGAGATCCGGTATAGCTCGGGGCATCTGAGGGAGCACACTACGCAAACGCTGTCGATTGTTTGCGGTTGACGAGGGATACGATACCGCAGCACGCGCTTTGACAAGCTCGCAATGAGATTTGCCGCGACAGTCTCATTGACCGCTGCAATGCGGTGCATGCGACATTACTTTTCGTACAGGGCCTAATGCAGCGGTCGAGTTCGATTCACTCTTCTCGAAGTCCTCTCTTCGCCACGCGGCTCTCCTGTCAGGGCCTCCAAGCGCTCGAGCAACGCTCTATTCAGTCTCTCGGACGCTTCCAATCTCTCCTGTAGCTGCTCAATCAACGGAGCGAATAGGTTGACCGCGTCAAGGCCGCCCTGATTGTAAATAGCAACGACACCTCCCACAGCAGCGATTTGGAGATTTCGTGAGGCGCCACCTGAGCAGGTCTTGCCCGTCTTGGGGTTACTCACCTTTTTCGTCCACCCTGCTTTGTAATCTGCAATATTCTTCATGACCACCTCGTCTCTGAAACGTAGAGCAGAGCATCGACAATTAAGACGATGGAAAATTTGAACACAAAACCTGCTCTCAACGCCCGCGAGGTCTACCAGGTGCTGAAGGACGTCGCGCTCGGCACACGCACCATGCGAAGAACGTGTAATGAGGCCTGGAGTGAAATCTATAACGGCCTTATGCCTGTTGAGATCGATGGGTGGCAGCTCACGCTATTTAATGACTGCGGCCCCATAGGTTACTGCGACGATTGCAGGTCATCTGACGGTCGAGTCGGGACTCTTGAAATCTGGCACCGCTATGGCACCGATCCAGTTAAGCTTTTGAGCGGGTGGGAGCGTGAGAGACTTGAGCGCTTTCTTAACGACCTCTGACGTACATACCTTGTGACGAAGAAATGCACTGTACTTAAACCACTGGTCTACGCGCATATTCAGGAGCAAAGCTCGATACTTGTCATAAATTGTCTCAGCTTCGCTCTGGGCCGGGATTGAAAGCACGTTGAACTGCAATACTGCATGTACAGTCTAGTTAACAAGTGAGTGTGAATACTCTGATCTGCTGTACTGAATGGGATTTGTGTATGAGCTGCCGCATACGCTTGAATTATCTGCTGGACACATTTTTTGGCCCCATCGCAAAAAGCGCAGAGTGCGTGGCGATGATCATCCCGATTACGCGTGGCGCCTTTCAAGTGCAGGTGAAAGCTCCTTTCCCGGATGATCTTCACAAGGCGCATGCGATAACTGTTATCCAGCTTTCAGAGCGGCCACTGACCGGTACCCTTGTTAACGCTCGTGTATTGGCAAATGGGGATCTGGAATTGCAGATTGATGTATGACATCCATCATTTCACGCATGTAGAAAATACCTATCGCTGTCAATCGGCCGACTTGCGCAGCCCATCAGGTTGATCAGAGCATTATCGTTCGCCACGCGTTCCTCCATGGCTATGCTGCCCAACGATACGAGCCCTCGGTTTTGTTAGTGGCCACGCTGGTATTGGCTTCGCTTTTGCGTTCGGACTCTTAAACCTTTTGAGAATCGTCGGAAAAATCCGTGATGGAGTTCCTGTCGATTGGTCATGGCTGTAGTCGGCATCGGTGGCGAGACTGATGCGCCTTGAAGAACCGGCACCTTCGTAAAGGAAACATCCAGCCCCATCAATCCTCTTACCGCAGCGAAAGGTAAGAAGAACCAAATGATTGCTTAAGCGCCCCGTTTTCGAGCCCTGCATCCAAGCTGACTGACGCCCTACTGCACCTACCCTGTAAGACCAGCTTTCGCCAGATTGTAAAAAAGCTTGTTAGGATAGGCATGCAAACATCTCGTTTTACCATAGGAACAGCGGGGCTAACGACCACTGCACGTCATAGCGTGCCACCATCAAGGAGGCTCTCATGGGCCGAACACCTGGGGATGATCTACCAGAAAAACCTCATAAAAGCAGTGAGGATGGCATTCCTGCTCCTAGCGGGGCCGCCAATCTGATTGACACCGACTACGTGATCGGACAGGACAATATCAAAGGTGAGTTTTCATTTTCCCTTGATATCCATGGCAAGGTGTTTGTCATCTCAGCTGTCACTATCTTGCTGTTCGTCATTATGACGCTGGCACTCCAAAATGAAGTAGAACCGCTGTTCAGTGCCATCCGAAACTGGCTGACTGGCAATCTCGCTTGGCTGTTCATGAGCATTGCAAACATATTTGTCTTGCTTTGCATCGGGCTAATTTTCTCGCCGCTGGGGAAGGTTCGCTTGGGCGGTAGGGATGCCAAACCAGACCATAGCTACGTGGGCTGGTTCTCAATGCTTTTCGCTGCAGGAATGGGCATTGGCCTAATGTTCTATGGCGTAGCCGAACCCATGTCTCATTATCAAGCATCCATGGGCGGTGTAACAGTCGATGCGAGTGGAGCCCGAACCGACTGGGCACCGTTAGGAGGTGCAGCGGGTGACGCCAAGGCATCAGCCGACTTGGCAATGGCCGCCACTATCTTTCACTGGGGACTCCACCCTTGGGCGATCTACGCGATTGTCGCTCTGTCCCTAGCCCTGTTTTCTTACAACAAGGGCTTACCGCTCTCTATACGGTCAATCTTCTATCCATTGCTAGGCGAGCGCGTCTGGGGCTGGCCAGGGCACCTGATAGATATCCTAGCGGTATTCGCCACATTGTTCGGGCTGGCGACATCGCTGGGGATAGGAGCTGAGCAGGCAGCAGCAGGGATTGAATATCTCTTCGGTATTGAGTCGACAAATCTAAGCAAAGTAGTGCTGATCGTTGGTATCACCATAATTGCCCTTTGGTCAGTTCTTGCTGGCTTGGATAAGGGCGTCAAGATGCTGTCACAGATCAATATGGGCCTAGCGTTGCTGCTGCTGGTGTTCATCATTGTTGTTGGGCCCACCTTGGCAATCTTCACTGGATTCTTTAAAAATTTGGTGACCTACGCTGAATACCTACCGGCGCTTTCCAATCCTTTCGGACGCACTGACACGGAATTCACTCAGGGCTGGACTGCATTTTATTGGGCATGGTGGATCAGTTGGTCTCCATTTGTGGGGATGTTTATTGCGCGGGTCAGCCGTGGCCGAACGGTCAGGGAGTTCTTAATCTCTGTTTTGTTAGTTCCTACCGTGGTGTCCGTATTATGGATGACGACGTTTGGTGGCACTGCCATCGACCAAGCTACTGTACAAAACTTGGTTGGCGTTAAGGATGCTGTGCTGGAGTTGAAACTGTTCGCCATGCTGGGAGAACTGCCACTAAAAGAAATATCTTCGTTCTTGGGCATTGTTCTGGTCATCGTCTTTTTCATCACTTCCTCTGACTCCGGCTCCTTAGTCATCGATACGATTACAGCAGGGGGTAAGGTCGATGCGCCTGTTCCACAGCGTGTATTTTGGGCCGTCATAGAAGGAGTGATTGCCATTGCGCTGTTGTTGGGCGGAGGTCTCGTGGCACTACAAGCTATGGCGGTATCTACGGGTCTGCCTTTCGCTCTTGTGCTGGCTCTGGGCTGCGTGTCTCTTGTGAAGGGACTGATGTCTGAGCCCCGCTAGTTAACTATTGAGTGAGCCAAGCATACCGTAATCTTCCCATAACCCGCCAAGCAAACGCTGGCGGGTTAAACCTCGAAAAAATGAGGTCAGAATGTTCCAAAAAATATTCAATTTTTTATGACTTATGATTTTCTGGGAATCTCGTTAGCTAACTGGTTTTTCGCTATTTTGTTAGCGACAATCAGTTTCGCCTTGGCAAGAACTGTGATTGGTTTTTTCCTTAGGAAGCTTCGAAAAATATCAGCCCTACCCAATGCCAACGTTAGTAATATCGCGGTCGTAGTGCTCTCAGGTACAAGTAATACGCTCTTACTGCTGGCATCGATACTTGTTGGTGTAGGTGTCCTTGATCTACCCGAGCGCTGGTTGGGACGAGTCAGCAGCCTTTGGTTTGTGGTTGCTGCTTTGCAGATCGGCTTGTGGGCGAACCGCGCCTGCGCGTTGGCGCTAGCTCAATACTTTAGACGGCACAGCGCCTCTGAAACGTTCCAGGGCAGCGCCTTGGCGACCCTAAGCCTGTGGGGGGCGAAGGTATTCCTGTGGGTCGTTGTAGTTCTGTCGATGCTTTCGAATGTCGGCGTAAATATCACAGCTTTTGTTGCCAGCCTTGGGGTAGGAGGCATCGCTATTGCGCTGGCTATGCAGAATATTCTAGGGGATGTCTTCGCTTCGTTGTCAATTGCAGTAGATAAACCATTTGAGGTAGGCGACTTCATCGTGGTGGGCTCATTATCTGGTACTGTCGAGCATGTTGGATTGAAGACAACGCGGATTCGTAGCCTGGGCGGTGAACAAATCGTTATGGCTAACGCGGAAATGATCGGGAGTACAATACAGAATTACAAACGGCTTCTGGAGCGTAGAATAGTCTTTGAGATAGGGCTTACTTATACTTGTTCTGCGCTTCAGGCCAGGGAAGTAACACAACGAATCGAGCATATTATCAGCCAGCAAGAAAGAGCCAGATTTGACCGATGCCATTTTCGGAGTTTTGGGGAGAGCGCCTTAGAATTTGAGGTCGTATACATCGTGCTAGACCCAAGTTACAACATCTATATGGATATTCAGCAGGACATAAATTTAGCAATAATGGACGCATTTAACGAGATAGGCGTCAGCTTTGCGTTCCCATCACGAACCGTTTACGTTGCATCTATTTCCGGTGAAGAGGTGCCTGTGGGTCGTAGCAAAGACGTGGCTGTGAGGACTTCAGAGCACTCGACATAAACGCATGCTCAGACGTATAGATCATGCATATCGCCTAACAGACTTTCGAGGCGTTTGAGAAGCCTCCCGCCATGGCATTTCGGGCACCCCGCTTAGTGCTGGGCCGTCAGTCCCATAGCGCACTAATAGGTGACGCTGATGAATAATGCGTAGCTATCTGCGCTTGTAGCAGCTCAGCGGTAGCGAGGGCATCGGTTAACGCATGATGCCCTTGATAGGCTGGAAGGTTATAGCGCGTGCGGCTGTCGGCCAATCGTATGGATGTCTGCGGGCGACGCATGAGCCTGGCAACCCAACCTTGCTTTTGCCGATGCATCCTGGCTTCCAATTGCATCGTGTCTACGACCGGAAACCTCAGGCCTTCTCCGAGGTGCCTCCGCAATGCTGCATCTAGGAACTCACGCTCGATATTGCGGTAATGGACGACGACCACTTTGCCTGCCATGGCGTCCAGAAGTGGCTCCAGCACTTCCGGAAGCGAGGGAGCATTCAAAATCTCAGCATGGGTAATGTGGTGAAAGGTCACCGACTTTTCATTCAGTTCTGATGATGGGTTTAGCACCCAATACGCCGCCTTGCTGCAATAAATGCGCTCTAAGGTGAACGGCACTAAACCAATGCTAACAATACTATGAGCCTGTGCATTGAGCCCGGTTGTCTCCACGTCCATCGCAAGAAATTGCACGTTTTCAATCAGAGTGTGTGGTGAAACGACGCCCGCCTGATAAAACTTTCGCAAGTAAGAATTAGCCGACTTCTGCGCCAACTCGCGGAACACTTCTGGCCAGTTTCCCGGGTGATCTGCCTCCGCCTTGGCATCATTCATTTTGAGACACGACTCTTTGGCGGGTAGCGGAACCGCAGGAAATTCTGGCCGTTACTCAACACCTTGAAGGCCTCTTTGAGATTGTGCCGCTCGCTATTGGAGAAGCGCTCAGGCTCGATATAGTTATTGGGCGCTTCTCCCTGCTCCAGCGCCTCTACCTGATGCCGGATCCTCACCATAGAGAGTAACTCAAGAGCATAGCGCAAGTGCTTCAATGCTTCGGGCGGCATGATGTTAGAGCTAGCTATTGCATCGATACGGTCAAACGAGTTCTGCGCAGTACTGCCGCAAGCAAGAGCATGGATGCGAATAAGGTCGGTGAGTGGTGCCGTACCGCGACCTTTAAGATTGATGATTCTTTTCTGTTGTCCATCTGTCTCGACGACAAAGGTACGAAAAAATCCTAGGGGCGGTGTCCGGTTCAGTGCAATCCTCGCCATGGCACTGAGAAATCCGGGGTGGGAACTGGATTTGCGAGCGCATAGAACTTTGAGTTCTTGCACTAGCGAGAGCTGGCCGAATACGCCATCCAGATCGAAAAAGATGCAGCTATTTAGCAACGTTGTCGGGTTTGGTTTTTCGATCCACTGATCAAAATAACTGCGCCACACCCTCAAAGGTTGGCGCCACTGATCGTTGGTCGCCATTACTCCGCCTTTACAGTAGCTGTACCCACATGCGGCGAGGCCATCGCTTACAAACGATGCGAGGCTAAGGAAATATGCATCATGCGAGGAGGGATCGAATCGATCATCCAGTACTAAGGCGTTATCTTGATCGCTTACCAGCAGTTGCTCATCGCGCGCCATGGAGCCTAGAACCATGAAGCAGTAAGGAACTGGAGGTGGGCCCAGTTTTTCTTCTGCAAGCTCCAGCAGACGCTGCGTGAAAGCTCTGCCGATACCTGAGATAGCGCTACCGATCATGTGCGCGGTCGCGCCATCCTTCACCATCCGGATGTACGTTCCACGCAGGTCTCGTAAAAGCGACTTTAGACCGTCGACCGACGTCTGGTTAGATATTCTGTTGACCAAGTACAAGCTACTGTGGGACTCGTACCGAATAATATCTGAGAGGTTGATTACGCCAATCGGGAGCCCGTTGTTGAGAACCGGCAAGTGATGGATATTGCGGCGTAGCATGACAAGCATGGCTTCAAAGCCTGAATCGTCAGCATTTATGGCCACTGGATCGGTCGTCATGATAGCGCTGATGAGCGTTTCGTCGGCGTTCCTCCCGACCGCGACAACGCGGGTGCGAAGATCCCTGTCGGTCACGATCCCCCGGATCTCTCCTGCCTGCAGTGCCGCTGGCGACATAACCACGACACAGGCAACGCGTTGTTCGGTCATCAGCTTTGCAGCCTCGCCAACCATGGTATCCGACGTCACCCAGACCAGGGAGCGTGACAGCAAGGCTCGGCATTTGAGCTGGATCAGTTCGCTCGCCCGGCCCTGCGCTTCGACTGCAGACTTAAGCCTGGAGTGCCCTTCAGCTTCAACGAAATCCGCAAAGGCGTCATGCTGTGCGCACAGATCGGCGAATACGTCGGCGGGGATGTAGTAAATCAGACTGTCTTCAAGTGCTCTCGCAGGAAAACGAACTTTGTTACTGCGCAAGAGCCCTGCCTGGCCAAAGATATCGCCTTCGACAAGCCGGTTGTAAAGCTCGCCGTTGCGTCGATAAATCTCCACTGCGCCGCTGCGCACATAGTGCAAATCCTGGATAACGGCACCCGCTTCCAGGATGTCGCTACCGGCCTTGAAGTAACGCACATCAACTCGCCGAGCCATAGCAACTATAGACTCCCTAGGCAGCTTATCAAATGGAGCAAAACGATAGAGATGGTCGCTGATCTCCTGCATCTCGGCTTGCATGGAACCTCGGTATGCTGGAAGGAAAAATCGCCAAAAGGCGTACGTTGAAATTTGCTGCTCGCCCGAAAAGCCTATCAGATACTTTCTATCGGATTGTAAGATTAAGGCAATTCAAGTCGAGTCGGCGGCAGCGGCCTTCGCGAAATACGGCATCCATCCACTCTTAACAGTGGGCTGTCGATTTGAGTGAAAGCTCTGTAACCATCGTGGTTAGCAGTCGAATGACTCAGCGTATCGCGCATGGCCCCCCTCCTCTGCCGCCACACACAAATGGCATGGGCCATATCTTTGGTTGTGATACCGATGCGCCGATGGTGTCCAAGCTACCGTCAGGGCAGCGCGACCAACCGGCAAATGTTGCACTCTTAGGCATTATTGCTTTCAAACTGAATAGCAGGCCTCACCGCAGAGCGCATCCTTATCATTAACTATCGCACATACCCCGGAGCTAACCGTTGAATGCTAGACATTATTGCGATATTTCTAAGTGTCACAGCCCTACTTGCCTACGTTAACCGACGTTACGTGGGACTTCCTTCCGCCATTGGCGTCATGGGTATCGCACTTGGCATATCGCTGCTGAATATGGCAGCTGATAGCCTTGGCTTCCATGCCTTGCACACGCTTGAGCAATCGCTGGTGCAATCCATAGATTTCTCCGAATTGCTCATGCAAGGCATGTTGTCGTTGCTGCTATTCGCTGGGGCCTTGCACGTCGACTTGTCGCAGTTACGTATCTACAGATGGCAGGTAGCGTCCCTCGCCGCAATAGGCACAACCCTGTCGACGCTATTTATCGGTTTCGGTCTATGGGCGTTATTGTCTTTGACAGATCTCGGTATGCCGCTCGCCTACTGTCTGGTGTTCGGTGCTCTGATCTCGCCAACCGATCCTATCGCTGTGATGGGCATTTTGAAGTCTGCTGGTGCTCCCGGTAGCGTTGAACTGGTTATTTCGGGCGAATCTCTATTCAACGATGGAGTCAGCGTAGTCCTGTTTTCTCTCATTTTGGCTATGATCGCCAGCGGTGAAGGCCCATCGGTTGCGGGAGCCGCGCAGTTACTGTTGAAGGAGGCAGGCGGCGGCGCTCTTCTAGGTGCAGTCGTCGGGTACGTCATCTACCGGATGCTCAAAAGTATCGACAGCTATCAAGAGGAAGTCCTCATCACCTTGGCCGCTGTGCTCGGCGCCTATGCCCTCGCAACGCATCTACATGTTTCCGGCCCCATTGCTACGGTAGTAATGGGGCTGATTATTGGCAATCATGGCCGTTCCTATGCAATGTCTGAACAGACCAAGAAAAATCTCGACATGTTTTGGGAATTGATGGACGAAATCCTTAATGCAGTCTTATTTGTCCTGATCGGCCTAGAAGTGGTTCTGATACATTTTTCAAATGCTCTTATCGCCACTGGATTGATGGTCGTGGCTTTAACGTTGCTGTCGCGATTGCTGACGGTCGGTGTTCCTATCGCTGTCTTGGGTAAACGCTTTCGGCTTCCTAAAGGTGCTTGGAGCGTAATGACCTGGGGTGGCCTACGAGGAGGAATTTCAGTGGCCCTCGCTTTATCGCTTCCGCCGAGCGAGGCACGCGATACAGTGGTTTCCCTAACCTACATAATCGTAGTGTTCTCCATTTTGATCCAAGGTATGACCATTGGGAAACTGGTCAAGAAGGTCATGCCCTGCGCGAGTATAGCTAATACAACATTGCGATCAAAAAAGATTATACTGCGATAGCTATCTAACGGGATATCGCAGGCATGTTTGTAACGCTCGAGGAGCCGATAGTCGCATCGGCACCCGAAAGGGTGCTCGGCCGTTATGGTCGGTATGGCAACCTTCGCGGCTTTGCCCACCACTCACTATAGTGATTTCGCGCTCAATCAAGCAAAGGCATCGTGCCTAGACATGCTTAACGCATCTTGCCTTAATAATGCCCCCCTGATGAAAACACCTTAGAGACTTGTTTAGAGTTAACTAGCCTATTGCTTTGTCATCAACAGCTGTTCCACCATAAAGCCTTTGTCCTTCAGTCGTTTCAGCAGTGCCGCGTAGGCCTGCGGTTTCACACGAGTTGTTCGCGACAAAATCCATAAGTATTTGCGAGTCGGCTCGCTGACGGCGACCAATTGGTATTGTTCGTCAAGATCAATAATCCAGTAGTCCCCCCACACTGCGGGGAGGAACGACATCCACGCTGGAGCGAAGCGCACCTTAAGCCTGGGAGAGTCCGGAGCGCCAACTTGCCGACCAGTGGCGAGAGCAAGATGCAATTGGCCATCGTGCAATCGACACCGGTTGACCGCTTGCACCGTGCCGTCGACCTGTAGATGGAAATCGGTGCGGGTGAAACCGGCGCACCTTTTCTGAAACCGGTTGGGAGTGCGGGCGATCTCGTACCAGGTACCCATGAACCGAGGCAGATCGATGCTGGCGACAGGTTGCAACGGCAGACTGGAACTGTCTGCCTGAATGCCCGGAATGGTAAAATTCAACCCGGCCCAAAGCAGGCTAGTAAAAAGGTAGCGAACTATTCTGCGCATAGCTCTATCGCTCAAGATTGGCAGTCGACGACGCATCCCCCAATGCCATCGGAGAAATCGGATGTACGTAGATTGGTCTCGCAGCTCAACGATAGACTATAGCCAGCTCAATCAGAGAAAAACCGGCATCGGGTTCGGGAGCATACGATCCGCTGCGCAGACCAAACCTCCATGTGAATCACAGACTTAACCATACGCCTCCCCGCCGACTGATGCGTCGAAACAATGGCCTAGCTCAATCTGCGCGAAGAGACAGCGCCGTAAGGCCTGCGCTGGGTAGCGAAGTCCGCTGTCTGGCAGTACCGATGCGAAACTGAACACGTTACGGGTTTAATACTGAACCACTACCGTAGGGGATACGTATACATCTGCATCAGGATGGACGGGAGTTAGCAATATTCCCCCTTTGATCCGTGAATTTTCGGGAATGCGTGGGTTGGTTAAGCCGACAGAAGTGATTATTTTCGCGAACTATAAATGGCTGCTAATCGGGAAGCTGGGACACCCATGTAATAAGCTATCGCGAGTAAACGATTACGAAATGAACGACGCCACCAACCATCGCGCTGCCAGCGCCTGGCATCAACTCCCACACCTTGAGCTAGCTCTACGAATCGGCCTTGCTCTCGGACGCGCTTCACAAGTTCGACCTCTTCAAACAACGGTGACGCATCATGTTGTCCGCACGACAGATAGATATCGTGCTGGAAAAATAATCCTTGGTCTCCGTAAGGAATCCCAAAACGGGTACGCACATTGATTAGCTTTTCTAACAATCTGCTTTGCCAGCAATTGGCATTGGAAAATCTAAATGCGAAATACCCTCCCGATGCACCAGAGTTGATTGCATCACGGATAGCAGGCAAGCAATCACACGTCAGATGAGCGTCAGCATGCAAAAACCAGAGAATCGAATGAACTGCGTGGCTTGCCCCCAAGCGAAGCTGCTCACCTCGGCAGGGTGATGCAGGTACCCAAAGCGAACCATGGCGCTGACAAATTTCTAGGCAATTCGCGCTTTGGGCCGCATCTACCACGATCAGTTGTAGTGACTCACGCTCATTTTTTGCCATTAGATTTAAATGGCTGAGCAGCTTTTCCAGCGCTGCTTCGTCATTCCAGCAAGGCACGATAACGCTGACAGAGCCTTTATTTTTCATCTGATACTTCCAGTAGATCTGCCAACGCGTTTTTCAGTTTTAATCTCGCAGGTCGTGCATCGTGAGCCAATGCCTCTAGCAAGGGTTTTAGGTCTTCTTGGAGGTCAATGTCGGATAACTCACCTTCCAGTGAAACCAAGTGGCCTGAATTCCGACAACATTCGGCTAATGCTTGACCCAGATGCTGAGTGCTCCAAGGCAAAGCTCTCAAGGTTGGCCAAGGCTTACGAGAGGCCATAAGAACAACGCCACCATCTTGCGCCATCATGAGCACTGTATCTGAGTGCTGAAGTTGCTCGCTCACACGCTGATAGTCATGAGGGCCTAACAATGGGCAGTCGCTTCCTATGTAAATCAGGTACTGGTGACCTAGGTTACGGAGCTGCATATCCAACGCATTCAAGCGATCACCGAGGTTTCCCTCACTCTGTGGAATGCATAGTGCGCTCTCGCACAAAGCCTGCCCCCATTGCTGGTGTTGTGCTTGATCAGGAGCCAAAGCTCGAGGGCCCGGGAAAACCGAAAGGTCTTCTACAGCGCACTCAAGAAGTAACTGAGCAATATCCAGGGCGCGTGCCTTACCAATTCCCTCTGCCAGACGCTGTTTTGAGTGGCCTAAAGCAGGTCGCTTGCAAAGCAATACCAGGCATGGATTATGACTGTTCAGCGAGCTCATCTGCTTGATCCCAATATGCGTCCGGTATCACGCATCGCCCGAAGTGATGGCGTTGGCAGATATCTCTTACCGCCAGCACGGGTGATGCACGCGATCTGCTACCAACGCAGCCAGCGTCGTCCGAGTAATGCGCCTAGTATATCCAACGTACACAAGACGCCCTACGACGTCATATCGCAATTGAAAACCCCACCCATTACCTACGCCTGGAGGGTCATGAATTCAGCGAACTCGACTTTTTGACCGAGCTGAGCGTGAGAACTGGTTGTGGGTTACTGCTGGATATCAATAACGTACATATCAGCGCGCATAACTTGGGCTTCGATGCGGCGACGTATCTGGATGCCTTCCCGGCCAAGGCGATTGTGGAAATCCATTTGGCAGGCCGCGCAGTGGATCCGGGAGATACGCGGTTGCTAATAGACACTCACGATGCCCCCATCGCTGACAACGTCTGGTTGCTGTATCAACGCGTTATCGAACGGATCGGCATACGTCCGACCTTGATCGAGCGCGACGACAATATCCCAGGATTCGACGTCTTGCTGGCCGAACGGGACAGAGCACAGACTCTGTTGAACATCGGTAAGAAGCGATCATCGGAAGTGACGACATTGATCCGAGTGCATTTGCGAGCTTATCCCATAAGGACTTGGCTCGTAGCCGGCTCGAACCGAGGGCTGCTTTTCGTTGGGCCTGGTTTCCAGACCAACCGGTCTACACCATTTGGCGACTCAATCGAGAACAGCGGGACATACCTGACGAACTTGACTGGCGCGGCGAAGGAGCGCTTCTGACGCGCAAGCAAGGCCGGATTTGTTGGGAGGCCGTCAGTGCCGCAGACTGCACGTTTCTAGACGCCTGCGCGGCATACCTGCCTATTGAACTGGTCGCAGAAAAAGCCCTTGAGGTTCAATCTGATTTAGATCTGTCAGAACTCATTGCCCGCTTGTTCAGTACCAACGCGTTCGTCGCTGTAAACACCCTAGCTCTCTCTGAAGATTAACCAAAGGAGGCATCATGGACTTGATACGAAATACGTCGTCCACTTCCGATAAGTCCTTGCACGGCATTTGGAACCGCATTGCAGACCAATCCAGGTGTTTGTCTACCCTGATGCCTGGCCAACGCACTTTTCCTGGGCGGGCCTACTACTCATCGTCGCACGTGGTGGAGGTGCAATGTCGCTGGATCGTCCACTCGGCATCAAGTGATGCTTGGCCACTGCCCACGCATTGTCTGATGGGAAGGTTACGTACTCAGACCTAATCAGGTATTTCGGACAGATCACAGGCAGCAGGCATCGAGGCCGAAATTTTTTCTGATTTGCGACGCGTAAAGCCCTATCGAGCAGGAACGCCTCAGCGAGATCACTAGCTGGTTTTCGAGGTCTATTGGTAATACCGAGAGGCTTCGGCCTCAGAACATCAGTTTTCCGAGAGTAGCTATCGTCATGCGCGCAATGTTACCGCTTCTGAATGCATTGAGCTTTCCGCCCCTTCGCCGAGGGCAACTGGAAGCCTTGCAGATTAACCTCACCTATCTTTGCAACCAGCGGTGCCTGCATTGCCATGTGAATGCAGGCCCCACTCGCAAGGAATCGATGACTGATGAGAGCCTGGCGTTTTTGCATCAGGTCATTGATGCCCATCCAGTGAAAACCCTTGATCTGACGGGTGGTGCTCCGGAAATGCATCCCCGTTTCAGAGAAGTCGTTGTCCATGCTCGGCGAGAAGGATTGCGAGTCATTGACCGCTGTAATTTAACGATTCTCAGTGAGCCAGGATATGAAGGCTTAGCGGAGTTTCTGGCTGAGCAAGGAGTTGAGGTGACTGCATCTCTGCCCTGCTACTCCCGTGAGAATGTCGACAGGCAACGTGGTGATGGGGTATTCGACGCCAGTATTGAAGGCCTCAAGAAGCTCAACAATCTCGGATACGGTTTTTCTGACACCGGCTTGATCCTGAATCTTGTTTACAACCCTCAAGGCGCAAACTTGCCGCCTCCACAGGCTCAGCTCGAGATCGATTACAAAGTTCACTTGGCTGAAGATTTCGGCATTCAGTTCAACCATCTCCTGACTATCATCAACCAACCCATAGCCCGATTTGGAAGCACCCTGGTCAGCAAGGGGCAGTTCGGTAATTACATGCAGCTGCTCAGAGATAGCTATCGATCAGAAAATCTCGATGCAGTCATGTGCCGGAACTTGATCAGCGTCGACTGGCAAGGTTACCTCTACGACTGCGACTTCAACCAAATGCTAGACCTGCCGATGTTCATGCCTGATCTGATTGGTCGTGATCGGCCTCATCTGCGTGACTTGCTCCAATCTCCAAGCCTGGAAAATAACCCCATCAATACCCGCGACCATTGCTTTGCTTGCACCGCTGGTCAGGGCTCGAGTTGCGCCGGCGCATTAAAAGTTTAGGGAGTGGATCAATGGATCCGAATAGTCTGGCGTTGCGTCCTGCCCATGCATTGGTCGAAGTCGCCGGACGTACAGTCGCCATCAGTCATGGTGATGAGCGTTCACTTGCCGGCTGGCAGTGTTCACGTCAGGCATTAAAATCTGTTGATCGCCAAAAGGAATTGGCGGATTGGATGGCTGAACGAAAAATCGACGTATTCGCCACCAGCCACACCTGCTCCCCCGCAGCCTTGAGCTGGGGTTCTGGGGCGGTGATAAATAACGGAGCTGCCGGCCTTCCAAACTTCAACGCAGAACGTAAAGGGCTTGTCACGCGGATAGCTTCCACCTCCCATCCCCAGGCGCTTTATCGCGCTCAGTTGCTCGGACTCTATGTCGAAGCAATCTCACTTGAATACAACCATGCGGCCTTCCTCCAGGACTTCGACCGACAATGGCCCTCACAGAGCCCGGCAGCACTTTCTTATCGTGATCGTTTACTCAATGGAACTGACGATCTTCCACCATCAGCCTTGCTGGGCGACTTTCAGGAGTGTTCAGTTTCTACGCTAAAGGACCCTCTCTCATGAACCTTCGTAAGCTCATACTTTTGGTGGTGATAACTGCGCTGATCGCTTCTTTTTTTATCTTCGATCTGGGCCAATATCTCGACCTGACAAACCTCAAAACCCAACAGGAAACGTTTCGTGAGCAGGTGTCTGCCAACCCTTGGTTCATTGGCGGCGCGTATTTCTTTCTGTACGTATTGGTGACAGCACTGTCACTACCCGGTGCCGCTCTGATGACTCTGCTTGGCGGTGCATTATTCGGCTTATTCGGCGGTACGATCCTGGTGTCCTTTGCATCGACGCTTGGAGCCACATTGGCGATGCTGATCAGTCGCTTCATGCTGCGCGACTGGGCACAAGCCAAGTTCAGTAAACGCTTGATGGGAATAAACGAAGGGCTTGAGCGTGAGGGGACATCCTACTTATTCGCCTTGCGACTGGTACCCGTATTCCCCTTCGTATTGATCAACCTGGCGATGGGATTGACCAAGTTGCCTGTGCGCACATTCTGGTGGGTCAGTCAGCTGGGTATGCTGCCCGGCACGCTGCTTTATGTGAATGCCGGTCGCGAGCTTGGTCAACTCAACTCGTTGGCTGGAATCCTCTCACCCAGTCTCATCGGTGCATTCCTGCTACTTGGGTTGCTACCGATTTTGTCTCGCAAAATTCTGGAATGGTTCAAGACTCGTAAAGTGTATGCGAGCTGGAAGAAGCCCAAGCGATTTGATCGCAATTTGGTGGTTATTGGCGCTGGCTCCGGTGGTTTGGTATCGGCTTACATAGCGGCGGCTGTGAAAGCAAAGGTTACGCTTATCGAAAAGCACAAGATGGGTGGCGACTGCCTGAACACGGGATGTGTGCCTTCTAAAGCACTCATTCGATCTGCCAAATTTGCCCACGAACTTAAAAAAGCCGAAAGCCTGGGCTTTAGATCGGTCACCAGCGAGGTTGATTTCGCGGCAGTCATGCAACGTATTCAGCGCGTGGTGTCGGAGATCGAACCGCATGATTCCATCAAGCGATACACAGGGCTGGGCGTAGAAGTCATTGAGGGAGAAGCGAGGATCACTTCTCCCTGGACAGTTGAGGTCAATGGTAAAACCCTGAGCACTCGATCCATCATTATTGCCACTGGTGCCCGTTCTTTGATACCCAGGATTAAAGGTATTGAGCTCATCACTCCTCTTACCTCGGACAACATATGGGCATTGCGCGAACAACCAAAGCGATTGCTCGTCTTGGGAGGTGGGCCAGTCGGGTGTGAGTTGGCACAAGCATTTCAGCGCCTCGGAAGTGCTGTGACCCAAGTCGAGATGGTTGAGCGGTTAATGATCCGTGAAGATGTCGATGCGAGTGAAATCGTTATGGCAAGCCTCAGGGCGGATGGCGTCGATATCAGGTTGCAGCATAAAGCTATATGTTTTGAAGTATTTGAAGGCCAGCAGCAGCTTATTTGCGTAAATCTGGCAGACAACAGCGAAGTGAAAATACCTTTTGATCAGGTGCTATTGGCCTTGGGTCGAGTCGCTAATGTAAAAGATTTCGGCGCTGAAGAGCTTGGTCTGGAGGTGCGAGACAACGGCACCCTGAATACCAACGAATACTTGGCAACACGCTTCCCCAATATTTTTGCTGTAGGGGATGTCACGGGCCCGTATCAATTCACCCACACGTCAGCTCACCAAGCCTGGTATGCCGCAGTGAATGGACTGTTTGGGGGCTTTAAGCAATTCAAAGTTGATTACCGGGTGATTCCTTGGGCGACGTTCACTGATCCAGAGGTGGCACATGTTGGCTTGAATGAGCAAGAAGCTGAATCCCAAGACATTGCCTACGAAGTCACCCGCTTTGGCATTGATGATTTAGATAGGGCTATCGTCGATGGCGCAGCCTACGGTTACGTCAAAGTGCTGACTGAACCTGGCAAGGATCGGATCCTCGGCGTAACAATCGTGGGCCAGCATGCAGGTGATCTAATCATCGAATACGTGGCTGCCATGCAACACGGCTACGGCATGAACAAAATACTCGGCACGATCCATATCTATCCTACTTTGGCTGAAGCGAACAAATACGCGGCCGGAGAATGGAAGCGTGCTCGTGCCCCCATCGGAGCACTGCACTGGCTTTCAAAATTTCATCGATGGCGCCTCGGCGGCACCCCGCGTATTGAGTCCGGCTTCAATACGGACGAGAAACCGTCTTGAGCGCGGAATTTGACCTCCTGCTTGCAGGAGCTGGCCATACCCATTTGGAGGTGCTTCGTCAGTGGCTTTCTGTTCTTCGGCCTCACGGACGTATCGCTCTCATAAGCGATGGAGCATCGGCTTGGTACTCTGGGATGCTTCCGGGCTTGCTGGCTGGAAGGTATCGGCCAGAGCAGTGTCGTGTGCCTCTATCTCCGCTCTGTGCTAGCGCAGGTGTCGAACTGATACAGGGGGAGATTGTAGGCATTGACCCCAACTCAAACTCGTTGAGGTTTGCCGATGGGCGTGTTTGCTCGGCTACCTGGTTGTCTCTAAACGTCGGCTCAAAACCACAGCCACTGCCGGGAGACTTTCGCGAGTTGGAGCTGGTTCCAGTGAAGCCTTTCGAGGGGCTCGTCTGTGCCTGGCGTACCTGGCAGAAATTACCTATGCCCTTGGCAATTCTGGGTGGTGGTGCTGCTGGGGTTGAGCTCGCTCTTGCCCTTGCACCGCAGGTTCCAGAATTAACACTTATAAGCTCTGGAGAAATCCTTGCCGGGCATCCGCCAGGACTGAGAGCTCGGGCAATTCGGTGCCTCGCGAGTGCTAATGTAAAGCTAATCGAGGGTTCGACAGTCGACACGGTATATGGCGATGCATTGCTATGTGGATCGCAGATCGTTTGGCGCGGCAAGCGACTCATTTTGGCCACCGGAGCAACGCCTCTGCCCTGGTTAAAAGAGGGAACTCTTGCACAGGATGGACGTGGATTTGTCGCAATTACTCCGACTTTTCAAAGCGTATCCCATCAGCACATTCTAGCCGTGGGTGATTGTGCCAGCCTGCCCGATTGCCCGCGTAACGGAGTCTACGCCGTGCGACAGGGGCCAATACTCGCGAGGAATCTAGCCGCTGCTTTAGAAGGCCGGCAGTTGAGTAAGTTTGTACCTCAACCTCACGCACTGGCACTTTTGGCTGACGGTAAAGGCGGCGCCTTGATGAGCTGGGCGGCGATATCTGCTGAAGGTCGCTTTTTCGGGTGGTGGAAAGACCGACTTGATCAAAGCTTCATACACAAGCTAACGATCAGATGATGACATCATGACGCCAACTGGAAAATTCCAAGCTATTCGCAGTCTTCATTATTAATGGCGACTCGATTCCGGCCGCCTCGCTTTGCTAGATAAAGCGCTTTATCAGCCAACTCAATCAGCTCTTTGCTGCCGCCCGACGCTGTAGGAGCCAGCGTCGCGAGCCCGATGCTTACCGTTACGACAGAGTCCGGTTTGGGAGAATGATGGGGGATATTCATCTCTTCGACTTTCTCCCGAAGGCTATTCCCAATCGTCTTCGCGACCGACTCCGACGCGCCAGGCAAAATAACCGCGAATTCTTCACCACCATATCGCGCTGGTAGATAGGACTCATCCGTTACCGTATTCCGCATAGCAGCGGCAACTTTTTTCAGCGCGTCATCGCCAGCTAAATGCCCATACTCATCATTGAAAAGCTTGAAGAAATCCACATCAACCATCAGCAGTGAAATTTCAGCCCCTGTTTCGATTGCACGCTGCCACTGGGCCTCTAAGAAATCATCGAAATGTCTGCGGTTCGGCAAGTCGGTCAGGCCGTCTAAATTGATAAGCCGCTGCAATGCACTATTGGCCATTTGCAACACAAGGTTCGTGTCCAAGACTTGCTGCTGACTTGCCCGTAAAAGACTGTAGGCGTTATCCAGTTTTCTAGCCGTCACGAATGACCGTGAGTGATAGCGAATGCGTGCAATTAGCTCGATGGGATCGGGTAGCTTTACCAGGTAGTCGTCGGCTCCTGCCTCAAAGGCTCGACTCTTTACGACGGCATCTTCTTTAACTGACAAAGCAATAATTGGAATACCATTCGTATTTTTGTTTTTTCGATAGGCTTCAATGAGCGAAAGACCATCCAGTCCCGGCATGACCAAATCTTGCAAAATCACCGTTGGCCTTACTCTCTCAGCTTCAGACACAGCGGACGTGGAGTCAGTACAGAAATGAAATTCGATATCGCTTTCACCAACCAATTGGCCGCGTTGTAGTGGTCAACTAGTCCCGGACACGACGTTAAGTTTTTCTTCGGCCCGAGCTGGAGCCAGTCCACCGTTGAATTGATGGGGTCGAATCCAGTTGTACCGATGCATCAAGAAATAGCTGATATCGCGCTGGGCTTCTTGAGCAGTTCTGTAGCCCACGGTCGGTATCCATTCAGTTTTCAAGCTACGGAACACGCGCTCCATCGGCGCGTTGTCCCAGCAATTTCCCCGGCGACTCATACTCTGACGCATGCGATAACGCCACAGTCGCTGGCGAAACAGGCGGCTCGCATACTGCGACCCTTGATCCGAGTGGAACAGCAGGCCCTGAGGCCTTCCTCGTTGCTCGTAAGCCATATCCAGCGCCTTGATAACCAGATCGGCGTCCGGCTTTTCCGACAATGCCCAGCCCACGACACGGCGCGCGCAAAGATCCAGCACAACCGCCAGATAGTGCCATTCCCCCTGGGCCCAAATGTAGGTGATGTCGCCGCACCACACTTGGTTGGGTGCCGGGACATCGAACTCCCGATTCAAGATGTTTGGGATATCCAATCGCTCAACCGTCGCTCGTTTATAGGCATGAGAACCTGGCTGTTTGCTGACGAGGTCAAGCTCACGCATCAAGCTGCGCACTTTGAATCGACCGAGTTGCTCACCATCCTCACGCATCAACGAGAGAATGCTTCGACTGCCGGCAGCGCTGCGACTTTGTGAAAACAACTCACTCACCCGGCTGCGCAACCGAAGCCGTTCAACATCCGGATGTCCGACGTCTGAGACCGTGGGCATAGAAACTTGAGCGGCTGATATCAAACACTTTACACAGCCAATCAACCGGCTCATGGGCGCTCAGCTGATTGATCAGCGCATACGCTCGTGATCTTCCGACATCAAGAGCGCGGCAGCCTTTTTCCCGTTCAAGGCGAGCGATCCGGGCTTCAAGCTCCTGGATTTTTTGCTGTTCCGGTGTCAGCGCTTTGCTCTGCGGGGTAACGCCTTTGCGCTCCTGCTGAACCTGGTCGACCCAACGACGTAGGGCCGATTCGCCCACGCCGAGTGAACGGCTGGCTTCGATGAAGCTGTAGTTTTGCTTGAGTACGAGGTCGGCAGCCTCGCGTTTGAATTCAGCAGAAAATGAACGGCGTTGTTTGGTCATTTGACACCTCGATCTGGCGAGCATTCTCGCCTAAATGGGTGTCCGGTTTCATTAGACCACTACAATCGAAGGACTCTATGGATCTCGGAAATCACCTGCATCGTTGCGTCTTCGATCGTTCCTTCATTACGGCATAAAACCCAGCCGTGATCCGCAATCGCTCGCTCGAACGCCTTGGTGCAAGCGACATGTTCTTCCAGCTTATGGATCACAGTACTGCTCAGCCCACGCCCTCGTGCCGCTGCCCTTGCCCATGAAATTTCAGGGGCGGTGACAACTCCGACATGCAGGTCTGGCACTCGCACGTTTCGATCAATGTTCAACTGTAGAATCTCTGCAAACGGGACTATCCGGCGAAA
This sequence comes from Pseudomonas sp. JL3, assembly GCF_031570575.1. Classification (NCBI taxonomy): domain Bacteria; kingdom Pseudomonadati; phylum Pseudomonadota; class Gammaproteobacteria; order Pseudomonadales; family Pseudomonadaceae; genus Pseudomonas; species Pseudomonas sp. JL3. The sequence goes on from NZ_JAKWJK010000001.1 coordinate 29,845, forward strand.
CGCGGCATCAGACGGGTACCAGCGATCGATCAAGATGATGCTGCCTGGTGGCTGTTTAGCCAGCACGTGGTGGGAAATCCAAGTACGGCTATCAGCAAAGCGCTCGCAAACCTCCAACTCCAAATCCCGGGTGGGATTTCTGACGAGTTTGTTCACGAGGCTCATTGTTTCCCCCCTATAGGGATCGCTTTTTTTCTCGCAAAGTCGGATTACCTTTTTGTTGTCTGCCCTCAGTACTTTCGTAACGGCCTCCAACAATGTGGTTTTGCCGGCTCCTTTGGGCCCATCTAGAGAAATAAACAGCGGACGATTCATTCTTCACATAACGATTGATATACGGTTTTTTTGCCCTGTTCGTTCGCTGGAACCGCTTGGCGCGACTACGCGAATCGAGTGGAGGGAGCTTATGAACAGACATTGGTGAACACTCTAACCTGGTTTCTGGCTAACGGATCTCAAACTTCCCAAGGGCCTTTCGGTGTTCGTGACACGGCAATGAGGTCGCTCACCGGCAAGGCTTTTGGCTAACGCAATACTCTAAGACGCGCATGCCAAGCCTTTGCCATGACTGCTACCACCGCACGCTTGAATTACATGCATGACACCTCGATGTATGACAATCCCTCTCCAGGGAGTCTGCAATCAGCCCTTGAGTGTGCATTGCATTTGCGACTGGCTGGCCTGCGACCTGCTGACATAGGCATCAGCAGGTCGAGCAGGTATATCATCGTTCTCCGCGTGTTCCCCCATGACTATGCTGCCCGCCGATTCGAGCTTTCTCCGCCTTGTCGGTTGCCACATTGGCGTTTTGCTCGCCTTTACGCCCTGCCTCTTTAACTTTTTGAGGGTCGTCGGAAAAGCCGTGATGCGGTTCTTGTCGCTTGGTCATGTCCAATCTCCTTTAAGAAAAAACAGTTGCCTCCATTGGAACTGCGCCCTGCACCTTCGTCCCCCCGGCACGACCAACGGACGCCCTAAGCAAACGTCAACAGAACGTTATTTTTTCAAAACACCTCAAAACATCTCGCAACCGCTAATCAGTTAGTCCGGTTTTTTGACGCTTCCCCGATACGCGGTCACAACTTTTGCCCTCCGCTGGGTCATAACACGGTAGCTGTCGATGGAATATTGGCATCTACCGAGGTTTTCGCCTGATACGGAGATAAGCTCATGATTTTCAATGTACAAAATTTTGGCGCCAAAGGAGATGGCATCACTGACGATACGGCGGCAATACAAAGTGCAATTGATGCGGCGGCCGCTGCAGGCGGGGGGCAGGTGTATATGCCGACCGGAACTTATATCGTTTCGGGAGGTGAGGAACCTTCCGACGGTTGCCTGATGCTCAAGAGCAACGTCTACCTGTACGGCGACGGCATGGGCGTAACCACCGTCAAGGTGGCTGACGGCTCCGACACCAAGATCACGGGGGTCATCCGCTCCGCCTATGGCGAGGAAACCCACGACTTCGGTGTCAGCAACCTCACCATCGATGGCAACCGTGACAACACCACGGGCAAGATCGACGGTTGGTTCAACGGCTACATTCCCGGCGAAGCAGGCTACGACTCTAACGTCACCCTCGACAGCGTCGAGATCAAGGATTGCTCCGGGTACGGTTTCGACCCCCACGAGCAGACCGTCAACATGGTCATCAAGAACAGCGTGTCCCACGGCAACGGCCTGGACGGCTTCGTTGCTGACTTCCTGAGCGACAGCACCTTCGAAAACAACATCGCCTACGACAACGACCGCCACGGTTTCAACATCGTCACCAGCACCCACGACTTCACGCTCACCAATAACGTTGCCTACAACAACGGCGGCAATGGCATCGTGATCCAGCGCGGCAGTGAGGACATCCCCTCCCCCACAAACATCACCATCACCGGTGGCGAGGTGTACGGCAACGGCGCCGAAGGGGTGCTGATCAAAATGTCCAGCGAGGTGACAGTCAGCGGCGTCGATATTCACGACAACACCAGCGCCGGGATCCGCATCTACGGCAGCAACCACGTCGAGATCATCGACAACACGCTCAGCAACAACTCCCTGGGCAGCCCCGTACCAGAGATCATCATCCAGTCCTACAACGACACCCTGGGTGTGTCCGGCAAGTACTTCAACGGTAGCGATAACACGATCCAGGGCAACATCATCATCGGCAGCGACCTCTCGACCTACGGCGTTGCAGAGCGCAATGAAGACGGCACTGATCGCAACGCCATTATTGGCAACACCATCAGTCACACCAGCAAAGGTGCCACGCTGATCTATGGTGATGGCAGCTACGTCAGCGCCACGGAGCCGATGACCACCGTGCAAGGTACGGCTGGCAACGACACCCTGCTGGGCAGCGCCGCCAGCGAGATTTTCTACGGCGGGGCCGGCAACGACACCATCAATGGCGGGGCCGGTGGCGACATTCTGGTGGGTGGTGCAGGCATCGACAAACTCACCGGCGGAACCGGCGCCGATACGTTCCGTTTCACCGCTCAGTCCGACAGTTACCGCAACGCAACCACAAGCTTCGATGACATCATCACCGACTTCGACATCACCCAGGACAAGATCGACCTCGCCGGCCTCGGTTTCACCGGCCTGGGCAACGGCCGTGGCGGCACCCTGCAGGTCAGCTACAGCGCCAGCAGCGACCGCACCTACATCAAGGACTACGATGCCGACGCCAGCGGCAATCGCTTCGAGCTGATCCTCTCGGGTAACCTGACCAGCACCCTGACGGCCAATAACTTCATCTTTAATCGGGTGATCACCGGCACCAGCGGCAGCGACTCGCTGCTGGGTAGCGATTCGGCCGACACCCTCCTCGGCCTGGCGGGTAACGACAACCTCAGTGGCGGCGCGGGCAACGACAAACTCGACGGCGGCGCCGGTATGGACACCCTTACCGGTGGCGCCGGGGCGGACACCTTTGTGTTCTCCAATCGCCTGGACAGTTACCGCAACTACAACACCGGCGGTGCCAACCTTGGCGACCTGATCACCGATTTCGATATCAGCGCCGACAAGATCGACCTCTCGGCCATGGGTTTCACCGGCCTGGGGGATGGCAAGAACAACACCGTGTACGTGGTGCTCAACAGTGCCGGCACCAAGACTTACATCAAGTCCCTGACCGCCGATGCCAATGGCAACCGCTTCGAAGTGGCACTGGACGGCAACTACCTCAACACGCTGACCAGCGCTAATTTTGTCTTCGCCACCTCATCGCCGACCAATCAGGCGCCGGCGCTGGCCACGCCGCTGCTGGATCAGAGCGCGACCGAAAACACCCCGTTCAGCTACGTGGTGCCGGCCACCAGCTTCACCGATCCGGATAACGACAGCCTGAGCTACACCGCGACCCTGGCCGACGGCAGCGCCCTGCCCGGGTGGCTGAGCTTCAATGCCACCAACCTGACCTTCACCGGCACGCCGACCAGCACCGCGTCCGGCAACTACAACGTGCAGGTCAAAGCCATGGACCCAGCCGGTGCATCGGTCAGCGATAGCTTCGCCCTGACAGTGGCCGATGCGCCCGCCAACACCATCACCGGCACCAACAATGCCGAAACCCTCAACGGCACGGCGGGCGTGGACTTGATCCTCGGCCTCGGTGGCAACGACACCATCAAGGCCGGCACCGGCGCGGACATCGTCGACGGCGGCGCCGGACGCGATTCGCTGTACGGCGGCGACGGTGCCGACACCTTCCGCTACACCAACGTGCTCGACAGCTATCGCGACTACGACACGGGGGGTATCACGGCCACCGACACGATTTATGACTTCACCGTGGGCGTCGACAAGATCGATGTTTCCGGTCTGGGCTTTGTCGGCCTCGGCGATGGCCGCAATGGCACGTTGTACATCACCCTTAACGCGGCCGGCAACAAGACCTACATCAAGTCCGCCGAAGCGGATGCCGATGGCAATCGTTTTGAAATCGCCCTCAACGGCAACTACCTCAACACCCTGACCGCCAGCGACTTCGTGTTCGGCGAGAGCGTCCAGCAAAACATCCTCTACCTGCCCACCCTCGGCCAATCCAATGCGCGCCTGCTGCGCATGACAGAGGACGACAATCAGTCCGGCACCTCGATGCTGGTCAACGACCTGGACCGCTACACCCCCTATGACGTGCGCAGCCAGTTCACTGATGCCAATGGCAACGGCATCGACATCGCGGTGGGCGGCAGCACGGTTACCGGCCTGTCGACGCTCAGCGCCGAGGAACTCAAATTGTGCTGGTGGCTGACCGACACCAACCAACCCGGGGCTGCGCTGTTGCGCGCAGTGACGCTGCTGCGCGACCAGCTCACCGAACTGCAATCGATCGATAACGTCACCATGGGCATCATTTGGGGCCAGGGTGAGGAAGCCGCCCAGGAGATCGCCCGCGCCACGGACAAAGCAGCGGCAGCAGCGGCCTACAAGGCCGCGACCCTGAAGGTGTTTGATTACCTGCATGCCCAGTTCGGCAACTTCAGCGTGTACTTGATGGAAACCGGTCACTACGAACAGGACGCGGCGCGTGCCCGTGGTTATTCGGAGGAGAAAATTGCCTCCATCGTCGAGGGGGTTGGCTATGTCCGCGCCGCCCAGGAAGCCATCGCCGCCGAGCGCGCCGATGTCAAGCTGGCGGTGGACTACACCGACCTCCCCTTGCGCTACGAAGTCGATCCAATGGCGTATCCCGACGACGTCTGGCACCTGCACGAGGAGTCGGCGGAGATCGTCGGCCAGCGCCTGGCCGACTACATTGCCAATGACCTTGGTTTCCAGGGCAACCCCAACGACAACAACAGCGTGCAGGCCATTTTCGACAACGCCCGGAACATGATTTCCGGTACGGACCAGGCGGATACCTTGGCGGGCAGCTCGGGCAACGACACGCTGGATGGCAAACTGGGCGCCGACACCCTGACCGGTGGCGATGGCAACGACATCTATGTGGTCGATAACGCGCTCGACCGCGTAGTGGAAACCAACACCTCGACCTCGCAGATCGATACGGTGCAGGCCTCGCTCAGCTGGACCCTGAGCACCAATCTCGAGAACCTGGTGCTCACCGGCGTGTTGGCCATCAACGGCACCGGCAATGAGCGGCACAACTTCATCACCGGCAATGCCGCCAATAACGTGCTCAATGGTGCCGCAGGGGACGACAGCATGAGTGGGGGCGATGGCAACGACACCTACTATGTCGACAACGCCGACGACGCAGTGATCGAGATCAACAGCAATGCGGTGTCTGGAGGGATCGACAGTGTGCACAGCAGCCTGGCGGCCTACACCCTCAGCAACAACGTCGAGCATCTGTATATCGATAGCACCGGCGCCGCCGATGGCACGGGCAACGCGCTGGACAACACACTGTTCGCCGGAGCCGGCAACAACGTGCTGGACGGGCGCGATGGCAATGACACGGTGTCTTTTGAACGCGCCCTGTCCGGCGTTACCGTAAACCTCTCGACGTCAGCGCAACAAAACACCGTGAGTTCCGGGCTCGACACCTTGAAATTCTTCGAAAACCTGACGGGAAGCGCCTACGCCGACAGTCTGTCGGGCAACAGTGCCGCGAACGTTCTGAACGGTGGTGCGGGCAACGATACGCTGGTGGGCGGTTCGGGTAATGACCGGCTGATCGGCGGTGCAGGCACCGACAACCTCACCGGTGGCACTGGCACGGATACCTACGCGTTTGGTGCGCTGTCGGACATGGGCGTCGGGGCTTTGCGTGATGTGATCAACGGTTTCAAGAGCACCGAAGGCGATCTTCTGGATTTCACCGGCCTGGACGCCAAACCGCTGACCATCGCTGTCGACGCCTTCACCTTCATCGGCAGCAACGCCTTCGACCCTGCCGACGCCACCGGCCAACTGCGCTTTGCCGATGGCATTCTCTACGGCAGTGTCAACGCTAGCGCCACCCCCGAGTTCGAAATCCAACTGGTGGGCGTCCAGGAGCTGCACGCCAGCGATTTCACAGCCTTGGGTTAAGCCCACAAGCCTGTGGAAGCGGGCTCGCCCGCTTCCACTAGGGGTGTGAGCGTTGCGCGAACTGATGATTTCTCAACGCCCTAGTAACCGTTCGGTAACTACATCTTCTCAAATGCAGTGGCTTTGACTTTGCAGCCTGTTATGGGCACAGTCTGGCGCTACATGAGGATGGATGCCTCGGTGAGGCTTAAGGAGAATGCCGTGTTTCCGATCAATATTTGGCTTGCCTATACTGCCGCGTGCTTACTATTGGTACTCGCACCAGGCCCGGACAATCTACTGGCCGTAGGCCGAGGACTCAGTCAGGGCAGGATCGCCGCTATCGTATCGGGCATGGCATCTGGGGCGGGAATTCTCTTTCATGTGGCAACCGCTTCGCTAGGACTGACTTTGCTTATGCAGACGTCCGCAGTTGCCTTCTGGGTCGTCAAGCTCATCGGCGCCGGTTATTTACTTTGGCTTGGCATAAAAGTCCTACGCTCTCGTAGCCTGATTAGCTTCCAGCCAGCGACTCGGCAATCACTGCCGAGCATTTTCCTCACGGGATTACTCTCGGCAGCACTCAATCCGAAGCCTGGGTTTTTCGTCCTTGCGTTCATCCCGCAGTTCGTCGACCCACAACGCGGCTCAGTGAGCGTGCAGATGCTGGTGTACGGCATATGGTTCGCCGCACTTACGGCAGTTGGATTTGCACTTATGGGCGTATTTGCCACTGCACTGTCCCGATTTTTGCGTCAGAGGCCACGACTGGTAAATGGTCTGAACGTAGGGGCAGGACTCACCTTCGTTGCTTCGGGCGTATCGATAGCGGCACTCAGCCAAAAATAGGATCAGTGCATTGGCGTCGCGGGGCTAAGATTCAGCCTCGCGAAGCCTCGGTGATCAGGAAAGCAGACGACTTCAAAACTTATCTTTCAGGGCTGAGTGAGTTTTCAACTCTTCGTCAATGAATGCAGCGATCATGGCTCTGTATACCCGCTCCACGACATCAGGTGAGGCACCGGAATCGTTCGCAATTCCGCGCACTTTGCTGATGACCTGTTCAACCCGCGCTGGAGCGCGCACATCATCAGTGGTTTTCTTGAAGGCCGCCGCCTGGGTGACGAGGTTGCCGCGTCTGGCGAGGAGTGCAACCACATCGCGGTCGATGAGGTCTATGTGCTGACGAACTTCTTCGATTGATGTGCAACGTACTTCCATATAAATATCTCCTTTTAAGTAACCGGAATGCGTCAGTTTTGCCGCACAGGACATTAGCGAGAAGCACTTTATAAGTCCACCGCGAGAACCGATCAATCTGGATCCTGCTTTCGCCGTTATGTGGCAAGTTTTGAGCACTGACTTACACTGCGATACACCCAATGCGAACGAATGACTGCTCAACGGATCGATAAATCCCACAGCAATCCGGGCATCACGTAATGATCAAGCCAACATGAAAACGGTCACGGCCCTTTTCACCTCTCTGCTCGCTGCCAGCCTGTGCGCGGCGACGAGCACCTGTGCCAACGCCGCGCCTGCCTCGCCAATCATCCAGACCAGCTTCGACTGCGCCACGGCAAGAGCGTCCGTCGAGAAGCTTATCTGTCGCGATCCACAACTGACGCAGATGGATATTGAACTGACACGTCTTTATCGCCTGGCGCTCACGGATGATCATTCAGTACCGCGTCCAGACAAAGTCATGATCGACCAGCAGTTCTGGATCGAGGCTCGCAATCAGTGTGCCTCCGACCCTGCGCCCAAGGCGTGCGCGATCCGAAGTTATGCCGAGCGCGCGCACCAGCTACGCCAAGGCTCGGCAATTGCAAGAACCAACGATCCAGACAGACTCACCGAAGGCCCCCTGGCTTTTCGGTGTACAGGGTTAAAGGCGTTGATCGCCGCCACTTTCTTTAACACGCAGCCTGGTGTCGTGTACCTGCAATGGGCGAACAGCTCGATCACCCTGAACCAAGTGCAGAATGATTCGGGAACCCAATACACCGGCAAGGATTCCCAGGGGAACTACAGCTTCTGGCAAGACGGCGACGTGGTGCTTTTCCAGAAGCCAGGCTCCGGGGAAATGAGTTGTACGGCCGAACCGATCGGCTGAGACCGTCTCTCACAAACTCGGCGATTTATGCCACGGGTAGCCTTTGGCACTGAGTTCAAAGGCGTATTCGAACAAGCGCTTCATGTATTCGCCATCGAATTTATGCAGGCGAGAAATGTGGAAGTCGGAGCCGATGTACGCCAGATTGAAGTCCGCCCCATCCTGTTGGGCAATTCGGTAAATCCGATCCAGATCGCTGATCCCCTGATTCTGGATCAATGCGCTGATGGCTCGACCGCCGATGTTCAAGGTTCGGCGCTTGGTTCCGGACCATTGCAGTTCCAGTTTGCCGTTGCGAATGACATAGAAATGCCGCTCACGACGCAAACGCGCTCCGGGCACCTGGTTCAGCGCCATCACGGTGCCAGGTGGGTAAAGGAACACTTGCGTAAGGACACCTCCGTCCACGTGCATTTCCTGAAACGGGTGGCCGTTAACGTCCACATCAATCATGACGGGTGAGACGGCACCTGGAATACTCATCGACGCGACCATGATGTTGCGAAACAGCTCGAGCGCTCCCGGTGCCTGGCTGGAGGCAATAGCGCCCATGTTCCAGGTGACCGGGCGCCCTGAATCAAGGTCGGTTGTACCGATCATCAGGAGCCGTCCCTTGGCGTATTCCAACGCGATCGCTGCAAGAATCTCGGCAGTGACGTGCTGTGCAATGAGCCGCGACAGTGGCTTGCTGTGCGCCATCCCATCGCTGGTAAGACGGGTCAGCATATTGCGCGCATGGAAAATGTCTTTTGGACCGACTGCATTGCAGATACGCACAATGACATCGTCGTACTGGGGCCCCAGGTAGGCAAACGGGGCGACCAGGGCGCCAGCGCTAATGCCGGTGACGACTTTGAACACCGGTCGAGTCCCATGCCGGGTCCATCCCGCAATGATGCCCCCCGCGAATGTGCCGGCGTCGCCGCCGCCCGAAACGGCCAGCAGATTTGCCCGCGGCAGGATGTCGTTCGGTAGCCCTGCGCTGGCGAGCGCCTCAGCCTCTCGAAGGTTGGCCTGGCTCACATCCCGAATGAACGGCGTCAGGTCCTGGTCCAGCCAGTAACGAGCATCTGGAATGTCCGGGATCAGCGCTCTTTCCGTTAACGTTGGCGGCACCGCATCACGGCGTTGCAGGCACGCTTGACGCAACATGTTCAGGGTTGAGGCGCTAGGTCTGAGCTGGAATGGTTTCAACACGCCTCCTCCGGCTCCTGCAATTAACAGAGCCCGTCACGCACACTCGACACCCATGACCAGACTCTCAATGGCGAGTGGCCTGAACATCTTTCATGCTAGCGCAAGCTCAGGCAGTCATGACGTTGGCGGGACGTCCGGTCTGCCCTGCGGCTGATCCTCCCCTCCCATAGACGATCATTAGAAAACGCCAGCAATCACCGCAGTTTCAGCGGATCAACCAGTTCAGCGGCGATGGCCATGCCCACCAGGTCCGGCAAGGTATTGGCCTGCATGCGTTTCATCACCCGCGAACGATACAGGTCGACGGTTTTCGCACTGACGCCCAGTTGCTCGGCGATCTCACGGGTGGTGTAACCCTGGACCAGCGGCAGCAAGACATCGCGCTCCCGTGGGGTCAGTGTCAGCAAGCGCGCCTGCAAGGCTTCGTGCCCCTGATTGCCCGAGCGGTTTGCCGCGCAGTTGCTGAGCGCCTGTTGCACGCTGTCCAGCAGCAATTGCTCGTTGTAGGGCTTCTCGATGAAGTCATGGGCGCCCGCCTTGAAGGCGCGAACCACGATCGGCACATCCGCGTGCCCGCTGACGAAAATGATCGGCAGGTTCAGCTCACGTGCGCGCATTTCTTCCTGCACGTTCAAACCGCCCATGCCGGGCATGCGAACATCGAGCAGCACGCAGGCATCAAGACTGGCATCGCAGGCATTGAGAAACTCCACGCCACTGGTAAACGGCAAGGCTTTGAGCCCCACCGACTCCAACAACCAGACGGTTGAATCGAGCATGCCTTGGTCATCGTCGACCACATACACCACGTGCTCCGTCGCACCTGCCATTACGTTATTCCTGTTGTTGTTTTGTTGGACCGGCCAGCGGCAAACGGCAGCACATCAGCAGCCCGACAGGTTGGCGTCGGGCCTGTAATTCGCCACCGAAACCTTCGATGATGCTGCGGCTCATGGACAAGCCAAGCCCCAGGCCATCGGCCTTGCTGGTATAGAACGGGGTAAATATCTGCTCCAGTTCGGGCTCGCTGACGCCTGGCCCCTGGTCTTGCACACTGATTTCCACGGTTGCACCACCGCCCTGCCCCGCAGCCATCACGATCAGCGAGGGTTGCCCCGGATGTTGTTCGCGGTTGGCATCGATGGCATTTCGCAGGAGATTGAGCAGGACCTGCTCCAGCAGCACTCGGTCGGCATAGATCGGCGGCAGATTATCCGGTAGGCGATCCTCGATTGTCACTTGGCAATTGCTCGCCTCCCAGGCACATAAACGCACGGCCTCGCGGGCGACCTCGGTGAAATTCAAGGACTGCATCCGGCGTTGCCCCTTGCGCAGAAACGCCCGCAAACGTTTGATCACTTCTGAAGCATGAGTGGCGTGATGGGTAATGCGCTCCAGCCCTTGCGCTACTTTGGCGGCGGCCTGGGGATTGGAATCCAGCGTCTGTAAATAGCGCTGGCTGGCATTGGCGTAATTGACGACCGCCGCCAATGGCTGGTTGATTTCATGAGCGATGCCTGAGGCCAGTTCACCCAGGGTGACCAACCGCGCGGTGTGCGCCAGTTCGTCCTGATGGCGGCGCTGTTGCACTTCACGTAGTTCACGCTCGGTCATGTCCCGCGCCACCAACGAGTAATAGCGCTCGCCACCGGCCGAACGGTGCGCCAGCAGCACCAGCGATACCGGCACAGAAGTGCCGCCGCCCGGTGGCTGCAATCGCGCATCGGTGCTCCAGACACCGTCGCGTTCGGCGCTGCTCCAGCCATCACGCTGCAGACGTACCAGGTCGCCGCTGGCGAACAACGTTGCCAGGGCTGGCATCGGTTGTTGCTCATCGACCCCCAGGATGCGCCGCGCCGCTGGATTGAGGTAAGTGACTTGCCCCTCGGGGTCGATGAACAACACCGGATCAGTGTTGGCCTCGACGACTTCCGCCAGGCGTCGCTTGTTCTCTTCGGCGTGCACCCGGGCGGTAATGTCACGGGACACGCTGACCACTTCCACCACCGCCCCGGTATAGGTCTCGCGAATCGCGCGGCTGGCGGTTTCAAACCACAGGTAATGCCCATCCCGATGGCGGATCCGATACGTCATCGTGTGATAACCATCCTGCTCCAGGGCATCCCGCGCGCGCTGCACCAGGCTGGCCAGGTCCTGGCCATGGAACAAGCCTTGGGCCATTTGCCCGCGCAACTCCTCCGGCCAGTAGCCGAGCAATGTCCAGGACGCCGGCGAGGCATCAAGAAAGCGCCCGTCCGGTGTGTGTCGGGAAATCAGGTCGGTGGTGTTTTCAATGATCAGCCGGTACAGCCGCCGTGCCGTGGCCGCTTCACGCTCGGCCAGCACTTGTGCCGTGGCATCGCGACACCGGGCGAGCACACGGTTGTCCTGCGGATCGGGGATAAACGTCCAGATCAGGATCTGCGCTTCGAATTGGGCTTCGACCCCTTCGATGGCGCGTTGCTGGTCCAGGCAGGCGCGTACCAGCACCCGGTGATTGACCGGTAAAAAACCCAGCACATCGGTCAGCGGCTTTTCGGCCAGCAACGCCAGCAGCGCCGCGTTGAACTCCAATGGCCGGCCCTGCGCATCGAGCAGCAGACTCGGTTGCGGGTCGTGCCCCAACAGCGGTGAACCGCGCAGCATGCCGTTGACGCTGCTCAGCAACGTCGTCAGCAAGTCCTGCACCCAGCCCAGCCAATCAAGACTCACGCCCTCGCACACTTCCACCAGCAACAACCCCGCCTGCCCCGGTTGCAACGCCAGATCAAACACCTGGCCATGGCTGATAGCGGCCCGGCGCAGTCGGCCGGCCAGCCAACAATCGAATTGACGTACTTGAGTCAGATCCAGCCGCCCCGCTTCGGTCAGTCGATCAAACAACCGTTGATCGCTGGCCAGCGAAGGGTCGCCCAGCCCCGGAGGAAAATGCTGGGCGGCGCCCTCGTGGCTGTAAATCCGCGCATTGGGTTGCCAACTCAAATAAACCGCCCGGCGCACCTCGGGGCAATCCTGCAGCGCACGGCACAACGCATCGGCCCGGGCGGCCAGAGAGACACCCTCGCGCTGAAGGCGCAACCAGCTGTGCAATCGAACGGGAGTCAGGGTCATCACAGGTCCGCTTCGTTGGGGAGGCCAAGGATATACCGGCCTCGGCGGTGTCACTCTATTCATTTAGATTCGGAAGAATCAAATATAGTACATATCCTATATTACGTAGGTTGTACTTCCATATCTCTAGCTGAATGTTATATAAAGCAAGCCGGACATAAAAGGGACCTCAGCGGCTACGCTGCAAGGTCACCTATAGAGCTAACAATCAGCCACCGAGTACCGTACATGTCGATCTATGAACAAGGGCTAAGCCCTGCGGCTGTCAACCATATTGCCTTGTCTCCGCTCAGCTTCATCGAGCGCACCGCCAGCGTTTACCCACACTATCCCGCCGTCATCCATGGCTCGATCCGCCGCACCTGGGCGCAGACCTACACCCGCTGCCGCCGTCTGGCCTCGGCGCTGGCCGGTCGCGGCATCGGCAAGAACGACACGGTGGCGGTGATGTTGCCCAACATTCCCGAGATGCTCGAAGTGCATTTCGGCGTGCCGATGATTGGCGCAGTGCTCAACCCGCTCAACGTGCGTCTGGATGCTGAAGCCATTGCCTTCATGCTCCAGCATGGCGAAGCCAGGGTGCTGATTACCGACCGTGAGTTCCATGATGTGATTCACGCGGCGATCGGCATGCTGGACCACCCGCCATTGGTCATCGACGTTAATGATCCGGAATACGGCGAAGGCCAGGCTGTCAGCGATCTGGACTATGAAGCACTGTTGGCCGAAGGCGACCCTGCTTTCGCCTGGCAGTGGCCCGATGATGAATGGCAAGCCATCTCGCTGAATTACACCTCCGGCACCACCGGCAATCCCAAAGGCGTGGTTTACCACCATCGCGGTGCCTACCTGAACTCATTGGGCAACCAGATGACCTGGGCCATGGGTAACCATCCGGTGTACCTCTGGACCTTGCCGATGTTCCATTGCAACGGTTGGTGCTATCCGTGGATCGTCACCGCCATGGCCGGTGTGCATGTGTTTCTGCGCCGCGTCGATCCACAGAAAATCCTCACGCTGATCCGCGAGCATCAGGTCACCCATCTGTGCGCTGCGCCGATCGTGCTCAATGCCTTGGTCAACATGCCGGAATCGGCTAAAGCGGCGATCGATCATCCGGTCAACGCGATGGTCGCCGGCGCTGCACCGCCGGCCAAAGTGATCGGTGCCGTGGAACAGATGGGCATCAAAGTCACCCACGTCTATGGCCTGACCGAAACCTATGGCCCGGTGACGCTCTGCGCCTGGCATGCCGAATGGGATGAGCTGCCGCTCGACGAGCGGGCGCAAATCAAATCCCGTCAGGGCGTGCGCTACCCGACACTCGAAGGTGTGATGGTTGGCGATTCGAAGACACTGGAACCGACCCCGCGAGACGGTCAGACCATCGGTGAGATCTTCATGCGCGGCAACACCGTAATGAAGGGCTACCTCAAGAACCCGACCGCCACAGCCGAAGCCTTCGACGGCGGCTGGTTCCACACCGGGGACCTGGCGGTGTGTCATCCCAACGGTTATGTCGAGATCAAGGACCGACTCAAGGACATCATCATTTCCGGCGGTGAAAACATTTCCACCATCGAACTGGAAGGTGTGCTCTATCGTCATCCAGCCGTCATGGAAGCAGCCGTCGTCGCCCGTCCCGATGAGAAATGGGGCGAAACGCCCTGCGCCTTTATCACATTGAAGGCTGATCACCAGGACGTTCGCGAGGCCGACATCATCAGTTTCTGCCGCGAACACCTGGCCGGTTTCAAAGTCCCGCGCACCGTGATTTTCACCCTGCTGCCGAAGACTTCAACCGGCAAGATCCAGAAGTACGTGCTGCGCGACAGGGCCAAAGCGCTCTAACCGAATCGACGTTGTACCCACCAGGCGGCAGGTGTTTTACCTGCCGCTTCGGGCTCGTGCAGGCTGAATTCGGCCCTGCCCCTGACCTACACACTGATAACAAAAACAATGTGGAGCCACCCATGATCGACATTCATTCAACCGATACCCAACGCTGTGAACGCATTCGGTCCAACCCCAAGTTCCTTCAATTGGTGAGCAGCCGTTCGCGCCTGGCCTGGTCGCTGAGTGCTGCCGTGCTCGGCACCTACTACGCGTTCATGCTGGTGGTGGCGTTTGCTCCGCAGTGGTTGCATGCGCCAATCGCCGAGCATCGGATGTTGACCCTGGGCATGCCGGTTGGCGCGGCGATCATCATTTTTTCCTGGCTGTTGACCGGTTGGTACGTCTACAGCGCCAACACACGTTTCGACGCACTGGGCGCCGCCATTCTCGAGGAGAGCAAGTGATGACTCTGCTGCGTAAACTTCTCCTCACCGCTGCCGGGCTATTGCCGGCCTCCGTTGTGCTGGCTGCACCCACGTTGGGTGCGGTGGAAAAACAGCCGCTCAACCTGCATGCGATCGGCATGTTCTTCGTCTTCGTATTGGGCACATTGGCTATCACTTGGTGGGCCGCGCGGCAAACCAGATCCACTTCGGACTTCTACACTGCGGGCGGTGGCATCACCGGGTTCCAGAACGGACTGGCCATTGCCGGTGACTACATGTCCGCCGCCACGCTGCTGGGGCTGTCCAGCCTGGTGTTCGCCAAGGGCTACGATGGCTTCATCTATACCATCGGCTTCTTTGTGGGCTGGCCGATCATCACCTTCCTGATGGCTGAGCGCTTGCGCAACCTGGGGCGGTACACCTTTGCCGACATCGTGTCCTATCGTCTGGACCAAAACAAAGTACGGATCTTCGCCGCTTTCGGTTCGCTGACGGTGGTGTGCTGCTACCTGATCGTGCAGATGGTCGGTGCTGGTCAGTTGATCAAGTTGCTGTTTGGCCTCGACTACCCGGTAGCCGTGGTGATCGTCGGCGCGCTGATGCTGGTTTATGTGATTTTCGGCGGCATGATCGCCACCACTTGGGTGCAGATCATCAAGGCCGTGCTGCTGCTTGCCGGCGGCACGACTTTGGCATTGATGGCCATGTCGCAGTTCGGTTTCAGCTACGAAACCCTCGCCGACAAAGCCGTCCAGGCGCACGCCAGTGGCTGGAACATCATGGGCCCAGGCTCGATGCTCGCCGACCCGATCAACACCGCTTCGATGTCGCTGGGCCTGGTGTTCGGGATTGCCGGCCTGCCGCACATTCTGATGCGTTTCTTCACCGTGCCTAACGCCAAGGAAGCACGCAAATCGGTGTTCTACGCCACCGGTTTCATCGGCTTTTTCTTCCTGGTGGTATGCACCCTGGGCTTCGCCGCGATGGTGATCATCGGCACCGACCCGCAGTACTACGTCAATGGCGAAGTCGGTGGCACCTTGATTGGTGGCGGCAACATGGTCGCCATGCACTTGGCCAAAGCGGTCGGTGGCAATCTGTTCTTCGGTTTCCTCTCGGCCGTGGCCTTCGCCACCATCCTTGCGGTGGTCTCCGGGCTGGCCCTGGCCGGTGCTTCGGCGATTTCCCACGACCTCTACGCCACGGTATTCAAGAAGGGCAAAGCCAGCGAGAAACAGGAAATGCGCGTGACCCGCATGGCCACCGTAGGTCTTGGCATCATCGCGATTCTGCTGGGCATTCTGTTCGAGAAGATGAACGTCGCGTTCCTGGTGGGCCTGACCTTCGGCATCGCCGCGTCGACCAACTTCCCGGTACTGATCATGGCCATGTACTGGAAAGGCTTGACCACCAAAGGCGCAATCATCGGTGGTTTCGCCGGGCTGATCTGCGCGCTGGTCCTGGTGATCCTTTCGCCAGCGGTCTGGGTCACCGTGCTCGGCCATGCGCATGCGATTTTCCCGTACGACCACCCGGCGCTGTTCTCCATGCCACTGGCGTTCTTGGTGATCGTCGTCGTATCCAAACTCGACCGCAGCGTGCGGGCCGACAAGGAGCGTGATGCTTACGCCGACCAGTTTGTCCGCGCCCAGACCGGCCTCGGTGCCGCCAGCGCTTCCAGCCATTGATTGAAAGGGCACGGCCTGCTCAAGCGGCGCCGTGTCCATCGCACACCCTTTTGAGGTTCTCGTTATGCCCGAATTCAACGCCCCGCTGCGCGACATGCGCTTTGTCTTGCATGAAGTGTTCGATGCCCCGGCCTTGTGGGCACGCCTGCCGGCCCTGGCCGACAGTGTCGATGCCGCCACCGCCGACGCCATTCTTGAGGAGGCGGCCAAAGTCACCTCGCACCTGATTGCACCATTGAATCGCAGTGGCGACGAGGAAGGCGCCCAGTGGGTCGACGGCCAAGTCAGCACGCCGGTCGGCTTCAAACAGGCTTATGCCACCTACATCGAAGGCGGCTGGGTGGGCTTGTCCGGCAACGCCGATTTTGGCGGCATGGGCATGCCGAAGATGCTCGCCGTGCAGTTCGAAGAAATGCTCTACGGCGCCAACTCCAGCTTTGCACTGTATTCGGCGTTGAGTTCCGGTGCCTGTCTGGCGCTGGATGCCCACGCCAGCGACACCCTGAAAAGCCTCTACCTGCCGCCGATGTACGAAGGCCGCTGGGCCGGTTCCATGTGCCTGACCGAAGCCCACGCCGGCACCGATCTGGGGATTATCCGCACCCGCGCCGAACCCCGGGCCGACGGCAGCTTCAGCATCACCGGCAGCAAGATCTTCATCACCGGTGGTGATCAGGACCTGACCGAAAACATTGTGCATCTGGTGCTGGCCAAACTGCCGGACGCCCCTGCGGGGCCCAAAGGCATCTCGCTGTTTGTCGTCCCCAAAGTACTGGTCAATGCCGACGGTTCCCTCGGCGCTGCCAACGCTGTGAGTTGCGGTTCGATCGAACACAAGATGGGCATCAAGGCCTCGGCCACCTGCGTGATGAACTTCGATGGCGCCAGCGGCTGGCTGGTCGGCGAAGCCAACAAAGGCTTGGCGGCGATGTTCACCATGATGAACTACGAGCGCTTGTCCATCGGCATTCAGGGCATCGGCTGCGCCGAAGCGTCCTATCAGAGCGCCGTCGCCTATGCACGTGAACGCGTTCAGAGTCGCGCGCCGACCGGTGCTATAGCTCCGGACAAAGTGGCCGACCCGATCATCGTCCACCCTGATGTGCGCCGCATGCTGCTGAGCATGAAAGCCATGACCGAGGGCGGCCGCGCGTTCGCCAGTTATGTCGGGCAGCAACTGGACCTGGCGAAGTTTTCCGATGACGCCAAGGAACGGGACAGCGCGCAAACCCTGGTGGCGCTGCTCACACCGGTGGCCAAAGCGTTCTTCACTGACACGGGCCTGGAAAGCTGCATCAACGGCCAGCAAGTGTTCGGCGGCCATGGCTACATCCGCGAATGGGGCCAGGAACAATTGGTTCGCGATGTGCGCATCGCGCAGATCTACGAAGGCACCAACGGCATTCAGGCCCTGGACTTGCTTGGACGCAAAGTGCTCGCCGATAAGGGCTTCGCGCTGCGCCAGTTCACCGGCGAGATCCGCCATTTCGCCCATCAGCCCGACGCGCCCTACTCCGTTCAACTGTTCGATGCCGTGCAGCGTCTGGAAGAGGTGAGCGACTGGCTGCAGGACCAGGCGACCACCAATCGCAACGAAGTCGGCGCTGCTTCGGTGGAGTATTTGCACCTGTTCGGTTACGTCGCCTATGCCTGGCTGTGGGCGCGCATGGCACAGGTTGCCAAGCAAAAGCTGCACGAAGATGCAGGGTTTTATGGCGCGAAGATCGCCACCGCCGACTTCTACTTCCATCGCCTGCTGCCACGCATTTTGAGCCTGGAACAATCCATCCTCGCGGGCAGTGCCTCGTTGTTTGGCCTGCGCGCCGAACAGTTCTAACGATTGAACCGCACGCGGCGCCACGCTCCTCTCTTTTTGGCGTTCGCGTTTTTTATTGATAAGCCCTCGCCCACTTGGCGAGGGCCGTGGGACCTGTCTTTCCATAATAAAAACAAAGGGGCTTCACCATGGACCGCAACACCCGCATCCTCGCGACTCGACTATTGCTGGCCGGCGGCGTCATCAGCCTCTCGGCCCCCGCCGCTGCGGACTTTGTCAAAGACAGCAAGGCTAGCCTTGAACTGCGCAACTTCTATTTCAATCGCGACTATCGCCAGAACAACGCCCCGCAATCCAAACAAGAGGAATGGGCGCAAGGTTTCCTGCTGCGCTATGAATCGGGATTCACCGAAGGCTTGATCGGTGTGGGTTTCGATGCCATTGGCCTGCTCGGCGTCAAGCTCGATTCCAGCCCCGATCGCGCGGGCTCCGGCCTGCTTAAACGCCATCGCGACACAAGCAAAGGGGCTCAGGACGAGTACGGCGAACTGGGCTTGACGGCCAAGGTACGAGCGTCGAAAAGCACGCTGAAACTCGGCACGCTGCTGCCGAAACTGCCGACGGTATTGGCCAACGATTCACGCTTGCTGCCACAAACTTTCGAGGGCGGTCAGCTGACGTCGCTGGAAATCGAAGGCCTGACGGTGGATGCCGGACGACTGACGCAAGTCAATCAGCGCGACTCCTCGGACTACGAGGATATGGGCATCACCCGCACCGGCGCCAAGGGCATCACCACGCGTCATCTCGATAGCGACAGCTTCGATTTCGCCAGCCTGAACTACAAATGGACCAGCAACCTCGCCACCGGTTACAGCTATGGTCACCTCGACAATTTCTACAGCCAGCACCTGGTCAACCTGACCTACGTGCTGCCGGTCACAACCGGCCAGTCGCTGAAGACGGATCTGCGCTTCGCCCGCTCCACGGACGATGGTGGCAGCAATGTCGATAACAATGCCATCGGCGCGATGTTCACCTACAGCCTCGGCGGGCATGGGTTGGGCCTGGGTTATCAAGGCATGAGCGGCGACACCGGCTACGCCTATGTCAACGGCACCGATGCCTTCCTGGTGAACTTCGTGCAGATCGGCGACTTCGCCAGCAAGGACGAAAAATCCTGGCAGGCGCGATACGACTACAACTTTGCGGCGATTGGCGTTCCGGGCCTGACCTTCATGACCCGTTACCTCACAGGCGACAATATCGATCTGGGCAGCAACCGCCCGCAAGGCAAGGAATGGGAACGTGATACCGACATCGGCTATGTCGTGCAAAGCGGGCCATTAAAGAATGTCGGGGTGAAATGGCGTAATGCGACCGTTCGCTCGACCAACTTTGGCAGCGATCTGGATGAAAACCGCCTGATCGTCAGCTACACCTTGCCGATCTGGTAAACACCGCAATGATCGTTCCCACGCTCTGCATGCGGAGCGTCCCGGGCTGCGTTCCCACGCAGAGCGTGGGAACGATCACCCGCGTCCGTGGCGATAATGGATTGGTTGCGGCCAACCAAAGGAGCATTTTTAAAAGCGGTTACAGGCATTCCTGCGCGGCACGTTCGAAACTCGAAGGCATGAAGTTCGACGCCAGCAAGTGGCGCTCATACAAAAACACCTTGCCGCCACTCGGGGCTTTATAGGCTTCGAGAATGTTGTCTGCCGCGACTTTGCTCGGCACCACGATCCGATAGCTGCGCTGGGTTTGCGAGACCGTCGGGTTCAGTGCGCTGCCCTGCAACTTCGGTATCACGCAATCGGCGTACTCGGCAGGCGTTTTTTTCGTCTGAAAGATCAGCGTCGGGTCGTTCGGCGCAGAGGCGCAACCGGCCAGCAGCAAGGAGGTGAAAGCCATGGCAGGAACGAATAAAGGGCGCATCGGTGAAGTCCTGAAAATAAAAAGTCGGGTCGTTGAGCAGCGTCTTCGATGGAGGCGATTTTCCGCCTTTGCCCGACAAAGCAGAACTTGCGTTTCTTGATTGTCACTATTACTTGAACCGATAGTTGCGCCGTGCCGCCTATCATGATTCGCGAGGCGTCAGGAATCTGGCCTGGATAAAACCAAGCCCCGCCATAAGCGGGACTTGATGTATTTCACACGGCATCAGGGTTTACGCCCGCCGCCGGGATTTTGCCCTCCTCCTTTTTTGCCTGCGTCAGAGGCTTTTTCTCTGTCTTCGGCAAGGTTGCCGGCGCGCCCTCCTCCCTGTTCGCTGCCGGAGCGATTGGTATCGCTGGATTGACGTCCACCTGAGGCCTGTCCACCTTTTTTGCCGGCGTCGGGGGTGCGTTGCGGATCATTCATCATCCCGCCGCCCGACTGCCCGCCTTTTTTGCCAGCTTCGGAGGCCTTTTGAGGGTCATTGGCAAAATTGCCAGGGTTCTTGTTTCCGGTGTTAGCCATTTTCGTTCTCCTCATTGTCACGCACGAACCTTTGTCGGCTCGTCTAATTCGGAGGTTTTGTCGGCTTGAAAGTTTGAACTGAACAAGGGTTCTCGCGACAAGCGGATTGGGATGGTTAGTTCCAGAAAACTCGTTGAATAACGACTAATGGTGATCAGTCAATCGAGTATAAAAACGTGTGTCGCTTATACAATTTGATAAAGGAAGATACTGCCGAAGTCTGGCATTATTCGAGCAACCCAATGGACTATAAACTCTGTAATTTATTCTGTATGGAGGTATGTCGATGACAGAGCACATCGTCCACTTTCATTGCCAGATCGATCAGGGCACCATGGAGCGCTTCAGAGACTGCTGCCTCGACGCCATCGACCAGGGCGCCTCCTCCTTGCTGCTGAATCTTTCCACCAGCGGTGGCAGTACCAATTTTGGCTTCGCCCTCTACACCTTCCTCAAATCCCTGCCGGTGCCGCTGTGCGCGATTAATGCCGGCAACATCGAGTCGATGGGCATCATCATGTACCTGGCCGCCGGCCGACGAATCACCGCGCCCCATTCGCGGTTTCTGATTCACCCCATGAATTGGTACTTCCCCCAAAGCTCGGTCGACCATCAACGCCTGCGCGAGTACCTCTTGAGCCTGGATAACGACCTCGCGCGTTATGTGCAAATCTTTGCCCTGGAAACGGCCAACGCGGATACCAGACTGGATATTTTTCATTGCCTTTCAGCGGAAGAGAAAGTCATTGCGGCGCATGAATCCCTGGCCTACGGAATCGCCCACGAAATGCATCAGATGGTGTTTGCCGATAACGTCAAGCACTGGAAAGTCAGTGGCGGCTGACGCATGTTCCCTGAACTTTTCGTTACCGATGAGTCAGGTGCCAGCAATGGGTTGAATATCCAGCGTCATTCCGTCATTCAAGGTGAGTTTCAAATCCTTGATCGTGCCAGCCACACGGTCCTTGAACACCGGCTCGCCCTCGGGATCAAGCTCATCGCAGATAAAGCGGTTGCCTTCGAGCCAGCCGATGGCCGTTTGCAGTTCGGGGGTGAGGTAATACTTGCCGTCCAGAAAAAAACCGGCAAACGGTTTTACCCTTTCCCGGTTCTCGATTTCGTAGCGCACGCCGGGGGTCATTCCTGTGGATTCATCAAACATGATGTGTACCTCGTGATGGTGTCCGATCTTGGAGCCTTGCCTGTTTAAGGCGTCGACGGGATGTCTGTGCATCAGACCTCCCGCCTTGCCCTGATACCTGTCAAGAAGTTCCCAGCCCACGCGACAGATCGGCTGAGGTTTCGGACGCGGTCTTGCGCATCTCGCCCGTTTCTCCAGCGATTGCCTCGTGGGGCTCCGTGGTTTCCATTACCTTTTCGCGCACCGCCTCATAACCCTCCCGTGCTTGCTGTTTGACCTTGCCGGTGAGGCTTGCACTGGTCCTGCCCAAATAGCGACGCTCCGTTGCGGTGGTCGGTAGCGCTGCGCCCAGCAACGCTCCCACCGCGATACCCATCGCAGCCATCAGCAGGGGTTGCTCCTTGAGCAGATGACTGAACTGGTCGCCCATTTCATGAGTCCTGCGCGCCAGCCGATCACTGGTGTCATGGACGGCGTGGCTGAGCTGATCGGTCTTCGCATGCAGGCTGTCGCTCAGGTGCGCGGCCTTACCCTTGACCGCCTGATAGCTGTCCTTGAGCGAATCAGTGGTGTCGTGCAGACGCTGTCGGGCGCTGTCCAGCCCCTCAGAGAGCCCTTCCCCCAAGTCATCGGCCCAGTCGACATCCGGCTCGACGCGATATTCCCTGGGCGTTGGCGGGCGATTCTGGCTCATCATCAACCACATCAGCCCGACCGAGGTCAGCACCGCGGGCACGGGGTTGTTGCGCACACTGGTGCCCAGATTGGTCAGGAAGGTCGAGCCGTTGCTTTGCATCAGCAGCAGTGCCTGATCGAACATCTGGCCGGGGGTAAACTTGCTTTCCAGCGCGTCGACGATATGCCCGATGTTCTCCCGTTGCGCATCGATTTCACGCTCGATGGTTTCCGGGCTCTTGGCCGCTTCGGTTTCGAATTCTCGGTTCATGACACTTTCCTCCGCAGGGCTTCCTGGTCTTTGTTCAAGGCGTCCAGGGTGCGATCAGGCTTGAAGTGGGAAGGCTCGAATTGTTTTTTGCCTGCTTGCAGCATCACGAACCCGATGACCATCACCACGACGCCGACAATCAGCGCGGCCAGCCAGGGCGCCATCACCAGGCTCAAGGCATAGACGACCGCCATCAGCAGAATGATGAACCCGGCGAGCAGCACGATGGCGCCACCGGCTACCCCGGCAATCCCTGCCTTCAATGTCGCCAGGCTGGCCTGCAATTCCACCTTGGCCAACGCCAGCTCCTTGGTGAATAACGCCGGTACTTCCCGAGTCAGCTGCCGCAATAAACCGACCACAGAGGCGTCATGATCAGCCGTCGTGACCGACGGTGTGACGGGTGGTGTGCGTTGCAGTTCTGGATCTTCTCTGTTCATCACCGTTCTCCTGAGAAGGGGCTGGACCCCGGCATTGAGGAACTGTCGCCACGATGGTCGGGCGCGCTCGGCGAGGACGGCGTGATGCCAGTGGCCAATCCGGGCGATAGATCGCCCCCGGTCGGCATCGATGTTTCATAAAGTCCTTGCGAGCCATCGCCAGTGAAGGTGGGTGTGCTGCTTTGGGCAGTGAACTCACGGTCGGTTGTTGTCGGCAGGGTCGCCGTGCCTGCTTTCAGGAACCGCGACAGACCGAACCCCACCGCGATGCTGCCGACAATGAATAGCCCCGGATTGTCCCGTGCCAGGTCGGCGCCATCGTGCAGAAGCTCTTCGGCACTTTTGCTGCGCAGTTTTCCCGCCAGGCTGCTCATGCTGTCGGCCATGTTCGCCAGGTAGTCGGACATCCCAAACGTGTCGTTTGTCCTGATCTCGGAAACGACTGATTGGGCGCCTCTGGCCAAGGCTTCAATCTGATCCGCTGCGGTATCGCGGTACTGGCCGAACTGCTCATCGGCCTGATGCCGTGCACCGCCTATCGCTTCGGTAACCTCCTCCTTTAAATGCTGAAAGTTTTGTTCGGAGCCTGCAGACTCCCGTGGGGTATCCGGTTGTCCGGTTCTGCTGTCTGGAATAGTCATGTCATCCATCGCCTTCGTAATGAACACGTCAGGAAGTGTCCGCGGGCTGTCCGCGGTGGTGCTTCATTGCAGATGACGAGAGGGGCTGGCGGGGAGTTCCAAGCAGATGATGAAGTGATAAAAAAGCGTGCCGGAGCAAGCCCGCTCCCACAGGACTGCGTTTCATTGATTTTGTGGGTAGCTATGATCGTTCCCACGCTCTGCGTGGGAATACAGCCCGGGACGCTCCGCGTCCCTTCCGGAGCCGAACGCGGAGCGTCCGTTGAGGCATTCCCACGCGGAGTATGGGAACGATCTACGTGGGGATTCTTGAGCCATGCTCCCAGGGCAAAGCATCATCAAACCAGCTCACGAAGCGCTCAATCATCCTCATGCAACTTGATGCCGCGTTTATGCAGCAGGTACGGAACCAGCAGCACTAGCAGCGTCAGCGCCAGGAGCGAGGCCGCGATGGGTTGTGTCACAAACACCATCCAGTCGCCCTGGCTGATGGATAAGGCGTTGCGCAGTTGTTTTTCCGCCATCGGGCCCAGCAGCATGCCCACGATCACCGGGGCGACGGGAAAATCGAAACGCCGCATCAACACCCCGGCCCAGCCGATGCCCAGCATCAGAAACAGGTCGAACGTCGAGTGGCGCATGCCGTACACGCCGATGGTGGCGAACACCAGAATACCGGCGTTCAGGTATGGCCGGGGGATCTGCAGAAGCTTGACCCACAGGCCCACCAATGGAAGGTTCAGCACCAGCAGAATGGCGTTGCCGATGTACAAGGAGGCCACCAGCGTCCAGACCAGTTCGCCCGAGGTCTGGAACAGCAGCGGCCCCGGTTGCAGGTTGTAGTTCTGGAACGCAGCCAACATGATCGCCGCCGTGGCGGAGGTCGGTATGCCCAGGGTCAGCAGCGGCACCAGAGAACCAGTGGCGCTGGCGTTGTTGGCCGCCTCAGGGCCGGCGACACCTTCGATGGCGCCCTCGCCTTTGCTGGCCGCGAACTCTTTCGGGAATTTGCTGAGTTTGCGTTCGGTCGAATAGGACAGGAACGTCGGAATTTCCGCGCCACCGGCCGGAATCGACCCGAAGGGAAAACCGATCAAGGTGCCCCGTAGCCACGCGGGAATCGAGCGTTTCCAGTCGGCGCGGGTCATCCACAACGAGGTCAAGCGATGTCGGCCGGTCGTTTCTTCCTTTTGGTAGAGCACGCCATACAAAGCCTCGCCGACGGCAAACAACCCCACCGCGACGAGCACCACTTCGATGCCATCGACCAACTCGGGCACCTCCAGGGTGTAGCGGGCTATGCCTGAGGTCGAGTCCAGACCGATCAAGCCGATGGTCAGTCCGATCCCCAACGAAACGAAGCCGCGCAGCATCGACGCACCGAGCACCGCCGACACCGTAGTGAAGGCCAGCACCAGAATCGCGAAATACTCCGCCGGCCCGAACTTCAGCGCCAACGTGGCCACGAGGGGGGCGAACAGCGTCAGCAAAATCGTCGCAATGGTGCCGGCCACGAATGAACCTATCGCGGCTGTCGCCAAGGCCGGGCCTGCCCGTCCGTTGCGGGCCATGAGGTTGCCTTCCAGGGCCGTGACCATGGAGGACGACTCCCCCGGCGTGTTGAGCAGAATCGAGGTGGTGGAGCCGCCAAACTGAGCGCCGTAATAGATACCGGCGAACATGATCAGCGCCCCGGTAGGATCGACCTTGGCGGTAATCGGCAGCAGCAAGGCCACCGTCAGCGCCGGCCCGATCCCTGGCAAAACACCGATCGCGGTACCCAGCAGACAGCCAATAAAACCCCACATCAGATTGATCGGCGCCAACGCGGCACCAAAGCCGGTTGCCAGACTCGAGAGAATGTCCACCTTGTCGACCTCTTTCGGCCCGGATCAGATCCAGGCGTTGACCAGGGGCGGAAGGGAAACCCCTAGCCCGGCGGTGAAAAGCCAGTAAATCGGCAGCGTCAGGGCGATGCCGATGGCCAGGTCCCGCAGCGGGCTGCGACTGCCAAAGCCCCGTGCCGAACAGGCAAACAGCAATGAGGCCGCCAATACGAAACCGATGTAGGTAATGAGCAAGGCAACCCCCACCAGCCCCGCCGTGACCCAGGTCGCCCCGGCCCTACCGCCGGGCTGAGCCTGGGTGGTCTGGTGGTCGTCGGCAAGGTTGCGGAAACCACCGGTGAGCGCCTGATAGCACATCAACAGACCGACGACGCTCAGAAACGCTGCGACAGCGTAGGGATAGACGTACGCCGCCATGATGACGAAGCCCATCTCGGGAGGAAACCGCGAGGCGCCGAACGCCAATACCGCACTGATGGCGACGACGCCTAAGCCAATTGCCAGTTGGGCCGGCATGACTCTCCAGCGCCCGGCCATCTCAAAGCAGTCCGACCTTGACCAGCATCGCGCGCAGGCGGCCATGTTCTTCTTCGACGAATTTGCCGAAGTCATCCCCGGTCAGAATGCTCGGTGACCATGCATTGGTTTTTACGTTTTCTTGCCAGACAGTGCTTTTGGTGGCGGTCAGGACGGCTTCGGTCAGTTCTTTGCGCTGGTCAGGCGTCAGGCCCGCCGCGCCGTAAACGCCACGCCAGTTGCTGATCGTCACGTCATAGCCACTTTCTTTGAGAGTCGGTGCTTCGATGCCTTCAACACGGGTGGGTGCGCCGATGGCGAGTAAGCGGAACTGCTTGGACTGCACGTATTTGGCAAGCTCGGCGTAGCCGCCGGTGATCACCGTGATGTGGCCCCCCAGCGTCGCGGCGACGACTTCGCCGCCACCGGCAAAGGCCACGTAATTCACCTTGTTGACGGGGACGTCCATTTTGCTCGCCAGTTCGGCGATGCCGATGTGGTCGATCGACCCCTTGGAGCCACCGCCCCATTTGATATTGGACGGGTTGGCTTTGAAGTCTTTGATCAAGTCATCCAGGGTTTTGTATGGGGAGTCGTCCCGCACGGCAATCACGTTGTATTCGGTGAACAGCCGGGCGATCGGCGTCACGTCCTTCAAGGTGATTTGCGGTTTGTTCTGCTCGATGGACGCAACCATGATTGCGCCGACCACCAGCAGGGCATTGGCGTCGCCCTTGGTGCCGTTGGCAAATTGCGCCAAGCCCAGGGTCCCACCGGCGCCGCCCTTGTTCTCGAAGGTAGCGGACTTTGCCGTTTTCGCCTCGACCATCGCCTTGCCCAGGACGCGTGCAGTCTGGTCATAACCACCACCGACCGAACCGGGGGCCATGAACTTGACGGTGTCCAGCGCAAAAACCGGTAAGGCGAGCGCGGCGGCGGTAATGAAAACGGCGAGGTTGCTGCTGAATCGACGGGCCAATACAAACATGAGTGGTCTCCCGAGAGCTGTTTTTTGTTGTTTTCGATCAGGGAAGAACCCTGTTCGGTGAACATGCGTCTGGAATAAGCGTAGGTCATAGTTGTGTTTGTTGGCGGTATTTCAATGGCCTGCCTGCGCCACTATTCCTACGAAAAAAACAGCACATCGACTCAATATTCCCGCCCGAATCTACGCAACCATGGCCTCGCGAATCACCTCTCACTTAATCCGTAAGGACATTCACCATGGCCATTGCAAAAGCTGTTCCGGGTAAAACCCTGCTGACCCCGACCGACCACACCCTGATCATGATCGATCACCAGTCGCAGATGTCGTTTGCGACCAAGTCCATCGATGCCGTCACCCTGCGCAACAACGCTGCCCTCGTGGCCAAGGCCGCAAGAGGCTTCAAGGTATCGACCATCCTCACCACCGTTGCCGAGAAGAGTTTTTCCGGCCCGATTTTCGACGAAATCAAATCGGTATTCCCGGAACACAAGGTGATCGACCGCACCAGCATGAACACCTGGGAGGACGAGCGTATTGCCGTCGAAGTCAACGCTGCCGGCAAGCAGAAAATCGTTCTGGCCGGCCTGTGGACTTCCGTGTGCATCGTTGGCCCGGCCCTTTCGGCGATTGACCAGGGCTTCGAGGTGTACGTGATTGCCGATGCCTGTGGCGACGTCACCACCGAGGCCCATGAAATGGCCTTGCAACGCATGATCCAGATCGGCGCCCGCCCCATGACATCGCTGCAGTACTTGCTTGAACTCCAGCGTGACTGGGCACGTACCGAGACTTACGACGAGACGGTGAAAACCTCCATTGCCAACGGTGGTGCCTATGGTCTGGGCCTGATCTACGCCAAGACCATGTTCAACGCCTCTGAAGGCCATTGAGAGAAAACAGCGAGGGGCGATCAATGATGTTTTCTTTACAAGCCCCCCCGCTCATGCCCGGTCGGGAGGACGTGGCCAAAGCGTCCTTCTGGCTCTGCGTGCTTTTCGCCGGAACGGCCTTGGCGGATGAAGCGCCGGCAACCGCGCAAGGATTCCTCGAGGGCGCGAAGCTTGAGGTGCTCAGTCGAAATTTCTTCCTCAACAGCGACTACCGTTCACCCTCGCCTTCGGGCAAGAACTACAAACAAGAGTGGGTTCAAGGCTTTATCGGCTCTTTTGAATCCGGATTCACACCCGGCACACTAGGTTTCGGCGTCGACAGCCACGCCTTTACGGGGCTGAAGCTCGACGGAGGCAAAGGGCATTCGGGAACGGGGTTACTGCCACTGGACAGTGACGGCCGCAGCGAAGACAACTATTCCAGTGCCGGTGGCGCGCTGAAAATCAGGGCTTCCCGAACCACCCTGGCCTTCGGTGAAATGACCGTCGAAACCCCGGTGTTCGACACCGCCGACAAACGCCTGCAACCGGAATACGCCACGGGCTTTCTGTTGAACAGCAGCGAGATCGACAACGTGAAACTGGCGGCTGGTCATTTCACGGCGTTCAAGAATCAAGACAACACGTCGAGCAAGGGCAACTTTTACGGCTACGGTGCCAACACCGAGGCCGGTGGCATCACGTTTCTAGGCGCCGACCTGTTCACACACAGCCCTGTCGGCGGCGCCCTGTATGCCTCCGAACTGAGTGACACCTGGCGGCAGTATTACGCCAACCTGCACCTGAAACAGTCCGGCGTGTTCATCGACGCCAACCTGTATCGCACGCAAGACACCGGCAAGACTCTGGCCGGTGCTATCGACAACACCGCCTACAGCCTGTCGGGCAAATATACGGTTGATGCACATGTCTTTACCTTGGCCTGGCAACGCATCAATGGCGACACACCGTTCGACTTCGTCGGTGGCGACTCCATTTACTTGGCCAACTCGATCAAGTACGCCGACTTCAACGGCGCCCACGAACGCTCCTGGCAGGCACGCTACGACCTCGACCTCGGCGCTTATGGAATTCCCGGTCTGAGCTTCATGACCCGTTATGTCCGGGGCAGCGCCATCGACGGCACCCGTGCGCCCAAGGGTGGGGCCTACAACCCGTTCGACCAGACTGTCGGTGAGTACGTGCCTCAACAAGGCGATGGCGGGCGGCATTGGGAGCGCGACATAGACGTGCGCTACATCGTGCAATCCGGCGCCGCCAAGGGTTTATCAGTGCAACTGTCCCATGTGTCTCACCGAGCCAACACTGCTCAGGCAGGCGATGACATCGACAGGGTTTACGTTGTTATCCAGTATCCGCTGACCTTCGGGCAACTATAATCAGCGCGTCACGATGGAAATGGCGGAAGGCAGCCGGAGTCGAACCTGCCCGGGAACGGATGCCGTCCCCAACCGGGTTTGAAGCCCGGCCGCGCCACCGGGCGCGATTGCCTTCCTTGAACTCAGTCTGTTGCTGGTTGAGCCAGTGCATTGTCGAGCCGAATGTGGCGCCGGTCGCCAAAGCGTCGGGTCAGGCCGATGCGGTCGAAGTATTCAAGAATCTGAATGCTGCGCTTGCGCCCCAGGCCCACGGCATCGCGAAACGCGGTGACCTGAATCACCGGGTTATCGCTGGCCAGTTGCACCAGCATAGCCGCCAATCGGCGCAGCAGCGTGTCGGTGTAGAACAGGTCACGAACCACTTGATGCACCAACCCCAGTCGCGCCATCTTGCGCAGCAGCAGGCGCACGGCGGCCTCTTCATGGCCCGTCGATTTCGCCAGATCACGCACCCACGGCGGATCGAAACCCGCCTGTTCAAACAGCGGCTGTAGCTGTTGCCACAGGGTCTCGTCGTCCTCGCTCAAACGCACCTGGTGATCGGGCAAATGCAGCCATGGGCCGCTGGCGACAATCGCGCCGCTGGCCAGTAATTCGTCGAGCAGACTGATAAAGGTCGGCCGATCCAGCGCGGTGCCGGCGAAGCGACGCAGGCGATCCCTGTCCGGTCCCATTTGATCCGGTTCGAGTTGATGAAAGCGGGCGAGGTGTTCCAAAAGCGGCGCTTTCAGGGCTTCCCAGCGCACCGAGCTGAACAGCAACGGCCCTTGCCGCGTATCGATCAAACGCACATCGTCGGGCAGCTCCCAAGTTTCGCGCGGACAATTAAACTGGCGTTCCAGACGCTGAGGGTCGAGCCCGGTGTCGCTGTTGGCCAGCAATGCCGGAAGTGCTTGTTCCAGGCTGTTCGTGGTGGCCAGCGTCTGTAGCTGCGCCAATCGTTCGGGGCTGCGGCGGTGTCGGGCCGGGGCGAACGGGTCGAGCACCCGGCCACCGCCGAGGGTCCGTTGGGCGCTTTGGTCGCGCAGGATCAAGCGGTCGCCCTTCACCGCCAGCACCGGCGCGTTCACCAGCAGTTGCGCGAACATCTTTGCCCCCGGCGCCAGGCTGCTGCCCTCCAGCAACGCCACTCGCCCGGTCACGTCCTGAGTGCCGAGGTGCACGTGCACCGGTTGAAAGTGCTCGAAGCTTCGCGCTTCGCTGGCCAACAAGGTCATCTCGATATCCAGACGCTGGGTCGGCGCATGCAGCCATTCGGCCAACAGCCAGTGACCCCGGTGAATCTGCTCCAGGGCCAAGCGTTCGGCATTCAGGTTCAGCGCGACTCGCTGCCCGGCCGTTGCGCTGTAAGCCGCCTGGTTCTGCGCATGCAGGCCTCGCACCCGCACCGGTTTGCCCTGCGGACTCAACAACAGCGTATCGCCCACGGCCACCTGGCCAGACAACGCGGTGCCGGTCACCACGATACCGGCGCCAGCCACGCTGAAAGCCCGATCAATCGCCAGGCGAAAACCGCCGCTGGCGCTGCGTTGAAGCACCTCATGTTGCGCCTCCAGCAAGGCTTGACGCAGTGTCTCGATACCCTCGCCGGTCACACTCGACAGCGCGATTTGCGGCGCGTCGGCATACGGTCCGGGTGCCAGCAATGCTTCGATCTGTTCCCGGACGGCTTGCACACGAGCAGGATCGACGCGGTCACATTTGGTGATTGCAATCAGTGCCCGAGGGATGCCCAGCAACTCGACAATCGCCAAATGTTCGCGGGTCTGCGGCATGACGCCGTCATCGGCCGCCACCACCAACAACACCAGATCAATGCCCTGAGCGCCGGCCAGCATGTTGTGGGTAAAACGTTCATGGCCGGGTACGTCGATAAAACCGGTCAGCGCGGCGCCCGGTTCCAGCGTCGCGTAGATGTAGCCGAGGTCAATGGTCATGCCGCGTTCGCGTTCTTCCCGGCGACGGTCGCCGGCCTGGCCGGTCAGTGCCTGGAGCAAGGAGGTCTTGCCGTGATCAATGTGCCCCGCGGTGCCGACAATCACCCGTCCCGGCCCTCCTCCTGCAACTGATCGAATTGCGCCAGCTGATTGAGCTGAGCCAACCACGCGGCTTCATCGTCGAGTTGGCGCAGGTCCAGCCAAAGCGCATCGCCGTCGATGCGACCGAGCACGGGAATCGGCAACCGACGAAACCCTGCCTCCAGCCCCAGCAATCGCCGCCCACGCAGACGTTTGGAAACGTTGGGCCGCAGGCATAACGCAGCGCTGGGCAGTCGCGCCACCGGCTGGCTGCCGCTGCCGATCATGCCCAGCGCCGGCACCGCGCTGACGCTCCAGCGGTCACCCAACACCTGCGCCAGTGACGGTTGCAGGCGTTCGGCCTGGGCGAGGATGTCGGCTTGAGGTCGCGTCAGCAACCGCAGACTCGGCAGACGTTCAGCCAGCCGATCAGGATCGCGGTACAGCGCCAATACGGCTTCGAGGGCAGCCAGGGTCAGTTTGTCGACCCGCAGCGCGCGCTTGAGCGGGTTCTTCTTGATCTTCGCGATCAGGTCTTTGCGACCGACAATCAGCCCGGCCTGAGGGCCGCCGAGCAGTTTGTCACCGCTGAAAGTAACGATGTCCGCACCATCGAGCAGCGCCTGGCGCACCGTCGGTTCGGCGGGGAGCCCCCAGCGAGTCAGGTCCAGCAGGCTGCCGCTACCCAGATCTTCCAGCAGCGGCAACCCGTGACGGTGAGCCAGCTCGGCCAATTCAGCCGTCGGCACCCGGGCGGTGAAACCTTCGATGGAATAATTGCTCGCATGGACGCGCATCACCAGGCCACTGCGCGGACCAATCGCAGCCTCGTAATCGCGGGCATGGGTGCGGTTGGTAGTGCCCACTTCGTGCAGCCGCACTCCGGCGCGAGCCATGATGTCGGGGATGCGGAAGGCGCCGCCGATTTCGATCAGTTCACCACGGGAAATGATGCCTTCCTTGCGCGCGCCCAGGCTGTTGAGTGTCAGCAACACGGCGGCGGCATTGTTGTTGACCACGGTCACCGCTTCGGCGCCGGTCAGCTCGCGGATCAGGCCTTCGATCAAATCATCGCGGTCGCCGCGCTTGCCGCTGTGCAGGTCGAATTCCAGATTGAGCGGATAGCGGGCAGCGAGCTGAACGGCTTCGATAGCGGCCTCCGGCAATAACGCGCGCCCGAGGTTGGTGTGCAGCACCGTGCCGGTGAGGTTGAACACCCGGCGGACCTGGCTGCGATGCTGGATCGCCAGACGCTCGCCTGCCCTGCCCGCCAATACCTCGGGGGCGATTTCAACGGCATTGAGTTCACCCTTGAGCACCGGTTCGCGCAAGTCATCGAGCAGTTGCCGCAGGCCGGCCAACAGCGCGTCACGCCCATAACGCTCGGCCAACGCCTGGCAGGCGGGATGGCGCAGCAAGCTGTCGATGGAGGGCAGCCGCAAGGCTTGGCCGGCGGAGGGTGCGGACATCAGAGGCTCCCGGAAGCGATTGACCGTCGCGTCTGAGTGTAGCCGCTGAGTTCACTGCTCAAGGGGGTAGGCTCAGTCGCCTCCCGGTGCCAGCATCAGATTGGGCGATGGGCGCTGATAGCCTTCCTGCTCCAGGCGCATATCCAGCATCAGGCTGGACAGGTCTGCCGAGAGCGCTTCGGCTTCGGCGTCGTTTTCCAGGTAGATCAGTTTCAGGTAGCTGTTGCAGCCGGGGCAGACTTCCGCCCGCAACGGCGCCTGATTGGCGGCATGGCGGTCATCCTCGAAGCTGACGTATTGAAGCCCCTTGCTCTGTTCGCAATACACGCACTTGACCCGCACCGCATGCCATTCGCAGGCACACAACGAGCACACCAGATAACGCAAGCCGTTGTATTTGCCGCGATGACGAATCACTCCGGCCATCGCCGGCGAGCCGCAGGCCGGGCATTGGCTGAGGCTGTCGCCGCGCTTGAGTTCAAGGTTGGGTGAACTCAGCAGCCAATGGCTCCAGGCCGCTTGCAGCGCTGCACCGAGGAACGGCACCAACTCTGCCGGCAGCATTGAATACTGGCCGCTGACCAGGGCAATCGCCCAGGCTTTGAGCAGCCCCGGGTTGGCACTGCGCAAAGTCGCCACGGCGTTTTCTACCGCAGCCTGTGGCGGTGGCTGATAGCGTTGCAACAAGGCTTCGAGAAAGGGTAGCCAAACGTTTTCACGCACCAGACTGTCGGCAGCGAATGGTGGCAAGCCATGTTCCACGCACACCCGCAGGCGTTCGGGTTCGGGCATGGCCGCAACAGGCGGATCGTCCATCAGGCGCTGCTGGACATGACACAGACCCGCGATCAATCGCAGATAGTCCGCCATGGGATGCCCATCGGCCAGACGTTCCAGGCGCAGCGCGCGCAAGGTGAACAGGTTGTTCGGTGGCAGGTACAGAAACGGCGGTGAACTCGCCGCCGCTTCTATCTGCCCGGGCTCGAGGATCGTGGCCAAGGGGTCATCCTTTTTTGGTGATCGGTCGCTCAGGCGTCTCGTCTCGGGTCACTTCCTGATACCAGAGTTCATGGTGTTTTTTCGCCCAGGCGCGGCTGACCCTGCCACGCACCATGGCGTGGACCGAGCCGCGAATCCAGATACCGGCATAGACGTGAACGATAATGCTCAGCACCAGGATGAACCCCGCCAGCGCATGCAGCAGCATCGCCCAGCGAATACCGGTGATGCCGAAGTACGCGCTGAACCAGGCACGCCAGATCACCAACCCGCTGAACAACAGCACCAGCATGCAGATCAGCAAGATCCAGAACAGCACTTTCTGCGCCGGGTTGTATTTGCCGATCGGCGGCACGCCCTCCTCTTCGTTACGCATGACCGTCCCGACGCGCCTGAGCCACAACCGGTCGTTGGCGCTGAAGTAGTTCGCCCGCCAGAAACTGAACACCAGGCCGAGGAACAGCACAAACATCGCCACGCCCATGTACGGATGCAGAATGCGCGTCCACGAACCGCCGCCAAACAGGTTGCTGAGCCAGAACAGCCCCGGGTGAAACAAGGCCAGCCCCGACAGCGCGGCCATGAGAAACACAATCGCCACCAGCCAGTGATTGGTGCGCTGGTTGGCGGTGTAGCGCAGGATCGGTTTGTTGTTCATGGCCTGTCCTCCCCGCCGGGTTTCGTCGGATCAAAGGTGTGCACCGAGGGATCGAATTCATGCACCGCCGGGTCGAGGGTGACTGGATGTTCGTCCTCCTCGACCAGTTGTGGCCCGACGCGCACGTAATGGAAGAACCCGGCCAGTACAGCCGCGCCCATGGCCAGCAGCGCCAGGGGTTTGCTCAGGCCTTTCCACAGGTCCACCAGTGGACTGATCGCCGGGTGATCCGGCAGCCCGGCGTACAACCTGGGCGTGTCGGCATGGTGCAGCACATACATCACGTGAGTGCCGCCGACGCCTGCGGGGTCATACAAACCGGCGTTGTCGAAACCACGGCTCTTGAGGTCGACGATACGTTCGGCGGCGTGTTCTTTCATGTCTTCCTTGCTGCCGAAAACGATGGCTCCGGTCGGGCAGGTTTTCACGCAGGCCGGCTCCAGCCCCACCGCCACCCGGTCCGAACACAGCGTGCATTTATAGGCTTTGTGATCCTTTTGCGAGATGCGCGGAATGTTGAACGGGCAACCGGTGATGCAATACCCGCAGCCGATGCAATGATCCTGATCGAAATCGACGATGCCATTGGCGTGCTTGATGATCGCGCCGGGGCTCGGGCACGCCGCCAGGCAGCCGGGTTCGGCGCAATGCATGCAGCCGTCCTTGCGGATCAGCCATTCGAGGTTGCCGGCGTCGGTTTCATGCTCGGTGAAGCGCATCAGGGTCCAGGTGTCTGCGCTGAGATCATGAGGGTTGTCGTAAGTGCCGAGGTTGTGACCGACATCGTCGCGCAGCTCGTTCCATTCCGAGCAGGCGACCTGGCAGGCCTTGCAGCCAATGCACTTGGTGGTGTCGATCAGCTTGGCCACTTCCTCTTGGGTGCGCACCGAAGGCGGCATGGTGGTGGTGGCCGAACGGGCGATGATGTCTTGGCTGGCCATTTAGACTTTCTCCACGTTGACCAGGAATGACTTGGATTCCGGGGTCTGAGTGTTGCCATCGCCGAGGAACGGCACCAGGGTGTTGGTCAGGTAACCGTGACGGGTGGCGCCGGTGAAGCCCCAGTGCAACGGGATACCGATCTGATGCACCACCTGATTGTTGACCTGCAGCGGACGAATCCGCTTGGTCACCACCGCCACTGCTTCGATATGCCCGCGTTTGCAACTGACCCGCACCCGGTCGCCTGCGGCAATGCCCTTCTCCTTGGCCAGGACTTCACCGATTTCGACAAACTGTTCGGGCTGGGTAATAGCGTTGATCGGGCAATGCTTGGACCAGAAATGGAAGTGTTCGGTCAGCCGGTAGCTGGTCGCCGCATAAGGGAAGTCCTTGGCCTGCCCGAGGGTGTCCCACACCGAATCGAAGATCCGCCCGGCCGGGTTGCTGGTCGCCTGCTTGTTGTTGGGGTGCATCGGGTTGATGCCGATGGGCGTTTCGAACGGCTCATAGTGTTCCGGGAACGGCCCTTCGTTCATCTTGTCGAGGGCGAAGAAACGCGCCACGCCTTCAGGGTTCATGATGAACGGATTGATGCCCGCTTCCGGTGCGGCGTCGACCTTGTAATCGGGCACGTCGGTGCCGGTCCAGACCTTGCCGTTCCACCATACCAGCCGTTTGTTTGGGTCCCACGGTTTGCCTTGAGGGTCGCAAGAGGCACGGTTGTAGAGAATCCGCCGGTTCGCCGGCCAGGCCCAGGCCCAGCCCAGGTTCTGCTTCATGCCGAAAGGATCGCTGTTGTCACGCCGGGCCATCAGGTTGCCCTGCTCGGGCCAGCTGCCGCAGAAAATCCAGCACCCGGACGCCGTGCTGCCATCATCCTTGAGTTGGCCGAAGCCGGACAGCTGCTGACCGGTCTTGATCATCGCGCCCGAAGCGTCGGTGATATCGGATACGGCGTAGCCGTTGAATTCCCGGGCCAGCTCTTCCGGTGTCGGGTCATCCGCTACTTTGTAGGGCCAGTCGAGCTTGAGGATCGGCTCGGCCCCGGCACCGCCGTTGGCCTGGTAACGCTTGCGCAGGCGCAAGAACAACTCGGCCATGATCTTTATGTCTGTGCGCGCCTGCCCCGGGCCGTCGGCACCCTTCCAGTGCCATTGCAGCCAGCGACCGCTGTTGACCAGTGAACCGTTTTCTTCGGCGAAACAGGTGGTAGGCAGGCGAATGACTTCTGTCTGGATGCCGGTCGTTTCCACATCGTTGTACGGCCCGACGTTGCGCCAGAACTCCGAGGTTTCGGTGGCCAATGGGTCCATCACCACCAGCCACTTGAGCTGGGCCAACGCCTTCATCACCCGGTTCTTGTCCGGCAAGGCGGCGATCGGGTTGAAGCCCTGGCACATGTAGCCGTTGACCTGGCCCTTGCCCATCATGTCGAACATTTTCAGGATGTCGTAGCCGGGAATGTCCAGCTTGGGCAGCCAGTCGTAGCCCCAGTTATTCTCGGCGGTGGCATTGGCGCCGTACCAGGCTTTCATCAGGCTGACGTGGAACTTGCCGTAGTTCTGCCAGTAAGACATCTGCCCGGGACGTAGCGGCTTGAGTGCGCGCTTGGCGATGTAGGCGTTGTAATCCTGTTCGGCCTCGGCCGGCAGGGTCAGGTAACCGGGCAGCAGGTTGGACAGCAAGCCCAGGTCGGTCAAGCCCTGGATGTTGGAGTGCCCGCGCAGGGCGTTGACGCCCCCGCCCGGCATGCCGACGTTGCCCAACAGCAGTTGCACCATGGCCGCGCTGCGGATCATCTGCGAGCCGGTCGAATGCTGGGTCCAGCCCAGCGCGTAGAGAATCGTCATGGTTTTGCCCGGTTGCGAGCAGGTGGCGATCTCCTCCCAGATTTTCTTCATCGCGTCCACGGGCATGCCGCAGACCTGACTGGCCAGTTCCAGGGTGTAGCGGCTGTAATGCTGCTTCATTAATTGATAGACGCAGCGTGGGTCTTGCAAGGTCGGGTCGACTTTGGCGAAACCGTCCTCGCCGATTTCATAGCCCCAGCCGGACTTATCGGTGTAGATCCGCTTGCTCGCGTCGTAACCGCTGAACAACCCGTCCTCGAAACCGTAGTTGGCCTTGACGATGAACGACACGTCCGTATAGGCACGTACGTATTCGTGCTGGATCTTGTCTTCGGTCAGCAGGTAATTGATCAGCCCGCCCATGAAGGCAATGTCGGTACCGGTGCGGATCGGCGCGTAATAGTCGGCCACCGAGGCCGTACGGGTGAAGCGCGGGTCGACCACAATCAGCCGCGCCTTGTTGTGGGCTTTGGCTTCGGTCACCCATTTGAAACCGCAAGGGTGCGCTTCGGCGGCATTCCCACCCATCACCAGAACCAGATTCGCGTTGGCGATATCGGTCCAGTGGTTGGTCATGGCACCACGGCCATACGTCGGGGCAAGACTTGCCACCGTCGGGCCATGTCAGACACGTGCCTGGTTATCGAACCCCAGCATGCCGAGACTGCGAATCACCTTGTGGGTGATGTACCCCGCTTCGTTGGACGACGCCGACGCCGCGAGGAAACCGGTGGTCAGCCAGCGATTCACTGTCTGCCCCTGGGCGTTCTTCTCGATGAAGTTGGCGTCGCGGTCGGCCTTCATCAGGTCGGCTATGCGATCCAGCGCTTCATCCCAGGAGATTCGCGTCCACTCCGTGGTGCCGGGCTTGCGCACCTGCGGGTACTGAAGACGGCTGGGGCTGTGAATGAAATCGAGCAGGCCTGCGCCTTTGGGGCAGAGGGTGCCGCGATTGACGGGGTGGTCGGCATCGCCTTCGATGTGGATGATGCTCTGGGCGACATTCTTCGCGTTATCGCCCTGGCTGTACATGATCAAGCCGCAACCGACCGAGCAGTACGGGCAGGTGTTGCGGGTTTCATGGGTATGGGCGAGCTTGAAATGACGCACTTGTTCGGCGAAAGCTGGCGTCGGGGCCATGCCCAGCGCGCCGAGGCTGGATCCCGCAAGGCCGATACCTGCGACCTTGAAGAACTGACGACGGTTGAGGTCCATCGTGCACTCCTGATCAGGTGGAAACCCGGTGCGATGACCGGGTTTTTCTGGACGATCACGGTGACGGCAACGGAACTACCGCCAATTAGAACTTTAGACAATGTTGCCGTGCGCGGTCTGGAAACCGACCGTCGGTGGCTTGCCGGTCATGGTCTATCGAGCACCTCGCCAGCGGTGAAGGTTGGCGCTTATCATGAGCGCCGGATTAACCCCTCTGCTTTTTATGAGACTGAGCATGACTTTCGATTTTGATCAGGTGTTCGACCGCCATGGCACCGGCAGTACCAAATGGAGCCGCTACCCGGCCGACGTATTGCCGATGTGGGTCGCCGACATGGATTTCGCCGCGCCGCCAGCGATCATTCAGGCACTGCAAAAACGCCTGGAACATCCGATGCTCGGTTACAGCGTGGCTCAGGATGACTTGCGCGACGCCATCGTCGCCGACCTGTGGAGCAAGTACGCCTGGCGTGTTCAACCTCAGGAACTGGTATTCCTGCCGGGTATCGAGTCAGGTTTCAACATGGCCCTGCATGCGCTGGTTCAGCCGCAGCAGAACGTGGTCGTGCAGACGCCCAACTACCCGCCGCTGCGCCATGCACCGGGTCACTGGCAGTTGAACAAGGTCGAGCTGGATTTCGACGCGCTGGCCAATGGCACGTATGCCACGCCACTCGATGCCTTGCGCCAGGCGCTGCAAGGCGGTGGCGCGCTGTTGCTGAGCAATCCGCATAACCCGCTGGGCAAGGTCTTTCCCCGGGAAGAACTGCAAGCGGTCGCTGACATTTGCCTGGAGCAGGACGCCTGGATCATCTCGGACGAGATCCACTCCGAACTGTGCTTCGACGGGCGCGTGCACATTCCGACTGCCTCTCTCAGCCCGCAGATCGCCAAGCGCACCATCACCCTGATGTCGGCGAGCAAGGCCTACAACATCGCCGGCCTGAAGACGGCGTTCATGATCATTCAGGACGCTGCGCTACTCCATCGTGTCAACCACGCCCGCTGCGGCATGGTCGACAGCGTCAACCCGCTGGGCCTGGAAGCCACCCGCGTCGCCTACAGCGAAGGCGGCCCGTGGCTGAGCGAGCTCATGGCTTACCTGCAAAGCAATCGGGATTATCTGGTGGAGGCGGTTCGCACGCGGTTGCCGGGTGTGACCATGAACGTGCCCCAGGGCACTTACCTGGCGTGGCTCGATTGCACGGCGCTGGAACTGGACAACCCGCAGCAATTCTTCCTCGAACAGGCCAAGGTCGGGCTGAGCGCAGGGCTGGATTTTGGCGATAACGCCCGGCAGTTCGTGCGCCTGAACTTCGGCTGCCCGCGGGCGCTGCTGGAAGAAGGGATCGCGCGGATGGAGCGTAGTTTGCGTAACCGCTGACCCTTGCGGCACCACGGGTTAATTGATCGTTCCCACGCTCTGCGTGGGAATGCCTCACTGGACGCTCTGCGTCCGATCTTTTGGGACGCGGAGCGTCCTTGGCTGCGTTCCCACGCAGAGCGTGGGAACGATCACTGAGTAGCCAGCGGAAATCCAACCGAACTCAAGACAAAAGACCGGGGTCAACCCTCAACGAGCGCTTGTGGCGCTTGAGTCTTTTGCCTTGAGCCGAGGAGATTTCCCGATGACTGACTATCCAAAACCACCCTTCCCGAAACAAAGCCAGCCAGTCCCCGGGGTTCAAACGAAAATGGACCCTTACCCGGATTGTGGCGAGCAGAGCTACAAAGGTTCGGGGCGGCTGGAGGGCAAAATCGCCCTGATCACCGGTGGCGACAGCGGTATCGGCCGTGCGGTGGCGATTGCGTTCGCCCGGGAAGGCGCGGATGTGGTGGTTGCTTACCTGAATGAAACTGAAGATGCGCAGGAAACCGCACGTTGGGTCGAACAGGCCGGTCGTCAATGCCTGCTGCTGCCCGGCGATGTGGCGCAGAAAGCGCACTGCCAGGCGCTGGTGGACAAAACCATCGAGCGTTTTGGCCGGATCGACATTCTGGTCAACAACGCCGCGTTCCAGATGAGCCACGAAAACATCGAGGACATCCCCGACGAAGAATGGGTGATGACCTTCGATGTGAACATCACGGCCATGTTCAGGCTCTGTCAGGCCGCGCTGAAGCACATGCAGCCCGGCAGTTCGATCATCAACACCAGTTCGGTCAACTCCGACATGCCCAAGCCGACGTTGCTGGCCTACGCGACCACGAAAGGCGCGATTGCCAACTTTACCGCCGGCCTGGCGCAGATGCTCGGACCGAAAAACATCCGGGTCAACAGCGTGGCGCCAGGGCCGATCTGGACGCCATTGATCGTCTCGACCATGCCCGACGAAGACGTGCAAAACTTCGGCGCGCAAACCCCGCTCGGCCGTCCCGGTCAACCGGTGGAGGTCGCGCCGATCTATGTGCTGCTGGCCTCGGATGAAGCCAGCTACATCACCGGGCAACGGTATGGCGTCACGGGCGGCAAGCCGATGCTTTGACGCGGCTGACGTCCTGCTACAGGGGCCAAATGCAGGTTCGCGGGTGAGTCAGGGCTCTTGAGCAATCACCGATATCTTGCCATTGCGCTCGATGATGGCGAATTTGATCTGCTCAAGGGTTTCAATGCCCTGGCTCGACCGCGCAGCCTCCATGACATCCGCTTCCACCAGTCGCGCATGGCGCAGGCGTTCGTGCAGGATCTTGCCGTTTTCGACGATGATCGTCGGTCCTCCATCGATCAGCCGCGACACCCATTGCGAGCGCTGTTTGAGCAGTGAAAGCCCAACGTCGATAGCAATCAGCGTAACAATCACCAGCATCGAGTTGGTCAGGGAAAAATCATCGCCCAGCAATGCTTGTTGCGTGGCCTCGCCGATGATCATCAGCAGCAAAAAATCAAACGTCGTCAGTTCGGCCAAAGAGCGCCGGCCCGCGATCTTGAACAGCACCATCAACGCCAGGTACATCACGGCCGCGCGCAATACCGAATCCATAAGTCACCTAAGGAAAAATGAATTGATCCACCTTGACGGGGGCTGCACCGGGCGAGGCGATCTGGCTGCGAAACAGGCCCAGCCCATCCCCGCGCAACGTCAGGTAAAGGCTGGCCTGCCCTTGCGCGTCGGTTTGCACCCACAGTTTCATGCCCTGCTCGCCACTGAGTGCGCGCACAGGTTCCGGTTGCAGGGTTTCGATGTCGAAGCCCTCCAGCAGTTCTCCGGTCAGTTCCAGTTCAACCGTGGCATCCGGCCGGCCGATCACGCTGAGCTTCATCGGATTGGTCGAGCCATGACGGTGGAACATCTCGTATTCCACCCGCACCTTGCCATCGCTGCCGTGAACATCCCGGGAACTGAGCGGGCCACGTGAAAACAAGCCGAGCAAGGCCAGCACCACCAGCAGCACCAACACGTACCAGCCCCAGCGCTCGAATCGCCAGACCTTGACCTGATAGGCCATGTCTTCGCGCACCGGAAAATCGCGGCTGTGGTATTCGGTGCGGCGGGATTCGTCGTTCATTGATTTACCTGATCTTGTTCACCGGTCAGTGCACGTTGATAAAAAAACGAGATCTGCTTCAAGGCATGCTCTGCGGCCAATAACTGGACCTTGCTGCGGGAGCCGAAAAACCGATGCTGATGTGTGAACACATACTTCCCTCGCTCAGTCTGGTACGCCCAGGCGAAACAGATGGTGCCGGCCGGAATCCCGTCGACATCCTCCGGCCCCAAAATCCCGGTGGTGGCCACGGCGACGTTGGCGGTGCTGTCGAGCAAGGCGCCCAAGGCCATTTCGCGAGCGACTTCACAACTGGTCAGGTTGAAGGTTTTGATCGTATGGGGGCTGACGTTGAGCAACCGTTGCTTCGCTTCAGGGGAATAAACCACGTAGCCGCTCTCGATCAAGTCCCCGCTGCCCGGCACTTCGGCCAGCAAGGTCACGATCTTTCCGGCGGTACAGGACTCGGCGGTCGTCAGTCGCAATTCGTGTTGCCGCAAATATTCGACGACGGTTTGGCTGACGCTCATGACCAGGTATCCAGGCAAGAGGAACTGCTCGGTTGACCTTCGACGCCTGGAAACATTCCCTCGGGCAGACCGCCCATGACGCTCCTGATAAAAAATGAACCCCCGGCGATGGATGCACCTCAATACTTTTAGGGGCCGCTACGCCGGGCCGCTCGCTATCTGGAGGTCGTCATGTCCGCACCCCTCGTCAGGCTGTTCACTCAGCCCAATTTCGTCTGGACAGATATTCGTAAGGAAGAGGAAGCGAATCCGCGCCATTACCTCGCTCATTTGCTAGTGCTCGCCTTGATCCCCGCCGTCTGCCTGTTTATCGGTACCACCTATGTCGGCTGGAGCCTGGCCGAGAATGAAACGGTCAAACTCAGTGCCACCAGCGCCCTGCAACTCTGCGGGCTGCTGTACCTGAGCATCATTGTCGGCGTGGTGCTGATGGGGCTGTTCATCCGCTGGATGTCGCGCACCTTCGACTCCCGCCCCACCGTCAATCAGTGCATCGGTTTTGCCGCCTACACCGTCACCCCGTTCTTCCTTGCTGGTATCGCCGGGCTCTACCCGAGCCGCTGGCTGGCGATCACGGTGCTGGGGGCCGCCTCCCTCTATTCGACGTTTCTGCTGTTCGTCGGTTTGCCGATCTTCATGCACGAGCGCAAAGAAGAAGGCTTGCTGAATGCGGCGAGCGTATGGGGCGTCGGGCTATTGGTGCTGGTGACTATCCTGGTGGAGATGATTCTGCTCTGGTTCAATTATCTGGGACCTGAGTACGTGCGTGTGACCGGCGTGTGACGCTCCTGATTCCGCCATCCGCCGGCGGTCGGCGGCCTACCTCCGAGAACCGGGCATGAACTTCACTGTATGGGTGGCGGTGTTGGGTGCGGTGCTGTTGATTCTGGCACTGACCTCGTCCTATCTGCGCTGGATGCCGGTGACCACCTCGGCGGTGTGCCTGGCGCTGGGTGTGGCGATCGGTCCGACGGGCCTGGGGCTGCTGAAGCTGGACATCAAGGACACGGCGATCTGGATGGAGCACCTGACGGAAGTCGCGGTGATCTTTTCACTGTTTGTCTGCGGTCTCAAATTGCGCCTGCCGCTCAAGGATCTTCGATGGCGCGTGGCGTTCGGCCTGGCGGGACCGGTGATGATTTTGACCATCGTTGGCATCTGCCTGCTGCTGCATTACGGTTTTGCCGTGGCTTGGGGGCCGTCGCTGCTGATCGGGGCGATCCTGGCCCCCACCGATCCGGTACTGGCCTCGCTGGTGCAGGTCAACGACGCCAGGGATTACGATTCGGTGCGTTTCGGGCTCACGGGTGAGGCGGGGCTCAACGACGGTACCGCCTTCCCCTTCGTGATCCTCGGCTTGCTGTTCGTGCAGCAGGGCGGCGATAGCGACGCCTGGCTCAGTGAGTGGGCACTGAAAAGTGTGCTGTGGGCCGTGCCGGCCGGTTTTCTCATCGGTTACTGGATGGGGCACGGGATCGGTCGCTTGACCTTGTCGATGCGCATCCGCAATGCCGACAGCACCATTTCTCCCAACGATTACCTGACCCTGGCCCTGATCGCCCTCGCGTATGTCGCGGCCGAGGAGATACATGCCTATGGCTTTTTATCGGTATTCGCCGCAGGCCTCGGGTTGCGGCAGGCCGAAGTCAAATCCACCGGCGACGCGCGGATCCCCGCCGAGCATCTGGTGCAACCGGTAGTCGGCCACCAGAACGTCGAACCTGCGGCTGCCGTCCACGGCGACGTGACGAACTTGCCAGAAACCCAAGTCGCGGCGGGCATCATGATGGGCGACATGCTGGCCTTCGGTAGCCTGGTGGAACGCGCCATGGAAGTGTTTCTGGTCACCCTGCTGGGCGTGGTGCTGGTGGGCCATTGGGACTGGCGAGCGTTGGTGATTGCACTGGTGTTGTTCTGTGCCATTCGCCCCTTGTGTGTATGGCTCATGCCGTGGGGGCGCTTGCTGGACGGCCGCCAGCGGCTGTTGATTGGCTGGTTCGGGATTCGCGGCATCGGAAGCTTTTATTACCTGTTCTACGCCTTGAACCACGACCTCGGTCCGGCCGCGGCGACGCTGTGCACCGACCTGACGTTGTCGGTGGTGGCGCTCAGTATCCTGGTCCATGGCATCAGCACTCAACCGATCCTGGCCCGTTATGAGCGGCGTAATCAGCAACACGTCTGACGCCTTTCTCGGCGAAGCCATTCCTTCGGTCAACCTGCACTGAACAGCAATGGATATTCATGCAGGTTGCACGACAAACGTCGCTTCCAGCCGAT
This sequence comes from Pseudomonas sp. JL3, assembly GCF_031570575.1. Taxonomy (NCBI): domain Bacteria; kingdom Pseudomonadati; phylum Pseudomonadota; class Gammaproteobacteria; order Pseudomonadales; family Pseudomonadaceae; genus Pseudomonas; species Pseudomonas sp. JL3. The sequence continues at coordinate 74,696 of NZ_JAKWJK010000001.1, forward strand.
CACAATCAACTGTTTTTACAGGTTTTTTTGTGAATTCTGAAACCGGCACGGGAAATGCTCCAACAGTATGAGCGACAACGGCAGGAAGACCGTTTGCGCCTGACCCGTGACTAAACAAGAGGTTTGACCATGAACGCCATTGACCTGTTGAAAGCCGACCATGAACGCGTAAAAGGCATCCTGGCACAGTTGAGCGAGTCCACCGAGCGTGGGGTTAAAAAGCGCACCGAGCTGCTGGCAAAATTGGAAATGGAAATATCGATCCACACCCGCCTGGAAGAGGAAGTCTTGTATCCGGCGTATAAAAAGGCCGGGGGCAAAGAGCAGGACGTGATGTATTACGAAGCCAAGGAAGAACATCGCACCGTCGATTCGCTGGTGCTTCCCGACCTGAAAACCACCGATCCCTCTACCGTTGAATTTGCCGGTCGAGTGAAAGTGGTCAAGGAGTTGTTGGAGCATCACATCGAAGAGGAGGAAAAGGAAATGTTTCCTCAGGCCAAAAAACTGCTGGGCAAAACGACGCTCGACGAATTGGGTGTAGAGATGGAAAGCCTGAAAGCCCGCTACAAAAAAGAGCTCGGGCTGGCGGCTTGATGCTGTTCACAGAGAAGCCTGTAGCGAGGGGGCTTGCTCCCGCCGGAACGCCGCCCGGACCAAGCTCGCTCGCCACAACTGATGGGGCCCCCAAGGGGATTGTGGCGTATGCCGGGCCTTTTTGATTTTACGGCGTCACGCGCCGGGATTGGTCAGTTGGATGTAAACAGCATAGGTGCCCAGCAACACCCAGAACGTGGCGAAGATCCACGGCGTGCGCACGGAGAACAGCAGCGACTTGCGATAACCCTTGTGGGTCGATTCCATTTTACTGAACAGCGGTGACTCGTCGTAGGCCAGCCCCATCAGTGGCTCGCTACGCAGCAATTCACTTTGCTTGAAGTGCCAGTGATCGATGATGTCGTAAGCGGCGCGAATACCCGGCCAGGCGTTGAGCGAACTGAGCAACCCCAACAGTGCCAGGAATGGCGGGACCACCAGCGTGAAGAGCTTTCCCCATTCGGGGTTGAGATTGGCCATACAAGAAGCGAAAGCGATCACCAGAAACGATTGCGCTGCCAGATAGGCGTCGGTGCGGTTGGCCAGAATGCTGGTCTCGTACTGGATTTCCCGGCGGTAGAAATCCAGACGTTCCTTGGGTGAACCGAACATCTTGGCGTTGTGTTCAGTCAGCGTTTCGGCTGCTGCGGGTTCGGTCAGTATTCTCGGCACGGTACTGTCAACCCGATTCAGGTAGCGGATGAAAAAACGTTTAGAAGAAGCACGAACCGACAAGTTCAGCCCGATTGCCTGTGTCATTCACTTCATCGCCAAGGCAATGACTTCCACCAGATTGAGTTGGGTAAAAGGCTTGGACAGGCGCGGAAGTCTGGACGCGAAGCCTTCCAGGCGCTCGGCGTAGCCGGTGGCGAGGATGATCGGCAGGTGCGGCCTCATTGCCCGAATAGCCTGCGCCAGCTGCGCACCACTCATCTTGGGCATGACCATGTCCGTAATGACCAGGTCAAAATCGTGTTCGCTGTCGAACAGCTCCAGTGCCTGTGCACCGGACGCTGCACTGATCACCCGATGGCCCAGGTCTTCAAGCAACAGGCTGGTACTGGTCAATACCAGGCTATCGTCGTCCACAACCAATACACACAAACATGGCACCTGCGACCCGGCTGTATCCTCGGTAACGGGATCGGTGGTCGAGCCGGCGATTGCGACGGGTAACCAGAGTTCGGCCGTAGTGCCGACGTCCTTCTGGCTTTTCAGAATGAAGCGCCCACCCAGTTGCTCTGTAAACCCATGAACCATCGACAACCCGAGGCCAGTGCCTTTGCCGACGCCTTTGGTGGTGAAGAAGGGGTCCATTGCCGAGGCCAGGGTAGCGTCATCCATGCCCTCCCCCGTATCCGTGACACTCAGGCAGACATAGCGGCCAAGCGAAAGGGACAATTTCGACTGATCGTGGATTTCTTCTGTTTGGGCACTGATGACAAGTTTCCCACCGTCGGGCATTGCATCGCGGGCGTTGGTCGCCAGGTTCAGTACCGCCAGTTCGAGCTGATTGACGTCGGCCATGACAGGTTCGAGTTCGGGCGAAAAGTGGGTTTCTATGCTCACCCCAGGCCCCAGAGAGCTACGCAATAGCCCGGTAATCCCCTGTATCAGCGCCGGTATCTCGACGGATTCGGTCTTGAGCTCCTGACGCCTGGCAAACGCCAGCATGCGCTGGGTGAGGGAAACCCCACGCATGGCGCCTTGAGTGGCGTTGTCGAGCAAACGGGTAATTCTCGGGTCGTCTGCCGCACGTTTACGAACGATTTCCAGATTGCCGAGAATAACGGTCAGCAGATTATTGAAGTCGTGGGCAATCCCCCCGCTGAGTTGACCGATAGCCTGCATCTTTTGCGCCTGAAATAACGCTTCGCGGGTTTTTTCAAGGGCTTGCTGGGCTTGGGTCACCTCGGTGATGTCCCGAGTGATCTTGGCAAATCCCAGCAACGTGCCGGTGTCGCCCCAAATCGGGTCGACCACGACATGTGCAAAAAACCGCGTGCCGTCCTTGCGCATGCGCCAAGCCTTATTTTCGAATCGCCCCTCGCGCGTAGCAATCTCCAGCGCCCGTTGCGGTTCACCGGCTTCACGGTCTTCAGGGGTGTAAAACATCGAGAAATGCTGGCCGATAACTTCTTCGGGCCGATATCCCTTGATTCGCTGAGCTCCCAGATTCCAGTTGGTCAGGCGTCCATCCGGGGCGAGCATGTAGATGGCGTAGTCGGTAACGCTTTGCACCAGCAGCCGGAACTGCTGCTCGCTTTGTTTGAGGGTTTCTTCGGCCATTTTACGGTCGGTCAAATCCCGGGTGATCTTGGCAAAACCCAGCAATTTGCCCGACGGATCGAGAATGGGATCGATGATGACGTGGGACCAGAAATGCGTGCCGTTCTTGCGAACCCGCCAGCCTTCGCCCTCGAACCGCCCTTCGCGAATGGCGGTATCGAGCGCGCGCTGGGGCAGACCGGCTTTGCGATCCTCCTCGGTATAGAAACGCGAAAAGTGCTGACCTAGAATCTCCGCCTCTTCATATCCCTTGAAGCGTTTGGCACCGGAATTCCAACTGTTGATAATGCCATCGGGGTCGATCATGTAGATCGCGTAGTCGACCACTGCATCGATCAGCAGACGAAAGCGCTTCTCCTCGATGGCATTGGTCTTGGTCCGGTCATCGCTCATGGATCCCTGTCCTTATTGTTGTTCTTCTGGAGTATGCGACAAACCGCTTGTCAGGAAATTCAAAAAACCTATACGTGGGTTTGTCGCATTGGCGCGACGGATTATCGGTACACGTACTTGACGATATAGGCGTACAGATCGTTGTACACAAAATCCGGCACCCGTTCAGCATGGGCTTGGGTTTTGAGCAGTGCCAGATGACATTCTTTTATCATTTCATCGCGCTCACTCATCGTGTAGATGTGATTGTCGATGACCCTCCCATAAGCGCTGTACGTATAAGGTGCCGGTGTTCCTGCGATGGTCAAGGTCCCGTCGGCGGCTTTGGTATAAGTACTTTGAGCGCGTAAGGTCCGTTCGTTCAATGCCCCCAACCCGCGCTCATACAAGGTGATTTGCGAACCGCTGATCGCTTTGGCTGCCGTCTCGAAGGCCAGAATGATCGCTTGCGCATTACTCATACTGGCATCCAGATCCGACACAGTGACGAACCTTTCCATTTCCTGCTTTTCCAGACTCCTGAGTGCTCTTTTGATGCTCGATGCATGAGCGAACTCTTGATTGCAGGCAACAATATGAGTCTCGAATTGGTAACCGGCTGCCGTTGCCATCGGTGGAAAAGCGGCGAAGCGCTGTTTCGCTGTTTGTTCAAATGAGCGTGTCTTTCAAGATATGTCGCTGTTTTATAAAGTAAATATTCCTACAGAACAGAAGGGAATTGCGTCAACTCAACTGACCACCAGCGCGGCAGCAATTGCTTGACCTTGCTCTCGCCAAACCGGTCATCGATCAGCATCACCACCCCTTGATCCTGCTGAGTGCGGATCACCCGCCCCGCGGCTTGCACAACTTTCTGAACGCCAGGAAACAGGTAGGTGTAGTCATACCCGGCACCGAAAATCGCCGCCATGCGCTGTTTCATCTGTTCGTTGACCGGATTCAGTTGCGCCAACCCCAGGGTGGCAATGAATGCACCAATCAACCGCGCGCCGGGTAAATCGATGCCTTCGCCGAATGCTCCTCCCAGCACCGCAAACCCCACGCCCTGACTATGAACAGTGAATTGATCGAGAAACGCCTGACGCGGCACTTCCCCCATTCCCCGGGACTGCGACCACAGCGTGATGTGCGGATGCCGTTCGGCCAGCAACTGGGCCACTTGCTGCAAATAATCGAAGCTGCTGAAAAACGCCAGATAGTTACCGGGGCGTTGCGTGAACTGTTTGGCAATCAGCTCGACGATGGGCTCGAGGGATGCCTGACGATGGACATAGCGGGTCGAAATCTGATTGACGATGTGTACTTGCAGCTGATCGGCATGAAATGGCGATTCCACATCGATCCATACCGTGTTCGCTGGTGTTCCCAGCAAATCGGCATAGTAATGCCGAGGGCTCAGGGTGGCGGAAAACAACACGGCGCTACGCGCAGCAGTCAGGCGCGGGCGAATGAAAGCGGCGGGCACAACATTGCGCAGGCACAGTTGCGACAGGTTGCGCTTGCGCTCGAGGTCGCGCTTGCTGATGTCGAACAGGAAATGTTCATCGAACAGTTCAGCCATGCGGCCGAATTGCAGCATGTCGAAATAAAAGTTCTGTAATCCGCTGTCCAGGCCCTGAGGATGATCGTTCAGGTAGTCGCCGATGCTCGCGCAGCACAAGGACAGCGCCTGAAGCAGTTTTTCCGGGGCTTTGTCGTAGGCCTGATAGGGGCTCAGTTGCTGATCATGCAGGGCATTCCATTCGCGATTGACCCGTTGCAAGGATCTCTTCAACGGCTCGGGCGCGGTTTTTCGCACGTTGTTCAACGTCGCCTGATCGAGGCTGGCGCTGTACATCTGCCGGCCGCGCTCTACCAGGTTGTGGGCTTCGTCCACCAGCACCGCGACTTTCCAGTTATTGGCCTGGGCCAGCCCGAACAGCAACGCACTGAAGTCGAAATAGTAGTTGTAGTCGGCGACCACCACGTCCGCCCAGCGAGCCATTTCCTGGCTCAGGTAGTAGGGGCAAACGTCGTGCTGCAGGGCAACCTCGCGCAAGGCACTCTGGTTCAGCAGGCTCAGTTGGCTGGCGGCCTGACGCGCGGCCGGCAGACGATCATAAAAACCTTGGGCCAACGGGCAAGACTCGCCATGGCAGGCTTTGTCCGGGTGCTCACAAGCCTTGTCCCGGGCGATCATCTCGAGGACTCGCAAAGGTGGCGCGTCGGCGCTGTCGAGGATGACCTGAGCGGCGTCCAGCGCCAATTTGCGCCCCGGGGTTTTCGCCGTGAGGAAAAACACCTTGTCCAGTTGTTGCGGCGCCAAGGCCTTGAGCATCGGGAACAGCGTGCCAACGGTCTTGCCGATACCGGTCGGCGCCTGGGCCATCAGGCAGCGACCGGTGCTGACAGCCTTGAACACTGACTCAGCCAGATGCCGTTGCCCGGGGCGAAAATCAGGATGAGGAAATGCCAACCGTTGTGCCGCCAGATTGCGCCCTTCGCGATGGGCCATTTCCTGTTCGGCCCAGTGCAGGAACAACCCGCAGTGGTGTTCGAAGAATAGCTGCAATTCGGCGGCGCTGAAGGTCTCGACCAGGCAGGTTTCCTTCTCGCTGACGATGTCGAAGTACACCAACGCCAGATTAATCTGCTCCAACTGCAGTTTCTGGCACATCAACCCGCCGTAGATCTTCGCCTGCGCCCAGTGCAACTGACGGTGGTTGGCCGGTTGTTTGCTCAGGTCGCCACGGTAGGTTTTAACTTCTTCAAGGCAGTTCTGCACCGGGTCGTAGCCATCCGCCCGGCCCTTCACGGTCAAGGTCCGATACTGGCCCTCAAGGGCGACCTCATTCTGGTAACCCTCGTTGCGCCGTGACGCCACGGTGCGATGCCCGACGATGCCTTCCAGCGCAGTCGGTGACGGGGTGAAGCGCAGGTCGAGGTCGCCGACCTTGGCGGTGAATTCACACAGCGCCCGCACCGCAATGCTGTAGCTCACGCGCCCTGCTCCGCCCATTGCACGTAGCACACGGCGATCGGCATCTGGTGCTCGTGACAGAATTCCAGCCAGCGCAATTGATTGTCTTGCAACCGATCGCCTGGGCCTTTGACTTCGATCATCCGGTAGGTTTTGTGTTGCGGCCAAAACTGGATCAAGTCCGGCATGCCGGCGCGGTTGGCCTTGATGTCGAGCAGCAGTCGATTGAACCAGTGCTTGAGGTGTTCCGCTGGCAGACAGTCGAGCGCCTGCTCCAGCAGTTCTTCGCTCAGCGCGCCCCAGAATACGAACGGTGACTGCACGCCCCATTTGGCGCCGTAACGCTCGCGAACCGTTTGCACATAACGCCCGTCATCGAGTTCGGCGAGGCAGGCCTGGAACAGGTCCGCGCGCCGCGCATGAAAGTCTTCGTTGAGCAGGTCCACCGGCCCGCGCTGGAACGGGTGAAAAAACGCCCCCGGCAACGGCGCGAAGATCGCCGGCCAGCACAGCAGCCCGAACAGTGAATTGATCAGACTGTTCTCGACGTAATGCACCGGCGCCGAATCGTCCGCCAGGTGCGCCTGAACGTAAGACTCCACCGACAACGCCGGATCGTGCCGGGGCAGTTGCAGGTCCAGACGCTGCATGGCCCGAGGGGCTGGCCGTTTGATCGGCGGCCCACCCAATTTGCGCCGCAGTCTGGGCAGCACACGCGATAAATGCTGATGCTCGGCGGCGCTTTCGGGGGCTTGCTCGGCGTGGGCGGCCAGGTCCATCGCCAGTTGATATTCAGCACAGCGCTCCAGCACGCGAATCAGCCGCAGACGCGCGCCGGGGTAAGCGCATTCGCGGTAGAGGCTCAGGGCGGTGGAAAAATCGGCAATGCGCTCGCAGTGTTGACCGATCTGGAACAGCAGTTTGCCGCGACGTCTTTGCAGCCAGGGATTGTCGAGCTGCAGCCCGTTGATCTGCTCGACAACGTCCGCCACGTCTTCACCAGCCTCAAAACGTTGCTGACAGCTGTGCAGAAACAGGCAGGCGTCGACGTCCTCGCGACTGCGCAAGCCACGGGACTCGGCGCAGAACTCGACTTTTTCATAGGTAAAGATGCCCAGGTCGGCCAGCACGAATTCCGACCAGTCCTGGTAAAGATTGCCAAAAAACATCAGCCGCAGCCGGTCGCACAGGCCCATGACGGTCAGGCTGAACAACCGGTCATTCAATGCCGGGCACCACAGGGCAAAACTTTGCGCCTCGGGAAATTGCTCGCTCAGGGCCGGCAGCCAATCGGTCTTTTTGCCTTTTGGCTGATCGATGACGCTGCCAAAACACTGGAGAATCTCGGCCTTGAGCAACACCTCGAACAAGTCTTCGATGTGCAACGGCGACTGCTCATCGACCCAGCCCGATGCCAGTAGCGGCGCCGCAGCGTTGTCGATGTCGCCGATCTCGACGTAACTCAGTTTACCCGCCCTGAAATGCACGCCCTTGCGCATCACCAGCCTGACCAGCAGCGCCTGGGATTCACGGGGCAGTCGATTGAAGTCGCGGATGAAATCCTGTTCCTCGACGCTCAATACATCGGCATAACGATGTTCAAGCCAATCAAGCACTTGCAGGAAGTTATTCAAGTAATAGAACGGGTCATCGAGAGGATTTACAATCACGGGCAAAAGGGCCATGGCAAACGAGTACTGGTTATGCGTACAGATACCAGCTATGCCCCACCCGGTGCAAACGGAAAAGGATCAGTGGCAACGCTATCCGGCAATTTTCGGGTGACCATCGAACTTTCTGCCATTCCATTGCACCAACCGCGTTAGAGGCACAGCGACGATTGACCTCAAGCGAGGCGTTCGCGCTGTTTTTATTCAGTGATAAGAGGTGTGTATGAATATCAAGACTCTGGGTTTGCCCCTGGCAGTAGCGGCCTTTCTGGCCTTGGCCGGTTGCTCGACGCCGACGGTCGTGACCCTGCAGAACGGTACCCAGTATTTGACCAAGGACATGCCGAACACCAAAACCAAGGATGGCTTCTTCGAGTTTGAAGATATTTCCGGGGCGAAGGTAAAAGTCCGGGCCGATGACGTGGCCACGGTTCGCAAGGAAGACTGATGCCCTGAACGGGTTGCCCGCGTTGTCATCGCGGGCAGCCAAATCAGAGATATTTGAGAATCGCGATATCGCGACGGCGCTGTTTGAGATTGGCGAACCAGCGCGTCGGGAAGAACAGCAACACCCCGAGGATCACGCTCCATAGCCAGACCAGGGGCAGGTTATCGAAGCCATAATAAGTGCCCTGATTGGTGCCCCAAATCGCCACGGCCACCAGGTACATCGCCTTGAGCACGTACAGGTGCAGCAAATAGAAAAACATCGGCGCACCGCCGTAAATCGCCAAGGTCGCGGTGGACCAGCGATCCTGGGCTTTCTCGAATAACGCCAGAAGAATCAACCCCAGACCCAGCGTCGGCATCAGGAACATCAGCGATGGCGGGTACTTCTTCGCGCTCATAAAGCTCATGAACGTGCGAAGTGAGTCCCCGGTCTGGACCCAAGGTTTCTCGCCGTAAACGTTCAGGTAGCGGATAAACACGAACGCCACCAGCAAGCCAACACCGACTTTCAGCAACCGCGAAGTCCGCTCCGCCGATGCCATGTCCTTGCCGAACCATGGCCCGATGGCCCAGCCCAGCAGAATCACCCCGATCCACGGCAACACTGGATACGTGGTGCGAGCCCGGGTGAACTCGGTGATATCGATGAACACCCGCTGATGCAGGATCGACCACGGCACGAAGAACGGCGACTCCGGCCCCACGGTCACGCCATCGAGCAGGTTGTGCCCGGCGACAATCGCCACCCCGAGCACGATCAACCAACCGCGTTTGAAGTGCAGCAACCCGGCGAGCACGATCATGCAGATGCCGATGCACCAGATCACTTGCAGCCACAACGTCTTGGGCGGGAACTCGGCGTTCCAGGCAAAGCACACGAACGTGAGTTCCAGAAACACCAGGAACAGCCCGCGTTTGAGCAGGAACACCGAGGTTTCATTGGCCGTGTGTTTCTGGCTGTAGAGCCAGGCCGACAAACCGGTGAGGAAGATGAACACCGGGGCGCAAAGGGTGCTCAGCAGTCGGGTGAAGAACAGGTCCGGGGTCACACTAAAGGCGTCGATCGGATCGGTCACCTGGCGGTGCAGCAGAAAGGTTTCCCGTACGTGGTCGATGAGCATCAACAGCATGACGAAGCCGCGCAGGGCATCGATCGCCAGCATCCGCGTATTGGTTTTTGCCGCGCTGGTAGCAAGCGCAGGGGAAACACGTCCCACCTGCCCTGCCACGCTGGTGGATAGGGTCATATCAGTCACTCATGTCGTGGTCAGTGGGCTATTGCTGGCGGCTCAGTGAATCCCGGAATGCTGTTGTCGCAGGAAATGTATTGTCCCCCGCGCCGGATTAGTTGTTCCTGCATCCGCTGGCAACGCTCCAGTTCCTGCTGCATCGAACGATCGATGCTGATATTGCCGGTCTTCTCCGGTTGTTTGCCATCGCCCAGGCGCACTGTCACCCAGGGCTGTTCTGGCTGGAGCTTGAAGCGGCTTTTTTCTTCGACAGGGTTGGCGGGTTCGGTCACTGCCGGTTTGGGCAATTGATCGGAGGTGACCCCATAACGGGTCAGAATCGAGCTCTGAGGCAGGTCTGCGGCGGCGGTGGCCGATAGAAAGGCCACCGCCAAACTGACGATGTACCTCTTGCTGTTACTCACGTTGCAAAATCTCCTGTACTCAATGGCGGCATGCAGCAATAGCGTTATAGTGTAACGCATAAAGAGGCTGATGCTTTAGTGCCAGTTCCTGTTGGTGCAGGTATTGGAGTCCGGGAGTGAACCGTGAGTCACCGATCTACCGCGTTGTCGTTCATCGCGGGCAAGCCCGCTCCCACATTGGATTTTCATTGTTCGCAAAATCCCTGTGGGAGCGGGCTTGCTCGCGAAGAGGCCCTTACCGGCGCCCCATCACCCTCAGGCGATCACAATCCCGCTACTGGACAAACTGTCCAGCCCCACACCCACCAGGGTCACCGAATCACTGCCGAATGTCAGCAGCGTGTCCTGCCCCACCGCCGTGGCATGGGCCCGATAATCATCGTTCGGCGCAACACCCTGAACCCCGAGGAACACCAGTTTGTCGTTGGTTTGATAACCCACCACCCGGTCCTGGCCAAACGCGCCGCTGAACAGGAACGTATCGACCCCGCCACCCGACTCCATCAGGTCATTCCCCGCCCCGCCGACAAACACGTCGTTACCAATGCTGCCAATCAAATGATCGTTACCATCAAGGCCAAACAACCAGTCGCCCGTTGCGTGCGCGTTGAGGGTGTCGGCCCCGGTCGTGCCCTTGATGCTTGAAGCGTACTGGGTCAGGTTGCTGCCGGTCGCAAGGCCATTGGTGGTGACGCTGTGGGTCACGTCATCCTTGAACACACCCCAGAGAAACCCCGGCTCCTTGGTCACGATGCTGCCGATGTCGCGAGTGATGCTGATGCCGCCATTGGCGTCGCGCACGTACAGGTTGCCGGCACCGTCATTGGCGAAGACAAAGTTCTTCACCGACTGCTGCAGGTCCAGCACGTTGCTGCCCTTGCCGCCCAACAGGATGTTGTAGCCACCGCCATCGCGGAAGGTGTCGTTGCCGTCGCGGCCTTCCAGGTAGTCGCTGCCCTTGCCGCCCTGGATCAGGTCATTGCCGTCGCTGCCGATGATAAAGGTGCTGCCTTTGTGGGTTTCGGCATTGCGGTTCAAGTCCTGAACCCAGGTGTTGCTGCGCGCCGGGTCCGAGAGGTTGGCGACGATGATGGTCGAATCTTTGCTGGTCAGGTCGTAGAACTGCGACTCCAGCACCCGGGTCATGCCGTCGCCGTAACCGGTGGGCAAGTGCGAGATCCAGGTGGGGATGTTGAGAATGGAATATGGCAGCACGTTCCACGCCGTCGACGCGTAATGGTCGTTGAAGCTGACGATATTATCGGTCGTCGAATCCTTGGCGGCATCGTGCACGCCTACCGAGGACAGGTTGAACGACGAGCCATCGAGGGCGCGGAATACCGGGTCGTTTTCATAACCGATGTTCAGCACTTTGTCGCTGCTGCTCTGGGTCGGCGAGGCGTAGGCGATGTAGTTCGAATCCTGGTAGAACCCGGACCATTTTTCGCTGCTCAAGTCCGCCAGGCTATTGACCGCCAGGCCACCGAGGCTGTGGCCGCTGACCAGCACGTCCTTGCCCGACAGCCCATTGGCCTGGGCAAATGCCGCAACGTCACCGAGCAAATTGCCGAAGGCTTCGCCCGCGTAGTTTTTCGCGTAATCCTTGGGACCCAACGCCGCCAGCAGATCGTTGATCACATCGCCGATGGAGTCGCCGATCTGGATTTCTCGCGGACCGCTGGTGCCACGAAACGCGATGCCGATTTCGGTGAGATGACCCTGGGCGTCGTACTTGCCGAGAATCTCGACTTGAGCGCTGGTGTAACCGGCCTTCTCGCCGAAGAAGGTTCCACGAGCGTCGGTCTTGCCGTCATAGCCCAATTGCGCGGCGGTGATCGGCGTCCAGCCGGCTTTTTGCACGGCGTCGAGCGCGGCCTTTTCCGAATCGGGGTTCCAGGGAATGCCGGGGATGACGCCCTGGGAATCGGTGCCGCCAATCAGTGCGGTAACCAGGGTTGCCGGCAAGCCCAGGCCGAAGCCGTTTTGCTGGTAACCGGTGGCGAAACCGTTGTCGAGGTTGTGATAGGAATACAGCGTGATCGCCATGGCGTCGCTGAACAACGCCTTGGAGTCTGCTGTGCCGAAGTTTTTGTAGTCATACACACCCATTGGTATTGCCTCTCTCTTTGTTGGAATTGTCAGAGATAGCTCACAGCCAGGACGCCTCGATCACGAAGCGCCCCGGAGCATTTAGTGCATGCAGCCTTTACGCAAACGTAATTCCCGAAGCCGAGAGATTATCCAGACCCACGCCCACCAGCGTTACGGCGTAATCGCCAATCTTGAGCACAGTGTCGTTGCCGGCCTGGGTCGCGTGCTGCGCGTAGTCATAACCCTGCCCCGCGCCCTGGACGCCCATGAACACCAGTTTGTCGCTGCCCTGGTAGCCATTGATCGCGTCGAAGCCGAAGGCGCCGCTGAACAGGAAGGTGTTGTTGCCGCCCCCCGAGGCATGCATCACGTCATCGCCCGCGCCACCGACGAAGGTCACGTGGCTTTTGTCGCTGCGCAGCAGATCGTCGCCGGCGTTGCCGAACAGCCAGTCACCGTCGACGCTGGCCACCAGCGTGTTGCCGTAGGCATCGCCATTGAGCGAGTGGTTGTAATGGGTCAGTTCGCTGCCATTGAGCAAGCCATTGGCGGTGACGTTGTAGGTAATGTCCTTGCTGCCCCACCACGAACCCGATTCCTTGCTCACCAGCGCGCCGATGTCGCGGGTCAGGCTGATGCCGCCGTAGGCATCGCGCACATACAGCGTGCCGTCGCCGTCATTGGCAAAGCTGAAGTTCTGCAACGGTTTCTGCAGCTCGAAAGTGTTGCTGCCCTTGCCGCCCAGCAGCAGGTTGTAGCCACCGTCATCGCGGAACCGGTCGTTACCGTCACGGCCTTCGATGAAGTCATTGCCCGCGCCGCCCTTGAGCCAGTCATTGCTGTCGGTGCCGATGATGAACGTGCTGCCGATATGCGGCTCGCCACTGCGGCCCAGGTCCTCGACCCAGGTGCTGCCGCGGGACGACTCCGACAGGTTGGACACGATCAGCGTCGAGTCCTTGTCGGTGAGGTCGTAGAAGCGCGAGTCGATCACCCGGTTCAAGCCGTCGGCATAGCCCAACGAACCGTGGGCCGACCAGTTCAGCGGGTTGAGGATGCTGAACGGCACCAGGTTCTGCGCGGTAGAGGCGTACTGGTCATTGAAGTTGACGATGTTGTTGGTCGCCGAATCCTGATGACCGTCGTGCTTGCCCAGCGAGCCACTGCTGAAGGTGGTGCCGTCGAGCACTCGAAACACCGGATCGTTCTCGTAACCGATGTTCAGCACGTTGTTGCCGGTGGCGCTTTGGGTCGGCGAGGCAAAGGCAATGTAGTTGGCGTCCTTGAAGAACCCGCCCCAGTTATTGCCGCTCAACTCCGCCAGGCTGTTGACCCCTAACCCGCCAAGGCTATGCCCGCTGACCAGCACCTCCTTGGCACTCAGGCCATGGGCGATGGCGAACGCGGCGACGCTTTTGAGCAAAGTGTCGAAGGCGTTCTTCGCGTAGTTCGTCGCGTAATCCACCGGGCCGATCGCGGCCAGCAGGTTGTTTTTCATGTCGCCGAAGGTGTCGCTGTAACCCAGGCCGCCGGTGCCACGGAAGGCGATACCGATGCCAATCAGCTTCCCTGCCCCGTCGTATTTACCGAGCACTTCGGCTTCGGCGCTGGTGAAGCCGTCCTTCTCGCCATAGAAGGTGCCTTGGGCCCCGACCTTGCCCTGGTAGCCCAACGCTGCCGCGCCAATCGGCGCCCAGGCAGTCGCCGGCAGTGGCTGGCCGGTCGGCGTGTACGCGTAGAGCGTCAGCGCGATCGCGTCGGAGTACAGCGCCTTGCCGGCCTCACTGCCGCCATTTTTGTAATCAAACAGTCCCATGATCTTGCTTCCTTAGCGTCAAATCAGAACTGCCAGTCCAGGGTCAGGCCCACACCGTGGTCTTTTTCCCGGGAGCCGAGCAGCCCGTTGTAATCCAGGTTCAAACGGGTATCGCGGCCCAGCGCCAATCCGGCACGGGCGCCGATCACTGCGGCATTGCGGTCCATGGACACGCTTTGCACGCTGAACGCGGTGTTGCCGTTGACGAAGGCCAAGTGGTCTTCGGAACGGGTGTTGCTCAGGTTGTGCTGCCAGCCGAGCGTGCCGGACAGTTCCAGCTGTTGCTGGTCAGACAACGCAATGGCTTTGCTCGCCCGCAGGCCAAGGGTCGAGAGCACCACGTCGCGGTTGTTTTCACCGCCCTTGAGCGCTGCGGCATCACCTTTTTCGCTGAAGCTTTCAGTGTTCAAGTGCACGTAAGCCAGATTGGCGAATGGCTCCAGAGCGATCGGTTGCAGGTCCAGGCGATACGCCGCTTCGGTGAACAGCTGCGCGGAGGTCGCATCGCGTTTGGATTTCTGCTTGCCGCTGACGCCGTTAAATTGCAGGTCACGTTTGACGTCGATGCGATGCCAGCTGTAGGCGCCGCCGACGCTCAGGCGCAGCGCATCGATTTCATGGCCCAGGTACGCACCCAAGTGGTAGCTGTCGACCGAGGCCGACGAATGCGTGCCATCGCCCATGCTCAACGAGCTGTCGCTATAACCGGTGACGAAACCCAGTCGGGTATCTTCAGTGATCAAGCCATCGACACCGGCCAGCAGCCCGCCGATGGAGCTGTTGGAACTGGCGTTGTCATGCCCGCCATCGCTCTTGCCCCAGGCGCCGAGCACTTTGAGCCAGGCGTTGCTGCGATCATCGGTGGGTGCCCCGGCGTCGAACAGATCGTGCTCACGCAGACGCTCGCCGACTGCATCGCGCAGGTAACGGCTGTCGTTGATCAGCAGCGTGCCGATTGCCGGATGTATCTCGCCGGAGAGTTGCTGGAACGCTTGTTGCGCGACAGCGGCGGTCGGCGACAACAGCAGGGTTTCGTAGAGCGGATTGCCGGCGCCCAGTTGCTCGGCGGCAGCGGCCACGGCGCGTTGGTTCGGGGTTTGGCCAACGCTGGTGAAGGACGTCGCGTTGCGCTCGACGGCGAGTTGAATGCCGTTAGCCGAATAGTCGAGGGTACCACCGAGGAACAGGTAGTCCGGCACCACCACACCGAAGCGCCCTTCGATTCCACCGGCCGCTTGCAGGATGTTGTACTGGTTGCCCAGCAGGGATTTCGCTTCGCTGGTGGTCAGCAATGTCGGGCTGTTTTCCAGGGACAGGCTGACGGTTGCGCCTTCGATAACCGCCTTGCCGCTGGCGATGATCTGGTCGCTGCTGGTGGGCGACAGCTCTACGGCGTAGGTCGAGCCAGGCTCGAAAGTCACGTCGCCCGCCACCTGCAAGGTGCCGATGGAGTTGCCGGGCGCCACGGTACCGCCGCTTTTCGCGGTCAGCGCCGCGATGCTGCCGTTACCGCCGAGGATCCCGCTGTTATTGACGGTGACGGCCGACAGCAGCGAGCCGTTGATCGCCAATCGGCCCTGATTGACCAGGGTCGGGCCGGCGTAGGTGTTGGCGCCGGTCAGCACCAGCGTGCCGATGCCCTGCTTGGTCAGGCCGCCATGGCCGGAAATGTCGTTGCGCCAGACATCGAGCCCGCAGTGCACGTCATTGCACACACGCTCGGTGGGTTTGCCAGCGTCGATGATCGCGCCGATACCCGGCAAGTCGGCGACAAACTGGCTGGAGCCGTAGGCACCTTCGATGCGGAACTCCTCGGGAATATCCTGCTCGGTCACGAACATGGCCGGCCCATCAATGCCTTTGCGCAGGTTGATCATGCCCCAGCCGTACAGCGAGTCGACGCCGGGTGCGCCAAGGTCAGTGGCTGTGGTGCGCAGTACACTGGCGACTTGCGCGCCGGTCATGTAAGGGAAGCGTTCCATCAACACCGCCATTGAGCCTGCAACGTGTGGCGCCGCCATGGAGGTGCCGTTGTAATTGGCGTAGCCGGTGGTCAGGTCATTGGCATTGGTGCCGCTGATGATCGAGCTGTAGATCCGGCTGCCCGGTGCCGACACGCAGAAGCTCGCGGTGTAACCGCAGCGCGACGAGAAGGTGCTGATGTTGTAAGGGTCGGGGCTGCTGGTGTCCGGATTCCTCTGCAACGCGGCGACAGTCATCCAGTTCGGCGCGATCTCCGGGACGAAGTAACCGAGGCCGGCGATGGCGTCCGGGTTGTTGAGGTTGTAGTCGTTGCCGGCGGCGAAGATCGTCACGATGCCACTGCGGGCCGCTGCGATGGCGCCGTCGTAGGCTCCGCCGGGTTTGGTCCCGAGCAAGGTCTGGATCTCGTTGAACTGCACCTGTGCGTCCTGCACGGTGAAGTGCGGGTACGCCGGGTCCCGGCCACCCAGGTCGAAGCGGTCGGTGATGCCGATGCCCCAGCTGTTGTTAATGATCCGCGCGCCGCTGGCGATCAGGGCATCCCAACCGGCCTTGTACACCGCGCCGTCGTTGCCGCGAATGATGCCGTCTTCCGGGCCCGGATCGCCGTTGTCGGCGCTGATGATCTGCGCGCCAAAGGCGACGCCATGCATCGGGCCGCCATCGCGACTGCCCGCGGCGATCCCGCCAACGTGGGTGCCGTGGGCACCGAGTTTGCCGTTGGAGCCCACCGAGGGCGAACCGTCATAGAGAAAGGCATCCCCCGCTTTGACCGGAATGTACGGGTCGGTGTATTCGCGGATGCCGCTGGTGACCAGCGTGATCACCTTGTTGGCCCCGGAAAACTCCGGGTGCAAGGCGTAGACCGGCTGGTCGAAGATCCCCAGTTTCACCCCTTTGCCGGTGTATCCGGCCGCGTAGGCTTCCTGAGCGTTGATCGCCCCCAGCCCCCAGTCGGCGTTGAACTCCGTGCTGCGCCAGCTATCGGGATCGCCTGTCCTGCCGTTTTCCACGTAGGGCACCGCGTGCGCGGTGCCCAGGGTGGCCAGTGCGCAGAGCAAGGCAAGTTTGTTGTACTTGTTCTTCATCGAGCTACCGTCCTTAGTTGTGTTGCAAAAATCCTTATGCCTTCCTGCCGATACATCACGCGATAACGCGATCTGTAGCAGCTGGCGAAGCCTGCGTTCGGCTGCGCAGCAGTCGTAAAATCAGGCGCCGCGATCCATCAGACACACTGTGCATTCAGGGTTTACGACTGCTTCGCAGCCGAACGCAGGCTTCGGCAGCTGCGACTAAAACTGCCAATTGAGACTCAGCCCGACCCCGTGGCTCTTCTCGCGGCTGGCCAGTTGGCCGGTGTAATCGAGGTTCAACCGAACATCCCGGCTCAAAGCCAGGCTGGCATGGGCACCCACCAGCGCCGCATCGCGAACCAGTGGCGAGCTTTCCACCGCGAACGGAGTGCCACCGCTGGCAAACGCCAGGTGTTCTTCGGAATCGGTGTTGCTCAGGTTGTGCTGCCAGCCGAGGCTGCCGCTCAGGTCCAGCTGTTGCTGGCCGGACAGCCTCACCGTTTTCAGTGCGCGTACGCCCAGGGTGCTGAGCACCGCGTCACGTTGGTCGCCACTGCTTTTGAGCGCGGCGCCGTCACCTATTTCGGTGAAGCCCTCGGTGTCGAGGTGCACGTAAGCCAGATTGGCGAACGGTTCCAAAGCCAGTGCTTGCAGGTTCAGGCGATACGCTGCCTCGCCGAATACTTGGGTAGTCCCGGCATCGACTTTGGCTTTCTGTTTGGCGCTGACGTCACCGTATTGCAGGTCACGTTTGACGTCGGCCCGATGCCAGCTGTAGGCACCGCCGGCACTCAGGCGCCAGGCGCCCATTTCGTGGCCGGCATAGGCACCCAGGTGATAACTGTCGACCTGCGCTGATGAATGCGTTCCAGAGCCCATGCTGACCGAGCTGTCGCTGTAACCGGCGACCAGGCCCACACGGGTTTGGTCATCCACCGCGCCATCGACACCCGCCAGCAAACCGCCAATCGATGTGGTGTAGCCGGCAGTGTCGTGACTGTCATCGGTCTTGCCCCAAGCGCCCAACGCTTTGATCCAGCCATTGCTTCGGGAACCGTCGGCTTCATTGAGACGCTCACCGACCGCATCGCGCAGATAACGGCTGTCATTGATCAACACCGAGCCCAGCGCCGGGTAGATTTCCCCCGACAACTGCTGGAACGCTTGTTGCGCTGAACTGGCGGTCGGCGACAGCAGCAGGCTTTCGTAGACGGCGTTCCCCGCGCCAAGCCCTTCCGCTGCGGCCGCGACGGAACGCTGATTCGGCGTTTGCCCGACGCTGGCGAAGGTTGTGGCGTTACGCTCCACGCTCAGCTGAATGCCGGTCGCGGCGTAGTCGAGGCTGCCGCCGATGAACAGATAGTTGGGCAATACCGCGCCGAACTGGCCCTGAATCCCGCCCGCCGCTTGCAGGATGTTGTATTGATTGCCCAGCAGGCTTTGCACTTGTTGGGTGCTGAGCAAGGTCGGGCTGTTTTCCAGGGACAGGCTCACGGTAGCGCCGCTGATTGTCGCCGTACCGCCGGCAATAATCTGGTCGCTGCTGGTGGGTGACAGTTCGACGGCATAGGTCGAACCCGGTGCAAATGTCACATCGCCGCTGACTTGCAACGTACCTATGGAGTTACCAGGCGCCACGGTGCCGCCGGCATTGGCATTCAAGGCGGCGACTCGTCCGTTACCGCCGAGGGTGCCGCTGTCATTGACAGTCACCGTCGATGTCAGCGAGCCGTTTACCGCCAGCAAACCACCGTTGACCGTGGTCGGGCCGCGATAAGTGTTGTCGCCAGTGAGCATCAACCGTCCGGCCCCGGACTTGATCAGGCTGCCTTCGTAGACTCGGTTGGCGGCGGCGGAGTCGCGAGCTGTGCCCACCGCGTAATCGGTCTGATCCTGCTGACTGGCGCCGGCCGGGACACCGTTTTCCCAGCCCTTGTCCTTCAACGTCTGTTGCCAGGCGCTGTGTTCGGCGGCGTCTTCGGCCTGACGTTGAATCAGCGCCTTGTCCGAAATGTCATTGCTCCAGACATCGCTTTGCCCGGCTGCCAGATTGGCGTCAAACGCCCCGAGCAATTGCCCCGGTCCGCGCATCGCCCGTTCGAGGTTGGCCACGCCCCAACCGATGCGCGTACTCGGTGCGTTGGTGATTGAGCCGTCGAGCTGCGTAGCGGTGGTCAGCAGCACCTCCAGCGCCTGCTGATTATTCATGTACGGATAGCGTTCCATCACCAGCGCCAGAGCCCCGGTGGCATGCGGCGCGGCCATGGAGGTGCCGGATTTGATCGCGTAACCGCCGCCGGGAATGGTGCTGTCGATCTTCGCCCCCGGGGTGGTGATGCACCAATACTTGGCGATCCCGCACTGGTTGTATTTCTGCTGATTGCTTTGATCCAGCCCCGACACTGCCAGCCAGTGGCCTTCCAGGTCCGGCTGAAAGTACGGCAAGGCCGAACGCACGCTGGCATTCGGGTAACCGCTGTTGCCGGCGCTGAACACGTTGATCACCCCACGGCGCGAAACGTCGGCGGCAGCATCAAGCCAGGTGCCTTTGTTCCAGTGCTGGGCGTAAGCGGCGTGCAGGTCGTCGAGGGTTCGGTAACTGACGTCCTTCGGCTGGCTGCCCCAGCTGTTGTTGATCGCGCGCACGCCAGCATCTGCCAGGGCGTTATAGACCGCTGTGAAATAGCGCGGGTCGGGGCTGGGGCCGAACAGGAAACTGTCGTTCTTGTTGGTGTTGCCGACGTAGATTTGCGCGTTGTACGCCACGCCGTGCATACCGCTGCCATCACGGGAAGCACCCATGGTGCCGGTGACGTGGGTGCCGTGGGAGTCGTTGTTGGTGTTGAGCGTGCCGTCGACATTGAACGCCGAGCCGTCGACATAGCTGCCGCTGGCCGTCACCGCGTGATAACGCTCTGCGGCAAATTCGGGATGGCTGGAATCGAAACCGGAATCCAGCGCGCCGATTTTCACCCCCTTGCCGGTGATGCCGGCGGCATAGGCTTGATCAGCCTGCATGCGCGCCAGGCCCCAATCGCGCTGGAACTCCGTCGAGCGCCAACTGGCGGGGTCGCCGGGTTTGCCGGTTTCCAGATAAAGCGCCTGGGCTGGGCCTGGTACTGATGAAATCAGGAGCAATAGCGCGCCGACCGACATCGGCTTGATCTGTACGTCCATGTTCATGACTCTCGCTTTTTTGGCGTTTTTAGAGTTGTAGGCCCCGGTCCAGGGCTCGGTGTTGCAAAACACCCTGTAGCAGCTGCCGAACGCAGCCTTCGGCAGCTGCTACAGGGTTAAATCATTGAGCCCTCGGGCCTTGTCCGAAGGCCTCATCCACCTTGGCCAGATCCTGCTCGCTCAAGGTCCCTGCGTAGTAATGCAACTTGGTCCAGGCCATCAAATAGTCGTAGCGCGCCTGAGCCAGATCCCGGCGGGTGGTAAACAGTTGTTGTTCGGCATTCAACGCATCGAGGCTGACCCGTTCGCCGCCCAAAATGCTTTGCTTGGTCGAGACCACCAGCGCTTCGGCCGACGTCAACGCCTTCTGATAAGCCCGCAATTTATTGACCCCCGACAGACAGGCGCTGAACTGACGGCGCAACTGGATCAAGGTTTCCCGGGTCTTGCCGTCCAGCTCGTACTCGGCCTGTTCCATGGTGCGGCTGGCCTGACGGGTCGAGGCCGAGACCCCGCCACCGGCATACAGCGGCACGTTGACTTCGATGCCGATGGTGTTGGTGTCGTAGCGCTGGTTATAGGTGTTGCCGCTTTCCGATTCGTTCTGGCGCACCGAGGCGTAGGCACTGACTTTTGGCAGGTGGCCGGCGCGGTTGCGTTCGACTTCATAGCGCGCCACTTCCACCGCCTGACGCTGGGAGGCCAGGTTCGGGTTGTTGGCCACCGCCATCTCGTGCCAGGTGTCGTAATTAGCCGGTTGCAGGGTGAAGGTCTGGAAGTTCTGATCCAGCGGCGTCAGGTCACCAATGTTGATGGCCGGCACGCCAACCAGTGCGCCGAGCTCGCGCAGGGCCGCGTCCTGTTCGTCGCGCGCCTCGATTTCCTCGGCGGTCGCCAGTTCGTAACGTGACTCGGCTTCGAGGATATCGGTGCGCGTGCCCTCGCCTTGGCGGAACATCTGCTCGTTCTGCTGAAACTGCTGCTCGAAGGCTTTTTTCTTGGCCCGTGCAATGTCGATCTGGTCCTGAGCGAACAGCGCCTTGGTGTAATTCTCCAACACGCGAACCAGCAGTTCCTGGCTCTTGCCACGAAAGTTTTCGTCGGCGAACAGCGATTGCGCCACGCCTTTGCGATACGCCGCATAAGCCTCGTAATCGAGCAGCGGCTGTTGCAGGGTCAAGGTCGAGCCGTAACTGCTGTAGTTGCGGTCCTCGGTGAAGTCTGGTCTCCCCTCATTAAGTTGAGTGACCTTGGAGGTGTTACGCCCCTTGTTGTAGTTGTAACCAATCCTGGGCAGCAGCCCGGCGCGGCCGATGGCACGGTTTTCAAGGCCTGCATCGCGCTCCTTGATGGCACCGAGGAACACCGGATCATTGCGTAACGCTTGCTCATAGATGTCGAAGGGCCCCATGGCCATCGTGCTGTTGCACGTCAGCAACGCCAGGGTCGCCGCGAGCAGGGAAAACTTATTCATACAGCCGAACATCCTTATTCCTCGGTCAACGCGGAGCCTGCCCGGTCGAGCAGCGGTTTGAACAAATAGTTGAGGAGTGAACGTTCACCGGTACGCACGAACATTTCTGCCGGCATGCCAGGTTTGATCACCAGACCGTTGAGTTTTTCCATGGCCTGGTCACTGACGCTGCTGCGCAGCACGTAATACGGCACACCGGTTTTCTCATCGACCATCTGGTCGGCGGAGATCAGGCTGACTTCACCGGGGACTCGCGGGGTACGGCTCTGGTTGAACGCGGTAAACAGAATGTCCACCGGCAAGTGCGTGCCGACCTTGTCGATCAGGTTGATCGGCAGGTGTCCTTCTACTTCCAGGCGGGTACCTTGCGGGACAATCTCCAGCAAGGTGTCGCCCTGACGCACCACGGCGCCCTCGGTGTGAACCCCAAGGTTGACGGCGATGCCGTCGGCGGTGGCGATGATTTCGCTGTGTTGCAGGTCGAAGCCGGCGGAAGTCAGTTGCTCTTCCAAGGTCACGCTTTTGAGCTGTGCGTCGGCCAGTTGGCTGCGGACTTCTTTTTGGTATTCCTCGCTGTGCTGTTGCAACTTCAGTCGGGATTCAAGGATGCCTTGCTCCACGCGGCCGCTTTCGCCGGTGTTCTCGGCCAGCTGTTGCTGCACTTGCGACAACTGACGCTGGTAATCCATCAAGCGGTTGCGCGGGATGTAGCCGTTGTCCGCCAAGGGCTGAAGATTGCTCAACTGTTGTTGCAGGGAACTGGCCTGGGCCGTCAGGTCGGTGCGCGCGCGGCGCATGCCGGCCAGTTGCGCGCTGGCGCCTTCGATGTTCGCGCGCAGGGCGGCATGTTCCCGGGAAAAGGCTTCGCGACGGCTGCTGAACAATTGCCGTTGGCCTTCGAGCACCAAGGCCAGACGCGGGTCAGGATCGTTGCTCAGCTCGGCGGGGAAATTCACCTGTTTGAGGTTATCCCGTTCACTCTGCCAGCGCGCCAGGCTGGCCCACGCCATGCGGTATTGCGCTTGCAGCGATTGCACGTCGGCCGCGACCTGGGTCTGGTCAAGGCGGAACAGCGGCTGGCCTTGCTTCACCACTTGTCCTTCGCGCACCAGAATCTGGCTGACTACGCCGCTGCTCATCGATTGCACGGCTTTGCGCTTGCCCGAGACCACCACGGTCCCCTGCACCGGAATACCTTGATCGAGCGGCGCGAGGCTCGCCCATGTGAAGAAACTGCCGGCACCGACAATCGCCAGAATCCAGCCCATGCGAGCGAAGAAACGCGCATCGCGCTCAGGACGTTCGGCGATGTAGTCGTGTTCCATGGTCGCTTCGCTGTCGTCGTTCATGCGTGTGCTGCTCATACACCCGAATTCCTTGTCGTGGGCTGATACTGCCGGCTCATGCTGAGCCCCCCCGGTGCTTGCGCAGGTTTTTCACGTTGTTGTTCCTGGGCGCCTGACGGGTTACCGGCCAGCGCCTTGAGCACTTCCTGGCTTGGGCCGAAGGCCTGCAAGCGACCTTCGTTGAGCACCAGCAACTTGTCGGCCTGGGCCAGGGCTGAAGAGCGATGGGTGACCAGAATCACGCTGGTGCCCCGGGCCTTCATGTGCGCGATGGCGCCGGCCAGTGCCGCTTCGCCGACGGTGTCGAGGTTGGAGTTCGGTTCATCCAGCACCACCAGACTCGGATTGCCGTACAGCGCGCGAGCCAGGGCCACACGCTGTTTCTGACCACCGGACAAACCGCTGCCGTCCTCGCCGAGCACAGTGTCGTAGCCTTGCGGCATGCGCAGGATCAGTTCATGTACGCCAGCCTGGCGCGCGGCTTCGACGACTTTTTGCGGATCCGCCTCACGGAATCGGGCGATGTTTTCGGCGATGCTGCCACTGAACAGTTCGATGTCCTGGGGCAGATAACCGATGTAAGGGCCAAGGTCATCGCGGTTCCAGCGATGAATGTCCGCGCCGTCGAGGCGCACCGTGCCGCCCAACGTTGGCCAGACGCCGACCAGCACCCGGGCCAGGGTCGATTTACCCGAGCCGGAAGCCCCGAGCACGCCCAGCACTTCGCCGGCGCCGAGGTTGAAATTGACCATGTGCAAGGTGGCTGCCCGTTGCCCTGGCGGGCCGGCGCTGACTTGCTCGAAGGTGATCTGACCTTTCGGCGCCGGCAACGCCATGGCCTCCTCAGTCGGTGGATAGGCTTGCAGCAAGGCGTCTAGACGGCGGTAAGCGAGTTTGGCGCCGCTCCACTGTTTCCACACGGCGATCAACTGATCGATGGGGCTCAGTACCCGGCCCATCAGGATCGAACCTGCGATCATCATCCCGGCGGTCATGTCACCCTGGATCACCAGCAAGGCGCCCAGCCCCAGCACCAGGGATTGCAGGCACAGGCGCAGGGTTTTGCTCAGAGAGCTGATGACCGCGCCAGTGTCGCTGGCCTGATTCTGCAAGCCGAGAAAACGCGAGTGCACCTGAAACCAGCGCTTGCGCAAGACACCGAGCATGCCCATGGCCTGAATGGTTTCGGCGTTATGCAGGTGACTGGTGGCCAGTTGGCTGGACTTCTGGGAAAACCCTGCGGCTTCGCCCAAGGGCTTTTTGGTCATCGCCTCGTTGAGGCAGGCCAGCCCGATCAGCAGTACCGCGCCTGCGGTGGCCAATACACCGAGCCAGACGTTGAACAGAAAGATCACAAACAAATAGACCGGAAACCACGGCGCATCGAAGAAGGCAAACAGCGCCGGGCCGGTGACGAATTGGCGAATATGGGTCAGGTCGCCCAGGGATTGCCCCGCGTTGCCCTCGCCCTTGAACAGGTTGCGCTCGAAAGCGGCTTGATACACCCGCAGGTTGAAACGACGCTCCAGTTGGCTGCCGATACGGATGACAATGAAGCTACGCACGATCTCCAGCAGACCGATAAAAGCGAAAAACCCGACCACCATCAACGACAACATCGCCAGTGTGGTTTCGTTTTGCGAAGACAGTACCCGGTCATAGACCTGAAGCATATAAATCGACGGGACCAACATCAGCACATTAATCAGTGCGGTAAAACACCCGACACTGATCAGGATGCTTTTATAGTCGCCCAGTGCCTTGAATAACGGTGCGGTGGCCGGGCTCTTCGCCATCTTCATTGGTTTTTCCTGAGGTATTAATCCTCGCCTTACTTGGCGAGGTTCCAATTAACTGTCCGCACATGGCCGAGACGTTCTTTTGCCGGTTATCGCTTACACATTAATAACAACTCTTTGTGTTCTTCAAAGAGCTCCGGTTATTGATCTGCTGCTTATAACGGCAATAACGAGCTTTATATTCAGCGACTGATACCGGTCCGGCATTTTTCACTTACTGCGCTGCGCGCTCGAGCGTAATGATCAGACCTGACTTCAAAGTGCTTTTATAAAGCCCCTCATGCTGTCGGCTGAAAAACACAATTCTTGAGCCTTCTTTACCGGTCACGGCGATGCCATCCGGTTCCGGGAACCAGCCAATCGCCGACTCGTTCAGCCAGGCGCCGAGGCAGTCGGCGCCCTCACCCAGCGTCTGGTTCAATTTGAGCTCGATCGAGCAGACATTCGACGGCTTGTCCTGCAGCGCCTGGGACTCGGGCGAGTCTTGCGCGGTATTCAAGGTGGCCTGCCATTTCCCGGCGAGCTCCGACGGATCGGCCAGTTTCAGACTGCGTGCCATGGCTACATCTCCAAGAAACATCATCAGCGTCGCCAACAGCCACGCGGTTGCTTTGTAGGTAAAAGCGTTCTGGATCATAGGGCGTTTTACTCTGGATCGGGGCAGAGAGCGGCGCGTCAAGCGCCGCCCTCCTTTATGCCTTGAATCAGGCCACGATGTCCGAGAACGTCGCCTGGCCAACAGTGCTGACCAGGAAGTCAGCCACGCCGTGCCCGGAGAAGTCCACCGACAACAGGCTGTTACCGCCCGAAGTGGTCAATACCGCATCGCCTGCCGCACCGGTGAACGAATTCACGAAGTGCAGGCCTGCGCCATTGGTGATGCCGGTCAGGTCGATCTTGTCCAGGCCACTGACAAAATCGAGGATCTGGTCGACGGCACCTGGCTTGGAGTCGCTGCTGGCCGCGAACACAAAGGTGTCCGAACCCGAACCGCCCCACAGTTTGTCCGAACCGCCCGCGCCGAAGAGGATGTCGTTGCCGGCACCGCCCTTCAGCTCGTTGGCCACGCTGTTACCGATCAGCAGGTCGCTACCCGAACCGCCAGTCGCGTTCTCGACGGTGACACCTTTGGCGATGGACACGTTACCCACCATGCCGCCAACGTCGGAGAACGAGGCTTCATTGAGGTTGATCTTCTGGTTTTGGGTAAAGCCGGAGAAGTCCAGGGTGTCCTTGCCGCCCGCATCCCAGACCGAGAACACGACTTTGTCCGACGACGAAGACGCGCTCAGGAAATCGCGACCGGCGTTAGAGTTGAAGCCGTAGGTGGTGTCACCGGTACGGGTGGTGGTGTTGGCACCGTAGAGTTTCTGAATGGCGGCGATATCATCCATCAGCGGGCCGGACGCATAGGCTTCCACACCGCCCTTGCTGAAGTTCTGGTCGGTATTGCTTTCGCTCCAGTAACTCATGAGGCTGTAACCGCGGGTGTCCTCGCCGTAGGTCGCGTCGTTGTAGGTCGGCGCACCTTCACCGGCGTTGTAGTCGCCAGGGTGAGCCAGGCCCAGGGAATGACCGATTTCATGGGTCAGGGTCTGACGACCGTAGTTGTTCAGGTCCGGTGTCTTGTTGACGTTATAGCCACTGCCCGTCAGATACCACGAAGTACCGTCATAACCTGGACCCGTGCCTGGCAGGTAGGCGAATGCCGCCGCGCCATCCTGACCACCACTGTAGTTACCGAAGGTCATGTGACCGTCGCCGCCAAACGACTTTTCGGTGAAGGTGACATTGGCCACGTCGGCCCAGGATTGCATGGCGAGCACGGCCTGGGCTTTCTGTTGCGTATTGAACTGGCTGAACCCGGTAATGCCGTGCTTGTTCATGGTGCTCGACGAAGCCGAGGTCAGGAACGTGTAGGTGAGTTCGATTTTGCCGCTGCCGTCCTTGTCCTGGTAGGCAGCGCCGTCACGCAGCAGTTGGGTAGCTGCCTCGTCGACGGAGAAGGAGGGTTTGCCATTGACCGTGAGATTGCCACCCCGATCATATTGATGGCTGAAACTATCGATCTGGTTGTAGGCGGAACTGGGTGCAGCCAGCGCCTGGAATGGCGCAAAGCCCTGTTCGGCAAGATCAATAGCGTTGTCTTTTACTTTCGACATAAACACACTTCCTTGTTTAGCAATGGAACAGTTTTTGTCCGATACGACAATCTCTGGCGAGATCGTCCTATCACTCGCCCAATGAAGGCGTATAAAAACTGACACAATTCGAAATCAAACGTCTACATTTTTTTTGACGTCAAATTGAGCGGTTCCGGCGAACTCCAGTAAACAGTGCGTGTGCTGTCGAAATATAGTTTTTAGTTGAAGGTTTTAGCCGGATTGTCTGACAATATGCTATCTAAATATTAAATAGTGGTAAGTTGTTTTTCTGTAGATGAGCTCACATTTTTCTGAACTTATTAATATAAGTGCCAGCGCATTGCCATCAAATAAATTAAACGACCAGTTAGTTGTAGACAGCCACGCAGATGTCACCGTTGGCCAAGTCGCTGGTGCTGTTTCTTTTTATTGGAGAGCTGCCGGGCAATCAGAAGATCAAAAATCATGGTCTTGCGCACGGGCAGCAACTCAGAGCGTCGCCGTTTAGCGCATGAACCCTTCCATGAACCCCGCGACCCGACTGGCCAGTTTGCGACGCCAGGGCGCGGTGGCCGGGTTGGCCAGGGTCTGGTCTTCGTGGACGAAGCAGCGGATGATCGCGTTGTAGCCCAACCAGCGGCAGGGCTCGGGTTCCCAAGCCTTGAGCGCGTCAAGACCGCCCTGAGGAATGACCCACGGCTGGCGGACCAACTCGGTATCCCGTTCGAGAATCAGGTCGGCCAAGGTTCGCCCTCCGAGGTTGCTGGCACCCACGCCCTCCCCGCCATAACCGCCGGACAAGGCGATGCCGCTGGCTCGATCGCAGAGCATGTGCGGCTTGAAGCGCCGGGACATGCCCAGGTTGCCGCCCCAGGCATGGGTAATTCGTACGTTCTTGAGCTGCGGAAAAAGTTCGCTGAACAGGTAGCGCCGCAACTCTACTTCGCTGGTGGTCAGGTCGAAGTCATGGCGCAACTTGCCAGCAAATTGATAGCCACCACGGGCACCAAATACCAAGCGGTTATCCGCCGTGCGCTGGCCATAGGTGACTTGACGGCTGCTTTCGCTGAAGGCTTGCCCACGACTGAGGCCGATTTCATCCCAGGTCGCGGCGGACAGCGGTTCGGTTGCCACCAGCAAACTCTGGACCGGTAATTGATAACGGCCCAACGGCGGCAATGTGACCGCATAACCTTCTACCGCCGGCACGATCCAGTGGCTGCGAACCTGAGCCTTGGCTGTACGCAAACTGCCCGACTGCCATTGAGTGACCGGGCTGTTCTCATAGATGTTGACCCCCATGCGCTCTACCGTCCGTGCCAGGCCTCGGACCAACTTTGCCGGGTGAATGGTCGCGACGTGCGGTGCATAGATACCGCCATAAGGTTTGGCAATTCTGATCTGTTGCGCCAATTGCTCGGGACTGAGCCAGTGGTAGTCGCTTTCGATCAGACCTTGGCGGTAGAGCGTGTCCAGATAATGGCGCAGGGTAGTTTCCTGCTCGGGATAACGCGCAGCGCAGTAAAGCACCCCGCCTTTGCGATAATCGCAGTCGATGCCTTCTCTATCGAGGACGATCGCAACTTCATCAGGGATGCCATGCAGCAGATCGAAAGAAGCACGGCGCTGTTCGGCCGGTAAATCGGCAAGCAAGCGATCTTCGCCCAACAGGTTGCCCATCAACCAGCCGCCGTTGCGGCCCGAAGCACCAAAACCCGCGATGTTTGCCTCGACGATGGCAATGTTCAGCCCCGGCGCCAGGCGCTTGAGGTAATACGCGGTCCAGAGCCCGGTGTACCCGGCGCCAATGATGGCCACGTCGACGTCCAGATCCTGCTCCAGCGGCGGGCGCGCCAGCAACGGCTCGTCGAGTTGATCCATCCACAAACTGATCGTGCGCCACGCCGACATGCAAAACTCCGCTACTCAAAACTTCGTTGGCGTCGATCCTAATGCGTGGGCTCAGGGATTGTCTTGCGCGCGTGCCCGCAAAAAAATTTGTTTGGCGTAAGCCCGTCCAGACGAATACGGTCCGAATGCTCCAGGGCTTCATCCGGATCGCGGGGCATGCTGTCGCACAGGACTCGACGAAAAAAAACCGAGCTTGCCGAAGCTCTGGCCAGGCTTCAATGCCCCCCGTGGAATGCCCCGGCCATATAAGCCTTTGGTCGAAAAATCCGTATCTCGTGATCTGCATCAAAAAAAATGAACCATTCGCCTAACGGACCGAAAAAATCCACATGATTTTCACATCTGGATGCTACTTTTAAAGTCAGTCACCGGTTGAGCCATTGAAGGCTCTTCCCTCCTAACATGAGCTAAAGGAAGCGCTCGATGAATAAGGTGGGCAACACATGAATCAAGGCACATTCAGTAAGGTCACTTTTCCAAATGCCTGCCAGCTGATGCGCTGGCATTTTCATCCCATGGGTTTCGAAGCGACCATGGATGCACCGGGCAGCATGGTTGCCCGCCTGTTCGATCGCGCCAGTGGCGAAACCATGATCGCCATTGCCGGCATTCCTTGCGCAACGGTTATGAATGCGGCGGATGTAGAACGAATTATCGAAGCTGTGGAAGACGAATTGGAGGCGTTCATTCCGCCGCAGGCTCTCAGAAGCTATGCCTGATGGTTGGCGTTCCACAAAACCTGTGGGAGCGGGCTTGCTCGCGAATGCGGTGTGTCAGGCAACATTAATGTCGCTGACACGCCCTCTTCGCGAGCAAGCCCGCTCCTACATGGATTGCGCTTAACTGATAGACATCAGGGCCTGGGCCAGATCGGCGCGCAGGTCTTCAACATCCTCCACCCCCACAGACAAACGCACCAGCGCATCGCTGATGCCGAGCTGCGCGCGGGTTTCTGCGGGGATGGTGGCGTGGGTCATGATCGCCGGGTGCTCGATCAGGCTTTCCACCCCGCCCAGGCTCTCGGCCAGGGCGAAGATCCGCACACTCTCCAGAAAACGTCTGGCACCCGCCAGGTCGCTGTTCAGCTCAAGGGAAATCATCCCGCCGAACCCACGCATCTGCCGCCGCGCCAGTTCGTGCTGCGGGTGCGATGGCAGGCCCGGATAATAGACGCGCGCCACCTGCGGCTGACGTTCCAGCCATTGCGCCAGCTCCAGCGCGTTGCTGCAATGGCGCTCCATGCGCAATGCCAAAGTCTTCACGCCACGCAGGGTGAGAAAAGCGTCGAACGGTCCGGCGATCGCCCCTACCGCGTTCTGCAGAAACCCCAGGCGCTCGCTCAGTTCGGCATTCTGCCCGACCACCGCGATGCCGCCGATCACGTCGGAGTGGCCGTTCAGGTACTTGGTGGTCGAGTGCAACACGATGTCGAAGCCCAGCTCCAGCGGCCGCTGGATCCACGGGCTGGCGAAGGTATTGTCCGCCACGCAGATGATGCCTCGCTCGCGACAGATCCGTGCGACGGCGGTGAGATCGGTGAGGCTTAGCAAAGGATTGCTCGGCGTCTCGACCCAAACCATGCGCGTGTCGTCCTGCAGCGCCGCTTCGAAGGTCGCCAGATCAGTCATATCGACAAAGCTGAAGCGATGCCCGGCGCTGCGCCGGCGTACCCGTTCAAACAGTCGGAAGGTTCCGCCGTACAGATCATTGCCAGAAACGATGTGCGCGCCAGCGTCGAGCAGTTCGAGCACCGTGGCGATCGCCGCCAGCCCGGAAGCGAAGGCGAAGGCCTGGGTACCGCCCTCGAGGTCCGCCACACAACGCTCCAACGCAAAGCGCGTCGGGTTGTGCGAGCGCCCGTAGTCGAAGCCCTTGTGCACACCCGGGCTCTGTTGCAGATAGGTGGAGTTGGCGTAAATCGGCGGCATCAGCGCCCCGGTGGACGGGTCCGGTGTCTGTCCGGCATGGATCACACGGGTGGCAAAGGCGCGTGGTTCGGCGGTGTCATCGTGCTGACTCATGCAAGGGATCTCCGTAGGTAATTGAGCATGTCGACGCGGGTAATCAGCCCGTGGAAAGCCGAGGCGTCCGCGATCATCGCCACCAATCCTCGGTCGAGCTTCGCCTCTAGCTCCGCCAGACTGGCGCCGGGCGGCAGGATTTCCAGCTTGCCAGTCATCGCACTGCTCACCGGCATACGGAAGTGTGAAGCGTCTTCGTGCACGCCAAGCAGAATGTCGGACTCGTCGATCACGCCGACCAGTCGCTGCCCGTCCACCAGCACCGGCAGTTGCGACACGTCCGCCAGGCGCATGCGTTGGAATGCGGTGAGCAGCGTATCGTCCGGGCCCACGCTGACCACCCGGCCATCCTCGAAGCGCCGCGCGATCAGGTCGCGCAAATCACCGTAGCGCTTGCGCGCAAGGAGCCCCTGATCGTTCATCCACTGGTCGTTGTAAACCTTCGACAGGTAGCGGGTGCCGGTGTCGCAGACGAAACTGACCACCCGCTTCGGCTCGGTTTGTTCGCGGCAGTAACGCAGCGCCGCTGCCAGCAATGTGCCGGTAGAGGAGCCGCCGAGAATGCCTTCCGCGCGCAACAGTTGGCGGGCATGATCGAAACTTTCCTCGTCGCTGATGGAGTAAGCCTTACGCACGCTGGACAGGTCAGCAATCGACGGAATGAAGTCTTCGCCAATGCCCTCCACCGCCCAGGAACCGGGCGTACCGAGGGTGCCGCTGCGGCTGTATTCGGCCATCACCGAGCCGACCGGATCGGCCAGCACCATTTCCAGATTCGGTTGTACGCGCTGAAAGAAACGGGTCAGCCCGGTCAGCGTGCCGGCCGAACCGACGCCGACCACGATGGCATCCACATCATGCTGAGTCTGCGCCCAGATCTCCGGAGCGGTACTGCACTCGTGGGCCAGCGGGTTGGCCGGGTTGTTGAATTGATCCGCGAAGAAGGCGTCGGGAATATCCTGCGCTAACCGCGCAGCGACGTCCTGGTAATAATCGGGATGGCCTTTGCCGACATCGGAGCGGGTGATGTGTACCTCGGCGCCCATGGCCTTGAGGTGCAGGACCTTCTCGGTGGACATCTTGTCCGGCACCACCAACACCACCCGATAACCCTTGGCCCGGCCGACCAAGGCCAGGCCCAGACCGGTATTGCCGGCGGTGGCCTCGACGATGGTGCCGCCAGGGCGCAGGCGACCATCGCGCTCGGCGGTGTCGATCATTGCCAGGCCGATGCGGTCTTTGATCGAGCCACCGGGGTTCTGCGATTCGAGTTTGAGAAACAGCGTGCACGGGCCGGTATCGAAGCGGCTGACACGCACCAGCGGCGTATTACCGATCAGTTCGAGCACGGCGGGACGGGAGTCGTTCGGCATGTCGTCACCTCGCTGCATGTATCCGCATTGGATGGACAGCGACCTGCGGCGAATCATTGCGCGCGAGTCGCAAGCAAAGCCTCGCCTTGGACCATAGGCCGGGATTGCGCCCCCCGCAACTTTTCGCAGTCAGCCGGTACTGCCCCTGTGGCGAGCAAGCTCGCTCGCCACAGGTTTTTCTGACTCAAGATTCTCAGTGAACAGCTTCAGGATCAGGCCGGCACTTTTCCCTGACGGTGATCCGCGAAGAACGCCTTGCCCTTGCCGATCCGGTCGGAGGCCTTGGGCATATTCGCAGCCGAGGTATCCTGGCCATCGACATACCAGTAGCAATGGCTGACTGCCCGGGTGATGCCCACGTAAGCCAGCCGCAATATCTCGTCTTTCTGTGCGCTGTCGTAAGCTTCGCTATCCCCAGGCTTGCCGAGCCCGGCCATGCGATAGACCTGGTTCTTGTAGGGTGAACTGGTCAGATGCTGGCAATCGCCCAGCAAAAATACCGCATCAGCCTGCAGGCCCTTGGCGCTGTGATAGGTCAGTTGTTTGAGCCGCCGAGCGTCGTACGACAAGCTAGAATCCACATTAACTACAGATTGAATATGCTCTTCAATCAACGACTTATCGCTGCTTTTTCGATAAAGCATCAAAATTGAATCGCCCTTTCTATAGTGCTCGATCAGGCGCTGGGCCATGCCTTGGTCATCCCGATCGAGAACATTCACCGGCAGCAACGCCTTGGGCTCACCGCTGGCCTTGGCCTTCTTGCCGGCGATCGCCGG
Organism: Pseudomonas sp. JL3; assembly: GCF_031570575.1. Classification (NCBI taxonomy): domain Bacteria; kingdom Pseudomonadati; phylum Pseudomonadota; class Gammaproteobacteria; order Pseudomonadales; family Pseudomonadaceae; genus Pseudomonas; species Pseudomonas sp. JL3. The sequence continues at coordinate 107,695 of NZ_JAKWJK010000001.1, forward strand.
TGCCGCGCGGACAATGTGCTCCGCCGCGTCGATGATGTGCTGATGGCTGCGGTAATTGTCGCTGAGCATCACTTTGGTCGTGGTCGGCGACGGGAATTCCTTGTTGAACTCCATAAAGTAAGTCGGCGAACTGCCGCGCCAGCCATAGATGGACTGCCAGTCATCGCCGACGCAAAGCAATGACGAACGTTGCGCCCCGCGCCCCACATGCATGGCCGGTCCGCGACTGCGGATCTCCGCCAGGCTGGCGCGAATCCACGAAACGATCTGCGGCGACACGTCCTGAAACTCGTCGATCATCAAGTGCGACATCGGCCTGAGCAGCTCATCGCTCAGCAGCTTGAGATTCTCCGGCGAATGCTCGCTGAACAGCGCGAACATCCGGTTGTAGGTCATCACCGGTGGCGATTGATCCAGCAAATGATCTTCCAGCGCTCGCCAGAACAGGCTCAAGGCCTCAAAGAAAAACCGGTCCGGGTCATCCTTGGCGAAGCTCATCTGGCCTACGGCATTCGGCACATCCAGGCCGAGGTTTTCAATAAACCCGGCCGCCGCGACAAAACAGTCCAGCAACGGCGCGGAGCCGAGCTCGCCCTTGACCTTGTAATCGAAGCCCGGTCCGGCGCTGGCGTCTCCGGCAAGCGATGCCAAAACACGCTTTGAAGACTCATAACTATCCAGCCATATCAAAGGCTTACGACAGAAAGCTTGAAACAACGTGCGCTTTACCGCCCATTCTGCGCGCACCGAAAGCTTGGCATTCGGACGGCTCACCTGGGGATTTTCCCGGGGATCGAAACCCAGCACCACCCAGGCGTCGAGCGTCGGAATGTAGCCGTGGCAATGAAAGGTCGAGCCGTTGATGTCGAAGGTTTGACGATTCGGTTCGATGCCCTTGATCGGCCAGGCACCGGCGCGAAACCACAAGTCTTCGATTGTGTCGCACAGTTCTTCATCACGCTTGGCGGCCAATTCAGTCACCGCCATACGCTTCTGCACGTCCGGGTGATCACGCTCCAGCTCCTTGAGCTGCAAGGCATGGCGAGACAGAGGTTTGATCAGTTCGCGAAAGCGCTCATCGCGATTGTACAGGCTGTGATAACAGGCATTGAGTTGCTGACGCTGGGCGTCGTTGATGCGCAGGTCAAAGGGATTGCTGTCGACCTCCTCATCGCCGCCTTGCACGCGGTGACTGAGGTTTTCGAAAGCTTGCAGCCGCTCGAAACCCGGCAGGCTGCGGACCATCGGCAGGATGCGCGAATGGAAAGTGCGCACCAGGTCGCGCGCTTCTTTAAGACTGATTCCCCGGCCCCAGACTGCAAACAGTTCGATCAGCTTGTTGATGAAGTCCTTGCGCGATTCGCGGGTGAAAGTCACCACGGTCATCGAGCTCAACTCAAACCCCAAGTAATGGCTGAGCAGCAGAATTCGCAACACCAGGGTAGTCGACTTACCCGCGCCCGCCCCGGCGATCACCGAGGTCGACGGTGTGTCACTAAAAATCATCTTCCACTGGGCAGCGCTTGGCTGGGCATGCGCTGGCAGCAGTCGCGCCACGTCGGCCTTCATGCGCTTCTTCAGCTCAGCACTCAATGGCAGCCGCCAATCGTCGAACAGATTGTCATCGACGTTGGGCGGTCGATGCTCGGTTGAGCGCGAGTCGCGAATCAACAGAACCTGCCGACCTTCTTCCAGCCCCTCGAGCTTGCCTTCCTTATAGCCGTACTCCACACCGGCGCTGTGGCCGCTGCGAAAACCGTCGGCTTGCCCGTGCAGCCAGGACGCACGGTGTTGCGCGCGCAGACGGGTAAGGCCATGGCCAAAGAACCGGGCGGCCAAGCGCTTGAACAAAGGCATCTCGGCCAAGGGACGAAGTTCGGGGGGAAGATCGGGGGTGTGTTGCGGCACGCTGACGGACTCCAGGGTGTGAGGCTGTTGAGGGCTATGGTGTCTGCATTTGTCGTTGAGTTCTAGTGAAATGCTTACAGGTCATTGGCTTATGCGATGAACTGAAGGCTGGATGAGAATGTTTCGAGGTTATTTGATATCAACTAATTCGATTGTATTGAGGCATTTTTTACGCTTTTTATCGATGATTGCCTGATAGATGATGCTCGCCATCAACCACCGGTTCTCGTTTGTGGCTCAGGCGTTCTGCCCCATGACGAACCTTTTCAGGAGACGATCATGCTTGAACTCAGACCCTTCAACTCGCTCGGCGGCGCGCACCATGGCTGGTTGGATGCCCATCACCACTTTTCGTTCGCCGAGTACTACGACCCCAAACGCATGAACTGGGGCAACCTGCGGGTGTGGAACGATGATGTGATTGCCCCAGGTACCGGCTTCCCGCAACACCCGCACCGGGACATGGAAATCATCACCTACGTTCGTGAAGGCGCAATTACCCACCAAGACAACCTCGGTAACAAGGGCCGCACCGAAGCAGGCGATGTACAGGTCATGAGCGCCGGCACCGGAATCGCTCACAGCGAATACAACCTGGAAGCAACCGAGACCCGGATCTTTCAGATCTGGATCATTCCCAACAAAGTCGGTTCGGCACCGTCGTGGGGCGCCAAGCCGTTCCCCAAAGGCGAGCGCGAAGGATTCGTGACCCTGGCCAGCGGCAAGGTTGGCGATGATCAAAGCCTGCACATTCGAGCCGATGCGCGTCTGGTGGCGGCGAACCTGAAGGCCGGTGAATCCGCGGAGTATCATCTGGACAGCGGCCGCTGTGCTTACCTGGTTCCGGCCACGGGTGTCATTGAAGTCAATGGCTTGCGTGCACAAGCTCGAGACGGTGTCGCGATTGCCGATGAGCAGGTGTTGCGCGTGACCGCGATTGAGGACAGTGAGATTGTGTTGGTGGATGTGGCTTGATGCGTTAAATGCGGGATTTTTTCTTAAATGTAGTGACTGTACTGACGCCATCGCGGGCAAGCCCGCTCCCACAGGTTTAGCGCAATCCTGGTGGGAGCGGGCTTGCCCGCGATGGGGCCCTCAATCACTTCGCAGAAATCGCGCCATCCACCAAGGTCTGAGCTTCCGCCACCAACTGCTTAAGGTGATCGTCACTGACAAAGCTTTCCGCGTAGATCTTGTAGATATCCTCAGTACCCGACGGACGCGCCGCGAACCAACCGTTCTCGGTCATGACTTTCAGACCGCCAATAGCCTGGTCGTTACCCGGTGCATGGCTAAGGATGCTCTGGATCGCTTCGCCCGCCAGTTGAGTCGAGGTGACCTGGTCTGGCGACAATTTGCTCAGCAGCGCTTTCTGCTCAGGGTTCGCCTTGGCATCGACCCGTACCGAGAAAGGTTCGCCCAGCTCATCAGTCAGCGCGCGATAGGCCTGGCCAGGATCACGGCCCGTGCGAGCGGTCATTTCGGCGGCCAGCAAAGCCGGAATCAAGCCGTCTTTGTCGGTACACCAGACACTGCCGTCCTTGCGCAGGAACGAGGCGCCGGCACTTTCTTCACCGCCAAAACCGAGGGAACCGTCGAACAGACCATCCGCAAACCATTTGAAGCCGACCGGTACTTCGTACAGACGACGGCCCAGACGCTTGGCAACACGATCGATCAAGCCGCTGCTGACCACGGTTTTGCCCACGGCCGCATCGGCGCGCCACTGTGGACGGTTCTGGAACAGGTAATCGATCGTTACCGCGAGGTAGTTGTTGGGTGCCAGCAAACCACCGGATGGGGTCACGATGCCATGACGGTCGTGATCCGGGTCACAGGCAAAGGCCACGTCGAAACGCTCTTTCAGACCGATCAGGCCTTGCATGGCGTGGCTGGACGATGGGTCCATACGGATCTGCCCGTCCCAGTCGACGGTCATGAAACGGAATGTCGCATCAACTTCTTTATTCACCACCTCCAGGTCCAGGCGGTAGTGCTCGGCAATCGCCGACCAGTAGCGCACCCCTGCTCCGCCCAGCGGATCGACACCCAGACGCAGCTTCGCATCGCGGATGGCATCGAAATCGATCACGTTGATCAGGTCAGCAACATAGGTATTGAGGTAATCGTGACGATGAGTGGTGCTGGCCTTCAACGCTTGCTCGTAGCTGATGCGCTTGACCCCGACGAGTTTGGCCGCCAGCAACTCATTGGCCTTGGCCTCGATCCACTTGGTGATGTGGGTATCGGCCGGGCCGCCGTTGGTAGGGTTGTACTTGTAGCCACCGCTTTGTGGCGGGTTGTGAGACGGCGTGATGACGATGCCGTCCGCCAGGCCCGAGGTGCGCCCACGGTTGTAGCAAAGAATCGCGTGGGAAATGGCCGGCGTCGGGGTGTACTCGTCGCCTTCGGCAATCATCACTGTCACGCCGTTCGCCGCCAGGACTTCCAGGGCGCTGGCACCGGCTGGCGTGGACAGCGCGTGGGTGTCAATCCCGACGAACAGCGGACCGTCGATGCCCTGGGCTTCGCGGTACAGGCAGATTGCCTGACTGATGGCCAGAACGTGCCATTCGTTGAAACTCAGGTCGAACGAGCTACCTCGGTGTCCGGACGTGCCGAAGGCGACGCGCTGGGTAGAAATGGCTGCATCGGGCTGGCCGGTGTAATAGGCCGTTACCAGTCGCGGGATGTCTACCAACAGTTCTGCCGGTGCCGGTTTGCCCGCAAAAGGACTGAGTGTCATGCAAAACCTCTGAGAAAGAGTGGTTCGGGAATAGAACGCAGTTTACTGACAGTTTGCCCCTGGCGCGATGTTATCGATTGTCAGGTTCCGGGGAGGATTGGCACCTTGGCTCAGTCGATCGATTCCAGGCGCAAGGCATCCCCCAACAGTCCCAATGCGTCGGCGAGGTCGTGGTGACCACCGAAGGTGTGACTCAGGCGCAAGTGCTGACCGTGCAGGCCCTGCAAGCTAAACAATTCTCCCGGCGCAATCACCACATGCTGCTTGAGCAAACGCTCGAACACTCGATGCACATTGACCTGGCGCAATGAGCGAATCCAGATCGTCGCCCCGCCCCGGGGTTCAACGAAGTGCAGCGCATCGGGCAGACGCTCTTCAAGCAACTGGGTCATCTGCACCATGCGTTCCTTGAGCAGTCGACGCAACACCAGCAGGTGTTGATCAATGCGTCCGTTGCTGTACAACCGTGCAATGGCTTTCTGACGAATCAACGACAAACGGAAAGCGCGCAGCAAAAAGTGCCGCTGCAATCTGGCACGCAATTGTCGCGACAGTAGATAGCCGAAGGGCGCCTCCGACCCGATGAATTTCTCGAATGTGGAAAACACGATCAGCCGATCCGGGTCCAGCAGATCACGAAATCGCAGGCCGTTCGACTCGAACTCAAGCTCGCCATAGCAATCGTTTTCCAGTACCCAACTGCCATGTCGTAGCAGCAGCTGTGCGGCGGATTGCCTGTTGCTGTCAGGTGCCACACTGCCTCGTGGCATGTTCAGTCCCGATGAAAGCATGACCAGTCGCACCGGCTCGGTCTCAAGCAGTTCCTTCAACTGCTCCAGATCCAGACCACCATCGGCTTGCAACGGCAGCTCGATCACCCGCACGTCCGCATCCTGGAGCAGACGCAGAATGACCCAGTCGCACGGTGATTCGACCACCACCACAGCGTCTTTGAGGCCAAGGACGGCGATCAATATTTCCAGGACTCCCCGCAGATCTGCACCGATATAAACATCATCAGCATGCCAGCAACGTGTCGGCGAAGTGGTATAGCGCGCCGCCAGGGCTGTGCGCAGCTCCAGCTCGCCGCAGGGTTGCGAAGACGGTTGTGGCTGGCGTGGGTACTGGCGCAGCAATTCTCTCTCCAGCAACAGCAACGGGCTATCCAGCGGTTGTAATAACGCCGGTTCATCGGCGCTCAGCACCAGCATGCCGGGACGTCTGGCGTTGACATAAACCGTTTCGAGCAGGTCCTTGCCGCGGCCGGGCATGCCTATCGAGGATACGGGGACGGCGTAGTAGCCGGACTTGGCCACCGAATAGACGCGCCCTTCCTTCTCCAGCAGCGAGTAGGCGTACTGAATGGTCGAGATAGACACACTCAGGCGGTGCGCCAACTGTCGCAATGAGGGCAGGCGCACTTGCGCGTCACTGCCCGGTTCATTGATCAGATTAGTCAGGTAACGGTACACCGCCTGGTACGCGAAATCGGTATCTCGTGGTCCTTTCATGGGTAACGGCCGAACAGGCTACGAACGTCGTGACGCATCCTTGCTGAATCCGTCAGACCTGGCACTTTCACCGGCCCGTCGACCATTCGCCAGCCACAGTCGTTTCACTGTCAGGTTCCACGACTTCAGCTTGCGCACCCACTTCGCCGCTTTCCATGCCGAGCCCCCTGCCCTCATCCCGAACCACCGGCCCCATGCGGTAAAGCGTACCGATCAGACTTACAGGCAACCCGCTTACATCGACCATCCACTGCAGAACCTGCTCGGGCGCCGGGCCGCCCTGCATCGCCCGGTGCAAGTCGGGCAACGCCACGAGCATGCCCGGATGGCACCGACGAAGAAAATGCTCCAGCGCCGCGCCGCTATCGACAAAAGGGGCGAACAGCAGACACACCAGTTGAGCCTCGCTCAAACCGAGGTTCTTTTGTGCCTCGGCCGTCGCCAACGTGCGCTGGTCGGTCATTGTCATCGGGTTGCCGAATGTCTCCATTGCCTGTTCGCAAAAACGCTCTGGAAGCTGTTTACGACGCATCATCACCAGCGACCGCTGCAGGAACTCGCTGACGCCCGTCTCGTAGGTGCGACCGTGGACAAAGCACGCTTGCAAGCCACGAATATGCGCGGATATCGACAAGCTGACGTAGTCGTTATCACTGAGCTGAGCTGACAACTCGTCAGGTTGAACCCCTAGGAAATCGGTGAGCAGTGGCCAGCGCTCTTCCAGATTGCTGACCAGCATGTCGTGAATATCAATGAAGGTTGTGCGGCGACAAGCTTCAAAGCGATCGGCGGGACGCCATGCCGCTTGGGCAGACTCAGGATAAAACGCGCGGTAGCAATCGCTGCCCAATTCATCGAGCCGCGCGAACAGGCCCTCGTACCCCGTCTCATGATGGTCTGCTGCCTTGAGCCCGGCCTTGGCCGCTGCACGGTTCAATCCCACGAGAAACTGCTTCTGCCGACGGGGCGTATCGCTGCTGATCAATGCATCGACACCTTGGTCCCAGCGGGCAATCTGTCCATAAAATTCGCCGGTTGCCAGGTACCCGTCATCCCACAGATCAAGCGCCCCGTCCCAGGTACGGCGGTGCCCGACCATCAGTAGATTGAGCCGGTTCGACTCGCGACCGGCTTCAGAGATCGGCGCCAGATGGTTGAACGGCAGGACTTCCCGATTATCGACCATCAACACTTCGACTCGGGGGTCGTCGTAGAGAAACAGCGCACTACAACTGTGATGGATGTTTTCCAGGGATGTGGAGGCCACACCGTTCAAGCGCAAGGTCGCCACTCGCAGTTGAAACGTTGCCGGTGCCCGACTGGCAATACTCAGTTGCGCCGCGCGCAGCAGCGCCAGTGCGTAGCAACTGTCGCGGGACCCGGACTGGATCGTCAGCACCTTGTAATCGCCGATACGCTCAATACCTCCCGCGGACACCACCAGGCGCTGAATCATCAACTGCAATGCCGTACGCTCGGCGCGGGAGAAAAAACCCAACAAACGCTGCAGCATTTGCTGGTAAACATAGTTCATTGCTTGATCATGGGTAGCGGTCATCATTTATTTACCTGTAACTCATAAGTTTGATACTGCGCAAACAGCGAACATGCAGTTGCGCGACAATTACCTGTCATGAATGGGTGCCGGGATTACTGTTCAAATGCTAGCACTTAAGCCTTATGCAATTATTTGAAATAATTGAACACTGGGCATACCCCAACGAAGCCGAGGTCGCCGCGAAGCCAGCCAGACTGGGGACCTTGCGCTCCCATGTGCTTTCCTAGGAAATTTCCGACAGCGTCCCACAGACACTGAGTACAAGAAATAAGGAAAGAAGTTGCCAATAAATGTATGACAACTGAGCGACGCTGCACTATTTGTTGAGCATATATTGCCGGCGTACGTTGAGAAGTTTCAGCCTGATACCCGATCACGACTCTTTCCTTGAGATGAAAGTAATCATTCAATTATCAGGGCTTATATGATGATTAGAAGATACAGATTGAGAGCAAAAACCGGTTCAGTTGCTGAACCGACCCACCGCGGGATCAATGGGTGTCTCATTTGGGAGGTGTTGGGAGAAAGAGTCCGTGCCTGGACGGACTCTTGCTGAGGGTCTTGCATAAGGGCTCAGGCAACAGGTTCGACCTGAAGAGCTACCCGTTCGCGACATGGGCATTCGTCCATATAGCGGTGGGCTTCGACAAACTCGGAAAAAGGGAAGACCCGGGTCTTGAGCGGCAACAGCACACGGTCCGCAGTCATCTGATTGATGTCGCGCAGGGCACGTTGCAGTGCGGCCTGATCCTGGATGATGCCCAGTTCCGGCTTGCCGGTGAAATTACCGATGCAATGCACGAAGAACTGAATGTTCTTCTGGAATGCCGCGCAGGCCGGGAATGGCGTCTGATTACCCCCTTGCAGGCCATAGAGCACCAGGCTGCCGCGAGGTGCGAGCACATCGCCGAGCAGCGACATCTGCGGCCCGCCCAGGCCATCGAACACCACATCGACGCCGCGGTTATCGGTGATCTTGTTGATTTGCATCAGCAGATCCTGTTCTTCGGTGACGATGACCTTCTCGGCACCCAGGGACAACAGGTACTCACGCTCATCCGCGGTTTTGGTCGCAGCAATCACTCGCACACCAAGGGCTTTGCCCAATTGCACGAACGACGGCCCGGCGCAGTGGCTGGCGTCGGTCACCAAGGCAAATTGCCCGGGTTTGACTCGCGCCAGATCGGCGTAGGCAAAATAGGCGATCAACAGTGGCGTGTAATGAACGCTGGCTTCGATCGGGCTGAGTACGTCCGGGTAGCGGGTCAGCGCCGAGCGCGGCAGAACGATCTGTTCGCCGTAAACCGGGTAGTCGTTGGGGCTCTCGGCCGGGAAGCTGGCGACCTTGTCACCAACGGCCAGATCATCGACGCCTTCGCCGACCATCGTGACCACGCCAGCCATTTCATGACCAAGGCCTGAAGGCAGACGAGCATGGGACGAGGCCAGGTTCTGGCGCCAGAGAATGTCGTACCAGCTGATGCCTATCGCTTCGACGCGCACCTGCACTTCGCCCGGCGCAGGCAGAGCGGCCGCATGCTCTTCGCATTTGAGCACCTCGGCTGGACCAAACTTGTGAAAACGGATCGTGCGGGACATCGCAAACCTCGTCAAAGTAACCTCTAATGCCTTGAACTCTATCTGGGCTTTCTACCCAAGACCATCAGTGGCTATTAATAGTCGACATGCCTGTCATTGATTCCGCAGCGACGGCGACATCATCAAATGCCGTAAAAAACCGAAGCGCCTTTCAGGAAAAACTGAATTACCCTGTGCAGAGTACCAGCCTTTGCCCGTAAGATTCATGCCGGCCATTGTTCTCATATGGCCGCTCACGTCAAGTTTGCTGAATCTGCCAGGACTCCAGATGAATCGTAATGACCTGCGTCGTGTCGACCTGAACCTGTTGATCGTTTTCGAAACACTGATGCACGAACGCAGCGTGACCCGCGCCGCGGAAAAATTGTTCCTCGGTCAGCCGGCCATCAGTGCGGCGCTCTCGCGCCTGCGCGGGCTGTTCGATGACCCGCTGTTTGTACGCACCGGCCGCAGCATGGAGCCTTCCGCTCGGGCGGTGGAAATCTTCGCCCTGCTCTCGCCGGCCCTGGATTCGATTTCCACCGCGGTCAGTCGTGCGGCGGAATTCGACCCGGCGACCAGCACCGCGGTGTTCCGCATCGGCTTGTCCGATGATGTTGAATTTGCGCTGCTGCCAATGCTGCTCAAACGGTTGCGCGCTGAATCGCCGGGGATCGTGCTGGTGGTGCGTCGGGCCAACTACATCCTGATGCCGAACCTGCTGGCCTCGGGCGAGATCTCCATCGGCGTCAGCTACACTGCCGACTTGCCGGCCAACGCCAAGCGCAAAGTACTGCGCCGCAGCATGCCGAAATTGTTGCGCGCCGATACGGTGCCAGGGCCATTGAGTCTGGATGATTTCTGCGCCCGCCCCCACGCTCTGGTTTCGTTCGCCGGCGACCTGAGCGGCTTTATAGATGAAGAGCTGGAAAAACTGGGGCGCAAACGGCATGTGGTGCTGGCAGTGCCGCAGTTCAATGGGTTGAGCACGCTGATCAGTGGCACCGATATCGTTGCGACCGTGCCTGATTACACAGCTGAAGCGTTGACCGCCGCTGGTGGCGTTCGGGCCGAGGACCCGCCGTTGCCGGTGCGCAGCTTTGAATTGCACATGGCTTGGCGCGGGTCGCAAGATAATGACCCGGGGGAGCGTTGGTTAAGGTCGCGGATTCAGATGTTTTTTGGCGACCCTGAGAGTCTTTGATTCAAGCCGTCGCACACTTAAACGCTGGATGACCGGGCACTCACAACGGCCCGCAAAAGAGCTGCAGGCACTGCTGCTGAGCCAGATGGGTGGCGACCAGCAAGGTACGCCAACCCTCAAGGTCATATGACAGCACCTGCCACACCAGCCACAGCCATAGGTAGCTGAGTTGGAACACCACCCAGGTCAATCCTGGCTATCCACGGCGGTCAAGCATGGCGATTATCCGTACCGTCCATGACACGACGGGCTTTGGCGACCGTGTCTGCGGCCAGGCGTCCTTGCTCCACCAGTGCCTGCAGAGCCGTCAGGCAGATCGCCTGGCTGTCCACCTCGAAGTAACGCCGCAGGGCGCGCCGGGTGTCTGAACAGCCGAAGCCATCCGTGCCCAGCACCTTGAACGGCGCACTGACATAGGGAGCGATGAGTTGCGCATAGGCCCTGACATAGTCCGTCGCCGCCACGACCGGCGCGGACCCGCCCAGGCATTGCTCGACATGTCCCAGTGTCGTCTGCGCACCCGCCAGACGCGCGTGTTGGGCAGACCTGGCATCGCGTTCAAGCTCGCTGAAACTGGTGACACTCCAGACCTGCACCGTCACGCCCCATTGCTCGCGCAGCCGGTTCGCCGCCGCCAGCACTTCATTGAGGATCGCGCCGCTTCCAAGCAGGCGCACCAACGGCGCGTCCGACCCGGCGTCCAGTGTGTCGAGCAGGTACATGCCCTTGATCACATCCGCCTCGGCACCGTCCGGCAGCGACCGTTGCAGGTAATTTTCATTGGTCACGGTGAGGTAGTAAAAGACGTCCTCCTGGGCGGTCAGCATGCACTTGAGCCCATGGTCCACAATCACTGCCAATTCACCGGCAAACGCCGGGTCGTAGGCTCGGCAGTTGGGCACGGTCGCCGCGACAACATGGCTTGAACCGTCTTGATGCTGCAGCCCCTCCCCGGCCAGGGTCGTGCGCCCTGACGTCGCCCCGATCAGAAAGCCGCGGGTGCGCTGGTCAGCCGCGGCCCAGATCAAATCGGCAACACGCTGGAAGCCGAACATGGAATAGAAAATGTACACCGGCAGCATCGCCATGCCGTGGGTGCTGTAGGCGGTACCTGCTGCGATCCATGAAGACATCGCCCCAGCCTCGGTGATGCCTTCCTCAAGGATCTGACCATCGCGAGCCTCGCGGTACGACACGATAGAATCCTTGTCTTCGGGTGTATAAAGTTGGCCCTGGGGCGAATAGATACCGTACTTGTGGAAGAGATTGGCCATGCCGAACGTGCGCGCCTCGTCGGCCACAATCGGCACGATGCGCTCGCCTAACACCGGGGCCTTGAGCAATGTGCCCAACATGCGCACGAACGCCAGGGTGGTGGACATCGGTTTGCTTTCCCCCGCCGACGCAAAGCCTGCGAATGCACTGGCCGCCGGCGTTTCCAAAGGCACTGCAACGCTGCTGCGGCTCGGCAGATAACCGTGGAGGGCCTGACGACGGCTGTGCAGGTAGCGCATCACAGGGCTGTCGGCTTCAGGCTTGAACAACCGAGCAGCATGAACATCCTCGTCGCTCAGGGGCAGCGCGAAGCGGTCGCGGAACGCCAACAGCGCCTCAGCGTCGAGCTGTTTCTGCTGGTGCGCGATCATCTTGCCCTGCCCCCAGCGCCCCATGCCATGGCCCTTCTCGGTCTTGGCCAGGATCACCGTCGGGCGCCCCTTGCAGGCCAGCGCGGCGGTGTAGGCGGCGTGAATCTTCAAGGGGTCGTGGCCGCCGCGGCGCATTTGCTCCAGCTGGTGGTCATCCAGGTGCGCGACCTTCTCCAGCAACCGTGGGTGCCGGGCGAAAAAGCGTTGACGCCTGGCCGCGCCGTCCAGTGTGGAGAGCGACTGGTATTCACCATCGACGGTGATGTCCAGGTAATGCTGGAGCACGCCATCATGGTCCTGGTCGAGCAGTGCATCCCACTCGCTGCCCCACAGCACTTTGACCACGTTCCAGCCGGCCCCTAGAAACTGCGCCTCAAGCTCTTCAATCACTTTGCCGTTGCCACGCACCGGGCCGTCGAGGCGCTGCAGATTGCAGTTGATCACGAAGGTCAGATTGTCGAGCCCTTCACGTGCCGCCAGGCCCAGCGCCGCGAGCGATTCAGGCTCGTCCATCTCGCCGTCGCCGAAAAAGCCCCAGACGTGGCGTGTCGACGATGGGCTCAGGTGACGATGCTGCAGGTAGCGCATAAAGCGGGCCTGGTAGATGGCGCTGATCGGCCCCAACCCCATGGAACCGGTTGGGAATTGCCAGAAATCAGGCATTGACCATGGGTGGGGGTAGGAACACAGGCCCTCACCGCCGACTTCGCGCCGGTAGTTGGCCAGTTGGCGCTCGCTCAAGCGGCCTTCGAGGAAAGCGCGCGCATAAATGCCCGGCGCCGAATGCGCCTGGAAGAACACCAGGTCATTGGTTTCACCGCTGGGCCCGGCGCGGAAGAAGTGATTGAAGCCCACCTCGAACAGGTCGGCCGCCGACGCGTAGCTGGCAATGTGACCACCCAACTCGCCCTGACGGCGGTTGGCCTGGACCACCATAGCCATGGCGTTCCAGCGGACCCATGCCGCCAACTGGCGCTCCAGTTCCAGGTCACCGGCAAAGTGCCCCTGCTCACTGTGATGAAGCGTATTGCAGTAAGCCGTGCGCAATGTGGTAGACGCTGCAATGCCACAACGCCCGGCCTGCCTGATCAGGCGCTGTAACAAGTAGCGTCCGCGTTCCACTCCCACGTGGTGCACGACGCCATCAAAGGCGTCCAGCCATTCCTTGGTTTCCTCGGGGTCGACGTCAACGGGAAGCTGCAGCGCAGCACCCAGCTGCACGCCCCCAAGTCTGGCATCCATTGTCATGTTGATAGGCTCCGAAAAATTCAAAGTAGCGCGTTGGCACCCGAGTCCGGCGAGTGCTCACCCGACAGCTCAGGTCACCAGGCCGCCATCCACCACCATCACCTGGCCGGTCATGTAGGCCGCATCCTGCGACAACAGGAAGGCCACCACCTTGGCCACCTCTTGCGGGGTGCCGAAGCGACGCATGGGGATGCGGTTTTCCATTTCTGCCACCCGTCGCTCGTTAAGCTTGCGGGTCATATCGGTGTCGATGAACCCAGGCGCGACGACATTGAGACGCACGCCACGGGCGGCGAATTCGACTGCCATCGAGCGCGTCATACCGATCAAACCCGCCTTGCTCGCGCAATAGTTGGCCTGCCCAGGGACGCCGATCAGCCCGGAAATCGAGGCCATGTTCACCACCGCACCAAAGCCCTGTTCGACGAACAGCGGCAACACCGCCTTGCAGGCATGAAACGCGCTGTCGAGGTTGCTGCCGATCACGCTGTGCCACTGTTCGGCGCTCATGGCCAACGCACTGCGGTCCTGGGTGATACCGGCGTTATTGACCAAACCCTCGAGGGCGCCAAAGTGCGCCACGCAACGCTTGACCGCCTGCTCGATGGCATTGGCATCACGCCCGTCGGCGCGCACCGGCAGCACCCGGTCGGTGCCTAGGGACGCCGCCAATTGTTCGGCCTGATCCGCATTATTGAGGTAGGTGAAACACACGTTCAGGCCCCGTGCCACGAGGTCTTCGACTACCGCGGCACCCAGCCCGCGTGAACCGCCGGTTACCAGAACCGTACGCATTAGGCTACCGGCCCCGTTGGATTTATCGGTCATGGACGCGCCTCCCTGGCAGGTGTTTCGAAGGAAAAAATCTTTCCGGGGTTGAGAATGTTGTCCGGGTCCAGCGTGCGCTTGATCGCGCGCATCATCTCGACGGCGCCTGCACCCGTCTGGTCGACCAGGTAGCCCTGCTTGTGCAGCCCGATACCATGTTCGCCGGTGCAGGTGCCCGAGAGCCGAATGGCCCGTGCCACCAGCCGATCGTTCAGTGACTCGGCCAATGCCCTTTGCTGAGGGTCGTCAGGATCAATCAAGTAGCCGAAGTGGAAATTCCCGTCACCCACATGCCCCACCAGGAAATACGGCAGGCCCGTCGCGTCGACTTCAGCGATGGACTCAAGCAGGCATTCGGCGAGGCGGCTGATTGGCACGCAAGTGTCGGTGCTGATTGCGCGGCAGCCGGGCTGCGATTGAATCGCGGCAAAATAGGCATGGTGCCGGGCCGTCCATAGCCGCCGACGCGCCTCGACGCTGGTCGCCCACTCAAACGCCTGGCCGCCCCACTCGCCGGCAATCGCTTCCACGGCCTGCGCTTGCTCACGCACACCCAGTTCGCTGCCATGGAACTCCATCAACAGCATCGGCGCCTGCGGCAGTTCCAGTTTGCTGTGCACTTTGACCATGCGCACGGTGTTGGCGTCGATCAGCTCGATTCGCGCCACGGCGATACCGGATTGGATGACCTGGATCGCCACGTTCACCGCCTGGTCGATGCTGTCGAACGAACACACCGCAGCGCAGATCGACTCCGGCACCGGGTGCAGGCGCAACGTAATCTCACTGATGATGCCCAGGGTACCTTCGCTGCCAACCATCAAATGGGTAAGGTCATACCCGGCACTGCTTTTTTTCGCGCGGGTACCGGTACGGATGACATCGCCGCCAGCGGTGACCACTTGCAGGGCCAGCACATTCTCTTTCATCGTGCCGTAGCGCACGGCATTGGTCCCGCTGGCACTCGTGGCGCACATGCCACCGATGGACGCATCGGCACCCGGGTCGATGGGAAAGAACAGACCGGTACTTTTCAAGGCTTCTTCAAGCTGGCGGCGGGTCACGCCCGGCTGCACGGTGACGCTCATGTCTTCGGCATGGATCGCCAGGATCTGGTTCATCTGGCTCAGGTCAAGGCTGATGCCGCCCTGCACCGCCAGCAGATGGCCTTCGACCGACGATCCGGCACCGTAAGCGATCAGCGGCACGCGGTGAGCGGCCACCAGGCGCACGGTGTCAACGATGTCCTCGGTGCTGCGGGCAAACACCACGGCCTGGGGCAACGGCGCATCGACATACGCCGATTCGTCGCGGCCATGCTGCTCACATATGGCCGTAGCGGTCGAACAGCGCTCATCGAAACGTGCCGCGAGCGCCTCGATCAGCTCGGCCGGCGCTTCACGCAGTACCGTGCAGGTAAAGGTCTGGGCGAGTTGGGTCATGTCACTTCCTTATAGAATGCGCGGCATACTTGACGCTGCGCGCCCAGGCCGACCACCTCGGCCTCGACCACATCGCCGTCGCGCAGAAACGGCTGGTCTGGTCGCCCCAATGCCATGCCGCCCGGGCTTCCGGTGAGGATCACGTCGCCAGGGTGCAGGGTCATGAAGCGGCTGAGGTAATGAATCAGGTGATGCACGTCGAAGATCATGTCCTCGCTGCTGTCGCGCTGCATGACCTCACCATTGACCCGGCAGATCAGTTCCAGCGCCTGGGGCGACGGCATCTCATCGGCAGTCACCAGATACGGTCCCAGCGGCGCAAACCCATCGAATGACTTGCCCTTGATCCATTGCCCGCCCCGCTCCAGTAACCAACTGCGTTCGGACAAATCATTGGCGGTGCAGTAACCCAGGATGCAGGCTGCAGCGTCAGCGGGCGTGGCCAGGTACTGGACCCGACGCCCGATGACCACACCCAACTCCACCTCCCAGTCGGTCTTGTCGCCGTCGAGCGGCAGCACCAGGTCATCGAACGGGCCTCCCAACGCATGCACCGATTTGCTCGACACAATCGGCTCTTCCGGCACCGCCATCCCGGCCTCCCGGGCATGCCGGTGGTAGTTCAGGCCGATCGACAGGATCTGCCCCGGCCGCAATGCCGGGCCGATGCGTTCGTGCTCGATATGAACCTGCGGCAGTTGCGCCCATTCCAGCGTGAAGCGCCGCGACAGCGCCTCCATTGCCACCACGGCCAGCGCTGCCCCGGTCCAGTCATCGACCCACGTACTGAGGTCCCGAACCGAGCCATCGACGCCGACTGCGCAGGGGCGCTCGCGCCCCGGTGCACCGACCCTCAGCAGGCGCATGACAGCGCCTTGCGTGGGTTGAGGAAGCGTTCGAAAAACGCCGTTTCCTCATCGCTCATGGTGCGCAGGTAGCGCCCTTCGTAGTTGAATGGCGCCATGGTGGTCGCTGCCAGGGCGCACAACGTGTCGCCGTCGCGCACTTCATACTCGATAGTCACGGCGGCGGCACGAACTTCTGAGACCCACATATGGATGGCCACGGGTTCGTGGCGGTGGACCAGCGGGCGCTTGTACTCGATCGCATGCCTGACCACCACGGAGCCGCCGCTGAAGAAGGCATCGCCCTGCTCCGCGCCCAGGCGCCAGATGAAGTCCACCCGCGCTTCCTCCAGCAAGCGCAGGAACGAAACATTGTTGACCACCCCATACACGTCCATGTCGGACCAACGGACGGGGCATTGATAAATGTGTACGGACATGGAGGTCTCCGCAGTGGCCGAAGGGGCAACGCGTGCGCTGGCGGTATCAGTCGACATTGGCGTGCACCTGCTTGCAGAACGCCTGGATGTAGTCGTCCTGGGCGATGGGCGCGCGCAGCAGCTCAGGCGACAGGGCAAAGCCGTCGATCAGGGTCGACACGTGCGGGCGCAGGGCTGCGCACTGCTGGTCGATCCGCCCTGGCAGCGACAGGGCCTGGCCGGCGTCGATAAGCTCATGTGCCAGAAACCACGCTGCGTCACGCTGCAGCAGGTTCAGGCCATAAAGCGATGCCAGGCCATTGAGCGCCGCCTTGGCCTCGTCCTGCTGCGCATGCAGCGGGGCACTCCAGAGTTGCTCCAGGGCCACACGTTCACCACGCAGACGCGCAAGCTCCAGGCCGGGATTCATGGCGTCGTTCCACACCTCGAAATAGCCGCGCTCGTCAGCGTTCATCTCCTCGCGAACCGTCAGCCACAGCTGGTACTCGCGAAAGGCGATAGCCGCGATCAACCACTCCGGCTCGGCCAGACGCCGTGCACGTGCCGGGCGCAGCGGCAACGGACCTTGCCAGGCCTGGGCGAGCAGTTGGCCGGCTACGGTGGCGAGCAGCACCAGGTTGTCACCTTCGGCCGTTACCAAACCTTGCAGCAGGGAACCGTAATCGGCGATGCGGTTAACGCTGAAAATACCTTGTGCGCCACAGCGCTCGCGGCACTCGGCGATAACGGCGGTGGCATCCCAGGTAGCCAGTGCCTTGGTGATGTTGATCAGGCTGACGACATCGGCAGCCGGCTCAGCTGTATTGGCCAGGAAACGTGCCTTGGCTTCGTTGAGCAGCAGCGTCATCGCATAGGTGCTGGCCAGTGCCGAGAACATCGCACGCTGGTAGCTGCGGTATTCGATGACCGGCATGTCGTTGGTCCCGGGGGCGTTGGTCAGCCGCTGCTGGCCATAGCGCAACGCGATGTACAGGCTCGCGCGACTTGCGCCCTGGGCGGCACTGGCCACGCACAAACGGCCTGGCACGATCCGCGACATGGCGCGCAGGAAGCGCGACCGGGCATTGCCCGCGCCGAGTACAAAGCTGCCGTCTTCAGCGAAGTGGCCCATGTCGCCGTGCAGCAGGCTGCTACGCGATACACGCACGTTGTCGAACCAGGTCAGGCCGTTGTCCAGCCCCTGCACCGGTTTCTCCGGGCACAAGACCGCGCAGATACCGGGGCACAAGCCTGCCTCAGTGGACAGCCTGATCAGGAACGGAAATACGCCGTGATCCTTGCCTTCGATTTTCAAGCGCGCCATCACGGTCGCGACTTTGGGGATATCGCCGAACCCGCTATAGGACATGTACTTTTGCGCGCTGGCACTCGGCGTATTGAGCGTAAAGGTCTGGCTATGGCGGTCATACACCGCCTCGGTCTGCAACGCCGCGACGTTATTCCCAAAACCCAGTTCGGTCGCCATGTAGGGGCCGAACGAGGTCAGTTCGTCCAGCGCCTCGGTGAGCCCGGCGATGTCGGGACGGCCCTGGGCATGATCGAATACCGTGCCCAGGCACAGGTTGTAGTGGACCATCAGCAGCGAGAAGCTGGCGACGTCCAGCAGGCTTGGCCATTCCGCCAGGGCAAACAGCCGACGCGGGTTGGCCAGAATCTGCAGCGGGCGTTCGAGCGCCGCGTGCACATGGCGGCTGCGGGCATAGGCCAACCGTCCGGCCTGCTCCATGTTCAGGCCCGGCTGCGGGTCGAAGATCGGGTCGAGCAGCACGTCGCGAATGCTCTGGTGATGGCTCTCGAACGTGCCGGCGAATAGCAGGTCGCGCAGTTCGTCGCGCGCCAAGGGGGCGACAGTTCTCGGGATGCTTGGATGAGTCATGACATGTCCTGTGCAGTGAGCGGCGAGGTCTCAGGCGGCGAACACCAGTGAGACATTCTGGCCGCCAAATCCGAACGAATTGGAAAGCGCCACCTTGATTGGCTGCGCGCGCGCCTGGCCCTGGACCAGGTCAACCGCTATCTGCGGGTCGGGGTTGCGCAAGTTGGCCGTCGGCGGTACCAGCCCGTGTTCAAGCGCGAGCAAGGTGTAGGCCGCCTCGATGGCACCGGCGGCGCCCAGCAGATGCCCGGTAACACCTTTGGTCGAACTGACCAGCATGCGAGCACCGAACAACTCGGCGATGGCGTGCGACTCGATCACGTCGTTGCCCGGCGTCGACGTGCCATGGGCATTGACGTAATCCACGGCGCTGGCCTCGATACCGGCGTCGCGCAGTGCTGCCTGCATCGCCAAACGGGCACCGAGCCCTTGGGGATGAGGCGTGGTGACGTGGTGAGCATCTGCCGATGCGCCATAACCGAGCAGACGCCCGCGGTTGCGCGCACCTCGGGCCTGGGCATGTGCCTCGGACTCAAGCACGAACATCCCGGCGCCTTCACCGATGACGAAGCCGTCACGCGCGGCATCGAACGGGCGCGATGCGCCGCTGGCATCGGTGTTGCGCGACAACGCGCGCATCTTGGCAAACGCGGAGACATACAGCGGTGTGATCGGTGCTTCCGCACCGCCGGCCACCACGATGTCGCATACCCCGCGGTTGATCAGGTCCTTGGCCATGCCCAGCGCCGAAGCCCCCGACGCACACGCCGAACACGGGGCCAGGCACGGGCCGCGCGCGCCCAGTTCAATGGCAACCTGCCCGGCGGCCATGTTCAGCAGGCCCATGGGCAGGGTCAGCGAGGACACATCGTCAGGCCCTTCGGCGAGCAACACGGCGTGCTGCTGCTCCAGGGTGGCGGTGCCCCCTGCCCCAGAACCGATGATCACCGCCACACGGCTCTCATCTTTCCAGCTGCCGGCCTCGAGGCCGGCATCCGCCAGGGCCTGGCGCGCCGCCAGCAAGGCGAACTGCGCATAACGGTCCCATTGCCAGGGGTTCTTGACGCCCAGCAAGGCGCTGTCAAAACTCGGCACACGGCACGAGATCCCCACCGGCATCGCTTCGAGGGTCTTGTCCGGCGCGGCCGTGGCTTCACCTGCCACCACCCGCTGCCAGTTCGCCTCGATGCCGATGCCGGCGGGTGTGACCAGGC
The DNA here is from genome assembly GCF_031570575.1 of Pseudomonas sp. JL3. Classification (NCBI taxonomy): domain Bacteria; kingdom Pseudomonadati; phylum Pseudomonadota; class Gammaproteobacteria; order Pseudomonadales; family Pseudomonadaceae; genus Pseudomonas; species Pseudomonas sp. JL3. Next base: position 127,739 of record NZ_JAKWJK010000001.1, read on the forward strand.
CGATACCGGTCACAACCACCGCTTCGGCGGCCATCACGCCTTACCGTTGGCCAGCGCCAGAACGTCACCGACAGTGGCGACCTCCGACAGCTGTGCATCGCTGATCTGCACACCGAGTTTCTTTCTCAGCAACTGGGCCAGGTCGACCTGCGACAGCGAGTCGAAACCCAGGTCCTCAAGGGAGGCATCAGGGACGATACGGCTTTCTTCGATGTTGAAACGCGCGGCAATGGCTTGGGCGATAGCTTCGTTGCTTACGGTCATCACATGACTCCTGTTGTGTGGAACTGTAGGTTGGGAAAAGTCTGAATCAGTCCTGCCACTCGCTGTTGCGGGTAGTCAGTTGCGGCCAGCGCAGTACGGTCGAGCCCCACGAGAGGCCCGCGCCGAATGCACTCACCAACACACGTTGGCCGGCCTTGAGGTCGCCGCGCAGGGCCAGGTCGTTGAGCAGCAGCGGGATGGAGGCCGTCAGGGTGTTGCCCAGCCGCTGGATATTCACCGCCACCTTCTCTGCGGGCAGGCCCAGCTCGAAAGCCACGGATTGCAGGATGCGCACATTGGCTTGGTGACCGACGAACCAGTCGACCTGGTCCATCGACCAGTGCGAGCGGTCCAGCACGCTCTGGGCCGACGTGGACATGCGTGCAACGGCCTGCTCATAGACCGCGCGACCGTCCATGTGCAGATAGAACTCACCCGGCGCTACCGCGTCATGGCCCAGCCCGGCGCTGGCCGAACGTTGTCGCGAGCCGCCGGCAGGAATGGCCAGCAGGTCCGAACGGGCACCGTCGCTGCCGAGGTCGAAGCAACCGAGCGCGCCGGCCTCGTCCGCCTCGCCACGGCGCAGGACCACGGCACCGGCACCGTCACCGAAGATCGGCCGGGTGGCGCGGTCTTGCGGGTTGACGAAGGTGGTAAAGGCTTCCGCGCCGATCAGCAGGACACTGTCGGCGATGCCCGCGGCAATCAGTCCGGAAGCAGTGGCCAGCCCATACACGAAACCGCTGCAGGCAGAGGTGATGTCATAGGCGGCGATGTCGCCCAGGCCCAGTACCGACGCCACTTCCGGTGCCACCGCCGGGCAGATGCGCTCCGGCGAGGTGGTCGCGACCACCACCGCCTGCACCGCGCGCCCATCTGCCGAGGCGAGCGCACGGGCACCGGCCTTGATTGCCAAATCGAGCATGCTCAACCCATCACTGACCATTCGACGCTCACGAATGCCCGTGCGCGATTCGATCCATTCGGGCGTGGTATCCAACCCGTTGGAAATTTGCTGATTGTCAATTATCTGAGGCGGAAGGCAGCCTCCCAGGCCACACAAGATCACAGTCACGATCAACTCCCTTGATTTAACGATGGTTCAGATGGCGTGTGGTGTCGCGCCCGGCCCTAGGTCACTTCCTGACGCGGGGCACGGCCCAGCGACCAGCCGAAGTTCATGCCCGCAGCCGCCAGCAGGATGGCGCTCGCGCCAATCACTTGCAGGACCCCAAGCGGGTGGGCGAAGGCAACCCAGTCGACCAGGATGGCGACGATCGGATAGATGAATGACAGTGCCCCGACCAGCGCCGTGGGGATTTTCTGGATGGCGCTGTACAGCAGGGTCGACATGAGCCCGGTATGGACCACGCCGATAATGATCAGGTATGTCCAGGCGCCCTCGACCGTATCGACCCTGCTGAAATCCACGAACGGTGCCAGGACCAGCACGCCTACCACCATCTGGATCAGCACGATCAGGTGCGCGGGCAAGTCCTTGAGGCGCTTGGTGATCGCCGCTGCCACAGCGTAGAAGAAGGCTGAAGCCAGGGCCAGGCAGACGCCGAGCAAGTAGTCGGCGCTGGTGGCCTGCCCACTGCCCTTGGCGGACACGATCAGCATCAGCCCGGCGAAGGCCAACAGCAGCCAGCCAACCTTGGCGGCGCTGAGGCGCTCCGCGAAAAACAGCACCCCCAGACCGACCAGCATGAACGGCTGAACGTGGTAGACCACCGTGGCAATGGCGATAGAGGAATGTTTGTAGGCACTGAACAGCAGCACCCAGTTGAGGATCAGCGCCACCCCGCCCAGGCACACCAGAATGAACTGCCGGGCGGTGATCCGGGAGCGGCGCAGCACCCCGAGCATCAGGCACGCGACCAGCATCGCCATGGCGCCGAACAAGCAACGCCAGAACACCACCGCCTCCGGGCTCTGCCCCGACATAATGACGAACCAGCCCACCGTGCCGGAGATCACCATGGCCGAAATCATTTCGAGCGTCCCACGGGTTTGCGACTTCATCACTCACTGCTTCCTTGCTGCTGGCATTGCCGTAACCTAAGCCGCTATTCGCGATGTTGGTTCGGAAAATCGAACTTTATAATGAACTAATGACCACTATAATGAACATGGCGCCCAAGAGCGTCAACCCATTTAAGGATGATTTATAAAACAAATGACCAGCATAACGAACACCCTATTGAGAAATAATCCGAGCCGAATCGATCTGCTGGCGCTTTCAATCAAACGCGAACGCTTGGCCGCCGGGCTTTCCTTGACCGAGTTGGCGAAGCGCGCCGGGGTGGCGAAGTCGACCTTGTCTCAATTAGAGTCGGGAATCGGCAACCCCAGCATCGAAACCTTGTGGTCGCTGGCGATGGCAATGGGTTTGCAAGTCACCCGGTTCTTCGAGCAACCCCAACAGCCGTTGCGGGTGATTCGCGCCAACGAGGGCATGACCACCTATGCCGAGACTGCCAATTACGCAGCGACACTGCTTGCCGATTGCCAGGCGGGAGTACAGCGCGACATCTACCGGCTTAAGGTGCAGCCCGGCGAAGTTCGGCTGTCTCAGCCTCACCCACCGGGAACCGTAGAGCACGTGGTGTTGTGCAGCGGCAGCGCCCATATTGGCCCGGCGAGCGGACCTGTGTTGCTGAACGCTGGCGACTACATCAGCTACCTGGCGAATGTGCCTCACGTGTTCGAAGCACTCGAGGCGGACACTACTGCGGTGATGGTGATAGAGCATTCCTGAGGTAGGTGCCATGGACACGCCAATGTTGAATCGCCCTGAATTTTCTGGACGCCCTGACAGCGACTCACGATGCCCCTGACTCCAATGTGGAGTTAACAGTAACCATTAGGACCCTAATGGAATTCTGCCAGCACTCGCCATTTTCGTTCGCTCGTGTATCACGAGCGACTTGGGGGTAAAAGTGGGGGCATCATCCGTTTTTTTATCGCGCAAACCACCGTCCTAGAGTCCTGTCCAAATGTTTTCGATCTCAGGTGTACCCTGAAAAGCAGCGCTCAAACCCGTCACCCTCTCCGCCTTCATCAACCGACGATCGAGGCCAAACAATCCAATCTAATATGGAGGTACACTGAGAGCCATCCGAATCCAACTTGATCTCTGTCAGAAATCGCCAGTCGCGATCGCTCGCACACCCGGTTCAAGCGGGGGCAACATTGGGGGCATATTTGAAATTTTTCTGCCTGAAAATGTTGTTCTAGAGCGTAGTCAAAATGTTTTTTGGCGACCCTGAGAGTCTTTAGGCGTCGTCGGACAGGCTGTTTATCTGATCATTTTTGACTTTCCACAAACCATGGAGCTCCATCCACTTCCAGTGGATTGCTACATTGGGGGCACATCTGAGGGCATGCTTTGGATGGTTTGAAAAGGATGCCCCCAGCCTAAGGCCAAGCAGGCTATTGATGAGGGTAGCTCCGACCGGACTCTCTGCGAGTCGCTATACCGCAGCGGAACGGTGTACATGCAGCCGATGAACATTTGACTGATTCTCCGCCATCAGCTGGATAGATGCGTGCAAATATAAAAAATTATGATGGCACAATGCCTCAGAAACCATCAATATCCACACGTTCCTAACGGATTTGAAGGAGCGGTTCCGATGACATGGCCAGTCACGCTGAAGCTCGACAGCGCAGCCTACCCGCTCAGCGTGGTGCAACGCGCCGCTTATTCCCTGGCCGACACTGTCACGATCCAGGTCGGTATTGAAGCCAATCAGATAAGCCTCACGGCCCACCCCGCTGAAGCAAAGCTAACGCTTTCCCCGACGCAGGCTCACTCGCTGATCTTTCAGCATCTGAACGACTTCGCCCTACGCGACCATATCAACCGCGAAACAGCAGGGTTACGTGAAATCCTGGCCCGAGCTGCGCTCGCTGGATGTGGGGTTTCGCAGTGACACTGATAGCGACAGACGCCAAGCACTACCGCTTGCTGCCTTTTCGATTCATGCGCATGAACACGGGGCATGACCGTGACATCCTGCTCACCTCCGATACCGGTGAGTACATGCACGTGAACGACGCGCAATTACGAGCCCTCAGTTACTTCGACGTTCAAGCAAGTACGCCTTTTTACAAGGACCTGCTGGCCCGTCACTTCATCTACGAACCAGGCCGCCACGACCCGCTCCCGGAAATGGCCGCGCAGTATCGCAGCCGCAAGGACTTCCTCTTCCAGGGCCCTGCACTTCACTTGTTCGTGGTTACATTGCGCTGCAACCACACCTGCCAGTACTGCCAGGTGTCGCGGGCCCCTCTGGGAGGATCCGGCCACGACCTGTCGGAAGCGGATGCACGGGCGGCGGTCGATCGCCTGTTCGAATCGAACGCTCCCGCTCTGACTGTGGAGTTTCAGGGTGGCGAGCCGCTTCTGGCCTTCGAGCGCGTCCGCCAGATTGTCGAATGGGTCGTTGAACGGAACGTGGTCGAACAACGGGATATCCAGTTCGTCATTACCACCACGCTGCACCACCTGACGGAGGAAATACTCGACTTCGCAGAACAAAATCGCATCCAGTTTTCGACCTCGCTCGATGGACCGGCGCCCTTGCACAATGCCAACCGCCCTACCCCGTCACGAGACTCCTACGAACGCACTGTAAAAGGCATCCAGTGGGTCCGTGAGCGCCTTGGCCATGATGCAGTTTCCGCGCTGACCACGCTGACTTCAAGAAGCCTCGAACAACCTGAAGCGATCATCGATGAGTATGTAAGCCAGGGCTTCTCCAGCATCTCGCTTCGGCCTCTAAGCCCTTATGGGTTTGCCACCAAGAGTGCCCATCGACTTGATTACCCTATTGAGCGATACCTGGCCTTCTACAAGAAGGCACTGGCCTATTTGCTGCATATCAACCAACAGGGCGTATACCTCTCAGAGAGTTATACGAGCCTGTTGCTGAAGAATATCCTGACACCCTTCTCCTCCGGCTATGTAGACCTGCGCTCCCCTGCTGGCGCAGGCACTGCGGCGCTGGTTTACAACTATGACGGTTACGTCTATCCCTCGGACGAAGCCCGAATGTTGCTGGAGATGGGTGAAGACGGCTTGAGGCTCGGCACCGTGCAGCAACCCTTGTCTGAATTACTCGCATCGCCCGTTATGAGTGCGTTGCTCGCCAGTGGTGTAGCAGAGGCGCTGCCGGGCTGCTCCGACTGCGCACTTGTCCCGTACTGTGGTGCTGACCCCGTCGAACACTATGCCCGCCAAGCTGACCCGATCGGACACCGAGTGTTCAGCAGCTTCTGCAAGAAGAACATGGGGCTGCTGAAGCATATTTTCGGCCTGCTTTGCGATGGCGACGACGACGTGCAGAGGGTGCTGCTGTCTTGGTTGAACAGGCGCTCTTACAACGATGTCCGGTTCCCGGGTTACAGGGGCTGATGGCGATGCTGCGCAAAGATACCCACTTCGAAATCCATCACCTGAATGAGCCGAAACTGCTCAAGGTCATCACTCTGGATGAGTTCATCGAACAAGGCCTGGCTGTTTGTGCCGGAAGCGCTGAGTTCGGTGACCTGCTGCTTTGGCTGCCAAACGAAGAACGGCTACGGAGCCCGCATCTGCTCTCATTACCAGTGGGTGGATTCCTGATCCCGGAGCCATTGATCGGCGACTTAGACAGCACGCGGCCACACCTGCACACCCCCAAAGATGCGGATGTCGTGCAGCCCGGCGATGTCATTGCCATCACACCAGGCAACGCGTTGGTGCAAGTGCTCTATCGACGAGGCTCAGACAGCAACCTGCTGTTCATGACCGATCGTTGCAACAGCCTCTGCCTGATGTGCTCGCAGCCGCCCAAAGATATCGATGACCGTTGGCACATCGAGGAGAACCTACGGCTGATCGACCTGATGGACCCGGGCGAGGAAAATCTGGGAATCAGCGGCGGAGAACCCACGCTTTATCGCGACGGCCTGCTCGAAATCCTGGCCAAGTGCAAAGCCGTTTTGCCGCAGAAATCCATTCATGTGCTCAGCAACGGGCGTCTGTTCCAAGACCCGAGCTGGATCGCAGCGCTCTCTGCCATCGGCCACCCTCAGTTGAGCTGGGGCATCCCGCTGTATGCCGACAATGCCGAAGACCATGACCATGTGGTGCAGGCTCCAGGAGCGTTCAGCGAAACCCTGCAAGGTCTTTACAACCTGGCGCGCGCCAACCAGATCATCGAGATACGCGTGGTGCTCAATCGCCTGACCACGCCACGCTTGCCAGAGCTCGCCCACTACGTGTTCAGGAACCTGCCCTTCGTGCGGCATGTTGCGCTGATGGGTATCGAAAGTACCGGCCTGGCCAGGAAGAACTACGAAGAACTGTGGATTGACCCGCTGGACTATCAGGAGTCGTTGAGCCAGGCCGTGTATTTCCTGTTCAACCGCGGAGTGCCGGTTTCGATCTACAACTTGCCCCTGTGCCTGATCCCCGCCCACCTCTCGCGTTTCGCCCGCCAGAGCATCTCGGACTGGAAGAACCTGTTCATCGATACCTGCCAGCAATGCGCTGCCGTCAAACATTGCTCTGGCTTCTTCAAATCCCACACCGACCGCTGGCAGAGCCGCGGCGTACAACTACTATCGACCGAGGCCTTTAGCGCCTATGCAAGGAGTGCACAGTGAAATTGCTCGACCGCTGGAAAGTCCTGATCAGTGGGATCAGCTTGCTGCCAATGGCAGGTACCACCCTGGCACAGGCGGGCCATCTGTCGCTCGCCGATGCGAACTGGCAACCCAACGACAAGCTACAGCCCCCAGTATTTGCCGATACGCTCAATGCGCCAGACACCGTCAACATCTATGCGGCACATCGCTCGCACAGTTCACACCGGTCCCACAGCTCGCACAGTTCTCACTACAGCGGCTCGGGTGGCTATAGCGCACCTCGCTACTACAGCCCACCCGCTACCAGTACCCGAAGCTACAGCGCGCCGAGTGCTTCGAGCAGCACCTCAAGCAGCAACAGCCTTTATCAGTCGTCTGGCACTACCAGCGGGACAAGTTCGAGCACTTCAAAGAGCCGCGCGACCAATGAGCAGAAAAGCAACCTGGTCACCCGTGTGCAGACCGCGCTGATGGTGCGCCAGTATTACCAAGGCACCATTGATGGGGTGATGGGCAAGGCGACACGTGGTGCGTTGATGGCCTTTCAGATGGACAGTGGGCTGACCGTGAATGGCCGGATGGATACGCCATCGCTGAATGCGTTGGGTATCAAGATTCCATAAGTCGCTTCAGGTTAAAGCTAGCGTCCGTTCAGCAACGAAGGAATTATCCCATGCAGCACATCATTCAAGTCGACAACACTCTCTGGGCATTGATCAGCCGCCTGCAAGGCAAGGAACTGCAAACACCGTCGCGTAGCGCCCGTTTCCGTATCACGACCGTTGATGCAAATCGCGTTGTGATTGAGACCGGATCGGAAGACTCGCAGATCGTAAGCGCTCCATAAACCCCAGCTTGTAAACGATGGGGCGGTGCGTCAGCGATGTTTCAGTGGTTTTTCTGAAGCACCACACTAAGTGTTCAGTCTCGGAGAGTTATGAGTCCACCTTCGTGTTACGCACTGGTTACGACCCGGACATCTGAACCGGACACGTTCTTAATATAGGAGTAACTGGTGCCGAGGACAGCAAGCTGATCAGCAGAGATTTTCGCTGCTGAAATGGCGGGTTGTACGATCACGAATCTGAAAATCATCTTGTGGTCGTGGCACTTGTTGCGAAGCAGCTCCAAATCTATTGGGTCACCCTTGAGGATTCTGTCGAACCCTTTCGGCAGCGATTGCTGGTAGCGACCCATCAATCGATTGAAGAATTTTTCCTCGGTGTGCAGCCACTTCACTGATCGTGATGCCTGGCCGCAGACCTCGTAGACATCGTTCACACGAGCGCCAGGTCGAGTCTCGCCATCTTTTTGGGGGCAATACTTGCAGTGGTAAAGGTCGACAAAGATTGCGTCCTTGCTCTCTTTGATTGCCACCAGATCCGCAATCTCACCAGCGCCATCATCGTTGAAAATGAATGCATAGTCGTCCTCAATACGGCTATAGGTGAACCCTTGGACGGTGTCCATGTTACGAGTTGCCCTCATGGACTCGCTGTGGATCTGGGTGGTCCCCCAGTCCCAAGCCTCAATCAGCGCTATAGGAAGCTTCAAGTCCAAGCTATTGGGTGTGTAGAACCGGTAATTGCCCTCGACCATCGAACCGTCTACGGCTAGCAGGACCAAAGGGTTCGCATCCAGGTACTGCTCGAACGAGCTCTCTTCGGCGAAAATGATCTTGACCCCAGGGCAGGAGCACTTGTAGCTATCGTTCAGTAACCGTATCGTGATGTCAGGCAGTTGACGCTCCGTGCCATCTACTGCAATGGCGATGAGAGGCACTTCTAGTGTCAGCTCATCGCTTCGCCGAGGTTTGCCAAACTCGACATCAAGCAGGTTGAAAATCTCACCGTTGAACGCTAGCGAAATTTTCTGCTCGTTTTCGATCGCAATGGACTCCGGCCAATCAGCATAGAAAAGTCCCGTTGGCCAGGCCCCTTCGATCTTCTCCGAGCGAATCACATCCTTGAGCACTTCAGAAGGGTTGATCGAGGCATCGTTGAGTTTCTGTGAGGCACGTTTGCACCACTCAATCCAGTAAATGATGCTGGAAGAGTTCATCTCCCAGATCTTCCCTTTGTGAGAGCAGCCAACGGTGGTGCGCTGTCCATCTTCATAGCCGGTTGCGAAGATGTTGGACTTTTTCGCCGTGCCGTTCTCGATTTCACTGATGACGGTATTGATGTCCCGCCCGACGTGCATCGTGAATCTCAGATCCTTGCGTGTCCTGGACAGCCCCACGTTCTGCAGCTTCATGAGCTTGATGTCGTGCAGGGTTCGGAACGTAGGCTCACCGTTGATTCGCCTGGCATCCTTTGCAATCAAATTCAAAAAACGCGTCGCTTGCGATTCATCACCGGAGGAGTGAATGAATAGCGTCTTGTCGGGTGCGTGGTAGTAAGCCAGGTACAGAATCCAGTTCGTGTCCACAATCGCCGAGGTCTGAGCCCATCCGACAGGTGTTTCTCGTCGCGTCACCATGATGATGGTGTCTGAATCGTCGTTGATGGAAAGGAACTGCAGCGGTTCTTTCTTCTGCGAGAAGTGATTCGCTTTCTCTGGCCGCCACTGGTCGCGCTCCACATGGTAGGCGATCGCACTGATCTTGGGATTGGGGTTCAACCCGAAGATATCCTCGGAGTCGGCATCATCCGGGAACTGTTCAGTGAACGTCTCTTTTTCGATTTCGCGAGCGATCTTGTCTTGACTCACGTCTCGAATCACGGCGCTCCAGTCGGCACTTTCCTTGTAAAGCACTGCCATCTGGTAATCGACTTTCTGGTTGGCAATGTTTGAGACGAATTTGGCGTCGCCTAGCGTGTCATCAACCCGGGTTAGCCGACCGATGAACTGTAGCGTGACTGCCGGACTGCGATGCTGGTCGTGAATAGCCGCGATTTTCAGCTCTGGCAGGTCGAAGCCTTCGCCCAGCATGTCCACACAGACGATGATCTTGTATTTCTTCTCGACAATTTCACCCAGCAGCTTGACCCGATTCGGCACCTTGCTGTGGATGAGAATGGGTGAGAGGTCTTCATGCTTTTTGTAGAGCTCAAACAGGGCTTCAGCACGTTTTTGCGATCGTGCGCGTACCATCAATAGGTGGTTAAAGCCTTGCTCTCGATCGCCTCGCAACAACTCTACCGCCTTATCAGCAACCACTTGGTCAGCCAACTCGAGGTTGTATTCGCGCACGGGGTGAAATTCGATCGACTTGAAGTAGCCATCGATCTGCGCATCCTTCAACGGGTAGTTGTAGATAATCTTGCCTTCAAGGGGCTGATTGTCCTCCCTGAAAGGCGTAGCAGTGAACTGCAGGCATGGCTTCTCTTTAAACGCGGTTTTCACCCGCCCCCATGTCATGGCGGCCACATGATGGGTTTCATCGATGATCAGGTGGCTGCAGAGCTCAGCCAAGGCTTGGAGGGACTCTGTGTCGAATCGCTGCAATGCTTGCGGGGTAGCGACAATTACATTCGCCTCGGCAAGCTGTTGTACATCTTCAGCCGACATTCCTGAGCCGATCGCCCTCACCACAGGGTTAAGTGCTGTGGCAGAAACAGCACCGATCTCCCGAAGTTTTTTCAGCCCGAGGCATTTTTCGACAAGTTGGGAACGCAAGGCATCTGAGGGGACGAGCACCAATGTCCTTGCCAACCGCCCTGCGATAAGCAGACCAAGCATGGTATCGGTCTTGCCGGTACCCGTTGGCATCACGATCGTTGCGGTCGTGGCCGGAGACATAACCAAGTGGCCCAATGAAGCGTATAGGGCGGCAAGCTGAGGCTTACGCAAGCCCGGCGTATTGGTATCCCGGACTGCCAGGTTGAAGTTAAAGAGGTGTTGCTGCCAGCTTTGATATACGTCTAAGTACTTCCCTGTAGCATCGACCATTGCGTTCACCAAATTGAATGTGAAAATCAGCGCTGATTATTCAATGGCCACATGCTATCAGTGAACATCATTTCAGGTGTACCCCGAAAAGCAGTGCTCAAACGCGCCACTCCCTCTGCCTTCACCAACCGACGATCGATGCCAAACAGTCCAATCTGAGATGAAGGTACACTGAAAGCCATCCGAATCCATCTTGGTCTATGTAAGAAATCGCCAGTCGCGATCGCTCGCACACCCGGTTCAAGTGGGGGCAACATTGGGGGCATATTTGAAATTTTTCTGCCTGAAAATGTTGCTCTAGAGCGTAGTCAAAATGTTCTTCGGGGACCCCGATAGCCTGACATAAGGCACGCCGAGCGTTTTACCGTACGCGGAGTCATTAGCGCCCGGGTACTGGACTGCTTGGGCGTTTTACAACGCGTTTTCGCATTAGCGAGTCAGGGATCGCCATGCGGCTCGGTTGAGGCAACCGGGGCGTACGCAGTAACAGACTGATTTCCTCTGCACTGACCGCGCGGCTGAAAAAGTGGCCCTGCATTTCATCGCAGCCGTTTTCACGCAGGAAAGTTTGCTGCTCTTCGGTTTCGACACCTTCGGCAATGACCTTGAGGTTCAGTTTGTGCCCCAACGAAATCACTGCGGTGGCGATGGCTTTGTCGTTCTCGTTGTCGGGCAGATCGCGCACGAAAGACTGGTCGATCTTGAGTCTCGCGATCGGGAAGCTTTTCAATGCTGCGAGGCTGGAGTAACCGGTGCCGAAGTCGTCGATCGACAGACTGATCCCCATTGATTGCAGTTCCTTCATTTTGCTGATGGCTTGCTGAAGGTCTTGCATGATCAGACTTTCGGTCAGCTCCAGCTCAAGGTACATCGGCTCCAGCCCGGTTTCTTGCAAGGCATGCCTCACCCGGTCGATCAGGTCCCTTTCGATGAACTGGCGTGCTGAAATATTCACCGACATGGTGATCGGCGGCCAGCCCGCATCCTGCCAGGCCTTGTTCTGTCTGCACGCGGTATGAATCACCCAGTCGCCGATGGGCACGATCAACCCGGTCTCTTCGGCCTGGGGAATGAATTTGATTGGAGACACCATGCCGAGCTCGGGATGCTGCCAGCGAATCAGTGCCTCTACGCCGATAATCTGACCTGACTGCAAATCCACCTGTGGCTGGTACAGCAGCAGGAACTCGTCATGGTTGAGTGCGTTTCGAAGCCCGTCTTGCATGGCGAGCTTGCCCTGATCCTTGTTATTCATCTCGCTCGTATAGAACTGGTAACTGTTGCGACCCAGCTCCTTGGCCCGGTACATGGCGGCATCCGCATTGCTGAGCAACGTGTCGGTATCGCTGCCGTCGGCTGGGTAAGTGGCCAACCCCATGCTGCAGGTGACGTGGAGTGTATGTCCGCTGAGCTGAATCGGCCGCAGGATGGCCTCCTGGATTTTATGCAGGGCTGGCGTAACACCGTCGATGTCTGAGGGCTGGTCGAACAGGATGATCACAAACTCGTCGCCACCCAGTCGCACAACGGTGTCGGTGCGGCGTACACACTCCTGCATGCGCTGGGCGACGGTTTTCAGCAGTTCGTCTCCAGCACTGTGTCCAAGGCTGTCATTCACCAGTTTGAATTTGTCCAGATCGAGAAACACCACCGTCACCAGCCGGCTGTAGCGCTGAGCATAAAGCATTGCCTGCTTGAGACGGTCTTCGAGCAGTGTGCGATTCGGCAGCCCGGTCAGTGCATCATGGTCGCCCATATAGCGAATGCGCTTTTCGGTCAGCTGGCGTTCTATCGCAATGCCGGCAAGAGGTGTCGCCATGTCGATCAGTCGCGTCTCGGTCGAGCTGGGGCTGCGTACGGTGTTGGAATACAAGGCGAACGTACCCAATACCTTTCGCTCATGGGACAGAATCGGCGTCGACCAGCAGGCGCGAAATCCATAGGACGCAGCGGCTGATCGGTACTCCTCCCACAGCGGATCCAGCTCGATATCCGTGACGATGACCGGCTCTCGTCGATACACCGCGGTGCCGCATGAACCGACACTCGGGCCGATCGCAGTCCCGTCAATGAGCTGGTTATAGGCCGTCGGCAAACTGGGGGCAGCCCCGTGCAGCAGGTGCTTGCCATCCTCATCCAGCACCAGGATGGACACCATCATCCCCTCCAGTTGGGACTCGACCAGGTGAGCCAGGCTCTCGAGGACCTCTGCAAGCTCAGTGCTTCTGGCGATCAGCTCCAGGACATGACCTTGTCCGGCACGGACGATGGCTTCTTGCTCTAATCGGCTGTTTTGCACGGCGAGCCGCTCTGTGGCGATACTCAATTGGACCGTTCTTTTTTCCAGCTGAAGTCGGTCCTTGAGGAATTGATTCACCGCGCGAGCCATGTTGCCGATCTCGTCCTTCCCATGTTCGGCCATCATCAAATGCGTTTTGTCAGTGTGTTCCTGACGCAATTGCCGGCTTATTTCATTCAGGCGCACGAGCACATGACGGCCCATGAAGACCCGGGTCACAAACCAGGCGAACACCAGGCTTGCGCCCAACATGATCAGCACCCATTGCTGGCTACGATTTGACGCCTCGACCAGGCGCTGCACGGCTTCGCGATAGTCTTCGGTGTAAACACTGGATTGCTCACGGGCCACCGCGACCAGAACCCCGGCCTCATTCTTCAGTTCCTCATTGAAGCGCTGTATGACGTTGTACTGATTGATGAGCCTCAGGCGCAAAGAGAAGAGATCGGGTGTCGGCACATCAGCGTCGGGTAACTTGCCTGCGGTGTGTGACAGGCGCTCATATCGGACCCGCAGCCGTTGCACGGCATCACTGTCAATAGCCTGCGGCAGATCGAAAAGTAACACCGCCAGTTCCAGGCTGGCCCGGGTCTGGGTCGCGGTTAACCGGGCGGTGTGATCCTCCAGGGTTTGCTCGAAGGTGACCTCGGTTTGCAGCAGGCTTTCTCGCAGCTGCGCAACGATGTTGGCGGTATTGCGAAACATTTGACTCGACTGATGCATGTCGAGTATCGCCACACCACTGTTCGCGGCAGTCAACTGCTGCACCAGTTGATCAAGGGCTTCAAGCTGTTGGACGGTCGCCGCATAGCTTGAACGCAGGGTGTCAGGCGAGCGGGTTGTCAGAAGCTGATCGGTCTGGCGTTCGATCAGCAAGGTCCGCTGCAGCATGTCTTGCCCATCTTGCATGCGGACCAGTCGTTCATCCGTCAGCTGGCGGGTGGCGCTGTTTGACGTGCGCAATGCATAGACCGCAGTAGCACCACCCGCCAGGATCAGCAGTGCCAGCGTCAGAAACGCCAGTGTGAACTGTGCGCGTAGCGATTGCGGCAATAGCCGGCGTCCGAGCCGGGAAGTAACGTCCAATGTCAGGGGTTCCATTGGTGGCGATAGATGTCTCGATAGCCATTGTCAGGGTCGTACTGGAGTTTCTTCCCGCCGTCGAAGGCAATATTGTCGGCATTGACCAAGTGAATCGGCGCTACGAAGCCGCTCACCGGCTGACCTGCAAACAGCCGGTTCAATTCATCCATCACTTGCCAGCCATGCAGGTTGAGCGGCTCGGCCACGGTAACGGTCTGGTAGGTTTTTGCCTGTATGCGCAAGAAAGCCGAAGCGCTGCCATCACCGGCAGACAACAGACTGATGCCGTCACTGGGTATTGCGGCGCTGGTCAATGAGGCAATCGAGTAGTCGAAATAGATATCGTTGATGGCCAGCGTATGGGTCCAGCGCTTGCCATAGCGCTGAAGCAGCTCCTCGGTGATCGCCGGCATCTTCTCACCACTTTCGGAGATCGCGACATCGCGCACTTCCAGCAACGTACATTCCCGACAGGCCCGAATGACGTTTTCCATGGCCTTGGCTTTCGCCATGGCGATGCTGTACTTGGAGTCGGTCAGTATGACCACGCCGGCGCGTCCGTTTGACTGTGCCACTGCCGCCATGGCCGTGAGGCGAGCCACTTCGAGCGGGTCGGTCGTGACGTTCATGGCCACCGGCGTGCCGTCAATCGGCCCGGGGCGTGCCCCGGCGTGCCAGCCAACCACCGGCACATCCCTGTTGGCGAAGAGGATCAGCGCCGCATTGTTCTCAAGGGCATCGGAGCCGCACAGAATGAGGCCGTCGGGTTTCGCTGCGAGGGCATCGGAAAAGGCCTTTGCGCGCCCGGCCGATGATCCGGCGCCATCGAATATCTTCAGCGTCCAGCCCATCGCCTTGGCGGCCTCACGAACGCCCTGCGCGACACCCACGATGCCTCCGTTACGCAAATCTTCTGCGACAAGGGCGATGCTCTTGCCCCGCAGGGCTCGCGGGCCAGATTCAGGGCCGCTCCAGCGAACGGCTTCAAGGGTGGCCCTGGAAACGATTTCCTGCGCTTGAATCACCGTAACCGTGGTGTTTTCGACAGCGTATCCGGGAGTTGCCGTGAAAAGACAGAAAACCGTAATTGAAGCCATCCAGAGTAGCCAGGGCCTGAGTAAGCAGGGCCTGATCAGACAGGTTCGATCACCGCATGTGATGCCGGGTCTGGAACTGATAGCGCGATCATAGTCTGGCATGGCGTCCCTTTTTGCCAAGAGTGCAGCGTTCACTATCCGAAAGGATAGTCGGTTCTGCTGTCATCAGGCCTTTTGTGGGTAAAGTACGCGAACTTTAGTCCTGAACATTCAGGAAATGGCCGCACCACATCGATCAGGTCCAGGATCGGAAGGTGCCAGTCGTCGCCCGCGGTGCGGGCAAGCTGCCGAGCCCGCGAAATCCCTTACACTCCCCGCAACACTGAATTGTCATCATTTCATTTGATAGCCCACTAACGGAAGGTGCATGCTAGAGGGCTCGCTTTGAGCTTATATCATTCCGAATGATAGTTACCTTCGCTTCATTCGATTCGTGCCATACCACCCCGCCAAGCATCATCCGTCCATCTCAATACATTGGCGGATGCATCCATGGAACAATCACTCAAACATTTGCGCTTCCCCTTGGCTCTGTTGGCTGTGCTGGTGATGAGCGCCTGCGGCAAGACCCCGGACGCTGCCGCCACCATGCCCGCGGCCAAGGTCAGCGTGGCCAAGGTGCTGGAACAACCGGTCAACGAGTGGGACGAATTCACCGGCCGCCTTGAAGCGCCGGAAACGGTAGAGATTCGTCCACGGGTTTCCGGCCAGATCGATGACGTGGCCTTCACCGAAGGCGCGCTGGTCAAGAAAGGCGATCTGTTGTTCCAGATCGACCCGCGTCCATTCCAGGCTGAGGTCCGCCGCCTCGAAGCCCTGGTTGCGCAAGCTCGCGCCACAGCCACCCGCAGCGAAAACGAATCCCAGCGCGGCGAACGTCTGCGCACCAGCAACGCGATTTCCGCCGAACTCGCCGACTCGCGCACCAGCGCGGCTCAAGAAGCCCGCGCCGCCGTCGGCGCCCTCCAGGCACAACTGGACCTGGCCAAACTGAACCTGAGCTTCACCCGCGTCACAGCGCCCATCAGCGGCCGTGTCAGTCGTGCGGAAATCACCGCCGGCAACCTGGTGACCGCCGACACCACGGCGCTGACCACCGTGGTCTCCACCGATAAGGTCTACGCCTACTTCGACGCCGACGAGCGTGTGTTCCTCAAGTACACCCAGCTCGCCCGTCAGGGGCAACGCGGCGCCACCACCCCGGTTTACATGGGCCTGTCCAATGAAGACGGCAACCCGCACCAGGGCCAGATGAACTTCGTCGACAACCAGGTCAACCCGAAGACTGGCACCATCCGCGGTCGTGCGGTGTTCGACAACAGCGACGGCACCTATACCCCAGGCCTGTATGCACGCCTGAAACTGGTGGGCAGCGGCACCTACTCCGCCGTGTTGATCAACGACGAAGCGGTCGGTACCGACCTGGGTAAAAAGTTCGTGCTGGTGATGGATGCCGACAACAAAACGGCTTACCGCCCTGTCGAGCTGGGTCCGAAGATCGAAGGTCTGCGCATCGTGCGCAGCGGCTTGAACAAAGACGACACCATCATCGTCAAGGGCCTGCAACGGGTCCGCCCTGGTTCACCGGTCACGCCTGAAGTGATTCCGATGGCCAGCGAACAAACCCTCGCAGCTCTCGCACAACAACGAAAAGCGCTGGAAGCCAGCAACTTGCCCCAAGTCGCACCCGCCAAGGTCGCGCCGGGTACGGTTGTGAAAGTGGCTGCTGCGACTCCACGCGGTTAAGGGACAATTACTCCGATGAATTTTTCCCAATTCTTCATTTCACGGCCGATCTTCGCAGCGGTACTGTCGCTGCTGATCCTGATCGCCGGCGCCATCTCGCTGTTCCAGTTACCGATCAGCGAATACCCGGAAGTCGTGCCGCCGACCGTAGTGGTCCGTGCCAACTTCCCGGGCGCCAACCCTAAAGTCATCGGTGAAACCGTGGCCGCTCCTTTGGAGCAAGCCATCACCGGCGTCGAGAACATGCTGTACATGTCCTCGCAGTCCACCGCTGACGGCAAGATCACCCTGACCATCACCTTCGCCCTGGGCACTGACCTGGATAACGCGCAGGTACAGGTTCAGAACCGCGTGACCCGGACCGAGCCCAAACTTCCCGAGGAAGTGACGCGCATCGGTATCACCGTCGACAAGGCGTCGCCCGACCTGACCATGGTTGTGCACTTGACCTCGCCGGACAAACGCTACGACATGCTTTACCTGTCCAACTACGCCTTGCTCAACATCAAGGATGAGCTGGCGCGTCTGGGCGGTGTCGGTGACGTGCAGCTGTTCGGCATGGGCGATTACTCGCTGCGGGTGTGGCTCGATCCGAACAAGACTGCTTCGCGTAACCTGACCGCCACCGATGTGGTCACCGCGATTCGTGAACAGAACCGTCAAGTAGCGGCCGGTGCCCTGGGCGCTCCGCCTGCGCCGAATGCCACCGCATTCCAGTTGTCGGTCAACACGCAAGGCCGTCTGGTTTCCGAGGAAGAGTTCGAGAACATCATCATTCGCTCCGGCGAGAACGGTGAAATCACTCGCCTGAAAGACATCGCTCGCGTCGAACTCGGCTCCAGCCAGTACGCCTTGCGCTCGTTGCTGAACAACCAGCCGGCGGTGGCGATCCCGATCTTCCAGCGCCCGGGTTCCAACGCGATCCAGATCTCCAACGACGTTCGGGAGAAAATGGCCGAGCTGAAGAAGAACTTCCCGCAAGGCATGGACTTCAGCATCGTTTATGACCCGACGATCTTCGTGCGCGGTTCCATCGAGGCGGTGGTTCATACCCTCTTCGAAGCGCTGATCCTCGTTGTGCTCGTGGTAATCCTGTTCCTGCAAACCTGGCGCGCCTCGATCATTCCGTTGGTGGCGGTGCCGGTTTCGCTGATCGGTACGTTTGCCGTGATGCACCTGTTCGGTTTCTCGCTGAACGCCCTGTCGCTGTTCGGGCTGGTATTGGCCATCGGTATCGTGGTCGACGATGCGATTGTGGTGGTGGAAAACGTCGAGCGAAACATCGGGCTCGGATTAACCCCTGTAGAGGCCACCAAGCGTGCGATGCGCGAAGTGACCGGTCCGATCATTGCGACAGCGCTGGTGCTGTGTGCGGTGTTTATCCCGGCGGCGTTCATCTCCGGGTTGACCGGGCAGTTCTATAAACAGTTCGCCCTGACGATTGCGATTTCGACCGTGATCTCGGCCTTCAACTCGCTGACCTTGTCGCCGGCGCTGGCCGCCGTGTTGCTCAAGAGCCATGACGCGCCTAAAGACCGTTTCTCCAAGGTTCTGGACAAGATCTTCGGTGGCTGGTTGTTCCGTCCGTTCAACCGCTTCTTTGACAAGGCCAGCCATGGTTATGTCGGCACCGTGGGCCGGGTTATCCGCAGCAGCGGTATCGCCCTGCTGGTGTACGCCGGCCTGATGGTGTTGACGTTCTTCGGCTTCTCCAATACCCCGACCGGTTTCGTACCCGGCCAGGACAAGCAATACCTGGTGGCCTTCGCGCAACTGCCGGATGCCGCGAGCCTGGACCGTACCGAAGACGTGATCAAGCGCATGTCCGACCTGGCCCTGAAACAGCCTGGCGTGGAAAGCGCGGTGGCCTTCCCGGGTCTGTCGATCAACGGTTTCACCAATAGCCCGAACGCCGGCATCGTGTTCGTCACCCTGAAGCCTTTCGACGAGCGCAAGGATCCGAGCATGTCCGCCGGTGCGATTGCCGGTGCATTGAACGGCCAGTACGCCGGGATTCAGGAAGCCTACATGGCGATCTTCCCGCCGCCGCCGGTACAAGGCCTGGGGACCATTGGCGGTTTCCGCCTGCAGATCGAAGACCGGGGCAACCTGGGCTATGACGAGCTGTACAAAGAAACCATGAACATCATTGCCAAAAGCCAGAGCGTGCCGGAACTGGCTGGCCTGTTCACCAGCTACACGGTGAACGTGCCGCAGGTCGATGCCGCCATCGACCGGGAAAAAGCCAAGACCCACGGCGTGGCCGTCAGCGACATCTTCGACACCCTGCAGATCTATCTGGGTTCGCTGTATGCCAACGACTTCAACCGCTTCGGTCGCACCTATCAGGTCAACGTTCAGGCTGAGCAGCAGTTCCGTCTCGAATCGGACCAGATCGGTCAGCTGAAAGTGCGTAACAACCGGGGCGAGATGATCCCGCTGGCGACCTTCATCAAGGTCAGCGATACCTCGGGGCCAGATCGTGTAATGCACTACAACGGCTTCATCACCGCGGAAATCAACGGTGCGGCAGCCCCCGGCTACAGCTCCGGCCAGGCCGAAAAAGCCATCGAGAAACTGCTCAAGGATGAACTTCCGAACGGCATGACCTACGAGTGGACCGACCTGACCTACCAGCAGATTCTGTCCGGCAACACCGCGCTGTTCGTGTTCCCTCTCTGCGTACTGCTGGCGTTCCTGGTGCTCGCGGCGCAGTACGAAAGCTGGAGCCTGCCACTGGCGGTGATCCTGATCGTACCGATGACCCTGCTGTCGGCGATTACCGGGGTGATTGCCTCGGGCGGCGACAACAACATCTTCACCCAGATCGGCTTGATCGTACTGGTGGGCCTGGCGTGCAAGAACGCGATTCTGATCGTCGAGTTTGCCAAGGATAAACAGGAAGAAGGACTCGGCCCGCTGGCAGCGGTGCTGGAAGCTTGCCGTCTGCGTCTGCGGCCGATCCTGATGACCTCCTTCGCGTTCATCATGGGTGTTGTGCCTCTGGTGTTCTCCAGCGGTGCCGGTGCCGAAATGCGTCATGCCATGGGTGTGGCGGTGTTCTCCGGGATGCTCGGGGTGACCTTCTTCGGTCTGTTGCTGACGCCGGTGTTCTACGTCCTGATTCGCAACTTTGTGGAGCGCGGTGAAGCGCGCAAAGCGGCCAAGGCGCTGAAATTGGAAAAGCCACTGGAGGCGCAACAATGAGCCTGAAAGCCTTCCTGCCGAGCCTTCTGGTACTGGCCCTGAGTGCCTGTGCCGTCGGCCCGGACTACAAAACCCCAACCACCGAGGCGGCCAACATCACGGCCGCCACCGATGGCAGCGCCGGTCAGAAGAACTTCGACCGCGCCCGCTTCGAAGGCATCTGGTGGCAGCAGTTCGACGATCCGACCCTCAACCAGTTGGTGACGCAATCCTTGCAAGGCAACCGCGATCTGCGCGTGGCTTTTGCCCGCTGGAAAGCGGCCCGGGCGATTCGCGATGACGCCAGCAATGACGCCATGCCGACCATCACCAGCCGCGCGAGCAGTGATCTGGCCAAGGGGCAGATTCCCGGCCAGACCACCGACCGCGTCAGCAGTGAACGCTATGACCTGGGCCTGGACATGGCTTGGGAACTGGACTTGTTCGGTCGCATCCAGCGCAACCTGGAATCCAGCGACGCCGAACAGCAGGCCGCCGAAGCCGATCTTTACCAACTGCAAGTCACCATGATTGCCGAACTGGTGGATGCCTATGGCCAACTGCGCGGCGCACAACTGCGGGAAAAGATCGCCCTGGCCAACCTGAACAATCAGCAGGAATCGCGCAAGATCACCGAAAGCCTGCGTGATGCCGGTGTCGGCGATCAGTTGGATGTGGTTCGCGCCGATGCGCGCCTGGCGTCTGTCGAAGCCAGCGTGCCGCAACTGCAGGCCGAACAGGTGCGTCAGCGCAACCGTATCGCCACCCTGCTGGGCGAGCGTCCGGACAAGCTGACTGTCGACCTGAGTCCAAAAGATCTGCCGGCGATCGCCAAGGCCCTGCCGATCGGTGATCCGGGCGAACTGCTGCAACGGCGTCCGGACATCCGCAGCGCCGAACGCCAACTGGCGGCCGCCACTGCCCGTATCGGCGTGGCCAAGGCTGATTTGTTCCCACGGGTCAGCCTCAGCGGCTTCCTCGGTTTCACCGCCGGGCGCGGTTCGCAGATCGGTTCCTCGGCGGCCAACGCCTGGGCACTGGGCCCAAGCATTACCTGGGCGGCGTTCGACCTGGGCAGCGTGCGCGCCCGTTTGCGCGGTGCCGATGCTGAAGCCGAAGGCGCCCTGGCGACCTACGAGCAGCAAGTACTGCTGGCGCTGGAAGAGTCGGAAAACGCCTTCAGCGATTACGGTAAACGTCAGCAGCGCCTGATCTCGCTGATTCGTCAAAGCGAATCAAGCCGCGCCGCTGCCGATCTCGCCGACATTCGCTACCGCGAAGGCACCGTGGACTTCCTCGTGCTGCTCGATGCTCAACGCGAGCGCCTGGCAGCCGAAGACACCCAGGCCCAGGCCGAAGTGGATTTGTATCGCGGCATTGTCGCCATCTACAAAGCCCTCGGCGGCGGCTGGCAACCAGAGACGGTCGCCAGCAAGTAAGGTTTTAAAGAGCTCCTTTGGTTGGCCGCAACCAACCAAATTCTTTGCCCCGCGTCTCATTCGGTCGCGGGGCTTTTTTTTGGCTGCGCACCATAGCGCAAACACCACAATCTCCTGTGGGAGCGGGCTTGCCCGCGATAGCGGCCTATCTGGCACATGGATGTTGGATGTACCGACGCAATCGCGGGCAAGCCCGCTCTCCCCCAGGGATTTGGGGGTATGAGGAATAAACAGCTACCCCAAGACTCAAATCGCGAAATCCTCACTCGTGGTTTGACTCACAGCCCCTCCTGACCGAAGCTGATGGCTTTGCAAAAACCTGCCACCCCCCGGATTCCTGCATGCCTCAGTCCCGCCGCTACTTGCTCATCAGCCTCTGCGTATTGCTTGCCCTCGCCCTCGCCTGGTTTTTCCTGCGCAGCACGACGCCTGTGGTGCCGGCGGCGATCAAGCATGGCTACAGCGAAGCGCTGGCTCAGGCTCGCGCGGGTCAACCGGGAGCGGCGCGAGTGCTTTATCAGCAATTGGGGCGCCCTGACCTGTCGGCCAAGCGCCGTGTGTGGCTGCATGCCGAACTGCCCAACTACCCAAGTCCGCAAGCCCTGAAACTGGCGAATGCAGACCTGCAACATCCCTCGGCGGATGTGCGCATCGCCGCGATCAAAAGCATCAGCGGGCTGGTGCCCAGTGGGCAGCGCAGCCTGTTACTGGGGCCTTTGCTCGATGACGGCGATCCGAGCGTGCGGTTTGCGACGGTCAACGCCTTGTTGGGCCTGACGCCGGATGAACTGGGGTTGTACTTCGGCCCTTTGGAGCAAGCGATCAATGCTTGGGAACAACGCCTCAAGCGTCAGCCGGAAAGCGCCGAAACCCAATACCAACTCGCGCGCTTGCACTTGCACAATGCCGAACTGAAGGACGCGCAGCAGGCCCTGGAGCGCTCGTTACAATTGGCGCCCGACAACTTGCCGGCGCTGGTGATGCAGATCGAAGTGCTTGATAAACAGGGCCAAAGCGATGCCGCCAGGCAATTGTTGGCGAAACAGCTCAAGGCCCAGCCTGACTCGGCCTACCTGCAACATGCGCTGGGGCTCTGGTTGCTGCATCACGGGCAAAGTGAGTTCGCCCTGCTCGGGCTGTCCAAAGCCGTGGAGCTTGAGCCGGACAACAAGGATTACCGCTACGACCTGGCCACCACGCTGCATGCTGAGCAAGAGCTGGAAGCGGCGCAGAACCAGCTGCAGGAAATCGTCCAGCGTCACCCGGCCGATCGCAAGGCGCGCGTGCTGCTGATCAATTACTGGAAGGAAAGCGGACAGTTGCAGAACGTGCAGATATTGCTGGCACAGCTGGAACAGCTCAATCCGGATGATCCGGCGTTGCAGCAAGGTCTGTAAACGATCGCTCTGTAGCACAAATCAGAGCAGGAAAAGGTTGAACCGTCGTCTCGGCAAAAGGTCAAGTGATCAGGCAGTCCACTCAGGCGCTTCCAGCCTGCTGCCTCGTTTCCCCTAGTCATGAGAGGGCATTTCTTGTCTACATCTAACGAGTTGATCAGTGCAAAAGCCGCCACCGGCATTGAAGGTCTGGATGACATCCTGGCCGGTGGATTGTCCCGCGGTCACCTGTTCTTGCTGGAGGGTGAACCCGGAACCGGCAAAACCACCGTCGCTTTGCATTTTCTGTTGGCTGGCGCCCGTGCTGGCGAGCGCTCGTTGTACATCACCTTGTCGGAAACCGAGCGCGAGCTGCGCCAAGGGGCGTTGTCCCACGGCTGGGAGCTGGATGAGAACATCCACATCTTCGAGCTGACGCCGCCGGAAAGCCTGCTCAATGCCGAGCATCAACAGAGTCTGCTGTATTCCTCGGACCTGGAGCTGGGCGAAGCCACCAAACAGCTTTTCGAAGCGGTCGAGCGGGTCAAACCGACCCGCGTAGTGGTCGACAGCCTGTCCGAAATCCGCCTGTTGGCCCAAAGCTCTTTGCGCTACCGCCGGCAGATTCTGGCCATCAAGCATTACTTCGTGCGCTACCAGGCCACGGTGCTGCTGCTGGATGACCTGACCACCGAAGCCCTCGACAAAACCGTGCACAGCGTGGCGCACGGGGTGATTCGTCTCGAAGAATTGACGCCCAACTACGGTGCCGAACGCCGACGCATCCGCGTGGTGAAGTACCGCGGTCAGAAGTACCGCGGCGGTTTCCATGACTTCACCATCATGGGTAACGGCGTGCATGTCTTCCCGCGCCTGGTGGCGGCCGAACATCGCGGGCGTTATACCCGCCAGCAGTTGACCAGTGGCATCCCGGAAATGGATGCCCTGCTTGGTGGCGGTATCGAGACGGGCTCCAGCACCCTGATCCTCGGTCCGGCCGGTACCGGCAAATCACTGATCTCGATGGTCTTCGCCGCTGCGGCGGTGGCCCGTGGCGAAAAGGCCGCGCTGTTCATTTTCGATGAAGAGCTGGGGCTGCTGTTCGAGCGTATGAAAAACATCGGCATTGACCTGAAGGCCCTGGAAGACACCGGCAACCTGCTGATCGAGCAAGTGGATGCCGCCGAATTGTCCCCCGGCGAGTTCTCCTACCGGGTTCGCCGTTGTGTCGATGAGGGCCATATCAAAACCGTGGTGATCGACAGTATCAACGGCTATCAAGCGGCCATGCCCGAAGAAAATGCCCTGGTGCTGCACATGCACGAGTTGCTGCTGTACCTCAATCGTCAGGGTGCCGCGACATTCATGACCGTAGCCCAACATGGGCTGGTCGGTGACATGCAGGCCCCCGTCGACATTACCTATCTGGCCGATACCGTCATTCTGTTGCGCTACTTCGAGGCCCTGGGCAAGGTTCGCCGGGCAATCTCGATCATCAAGAAACGCACCGGCAGCCACGAATCGACCATTCGCGAGTACCGCATCAGCGGCCAGGGCATAACCATCGGTGAACCGCTGGATGCGTTCCAGGGTGTATTGCGTGGCGTGCCCACTTACCTGGGCGCGAGCAATCCGCTGCTTAAGGAAGATGTCCAGTGACGGCCATGGAGGCAATGTCCGAGCGTGCGATTATTCTTGCGCCGCTGGGCCGCGACAGCCAGATCGCGCTGATGATGCTCAACGAAGCAGGGTTCGAGGGGGTCATCGCCCGGGATCTGGGCGCGTTGTGCAACGAGCTGTCACTGGGTGCCGGCCTGTTGGTGATTGCTTCCGAGGCCTTGTTGGGCGCAAACCTTGAACCGCTGCTGGGTCTGATCGAGCAGCAACCGGCGTGGTCGGATCTGCCGATCGTACTGCTGACCCACCACGGTGGCCCGGA
Source organism: Pseudomonas sp. JL3 (assembly GCF_031570575.1). NCBI lineage: Bacteria > Pseudomonadati > Pseudomonadota > Gammaproteobacteria > Pseudomonadales > Pseudomonadaceae > Pseudomonas > Pseudomonas sp. JL3. Next base: position 152,701 of record NZ_JAKWJK010000001.1, read on the forward strand.
GCAGAACCCTGCGTCGCGACTCGGTTTGCAGTTGGGCAACGTGACCTTTCTCGAGCGACCGTTTCATCCGGTCACGCTGATCAGTCTGGTCACCACAGCGTTGCGCGGGCGACGACGGCAGTATGAAGCCAGGGATCGGTTGATTGATCTGAGCCAAAGCGAATTGCGTCTGCAAAATACCCTGGAAACCCTCGAACAACAGGTCGAGGAACGCACGGCACAATTGCGCCACAACGAAGAAGCCCTCAGGCAGTCCCATAAAATGGAAGCGGTCGGCCAACTCACCGGCGGTATTGCCCACGACTTCAACAACATGCTGACCGGTATTATCGGCAGCCTCGAGCTGCTGCGTCGGCGCCTGGCCCGGGGACGCACCGAGGATCTGGACAGCCTGATCGATCTTGGGGTGACCTCAGCCAACCGCGCGGCCGGCCTGACCCATCGACTGCTGGCGTTCTCCCGACGCCAGTCGCTGGATTCAAAACCGGTACAGATGAACACCCTGGTGGTGTCCATGGGTGAATTGTTGCAGCGCAGCATCAACGAAAGCATTCACCTGGAAATGCAACTGGACGAGCAACTGTGGGTGGCCGAGGCCGACCCCAACCAACTCGAAAGCGCCCTGCTCAACCTGGTGCTCAACGCCCGAGATGCCATGCCCGACGGCGGAAAGCTGCTGGTCAAAACCTCCAATCAGCATCTGGATACGGAGTTCACCGAGGCCCACAGCAATCTGCAACCGGGCGATTACATCGTCCTTAGCGTCACCGACACCGGTTACGGCATGCCGCAAAGCACCATCAACCGGGCCTTTGATCCTTTCTTCACGACCAAGCCCATCGGCCAGGGCACAGGCTTGGGTTTGTCGATGATTTACGGTTTCAGCAAACAATCCGGCGGACACGTCAGCATCCACAGTGAAGTCGGAAAAGGCACCACGGTCAGCCTGTTTTTGCCGCGTTTCAGCGGGGAACTGCTCCAGGACTCCCGAGTCGATACCCAACACACCCCTTTCGCCCGGGACGGCGAAACCGTGCTGATCGTCGAGGACGACCCCGCCGTGCGAGTCCTGGTCAGCACCGTATTGAGTGAATTGGGCTACGCCTTCGTTGAAGCGAGCGATGCCGACAGCGCCGTGCCGATTCTCGACTCCGGCCAGCGAATCGACCTGTTGATCAGCGACGTGGGCCTGCCGGGCATGAACGGCAGGCAACTGGCGGAAATCGGCCGGCAGTATCGGCCTGATCTCAAGGTATTGTTCATCACCGGGTATGCCGAACACGCAGCGGTGCGCGGGGGCTTTCTTGATCCCGGCATGCAGATGATCACCAAGCCGTTCACTTTCGATTTGTTGACGGCGAAGGTGCGGGAGATGATTCGGGTCTGATGTGTTATCCGGAAAATCACACCTTGATCGCACGGCACAGCCGCTCAGCATAGACCTCGATTTGAAGCCTGTCAGCTGTCAACTCTGACAGCTATTCAGTTCACTTCCTCCTTGATTAAATCTCCTCTGAAATCCGCAGAGCGGCCTGGTAGGTCGCTCTGCGCCCGCCTGCCACGCGCAGGTCACATTCAAGGGATGGAGAGGCAATGAAGGAAGTCATCGCGCTGATGTTGATGGTTCTTTTGGCGGGCTGTCAGGTTCGCGAACAACAACAATCGGCTCCAAATGAACAGACGCCCATGCGGGCCGTGCAAGCTGAAAGCGGCATCGCCAGCACCCTCTCGATTTCGGCACAGAATGGCACCACCGTCGCAACCAACCTGACCAATCGCTACAACGATGTTCGCCCTGATTGCGGCAAGCCCTCGCTGCCGGCCTTCCTCTGCCGTGGGATCATTTTGCGATCGACAGTACCATCGGATGCTTATTCAAGCTGGAACCCCAGCCCGCACTCTCAAACCAGCGGCGGCGTTTCATTTACATTTTTGGGCAAAGACGCGAAGTTCAAAAACCTAGTGTTTGGGCAAAATAACGGCTTTATTTTTTACCCCGTACTATCGAAGCCAGAAGGCACAAAACACATCGAGATTCTGTGTGCATACCCAAGAGACGGCGCGACTATGTTGAGGGATAAGCCGGGATGCGGTGCTCACCCTTATGCACCCGATCGGAGTGGACTCTGCCAGACAATCGGTATATCCACTGCTGAACAATGGATCGCAAACTGGAATCAGAACATTTGGAATATGTGTAGTTTCGATGTGCGCGACTCAATGAACAACTTGAGCGCCGATTCGTTCTACCAATCTATTAGGGCTCACAATCTGAAAAACATGTTCGCCGGTTCATACGACTACACCGAGTTGATCCTGGCGACCTGGCCGCAGAACATTCCTCAGGAACTGCCCATCGAGGCGTTTTACTATCTACCCGGCGGGCTCGCCGGCGCACAACATGATCAACGTGACTTTTACGCTAAAACCGGGGGAAAGGTTGTCCCGATTATAAAACTGACGTTACCCTCCGCTACCACAGCCGATGCGACTTTCACTTACCTTCAGGCAGATCAGGTAAAACCTTGACTCGCCGAAATGTACAAACGCGCGCAGGCAAATGACCGACGCGCAGCTTCAGGACAGCATGTCCTGCATGATCTTTTGCAGCACATCCAGATCGAACGGCTTGGCCAGGATCGGCGCTTTGCGGGTGATCGGGCTGTCGGTCTCACGAATTTCCTGCGGATAGCCGCTGATGAAGATCACCTTGAGCTCCGGTCGCAGCTTCACGGCGGGTTCGGCGATCTGCACGCCAGAGATTCCCCCGGGTAAGCGGAAGTCGGTGATCATCATGTCCAGATGCGGTTTGCTTGCCAGAATTTCAAAGGCCTGCTCGCCGTTTTCGGCTTGCAGCACCCGGTAACCCTCACCCGACAAATAAGCAGACAGCACCATCAAAATCGAAGGGTCATCTTCGACGATCAGTACCACATCTTGTGCATCTTCACTCATGGAAAGCCTTTGTTCGGTCAATAGCTGCTGATACGACCGTGCGGTCACTCAGAGGTTGCGTTTATCGGGCTGTTTTCCTGCTGCGGCAGACAAACGCGAAACAATGCGCCTTCGCCAATCCGGCTCTCGACGGTGATGGAGCCACCATGGGCGGCGACAATCTGCTCCGAAATAAACAGCCCCAGGCCCAGCCCCGCTACAACGGCCTTGGCGGAAACCCGTTCGAACCGTTGAAAAATGCGCTGCTGATTCTCTTCACTGATCCCGATACCGCGATCCTGAACCTCAACTCGCGCTTGCCCGTCGTGATTGTACACGCGTACGTCGATCGGGCTCTTGGCGCCATAACGCAGCGCATTGGTCAACAAGTTGGAAATCACTTGTTCGATACGGAACTCGTCCCAGTTGCCCACCACGGGCTGGTCGGCCGTCAAGGTCACCGACGACTCTGCGGTCTCGACCTGCGGTGTGAAATTTTGCAGAAGATTCTTTACCAGCTGCACCAGATCCAGCCGACTGGGGCGGATCGACAGCTTGCCCGTGCGGATGCGCGACACATCGAGCATGTCTTCGATCAGGCGGATCAGGCTTTTGATCTGCCGCTCGTCACGGTCGACCATAGCGTGCATCTTGTCCAGGGTGAATGCCGCGGCGTTATCCCGGGCCAGATGCATTTTGCGCAACTGGGTTTCGAGAATCAGGCCATTGAGCGGCGTACGGACTTCGTGGGCCACGATGGACATGAAGTCATCACGCATGCGCACCGCTTGCTCCAGCTCATTTTGGGTGTTCTGCAATTGTTTGAGCAACGCCTCCTGTTCACGGCGACTTTGCTCCAGCGCTTCGACCTGGTGCTTCATCGCTTTGCTCTGGCGATACAGGTCGACGAAGACATTGACCTTGCTCTTGACCGCATGAACATCCAGCGGCTTGTGCAAGAAATCCACCGCACCGCTTTCGTAGCCCTTGAACGCGTAATTAAGCTCGCGGCCGGCGGCACTGACGAACACAATCGGGATGTTTCTGGTTTTTTCCGTGCCGCGCATCAACTCGGCCAGTTCGAAGCCGTCCATGCCGGGCATCTGCACATCGAGAATGGCCATGGCAAATTCGTGTTGCAGCAACAGCGATAAGGCTTCGTCGGCGGACAGGGCTTTGTAGACGATACGGTCTTCACGCCTGATCAATGCTTCGAGCGCCAGAAGGTTCTCCGGCAGGTCGTCGACGATCAGTAATTTAGCCTGGATATTACTTAGCATGCGATTCCTTCCAGCTCGACAAGCAAACGGTCGATGCCGCGAAGATCCAACCGATGAGTATCCAGCACTGCACTGTTCATGATTTGCGATAGATCCGTTCTGGTTTGACCAATGCTTCAAACTGGTTGCCATAGGCCGAGAAGTCCAGGGTTTCTTTACTGCCCAGTGCCAGAAAACCCCGATGGCACAAGGATTCGTGAAATAGGCCGAAGGCACGATCCTGAAGCTTTTTATTAAAGTAAATCAATACATTACGACATGAAATCAATTGAGTTTCCGAGAACACACTGTCGGTAGCCAGGCTGTGATCCGCGAAGGTCACGTTGTCGCACAGGCTCTTGTCAAAAATGGCGTAGCCATAAGCCGCAGTGTAGTAATCGGCGAACGAACGCTGACCACCGGCCTGCTGGTAGTTGTGAGTGTAGGCCCGGACATTCTCCAGGGAGAAAATTCCTTGCCTGGCTTTATCCAGCGAGCGCGGGTTGATGTCGGTGGCATAGAGGATGGTGCGATCCAGCAAGCCTTCTTCGCGCAGCAGAATCGCCATCGAATAGACCTCTTCGCCGGTGCTGCAACCAGCGATCCAGACCTTGATCGACGGCCAGGTCTTGAGCAGTGGCACCACTTCCTGACGCAGTGCCAGGAAATGCGAAGGGTCGCGGAACATTTCGCTGACAGGGATCGTCAGCAATTGCAGCAGTTGCATGAACGCGGTCGGATCGTGCAGAACCTTCTCTTGCAGCGCCGAGATGGTTTTGCACTCGAACTGGCTCAAGGCGTGATTGACCCGGCGTTTGATCGACGCGCTGGAATAATCGCGAAAATCGTAGCTGTACTTGAGGTAGATCGCCTCGATCAACAAGCGCAGTTCGATTTCGGTATTGCGTTCCACTAAATTCGTTCCATCTTCGGTAACCACACACGAATCAGCGAGAAAAGGCGATCCAGGTCGATAGGTTTGGCCAGGTAATCGTTGGAACCGGCCTGCAAGCAGCGCTCCTGATCGTCTTTCATGGCCTTGGCCGTCACCGCAATGATCGGCAACTTGCGCCAGCGCGGGTCCTTGCGGATTTCGAGGGTGGCTTCGAAACCATCCATTTCCGGCATCATCACGTCCATCAGCACCAGGTCAATGTCCTCGACTTCATTCAACTTCTCGATCGCTTCACGGCCGTTGCGACCAATGACCACGATTGCGCCTTTTTGCTCCAGCGCGCTGGTGAGGGCGAAGATGTTGCGTACATCGTCGTCCACCAGCAGCACTTTACGGCCCTCGAAAACCTTGTCGCGGCTACGGGCGGTCTTGAGCATCGTCTGGCGTTCATGGGACAAGCGGGATTCGACTTTATGCAGAAAGAGTGTCACTTCGTCCAGTAACCGCTCGGGCGAGCGCGCGCCCTTGATGATGATCGAGCGCGAATACTTGCGCAGCTCGGCCTCTTCATCCCGGGTCAGATTACGTCCGGTATAGACGATCACCGGCGGGAACGAGCAGATATCTTCGGTGGACATGCGTTTAAGCAAGTCGTTGCCGAGCATGTCCGGCAGCTTCAGGTCGATGATCATGCAGTCGAAGATCGTGGTGCGCAGCAAGTCGAGCGCATCCTGCGCCAGGCCGACGGCGGTGATTTCAATGTCATCGTCGCCGATCAGTCGGGCGATGCTGTCGCGCTGCACATCGTCGTCTTCAACCAGCAAGACCCGTTTGACCTTCTGCGTCAGTTTAGCTTCGAGACGGGCAAACACATCCTTGAGTTCATCACGCGTGGTCGGCTTGACCGCATAACCGATGGCGCCCAGGTGCATGGCGGTCTCGACGCGGTCTTCGACCGAAATCACATGCACCGGGATGTGCCGGGTTTCGGCATGTTCTTTCAAACGCTGCAATACCGTCAGCCCGGAATGATCCGGCAGGCGCATGTCCAACAGAATCGCATCGGGGATGAACTGCCTGGCCAGGTCGTAGCCTTCGTCGGCGCCGTGGGCCACCAGGCACTGATAACCCAGTTCATGGGCCAGGTCGTAGAGAATGTGCGCAAAGTTCGGCTCATCCTCCACCACCAGAATGCAGCGAGTGGCGAATGGCGCCTTGTTGCGATCATCGTCGAAACGCGGAATGTCGACCTCGGCAATCAGCGGCACAAGCGCAGCAACCACGGCGTTTTTCTGCACGGCAACCGGCGTGGCTTTCATCGTCTCGACAGGCGCGTCGCCCGGCTCGACGTACTGCTGCGGCAGCACCAAGGTAAACACACTGCCCTGCCCAGGCGTACTGGCCACACTGATCGAGCCGCCCAACAAGGTGGCCAGATCACGAGAAATCGACAAGCCCAGGCCGGTGCCGCCGTAACGACGATTGGTGGTGCCATCGACCTGACGGAAGGCTTCGAAAATGCTTTCCTGCTGGTCCGGCGCAATACCGATGCCGGAATCGCGGACGATAAAGGCGATGCCCTCGTCCGGCTGAGCAGCGACGCTCAGGTTGACGGTGCCCGTTTCGGTGAATTTCACTGCGTTGGACAGCAGGTTCTTGATCACTTGCTCCAGGCGCTGGCGGTCGGTGAACAGCATCAGCGGTGCATCGGCCAGCAATTGGATCTGAAAATCCAGGTTCTTTTCCGCAGCCAATGGCTGGAACATACTTCGCAGACCTTCCACCAGTCGCGCGACACTGGTGTTTTCCGCACGCACCTCAAGCTTGCCGGCCTCGACCTTGGAAATGTCGAGAATGTCGTTGATCAGGTTAAGCAAGTCATTGCCAGCGGAGTAGATCGACTCGGCGAACTTGACCTGCTCGGCGCTGAGGTTTTCCTGTGGGTTTTCCGCCAGCAGTTTGGCCAGAATCAGCGAACTGTTCAGCGGCGTGCGCAGTTCGTGGGACATGTTCGCGAGGAATTCTGACTTGTACTTGCTTGAGCGCTGCAATTCTTCGGCGCGCGCTTCGAGCTCAACTTGAGCCATATTCAGTTCGGTGTTCTTCAGGTCCATGGCATCGCGTTGCGCGGCCAGGATCTGCCCCTGCTCGGCGAGTTGTTCGTTGGTTTGCTCCAGCTCGACCTGCTGTTTTTCCAGGTGAGTCTGGGACTCCTTGAGAATCCGCGATTGCTCTTCCAGTTCTTCGTTGGCGGTCTTGAGTTCTTCTTGCTGAACCTGCAGTTCTTCGTTGAGTTGCTGGGTTTCGGCCAGCACTTCCTGCAAGCGATGACGATAGCGGGCGGCCTCGATCGAGGTGCCGATGTTGCCGGCAATCAAATCGAGCAGTTCGATGTCACGATCCGTCAGCGTGCGCAGGAAACCCAATTCGATCACACCGTTGACCCGATCGTCGTCGCTGGTCGGCACCACCAGCACGCTGTGCGGCAGGCCTTCGCCAAGACCGGAGCTGATTTTGAAGTAATCACTCGGGACGTCATCGAGACGGATCAAGCGCGCCTGTTGCACCACTTGGCCGACAATTCCTTCGCCACTGTAAATCTGCTGCTCAAGCGCTTCCTGTTCCCGGGAGAAACCGTAAGACGCGATGCGCTTCAGGCCACCATGATCCTCACGGACATAGATCGCCGCGACAGCCGTCCCTAAATATTGGGCGCAGAACTGCAGAATGTTGCGTCCCAACAGATTGAGGGATAGCTGCCCCAGGACTTGCTCGGCCAGTTCGGTCTGCCCGTTGCGTAACCAGGCTTGCTGTTCCAGACGCCGGGCACTGGCCTGTTGTCCCGCGAGGTTGGCACTGTAGTTTTGGGACAGGTTGAGCAAGTCCCGACGGCCAATGTAGGCCAGCATCGCGCTGATACCGGCCACGAACAGCAGATAAAGGGCGATGCTCCAGATCGTGGTACGGCGCACTTCCTCGTTACGAGTGGTGCGCAACTGCTGCTCCATGTCGATAACGTCTTCGAATTGCTTGCGGATCTCATCGGTCAGCCGCTTGCCGCGTCCGGCCTTGACGGCACCACGGTAGTCACCGCTGGCACGCTGCAAATCAATCATCGACTGCGCGTAATTGGCCCATTCTGCCTGCAAGGCCTGGAGCCGGCGCAGCCGATCCGTCTGGACCGGATTGTCGCCTGTCAATTCGAGCAAGGTAGTGAGAGCGACGGCGATTCTCGGCTTGGCCGTCTCGTAGGGATCAAGGAAATGTTCGTCGCCGCTGAGCAGGAACCCGCGCATGCCGGTTTCCAGATCGACGGTCAGCTTTATCGCCTCATTGGCATTATTGATCACCCGGTCGGTGTGCTGGACCCACTGGAACACCGACAACAGGTAGGTGATCAGCGAAACGAAGAAAACCGCGCTGATGACGCCGACACCCAATGGCAGGCTGACGTTGCGGCTCAGAAGTTTACGGAATCGTTGCTCATCAACCGAGGACGCAGAGGTCATGGGGAAGCCTTGTCGTACTGTTGAAAACCATCGAGTCTGCCCCAAAACGGCCGAGCCGATCCATTTTTCTGACATGTTTTACGGCAAAATCCCGCATTTAGCTGCTCTGGGACAAAGGAGCGGTTAATCTCTGCGGCTCTTGTGCGGCTATTGTTTTTGTAGCGCGTCGGGAACTTGTCGTGATTCGTCACTTACTCATGCAAGAGCCCGGCGGTTTCGATCGACCGGCAACCGCGAATTCAACCTTTGAGAGCCCACTATGCCCACCAACGCCTCCACCATTTTGGTCGTCGAAGACGATGCCATCGTGCGTACGCTGATCGTCGATGTACTGGAGGAATTGGAATTCCGAGTGCTTGCGGCGGATGGGAGTGAAATGGCGCTGGAATTCATCAACGATGAGGACCAGGACATCGACTTATTGATGACGGATGTGGGGCTGCCTGTCATGGACGGTCGGGAATTGGCCAAGCAGGCGCGCATGCTACGTCCCGAATTGCCGATCCTGTTTGCCAGCGGCTATGCCGAGAGCATCGAGGTGCCTGAGGGCATGCATAGCATCGGCAAGCCATTCTCGATTGATCAGTTGCGGGACAAAGTAAAGAACATCATCAAATAGAGATATCGATAATCAAACCTCTTCAAATAGCAATGAAGGGGTCATCTCCCCCCCAGACAAGTTCTCAATAATATAATTCAGAACTACCAACACTTGAAAAACACACTTACACAACAACTCTTGATAAACGCAAGACAACAAACGAGGATCCCCAAACATAGAACCAAAACCAAATGGATTTATCATGATCATCAAACATACCCCACCAACTCAAAGATACTTATCCAGATCTGTCACCGACACCGCCATTCAAGCTCACCATACTCAAAGTGATAATAGTGAGCGAAGTGAAGTTATATCTAAGTTAAAGCAGCGCGGAGAGCACCTCGCCCCTTCGCAAGCCATCACGCTGGAAGGTGCCCTCATCTCCCTTGAGTCCGGGTCGACGCTTGAAGACGCTCTGCAACCCGGCAGGGCACTGCTAAAAACAATGTCCGAACAACACGCCTTCAAAAAACTAATGGTCACCCTCAGACTTCCCGAGCACTCCCTGTTCGAAGTAACTTCCGAAGGCGAAATAAACGCAAGATACTCAGGCAACACAATTGGCTTTGCGAACGCATTCAAACTTGCACCGGACCTGAATGATGATCTTCATACACTGGTTGAGATGGCGCAATTGACCGGTGGCATCATCACTCTCGCTGACCAAGTCGAGTTGGCGCAATGGCTGAAATTCCATGGTTACACCATCCCCCGAACCGCCGCCGAAGGTTTCAGGCTGACAGAATTCATGCAACTGAAGCCGCCAGTGAGTCCACCGCTTGGTAACTACTGGGAAATGATCAAAGCCGGGGGAGACAATTCCGTCACTCTTTCTGCCGTTCAGCGTAGCGAATTTCGCAAAATCATCAGCAGTTACATCAAGGATCAGTCGTTACTTGAGCACCTGGTCAATGGCATTTTGGGCGGTAGGTCTACCCCCTTCAAACGCTCGGAGGCTGAGGATATTCTTGAAAAAGTAGTTTCCAGCCCCATCGCTTTTTACTGGGCCAACGCTTATGTGCGGGATCTGGGCTGGTATGGCGCGCAAGAAAACCAACCCCAAACAGATGAGTCGCTCAAGCTAATGATGGTGACTTCGCTCTTGCTCAATCTTCATCCTGGAGTCGGCGAGCAAGAGCCTCGCAATCATGTGGCAGGTTTCAACTTATATGCTGTCGAGCACATGGAAAAGTCCTTCGCCGATGTCCAAACGGAATTCGAAAGGCACCTGATCGAGAACCACCGGATTACCGAAAAAAATGCGGCACTGGCCGCTCACCTGTTGCTGGCAGAAGCCGCACCGGAATTTCTGGTGAGAGATCTGCCTCCCACCCTGTTATTGGGCACGCCGCAATGGGTTGAATTATGCCGGATCGTCGCGGTGGAGGAAATCATTGCGCCGGGATCGACGCGCTCGATGACTTATGCGCAGCTACAACACCTGTCGAAGTTTGACGCGGTCTCCGAGTCGCGAAAGACGCTCGACGCTCTCGCTGCCGTGGATCCTGTGATTGATTGGGCATTGTTTAACAAAATCGTCACGCCGGATGACGTAGAGAAGTCGGTCACGGACTCGCTTGAAGTGGCATTGGACGCGTACGCCCGACACGCCAAGACGCTTGCCGAAACGGCGCAAACATTGTCTCGCCCTCTGCCGACTCGCAAGATCGTCGCTCTGGACATTCTCAAGCAGGTCGCCCCAGGATGTACCTATCTCGAACAAGACGTCCTTCACCAAACGAAAAATCGACCACTGGAGGACTCTTACGCCGACGCGTTTCCCGTATCGCCTGTCGAACTGCACATGTCTAATGACCTGGCGACCGGTGACTGGGATCTGAAGAAGGGCGAAAGTATCTACAAAGCATTTCCCCGCATGCTCCCCAACCTGATTGCTCCTGATGGTGAGTTCTACCGTCAGTTCAATCGTGACTATGTGGCTCATGTACAAGCAATGAACATGCATTTAAAACTGGCATTTTCATCATTGCCACTGCCTGATCGGACACGGCTGCTAAAAGGCAAGGTGACGATATTCACCATAAGACCATCAGTCGCTAAACTCCAGCCGATCACTACTCTCCCCATGAACCCCATCGCGTCAACCCTTGATGCGATTCTGAAGGTGACCGAGCGCAAACCGACGGAAAGTCATAAGGAGATAGAGGAGGCAACGGGTCGCTACGGTGTAGTCATCTGTTCACACTTCGAGGGCCGAGTGACTTGTTACGAATTATTCACCTTGCACGGAACCTGTCGCGAAAACACCGAGCTGGCAGCGCTTGTGCAAAGGGAAAACCTTTTAAGCACAACCGTTCGCAGCAGTAAGAAAAACTACTCTCTTCCTGCGAAGGTACACCAGCTGCCCACGAACATCGAGTGTTATACCCACGGGGTAACGCCCGGCCTCGTCAACGTCAGTGCTGGTGTGATCGACAAAATCGGTGAGTTGTCAGCGTCTCCCCAGACTTCAGAAATCAACGGCTATTACCAGAGTTTCTATTCGACAGAGTTCGACTCATTGGTGAACTTCGTACTGAAGCACAGGCCAATCGCGACCTACGATGAACTGGTGAGAGAGTGCTGGGGACAGACCAGGCTGGAGGCATTGCGCGCAAAACGGGAAAAGGATCTGGATACGTTTCTCAATTTTGTCGTGCCCTTCAAATCCTGTATCGAAGATCTGAACTCAGACGATCTGGATCGACAATTCCAAGGGGTGGCTGGGTGTACTTTAGAAGCCGCGATGACCGTTCTGTTAGTAGTCGGAGCCGCCGCCAAGATTGCCAGCCTTGCCGCCAAAAGCATGAGCATTGCTACCAAGGCGAGCGCGATGGCTTCGACAGGTCTCGGATTAGTGAGCAGCCTGTTCAATCCGCTGGACGGAGCTTCCGACTTGCTTTTGCACGGCGCAAAACTGTTGCGCAAAGGGTGGCGCAACAGTGTGGCCGCACTCGATAACGCGGTTTTCGATGCGCGTAAATGGTCGGGCGTAACACCACACCGCCACCTGGCCGCAACTGTCGACCCTGACACTATTCGCCTAGGAACCTGGCGTCCCGCGCAAACATCCCAGGATGCCTTTCAGGTATGGGGTATACGCCGCAATGACGAATGGTACGCTCTGAACCGATTGGGCCAGCCTTGGGGAGCCAAACTGGAAAATTTCAATTACAAATTCAAACTGCCTACCCTGCCGTGGCACAGGATCATGCCCAAAAGCTACACCCAACGTTACATGAAGAAGGCTATTCCCGCCGCCAAAGCCAAACTGGACAATGCGATCCACTTATTGGCCGATGCAGAGCCAGACACCGAAGTTCGCAAGGTTCTCGAATATCTGTTTGGGACGGGATCCGACGAAGCTGCTCAACATATCGGGCTAAAACTGCGAGCAATGCGTAAGGATCTCGATGCTTTCACGCTCTCCAATGTGTCGTTTAGAAAAGCCGATGTCAGCGCAGTGGCAGCATTAAATGTGCCTGATTACAAGCGGTGGAAGAAGGCGGTAATTAATGGGACTGTACATAAAGAATCGATCAAGAAATTCATCAAGATTTATCCGGAACACCTGGATGATTTTTATCGCACAGCACGCTACGATGAAACCCGAATTGCCGACGTCTTGATCCATGAGATGTCACATGGCGCACCTGGCACATTCGACCTCTATTATGGGAAAACTCTGGATCGTGTTGAATTCGACGTGGCTCCATTAATTGATTTGGCGCGCAACCCTCGCATGATTGACCCGTCATTTTCGAACCCTTACAGGACAGTGGACACGGAAAAATTTACTCATCTACACAACTTTGAATCCATCCGCCCCAGTCTTCCGACTCTGGTTCAAAAGCATCCAGCCTTGTACAACGCAGACTCTTACGAGGTAGCGGTTTCTTTGATTGACCAAATCAAATCCGATCCTACTGGGTTTCACATAAATATGGCAACCATAGCAACGGCGCTACGCAGCACCGAGACCGATCAGTTCATCGGTACGTTAGAAATCAATCTTGGCAGAGTACTGGCCTGACGTTTTGCTCTCGATGCCAAGACTATCTGGCTGATTGAACAGAAAAAAATGCCAGTCCCGCTCAGGGCTGGCATTTTTGCATTTATCGTTTCCTATCCAGAACAAAAGATCCCGCAACCACGTAACGAGTGCCCAGCGTCGTCAACGGATGAAATTATCCAGCGCTGTGGTTTAATTGCGCCCTTTCCGCGCCTCCCGTTTGCAGCAAAGGATCACCCTTCATGACTCCCCTTCCCATCACCAAAGTCTTGGTCATCGGTTACGTCTGGCCCGAACCCCACTCTTCAGCGGCCAGCGGGCACGTCATGCAAATCCTCGAAACGTTCTTGCAGCAAGGCTGGGACATTACCTTCAGCAGCCCGGCCGGCCCCGGCGAGCATAAGGCGGACCTCACCGAGCTGGGCATTCGCGAGGTGCCGATCGAACTCAACAACAGCAGTTTCGACGCTTTCGTCAGCGAGCTGGCGCCGGACATCGTGCTGTTCGACCAATTCATGATGGAGGAACAGTTCGGCTGGCGAGTAGAGAAACACTGCCCCGACGCCCTGCGCGTGCTGGAGACCTCCGATCTGCAAAGCCTGCGACATGCCCGGCATCAGCGGCTCAAGGAACGCTTGAAGGCCAGTGACGACGCCAACGATTTCAACGAATTATTCGCCCCGGCATTGCGTGAAGAGTTCGAGCTCATGGCCGATACCGATCTGGCGAAGCGCGAGATCGCCGCGCTGTATCGCTGCGACTTGAACCTGATGATCTCCGAAGTGGAGATTGAATTGCTGATCGAGCAGTTCGGGTTACCGCAACAACTGCTGCACTGGTGCCCGTTGATGATCGAACCGCCGACCACCGCATCGCCAGCCTTTGAAGACCGTGCGCATTTCCTCAGTATCGGTAACTTCCGCCACGCGCCCAACTGGGATGCCGTGCTCTGGATGAAAACCACGATCTGGCCGTTGATCCGTGCGCAGTTGCCAGAGGCGCAACTGCATATCTATGGCGCCTATACGCCGCCCAAAGCCACCGCCCTGCACAACGCGGCCCAAGGGTTTCATGTGATGAACTGGGCAGAAGATGCATTGCAAGTCATGTCCGCGGCCCGGGTGTGCCTGGCGCCGTTACGCTTCGGTGCGGGCATCAAAGGCAAGATCGTCGACGCAATGATTTGCGGAACGCCCAGTGTCACAACGCCGATCGGCGCTGAAGCCATGCACGCAAGTCACCCCTGGCCGGGGGCTGTCACTTGCACGGCGCAAGAGTTCGCCACCTGTGCGGTTCAGCTTTATAAAGACGAGATACAGTGGCGAACGGCCCAGTCTCAAGGGCAAGCTTTATTGATGGACCGTTATCAACGCGCGATACATGGCCCTGCACTGATCGAAAAATTGCTGTATTGCCAACAACACCTGCCACAACTAAGAAAGAACAACTTTACCGGCAGCATGTTGCGCCATCACGCCCACAAGAGCACACAATACATGGCTCAGTGGATTGAAGCGAAAAACCAGAAAAAACACCCCCAGTAAAAAGTATAAAAAAGAATAACCAACAACTTGCATCAATCAACGTATTGGCAATCAGCAAATTCAACCCTATAACATCCTGCCAACGCCCCTTTAATAACTTCAACGCGCAGGGGCTTCTTTCTTTAATCTATGCAGGATGCATTCATGAACGATATTAAAAACAACGACGCCAACAATAACTGGATGGCTGCTACGCCGTCCATTGATGCACTATCGATCTGTGAGTTAACGTTGCCCGGGACCCACAATGCGGGCAGTGACTGGCAGGCGTCTTATCCGTTGCTCGGCCCTCCCCGTCACTGGCTGGCTTGTCAGCACAACACTTTCCATACTCAATTGCATCACGGCTCCAGGGTTCTCGATATTCGCCTGATCTACGAGCCAGAGGCAGAGGGCCTTGGAAAATTTCGTGCTCACCACAATGGTCATCGAAGTTCCCGAACACTGGGTAATTTGATAACCGATGTAAACGACTTCCTGCGAAAGAATCCCGACGAGTTCATCATTCTGGACTTCCACAGTCTCGACGGCGAGAACTTTGATTACGATTATTTCAATAAAGTGATGATTCACCTGCTGGGCGACCGCCTCATCCCCAGCAGCAACCTGCCTCTTAGTCTTCGTAAGCTTAAACAAGTCAGTTCTGAACAGCGAGTGTTTGCCGCTGCCAAGTCGCACTGGCAACTTGATCGCAGTGTATTTATTAATCAGGTCCACCATAAATGGACAGGCAATGGCATCACCGGAATCGACGAGTTGAAAAAATACATCGAGGGTGTTCTGCAAGCTCCGCCTGGCACCTGGGCACCCTGGTCGTTATCTGCCACCAGTTACAGCGCTCTCGGCGGCCCCGTGGACATTCATGACCCACTGAATGAATGGTTCGACCCGACAACAGACGACTGGGCGATGAAGTGCAACATTATCAATGTCGATTTCATTGAAGAGTCGAAGATCGTTTCTTACTGCCGAGCCGCGAACCTGACCAAAGCCCGCCATAAACTCAAATAGCCACCACGCCTGCCCTCCGGCCTTGGACATACAGGGTCGTTGCAAGCTGGCCTTAGGCGCCCCGAAAGAGGCATGATCACCGGGCGATAACAATAAAAGTGTCCTGACATGAGCCGACCACCCAGAGTTACCGACCCTTCTTACGAATTGATGGACGACCATAACGGGTTGTCCATCATCTATCGTCAGCACGGTTTCCCCTGCCCTTTGGTGCGCTGGCATTTCCACAAGGAATACGAACTGCACCTGATCGTCGCTAGCTCCGGCAAGGTGTTCATCGGTGACTACATCGGTAATTTCTACCCGGAAACGCTGTTCCTCACCGGCCCCAACCTTCCGCACAACTGGATCAGCCAGGTGGCCGAAGACGAAGTGGTGGAAAAGCGCGACATGCTGGTCAACTTCACCGATGAACTGTTTGAAAGCGGTCATCAGGTGTTCGCCGAACTCAAGACACTCGTGCCCTTGCTGGAGCGCGCGCAGTACGGCATCGAATTTCGTTGCAAACGGACTATCCGCCAGGCCATGGCCTTGATGCAGCGCATTGCCGACACCCAGGGCATGACCCGGCTCGGGCATTTTTTCATTCTGCTGGAATTGCTGGCGACGTCTGACGACTATCAGTTGCTATCCGGTGCCACCACGCCGCAATTGGCCGATGAGCACAACATCGATCGTACCAACCGGGCGGTGGATTACATTTTTGCCCATTACGCCCGCGATCTGCCATTGGAAGAAGTCGCCGAGCACTTGGGCCTGAAGCCGACCTACTTCAGCCGCGTGTTCAAACAGGCCACCGGGCGCTGCTTTATCGAATTCGTCAATCGCCTGCGCATCAGCAAATCCTGCGAATTGCTGGCCGATGGCGATAAAACGGTGACCGATGTGTGTTTCGAATCGGGTTTCAATAATATTTCCAACTTTAATCGGCGTTTCCAGCAGCTCAAGGGCATGACGCCGTCGTACTACCGGCGGTTGGCGGTGCAGCGTTTGACTGAGCAGAATCAGCACTGACTTTTCCTGATCCACGAATCCTTGTAGCCGCTGCCGAAGGCTGCGTTCGACTGCGCAGCAGTCGCAAATCCGATCAATCCAACCCTTCTGAGTCGTCGCATACTGGAGCCCGGCGAGGGCTTCGCCCTCGAACGCAGCCTGGCGGCAGCTGCTACAGGGCGACACGCAGCGAAACCAGCCCCCTGACTTACCAGTGCAAAAAAGTATCGATGACAGTGCGATGGATGATTTGTCAGCCCGTCAATTGAAGGCTGTAATCAGCGCACATTCTTCCTGCCTACGGAAGACACAAAAACAATAACTGTCCTTCTGTAACCCCGCCGGGTGCAGAAAAGGAGTGCATGATGCAACCTTCTGTAAAAGCTCTGCTTGCCCTCACCTGCATGACCCTCAGTAGCGTCAGCCTCGGCGCCCAGACCCTGACCATTGCCACCGTCAACAACAGCGACATGATCCGCATGCAAAAACTCTCGAAAACCTTCGAGGCCGAGCATCCGGATATCAAGCTCAATTGGGTGGTGCTCGAAGAAAACGTTCTGCGTCAACGCCTGACCACCGACATCGCCACCCAGGGCGGACAGTTCGATGTGTTGACCATCGGCATGTACGAAGCTGCACTCTGGGGTGCCAAGGGTTGGCTGGAACCGATGAAGGACTTGCCGGCCAGCTACGCCCTCGACGACGTGTTCCCTTCGGTCCGTGAAGGCCTTTCGGTCAAGGGCACGCTCTATGCCCTGCCGTTCTACGCGGAAAGCTCCATCACCTATTATCGCACCGACCTGTTCAAGGACGCCGGGCTGAGCATGCCCGAACGCCCGACCTGGACTCAGATCAGCGAATTTGCCAGCAAACTCACCAATAAGGACAAAGAACAGTACGGCATCTGCCTGCGCGGCAAGGCTGGCTGGGGCGAGAACATGGCGCTGATCACCACTGTCGCCAATGCTTATGGCGCACGCTGGTTCGATGAAAAATGGCAGCCGGAATTCACCGGGCCTGAGTGGAAGAACGCGCTGAACTTCTACGTCGACACCATGAAGAAGTCCGGCCCGCCGGGCGCATCAAGCAACGGCTTCAACGAAAACCTGGCGCTGTTCAACAGCGGCAAGTGTGCGATCTGGGTCGATGCCAGCGTCGCCGGCTCGTTCGTCACCGACAAGACCCAAAGCAAGGTCAGCGATCACGTCGGCTTCACCTACGCACCGCATGAAACCACCGACAAAGGTTCGGCCTGGTTGTATTCCTGGGCGTTGGCCATTCCGACCAGTTCCAAGGCCAAGGATGCGGCGAAAACGTTCAGTACCTGGGCCACTTCCAAGGAATATGGTGCGCTGGTCGCAGAGAAAGACGGCATCGCCAACGTGCCGCCAGGCACTCGCGCCTCGACTTACACCGAGGCCTACATGAATGCCGCGCCGTTCGCCAAGGTGACGCTGGAATCGCTGAAAGCGGCGGACCCGAGCAAACCGTCCCTCAAGCCCGTGCCCTACATCGGCATCCAGCTGGTGACCATTCCTGAATTTCAGGCCGTAGGCACCCAGGTTGGCAAGCTGTTTTCGGCAGCACTGATCGGCCAGACCACGGTCGACCAGGCTTTGACCGCCGCCCAGTCAACCACCGAACGTGAAATGAAGCGCGCCGGTTATCCCAAGTAACCAGCACCTTTCCCTGTGGGAGCGGGCTTGCCCGCGATAGCAATGGATCAGTCACGAAGATGTGCCGGATGTACCGGCCTCTTCGCGTGCAAGCCCGCTCCCACAGGTTCCGCGTCGTCTGTTCTCAATTGGTTCTATCGCCATGAATATTTCAACTGTCAAAGCTCACATGGACATCTCCCAACCGGTGCGCAAAAGCCGGTTGACCAACCCCGGCTGGTTTCTGGTCAGCCCATCGGTGGCGTTGCTGTTGCTATGGATGATCGTGCCGCTGGGCATGACCGTTTACTTTTCAATGATCCGCTACAACCTGCTCTACCCCGGTGAAAACCAGTTCGTGGGGCTGGAGAACTTCAGCTACTTTCTGAGCGATTCGGGTTTCCTGCCCGGCGCCACCAACACCCTGTTGCTGGTGGGCAGCGTGCTGCTGATCAGCGTGGTGTTCGGCGTGTTGATCAGTGCATTGCTGGAGGCCAGTGAGTTTCTCGGTCGCGGCATTGTGCGGGTGATGTTGATCTCGCCGTTCTTCATCATGCCCACCGTCGGTGCGCTGATCTGGAAGAACCTGATCTTTCACCCGGTCTCGGGGATTCTCGCCTACATCTGGAAGTTGTTCGGCGCACAACCGGTGGACTGGCTGGCGCATTACCCGCTGCTGTCGATCATCATCATTGTTTCCTGGCAGTGGCTGCCCTTCGCGATCCTGATCCTGATGACCGCCATGCAGTCCCTCGATCAGGAACAGAAAGAAGCCGCACGCCTGGACGGTGCCGGTCCCATCGCGATTTTCTGGCACCTGACCCTGCCGCACCTGGCCCGGCCGATTGCGGTGGTGGTGATGATTGAAACCATCTTCCTGCTGTCGGTGTTTGCTGAAATCTTCACCACCACCAACGGTGGCCCCGGCTACGCCTCGACCAACCTCGCGTACCTGATCTACAACCAGGCGCTGGTGCAGTTCGACGTCGGCATGGCCTCCGCCGGTGGTTTGATCGCGGTGTTGATTGCCAACGTCGCGGCCATCGTGCTGGTGCGAATGATCGGCAAAAACCTGACAGACAAAGCCTGAGGCCTGCGCCATGACTCTTCAACAATCCCGCCGCCTGCAAAGCCTGCTGCTCGGCACCCTGGCCTGGGCCATCGCGATCCTGATCTTCTTCCCGATTTTCTGGATGGTGCTGACCAGTTTCAAAACCGAAATCGACGCGTTCGCCACGCCGCCGCAGTTCATCTTCACGCCGACGCTGGAGAACTACCTGCACATCAACGAGCGCAGCGACTACTTCAGCTTCGCCTGGAACTCGGTGGTGATTTCCTTCAGTGCCACGGCCCTGTGCCTGCTGATCGCGGTGCCGGCGGCCTACTCGATGGCGTTCTACGAAACCCAGCGCACCAAAGGCACGCTGCTGTGGATGCTCTCCACCAAGATGCTGCCGCCGGTGGGCGTGTTGATGCCGATCTACCTGCTGGCCAAGAGCTTCGGCCTGCTGGACACGCGCATCGCGCTGATCGTGATCTACACGCTGATCAACCTGCCGATCGTGGTCTGGATGATTTACACCTACTTCAAAGACATCCCCAAAGACATCCTCGAAGCCGCACGCCTGGACGGCGCGACGCTGTGGCAAGAAATGGTTCGGGTGCTGCTGCCGATCGCCAAGGGCGGCCTGGCTTCCACGGTTTTGCTGTCGCTGATCCTGTGCTGGAACGAAGCGTTCTGGTCGCTGAACCTGACCTCGTCGCAGGCCGCGCCACTGACCGCGTTGATCGCCTCGTACTCAAGCCCCGAAGGTTTGTTCTGGGCCAAGTTGTCGGCGGTGTCGACCCTGGCCTGTGCACCGATCCTGATCTTCGGCTGGATCAGCCAGAAACAATTGGTCCGCGGCCTGTCGTTTGGCGCCGTGAAATAGCCCTCAAAGAATAAGCACAAAGGAGCGCCATCATGGCCAACCTGAAAATCAAGAATCTGCAAAAAGGCTTCGAAGGTTTTTCCATCATCAAAGGCATCGACCTCGAAGTGAATGACAAGGAATTCGTGGTGTTCGTCGGCCCGTCGGGCTGCGGCAAATCCACCCTGCTGCGGCTGATCGCCGGTCTTGAAGAAGTCAGCGGCGGCACCATCGAACTGGATGGCCGCGACATCACCGAGGTCAGCCCGGCCAAGCGCGACCTGGCGATGGTGTTCCAGACTTACGCCCTGTACCCACACATGAGCGTGCGCAAAAACATGTCGTTCGCTCTGGACCTGGCCGGTGTAGCGAAAGCCGAAGTCGAGAAAAAAGTCGGCGAGGCGGCGCGCATCCTCGAACTGGGGCCGATGCTGGAGCGCAAGCCGAAGCAACTGTCCGGTGGTCAGCGTCAACGCGTGGCGATCGGCCGGGCGATCGTGCGCAACCCGAAAATCTTCCTGTTCGACGAACCGCTGTCCAACCTCGACGCCGCCCTGCGGGTGCAGATGCGCCTGGAACTGTTGCGCCTGCACAAAGAACTGCAAGCCACGATGATCTACGTGACCCACGACCAGGTCGAAGCCATGACCATGGCCGACAAAGTCGTCGTCCTCAATGGCGGCAAGATCGAGCAAGTCGGTTCGCCACTGGACCTGTATCACCAGCCGGCCAACCTGTTTGTCGCAGGCTTCCTCGGCACGCCGAAAATGGGCTTCCTCAAGGGCAAGGTCACCCGTATCGAGAGCCAACGCTGCGAAGTCCTGCTGGACGCCGGCACTCGCATCAGTCTGCCGTTGAGCGCTGCCAATCTGAGCGTCGGTGGCGCAGTGACCCTGGGCATTCGCCCGGAACACCTAGAGTTGGCGCAACCCGGCGACTGCACGCTGCAAGTGACCGCCGACGTCAGCGAACGCCTGGGCAGCGACACCTTCTGCCACGTCCTGACGTCTTCCGGCGAAGCGCTGACCATGCGTGTTCGCGGCGATCTGGCCAGCCGTTATGGTGAAACCCTGAACCTGCACCTGGATGCCGAACACTGCCATTTATTCGACGCCGACGGCGTGGCGCTGACCCGTCCACTGCGCGTCGCAGCCTGATCCGAGAGCATGTGATGAAACTGAATAAACAGAACCACAACCGCCTCGCCCCCGAGGTGGCCCTGCCCGCCTACACCCTGAGCGATACCCGCCAAGGCATCGCGCACATTGGCGTCGGCGGTTTCCACCGCGCGCATCAGGCGTACTACACCGATGCCTTGATGAATACCGGCGAAGCACTGGACTGGGCCATCTGCGGGGTCGGCCTGCGCGCCGAAGACCGTCGCGCCCGGGACGATCTCAAAGAGCAGGATTATCTGTTTACCCTGTTCGAACTCGGCGACGCCGACGACGCCGAAGTCCGGGTTATCGGTGCCATCCGTGACATGCTGCTGGCCGAAGACAGCGCCGAGGCGCTGATCGACAAACTCGCCCATCCAGACATCCGCATCGTCTCGCTGACCATCACCGAAGGCGGCTATTGCATCGACGACAGCAACGGCGAGTTCATGGCGCACCTGCCGCAGATCCAGCACGACCTGACTCACCCGAACGCGCCAAAGACTGTATTCGGTTTCCTCTGCGCCGCATTGGCCAAACGTCGTGCAGCCGGTACGCCCGCGTTCACGCTGATGTCTTGCGATAACTTGCCGCACAACGGCGCCGTGACCCGTAAAGCCCTGCTGGCATTCGCCGCCCTGCGCGATGCCGATCTGCGCGACTGGATCGAGCGCCATGTCAGCTTCCCTAATGCGATGGTCGACCGCATTACGCCAATGACCAGCACCGAGCATCGTCTGCAACTGCACGACAAACACAGCATCGACGACGCTTGGCCGGTGGTCTGCGAGCCGTTTGTGCAGTGGGTGCTGGAGGACAAATTCGTCAACGGTCGCCCGGCGTGGGAAAAGGTCGGCGTGCAGTTCACCGACGATGTCACGCCTTACGAAGAGATGAAGATCAAGCTGCTCAACGGCAGCCATCTGGCGCTGACCTATCTGGGCTTTTTGAAGGGTTACCGCTTCGTTCACGAAACCATGAACGACCCGCTGTTCGTGCGCTACATGCGCGCCTACATGGACCTGGACGTGACGCCGCAACTGGCGCCGGTGCCGGGGATCGACCTGACCGTGTACAAAAACACCCTGGTGGCGCGCTTCTCCAACCAGGCAATTGCCGATCAGCTGGAGCGGGTGTGTTCGGATGGCTCGTCGAAGTTTCCGAAGTTCACCGTACCGACCATCAACAGCTTGATTGCCGATGGGCAGGAGACCAAGCGTGCAGCGCTGGTGGTAGCGGCGTGGGCGCTGTACCTCAAAGGCGTGGATGAGAATGGCCAGACCTACGCAATTCCGGATCCACGGGCGGCGTTCTGTCAGGCGCTGGTGGCCGATGATGTGTTGATCACTCAACGATTGTTGGAGGTTGAGGAGATTTTCGGGACGGCGATTCCGCGTTCTGCGGAGTTTGTCGCGGCGTTTGAGTGGTGCTGTAACAGCTTGCGGGAGGTTGGGGTGACCCGAACCCTCGAAAGAGTGCTCGCCGCCTGATCATTCCCACAGCCCGGGACGCTCCGCGTCCCATCCAGAAGCGGACGCAGAGCGTCCATTGAGGCATTCCCACGCAGAGCGTGGGAGCGATCTTCGGTAGGGGTTTCCATGGCAAACCAACAACTGTTCCTCGGCATCGACTGTGGCACCCAAGGCACCAAAGCCGTCATCCTCGACGCGCACAGCGGGCAGGTCCTCGGTCAGGGCGCCGCTGCCCACAGCCTGATCAGCGGCGCCAATGGTCTTCGCGAGCAAGACACTGCCCAATGGCTGGAAGCCATTGCCCTGGCCACCCAGCGCGCGCTGCTCGCAGCGGAGGTAGACGGTCAGGCGATCCTCGGCATCGGTGTTTCCGGCCAGCAGCATGGCCTGGTAATGCTCGACGATCGCGGCCAGGTGCTGCGCCCGGCCAAGCTCTGGTGCGACACCGAGTCCACGCCGGAGAACGACCGTTTGCTCGCCCATCTGGGCGGCGAAAAAGGCTCCCTCGAACGCCTCGGCATCGTCATCGCGCCGGGCTACACCGTGTCCAAACTGCTCTGGACCAAAGAACAACATCCGGAAGTATTCGCCCGAATCGCCCGCATCTTGCTACCCCATGACTACCTCAATTATTGGCTCACCGGCCGCAGTTGCAGCGAGTATGGCGATGCCTCGGGCACCGGGTACTTCAACGTGCGCACCCGCCAGTGGGACTTGCAACTGCTGCGCGACATCGACCCCACCGGGCGCCTGCAAGCCGCACTCCCGGAACTGATCGATGCCCACCAACCGGTCGGCACGATCCTGCCGAGTATCGCCGAGCACCTCGGCATCAACCCCAAAGCGCTGGTCTCCAGCGGTGGCGGTGACAACATGATGGGGGCGATCGGCACCGGTAATATAAAGCCCGGCGCGATCACTATGAGCCTCGGCTCCTCGGGAACGGTCTACGCCTATGCCGAGCAAGCGAACGTCAGCCCGGATGCCTCGGTCGCGACGTTCTGCTCCTCCAGCGGTGGCTGGCTGCCATTGATCTGCACGATGAACCTGACCAACGCGACCGGCGCGATTCGCGAGTTGTTCGAATTGAATATCGAGGCGTTCAACGCCTTGGTCGCGCAAGCACCGACCGGTGCTGAAGGCGTGTGCATGCTGCCGTTCCTCAATGGCGAACGCGTCCCCGCCCTGCCCCATGCCAGCGGCAGCCTGCTGGGGCTGACCATGACCAACCTGACCCGGGCCAACCTGTGCCGCGCCGTGGTGGAAGGCACCACCTTCGGTTTGCGTTACGGGCTGGACTTGCTACGCCAGAATGGCTTACAAAGCCGCGGCATCTGCCTGATCGGCGGCGGCTCAAAGAGTCCGGTGTGGCGACAG
This sequence comes from Pseudomonas sp. JL3, assembly GCF_031570575.1. Classification (NCBI taxonomy): domain Bacteria; kingdom Pseudomonadati; phylum Pseudomonadota; class Gammaproteobacteria; order Pseudomonadales; family Pseudomonadaceae; genus Pseudomonas; species Pseudomonas sp. JL3. The sequence goes on from NZ_JAKWJK010000001.1 coordinate 177,033, forward strand.
ATCGTCGCTGACATCATGAATACGCCAGTGATTTGTACCGAGCAAAGTGAAGCCGCGGCCCTCGGCGCAGCGATTCAGGCAGCGTGGTGCAAGTCTTGGGCAAACGGTCACGAAGACAGCCTGGCGGACTTGTGCGAGCGTTGCGTAAAGCTCGATCTGGCCAGTGAAACCTTACCAATTGCAAAAAATGTGGCGGCCTGTCAGCAGGCCTACGAACGCTATCAACAGCATGTCGCAACCCTTTAAAGAGCGAACAATTATGTATCTGGTGTGTGGCGAAGCGCTGTTCGATTTCTTCAGCGAAGACGATGCCAGCGGTCTGGCATCCAAAGTGAATTTCAAGGCAATTGCCGGCGGCTCACCGTTCAATGTGGCCGTAGGTTTGTGCCGCTTGGGCGTGGACGCCGCGCTGTTTGGCGGGCTGTCGACCGATTACCTCGGCCGACGTTTGCAGCAAGTGCTGCAGGACGAAGGTGTGCGCCCGGACTACCTCGTGGACTTCGCCGCGCCGACCACCTTGGCGATGGTCGCGGTCGGGGCCAATGGCTCGCCCCATTACAGCTTTCGTGGCGAAGGCTGCGCTGATCGACAGTTGAGCCTGGCGCATCTGCCAGAGCTGGGGCCTGAAGTGCGCGGCTTGCACGTCGGCTCGTTCTCGCTGGTGGTGCAACCGATTGCCGATACCCTGCTGGCGCTGGTGCAACGGGAAAGCGGCAAACGCCTGATCAGCCTCGATCCGAACGTGCGCCTCAATCCCGAGCCAAACATCGAGTTGTGGCGTTCGCGAATTGCCACGCTGGTGGAGCTGGCCGACCTGATCAAGGTCAGCGATGAAGATTTGAGCCTGTTGTATCCCGAGCAGGATCCTCAACGCGTCATCGAAGGCTGGCTGGAGCATCGCTGTCGGTTGGTGTTCCTGACCCGAGGCGGCGAAGGCGCAACGGTGTTCAGCCGTGCCCACGGTTCGTGGTCGGTGCCGGCCTGCTCGGTGAAGATTGCCGACACCGTGGGGGCGGGCGATACGTTTCAGGCAGCGTTGATTACCTGGCTGACCGAGCAGCAGCTGGATTCGGTTGAAGGTTTGCAACAGCTGAGCCGTGAGCAAATTGACGCGATGCTCAGGTTTGCGGTGAGTGCCGCCGCGTTGACATGCAGCAAGACCGGGCCGGATTTGCCGTATCGACATCAGCTGTGATGGCCTCTTCGCGGGCAAGCCTCGCTCCTACGGGATCTGCGCAGATCCATCGATCGCGACTGAAATACCAAGGAGCGAGGCTTGCCCGCGAAGGCGTTCTAACAGTCAAAGTCCAGGATTCATTGACCAAAAACCTGTACCTAAGGGTTTTCCCTATACTTTTTACCCTTCCCAGCTACGGCATTTCAACCTTGAACATGGCACTTTAATGCTGCACCATCCGCCCCTGCTTTTTCAAAGGACGGAACTCAAGGCATGCTGGACGCAAACGCAACCCATATTTCCCTCACGCTCGAAGGCGTTTCCGTCGACCTGCAGGTCCTCAGCTTCGTCGGTCGCGAAGCCCTCAACCAGCCGTTCTGTTTCGACATCGAACTGGTCAGCGCCCGCCCCGACCTGAAACTCGAAGAGCTGCTGCACAAGCCCGGTTGCCTGACCTTCGGCGCCACCGGCCAGGGCAAAATCCATGGCCTGGTCTACCGCATCGAGCAAGGCGATTCCGGCAAGAGCCTGACCCGTTACAGCATCAGCCTGGTGCCGCAACTGGCCTACCTGCGGCACAACCATGACCAGCAGATTTTCCAGCATTTAACTGTGCCGAAGATCATCGCCCAGGTGCTCGAAGCCCGGGGCATTCTGGCCGACGCCTACAGCTTCCAGCTCGGCGCGATCTACCCCGAGCGCGTGTACTGCGTGCAGTACGACGAATCCGACCTGCACTTCATCCAGCGCCTGTGTGAAGAGGAAGGCATTCACTTCCATTTCCAGCACTCGAGCAGCGGCCACAAACTGGTGTTCGGTGATGACCAGACGGTATTCCGCAAACTCGCGCCGGTGAGCTACCAGCAAGACTCCGGCATGGCCGCCGAAAAACCGGTGATCAAGCGCTTCAACCTGCGCCTGGAAACCCGCACCACCCGCGTCAGCCGCCGCGACTACGACTTCGAAAAACCACGATTGCTGCCCGAAGGCGCGGCTAAAAGCGAATTCGCCCCGGACCTCGAAGACTACGATTACCCCGGCCGCTTCACCGACCGCGCGCGCGGCAAACAATTGGCGACCCGCGCCCTGGAACGCCATCGCAGCGACTACCAACTCGCCGAAGGCAAAGGCGACGAACCGACCCTGGTCACTGGCCACTTCATGGCCCTCAGCGAACACCCGCGCGCCGAGTGGAACGACCTCTGGCTGCTGCTGGAAATCGTCCACGAAGGCAAGCAGCCGCAAGTGCTCGGCGAGAACATCACCAGCGACGTCACCCATAACAAAGATGACTTCCACCAGGGCTACCGCAACCGCTTCCTCGCCACGCCGTGGGACGCGCACTTCCGCCCTGCCCTGGAACACCCAAAACCCAAAGTGCTGGGCAGCCAGACCGCCATCGTCACCGGCCCGCCCGGCGAAGAAATCCACTGCGACGAATACGGCCGCGTCAAAGTGCAATTCCATTGGGACCGCGAAGGCCAGGGCAACGACACCAGCAGCTGCTGGCTGCGCGTCGCCACCGGCTGGGCCGGCAACGCCTACGGCGGCATCGCCATCCCGCGAGTCGGCATGGAAGTGCTCGTCACTTTCCTCGAAGGCGACCCCGACCAACCGCTGATCACCGGCTGCCTGTACCACAAGGAAAACGTCGTCCCCTACGACCTGCCGGCGAATAAAACCCGCAGCACCTTCAAGACCCTCAGCTCCCCGGGCGGCAAGGGCTACAACGAGTTTCGCATCGAAGACAAAAAAGGCGCGGAACAGATCTACCTGCACGCCCAGCGCGACTGGGATGAAAACGTCGAGCACGACCAGAAAATTCGCGTCGGCAATGAACGGCATGACACGGTCGAGGCCAATGTGTTCAGCGAGTTCAAGGTAGAAGAGCACCGGATTACCCATCTGGACCGCAAGACCGAAGCGCGGGCGGATGATCACCTCACCGTCGGCGTGACCCAGCACGTGAAGATCGGCACGGCGCAGTTTGTCGAGGCGGGTCAGGAGATTCACTACCACGCTGGAGAGAAGGTGGTGGTTGAGGGAGGCATGGAGCTCACGGCCAAGGCTGGCGGGAGTTTTGTGAAGATTGATGCGGGGGGTGTGACGATTAGTGGGGCTGAGGTGAAGGTCAATTCCGGTGGTGGACCGGGTGCGGGTACGCCTGCTGCGCCGTTGTTGCCAGGGCCGATGAAGGTGGCGGATGCGGATACAGCGGGCAAGGCCCCTCTCCCCAGCCGTCTCAACGAGTCGGGTATCACGCCATTGTGCGGCAAACAGAGCAACGGCGCCTGCAGCCGTAAGGATTGCACATGCATGTAAACGCCATGAACACCCTGCTGGCCGCACCTCGCTATGGATTCGAGTCGCTGCCCAGGGAACAGTCCAGTCAGGTCCTGTGTTTCATCATCGATCGCGGACGCCAGCCCGAGGCGATGTCTCGTCTCTATCGTATCGGCGAGCCGATGAATGCTCAGGCCTTGTTCAGCAGTACTGACTTTGCCGAAATCGCTGACGAAGGTCCGCTCTGGCTCACGGCGCCGTGGGGTAGCCGTCTGGCAGCCGAAGCCACGCGATTGTGTGAAGAAAACTACTCGGGCATTGCGCTGGTCGCAGAAGACGCCACCCAGGCCCTCGCGCACGCGCGCTGGTTACTGCGAGCCAATGACGGTTCCGGCGGCCAAAGCCTGTTGAGCTATCACAAACCCAGCCTCTGGGCTGCGCTGGCCTACACCGCTAGTGACGCGTCCGTTCAATTGTTCGGTCCTTGGCAAGCGGTGTACAGCCCTGCCCCCAGCCACTTCGGCAAAGAGCGCGGTGCGTGGCTGTTATGGACGGCTACATCGGAACTGAAGTGGCGTAGTGATGGCCCGGCTTACAACCTTCCCGACAACACAGCAAAGATTCAAGCGCGACTGGGATGGTTGTATTGGGTCGATGAGCAATATGCAGCGTTCGGCGAACCGGGCGACGATCGCATCAATGAAATTACCGAGAACCTGGACCTTTTGCTCAAAAACAACATCTACGAAGGTGATCATTTACTCAAGCTCGCCTCTATCGTCGATGGACCGCTGCTTGGAACCCGGCCAGAAGCCATGGCCATCCTGCAATCCAGGGAAGAGTCGTTCATCAAGGTTGAACAGCTGATGCAAACAGCATCCGCCAATCCCCAATGAACCCGACGCAACAACAGAACGGAAGCACCATGGAAATTACCAATCATTCAGTCAATCCTGGTGAAACGCTCGGCCAGATTGCCACTCGCTACAACACCAATGTTGCGCAACTGCGCCAGATGAACCCTTTCATCACCAACCCGAATGCCATCAAACCGGGTTGGAATCTTAGTGTTCCCAAGAGTGCTCAGGCTGAAGCGGTTGCAAAACCCGCTGCCCCTTCAACGGCAGCTTCCCAACCTGCTCCAACGGCCGAAAGTGCAAGTGCGCCTGGCCCTAAGCCCATTGATTTGGGGCCGAAAAAAGACTTTACAGAAACGTGCGCTCCCAGCTTCAAGGATCAGCCCAAGCCTTGTTCGAACACGTATGGCACCGCAATCTATGCAACCGACGAAGAAGAGTTTTGGTTGCTGCCCGAGCGCGCCGCCTCCTCGATGAAGGAGGCGATGCACGCTCTGGAGAATCAAATTGCCCCGAGTAAATCCCGCGATGAGCGCCTCAAGGGATTAGATGACAGCGGATTACTGAATTACTTCCTTGAGCCAAAACTGAGTAATTTTCTCGAAGGCGAACAGCGCCAGCGAATGGAGGAGATTGAAGCTCAGGAACCGAATATCGAAATGGACCCAGGAATGGTCCTTCGCAGCCGCCAAGAAGTAAAACGCGCAAAAGAAAAGGACGCACCAAAGGCCGAAGCGCCAAAAACCGATACTCAGCGCTCACGTATAGATCAGCTTCAGTCGGATATCGATACTCAGAACCGTATCCGGGATGATTACAGCGAGCTACGTAAGTTACGCAGCGAGTGGTTGGCGCTGAAAAAAATCGCTATTGCCGCCGCCGAAAAGAAGGGTCATACGTACGAGAACGGTACGTTGTTCGCTGCCGGGGCAATCGAGGCTCGCGCTCGCGTCCAAAATTACCTGGAGAAACGCAAGGCGCTGATCAGTGAGGGTGGCATCAAGCCACAGGCTCAGGAAGATATTGCCAAGCTTCTTGAAACAGACAAGAAAAAGCGTGATGAACTGCAGAAGTGTTTATACACCTGCGAAGGAGATACATACGCCTACCTGGCGTGGAAGCATGGCGAAGCCAAGTCGTTTGCCTATCACGAATACACCGACGCGATTATCAAAGTAGCGGAATACGGGATCGCCTTACCTGAGTACGCACTGATCAGTGGCGATGACATCACTACAGGTATCGAGCAGTTCAAGTTGTATCTCGATACGGAGAAACAGCAATCGGAAATCAATAACCGCTTGCGTGAAAAGTACAAAAACTGGATCGAAGCGACGGGTCAAAATGCCCAGGCACCTGCCGGACTGGTCGAAGCCGAACGTGCCGAATGGGACCGTTTGCAAGTTGTAAAACAGGGCTTACACGAAAAGGCTCAACAAAAAGTCGCCGCTGACCCAATTCGACGTCACTTGCTATGGGAGCCTGAACAGTTTGAGCCTCAGCCGGTTGATCGGCTTGTCAAGGATGGCTTCCCGCTAAGGGAAGTCAGCACATTGGCAGCTAGCGGCACGCCGTTGAAGTGGTTCAGTTTGCTCAACCTCAAGGGTGCGCCAAAGCTTCTTGAGGAAGACCTGAAAAAGGTCGGCAAGAGCGCGAAAAAAATTCTTGAAGGCATCCCGAAGAACGGTGACGGTGGTGCAAGTAAAAACAGCGCGCAGAAGGTATTTGGCCAGTGGCTAGCAAGCCAGGGCGCGCTAAAAATTGGAGATCAAGCCGGCGATTGGTTTGATACCAATGGTTGGTTCAATATCGACAAGTTTTACAGCTTCTTGCAAACCAACGGCTATAAAGTGACTCAGCTTGAGGATGCCGGTGCGCGAAAAGAATGGGGCGAGCATCTTAAACAGGTCGTATTCAAAAAGAGTGTTCGTGGTGAAGTGAGGCTTTTCGACAAGAGCCAGCAGGCGCAATTTGTCCGCTGCCTTGCGCCGCCGCAAAAAAAACTGCATGGCGAAGTAAAGCTGGAAGGCCCCTCCTTCTCTGCCACTGAAGGCTTCAAGACGTCGGCCAGCGCATCACTGAGCTTTGACTTGGCTCGAGGTGAAGTGGAGCTGCTTAAAGTCGACATGCCGACTCGCGAAAAAGCCAAGGATGTGACGGTCGATTACTATCTGGAAGGTAATCCTCAACTTCAGACCTTGAACCTCGGCCGCATGTCCTTCCATTTCGGTGCCCGTGCGTGGGGATACGCCGGTGCGTCGCTCATGCTCGCCGGTAGTATTGAGCTGGTCCCTATAGGCGGCAATACCAAATATGGCGCGACTCTCAGCCCTGTCAAACCGGCACAGCGCGAAGATGCCGAAGCAAAAGCGGAACGGAAGACCCACGAAGAAACGATCAAAACCAAAGCCGACAATGGTGATACCAGCCCTACCCCGGACCTTGAACACAAATCCAAGGCTCTGACGGCTGTTGACACTAAATCAAGTGGTCAAGTCATGTCCGGCAAGGCCGCCAATGTACAAATTGAAAATGGCATGAAGGCCAACTTCAATCTGTTCGCCGGTGTTCAAGCAGGAATCGAACTGACAGGGGCTTTGAATTGGGCTCCACCTAAAGCATTGGCTGCGTTGCGTGCAGGACCCGCCACAGGAATCAACAACAGCAAGGAGGCTAAAAGCGCTAGCCAATGGCTAACGCTTGCCAACCTCAGTGGGTCGCTAGGTGCCGCCTATGGCGCGGGATTGCAAGGCAACGCTCAAATATCAGTAGATAAGGGTAAATTCATCCTCAATCTGAAAGCAGCTGTTGTCCTTGGGCCGGGCGCGAATGGCAGTTTCAAGTTTGAGGTGGGTTACGAGGCGGTTGTAGAACTCATCAATATTTATCGGCGTGAGTTGTATAAAGCCAAGGGAGCTTCTATTAGCTGGATTACTCCGGAGGCCGCTGAGCAAGCTTCTGCGCTGAACGTACTTGGCGCAGTTGGGTTGGATGTTGCGATGGTTTATATGATGGGGATTAACGTCATCATGAACCTCTATGAAGCAATGACCAGTAGCGGAAAGGGAGGACCTATTGCTCATACAATTGTTGAATATCACAACCCAGAGGAATTGGAAAAATGGTTCGTTCAAGCGACGCCCGCAGCTTTAGGTCCTATATTCATGACGTTGACATCTGAGCCGAAAGCATTTGCCGTAACTTCGACCAAGGCGGGGGAAGGCGATCCAAGTGATGAGAAGCACGAATACAAAAGAGACGAGGCATATCTACTACAACAACAAGCAATAAGCAAGATAGTGAACTGGATAGGAAAAAACTCTAATGCTTCTGGCACATTAATCGAGGCCCAGCAACAGTTTGAAGATGCATGCAAAAGCATGAATAAATTTGGCGAGCTCTCAGAAAACCCAGGGCAAGCGTACTGCGAAAACAAACATAAACTAGACAACTTTATGCAAGACCCCGTATTGAAATACTCTAGACAAGATAGCGACCAGATTCGAGCGATTTATATGAGAGAGAGCAAAAAACTGGGTCAACGCCTAGATGGCCTATGTAAACTCGACCTTCATGAAAATAGCTACACCCCCATTAGCACCATAAAATACATCGGCTCATAAATCTCGAGAAACCAAGCATGATTTATTTAAAGTCATTTTTATACACAATATTATTCTCCTTCTTCATTAGTTCTAATGCGCTAGCCGCACCTTCACAGCAGCAACTCGAAGAAAAAGAAAAAGGAATTATTCTTTACAACCAGTTCAAGACCATGTCTGCGATTCCTCATCTAAAAGTCGCCGCAGAAGCGGGAGATCATGAGGCACAATATTATCTTGGCGAAGCGTTGCGAAAAGTCGAAAGATACATCACGCCTGAGGCACAGAGCGCTTATGAAGCATCTGCACTTCAAGGCGATATATATTCAATGATCAGACTTTCTGGAAACAAGAACGATCTTTGCGTTGTTATGAAAAACTGTCCCGAAGGTCGAAAAGAACCAACTGAATGGAGAAAAATGGCCTTAGATGCTGCTGAAAAAGAAGCAGCCAAAGGAAACGCCGAGGCCATGTACCTGATGTTTCGCCTAACTGGTGACGACAAATGGCTTGAGCAGTCGGCCGAGAAAGGGTACGCCTTCGCACAGTATTACCTGGCAACTGGGTACCGTGATGGAAAGGGATTTTTCCTGCTTCCTTCAAGCAGAGCAGAAGTCGTTGAGCGCTTAATGAAATCATCTGCTGAAGGCGGCTACCCCTTAGGCATGATGGGATATGTAGAGGCTCTTGCGCACAAAAAAGATTTTGAAGAACTCAGGTTCTGGAACGAAAAGGCAGCCAAAGCTGGATACGCAAGTGCTGTATTCGGATATGGTTCATATTTATCTAAAAACCCATCAGAGTTCGGATTCCCTTATGATCCGGTAAAGTCATATGCGTTGATTTTTATGCTGCTTGAACTTGACGGCGGTGGCGGCATGCAAGATTACGCAAACGACATACTCCCTGAAATTGCAGCAAAACTAACTCCTGAACAAATCGAACAAGCAAAGCAAATGTCGAAAGAATGGAAAGCAACACACCCGCCGCTCTCATATTTCCCAGATAAACTATGAAGCAGCGATCAGCAAGAACATTTTGCTTTATAGCCTTTCTCTTAGCAGGAATATCCTTACCAGTTTGCGCGCAGCTTACGAGCGAGCAGCGGTCTGCTAAGAGTCAAGGCACTGAGCTTTACAATCAGCTCGAGAGTGCTTCCGCACTTCCCTACCTACAAATCGCCGCCACAGCCGGTGACAGCGAAGCTCAATACTATCTAGGCGAAGCAATACGAAAAAACAAACGATATATCGATGCAGCAGCCAAAGAAGCCTACGAGGCTTCTGCTGAGCAAGGCAATATTTACTCAATGATTAGACTTGGCCAGATGGAAGATGATCTTTGTGCAACTATGGACAACTGCCCAAAAAGCCAAAAACCCCCTGTGGAATGGCTGAAAAGCGCAAAATCATTGGCAACTGAAGAAGCGGCACAGGGCAACGCAGAGTCGATGTATTTGATGTACGAGATTACCGGCGATAAAAAGTGGCTTGAACAATCAGCGGAAAATGGTTTCGCACTATCGCAATATTTATTGGCAACCGATTATCGTGAAGGAGGAGGATTTTTCTATTGCCTTCAAGTCGGGCAGATGCAGTTGAACGCTGGATGAAAGCATCTGCGGAAGGTGGTTACCCTAGGGGAATGACTGGACTGGCAACAGCCCTATTCGAAAAAAAAGACCTTGAAGGCGCCAGAAACTGGACCGAACGGGCTGCTGCCACAGGATATGTGGAGGCCATTTTCAACTACGGCTACTATTTATCAGGAAAAAACTCCGATTTCGGATTCCCGGTAGATTTTGTGAAGTCGTATGCCTTGCTTTCGCTTTTTCTGGAACTTGATGGCGGCGGCGCTAAAGAAGATGAAGAATATATCATATCGAAAATCAGAGAAAAAATAAATAAAGCTCAATTAGACGAGGCAGATACTTTTGCGGCCAACTGGAAAAAAACTCACCCCACTCTTTCATTTCTCCCTTTCAAACTAAGCCGCTGAATAATCCATGAAACGAACATTAGCCATTGCTATTATTTTGATAACTTCAGTGGCAGCACATGCACAGACTTTCACAGATCTGCAGCAAGCTAAAAGACAAGGCATTACACTTTACAATCAACTCAAAGCCATTTCTGCAGTACCCTATCTCAAAACAGCAGCTGAAAGTGGCGACCGTGAGGCTCAGTACTATTTGGGCGAAGCTTTGCGCAAAAATAACAAACATATAACACCAGAAGCCCAAAGTGCGTATGAAGCATCTGCCCTCCAAGGTGACATATATGCAATGATAAGATTATCTCAACGTGACAATGACCTTTGCGTTAAGATGAACAACTGCCCAGTTGAAAAAAAATCGCCACTCGAATGGTCCCGAAGTGCTTTAGAGGCTGCCATGAAAGAAGCTGAAAAAGGTGACGCTGAGGCGATGTATTTGATATATCGGATTACCGGAGATGATAAGTGGTTTGAGAAATCCGCAGAGGGAGGCTTTGCATTATCACAATACTATCTAGCGGCCGAATACCGTGAAGGAAAAGGTTTCTTCCTGACACCGTCAAAGCGAGCGGATATGGTCGAACACTGGATGAAGGCGTCTGCGGAGGGTGGTAACCCTCAAGGCATGCTGGCGTACGCTGCGATTCAGGGTCGGAAAAAGGATTGGGAGCAATTCAGGTATTGGAACGAAAAAGCTGCAATGACTGGATATGTCAGCGCTGTGTATGGTTATGGTTCCTACTTGGCAGGTCAGTCGCCAGAATACGGTTTTAAAGAAGATCTAGTAACAGCCTATGCATCTGTTTCCTGGATACTTGAACTGGATGGTGGAGGCGGCATGCAAGAATTTGCAAAAGACGAACTTCCTGAAATCGCTGCTAAAATGACAGATGAGCAGATCGAGAAATCGAAAAAAACTCTGACCGAATGGAAAGCAACCCGCCCTCCACTGTCGTTCTTCCCTGACAAACTATGAAGCGATGAAGACTTATTGAAAGGTCACCTGATTGAGCCTGCATCAATCAGGTGACAGCAAAGTAGTAGAACAGGACGAATTGATCATTCAGTCAATTCAAAATCGTAACGCTACTCCCCTTCCTTACAGCCCTACCTCAGACCGGCGCCTTCCACCCCATCATCCGCTGCTGAGCAACCGTCAACAGATCGCAACCATCCTGAGTCAGCAGATAAAGTGCATGGGTAATGTGCGGAATGTCCTGAACATCGCCGTGCTTGAAGCATTGGCAATGGAGCGTTTCAAGTAACTGGCTGGAGGCCCGGATGCGCTGTAACGCGGCTTCAAGAATGTCTTGGGGATTGGCTTCTGTGTCGATCACCAAGGGATTTGAGTCGGTAATGCTACTTTTTATTGAACGATAGCGAACAGGAAACGGGTTGAACGTTGGCATAAGAATTACTCAAACGTTAGTTAAGTAACCGCCAGCACCGTGACCAAACGATGGAGGCGGACTGTGTACAGGCTTGGTCAACCGATAACCCGCAAATCGGCTCGCCCGAAGGCGTCCAGCACACAGCCGCCATAACAACGCACAACGAAGACAAAGATCTCCATAGGGCGAATGATGGCACATATGTGTGCGGGATATCAGGTGACCAAACCTGTTCGCTGATTTTGCAGCGAAGCCAAACAGTAAACGCTGATCTCCAGCCAGCGAAAGACGACAAAGCGCCCTCGCTTGTAGGAACGAGCCGAAGCTCCCTCAGTTTTTTTACCTAGATGAAACCTCTGTCAGAAAGCTCCTCACGACAAGCGGCATGCAACCCGGTTAACCATCGCTTAACCCCACGGTCCAAAGCTTTACTGGACCGCACGCCCTCAGCTCCCTCTGACGCCCAGTGCGGCAGGTTCGACGTTCTTCAATCGAACTGACTTCCCTCTGCACTGGAGACCCATCATGAACATGCGAACACTACTGATGACCACCGCCCTCGCCTGCACCGCGTTCGTCGGTTTCGCTCAGGCCAACGAGACGTCGTCCTCCCAGGCCGTGCCTTATCACTACGGCATGCAGCTGCAGGTGGCCAAGGTCATTTCCCTGACTGAGCCGCAGACGCTGGAATGCCAAGTAGTGACGGCCAACATGAAGTACATCGACAAGTCGGGTAAGCCTGCGGAAATCACCTACAGAAAATTTTCTGACGCGTGCAGTTATCAGAACTGACAGAAGCTTCTGATTCGGTGTTTGGCAGTAGGCCTGTGAGGGTTCTGACGCTATGCTTTGGCGTCTCCCTCACTGCCGAAAGGATTCGCCATGCAGTTCTCGTTTCGCACGCTGTCGACGTTCACCGCCGCGCTTTGTTTTCTGCTGGCGCTGGTCTGGGGTTTGATGCCGCAAGGGTTGTTGGCGATCTGGAGTATCGAGTATTCGTCGGCGGCGGGCTTTATCGCCAGGCGCAGTGCGGTGCTGTTCGGCGCATTGGGGGTGATGTTTTATCTCGTGCGGCAGGCACCGCCCTCGGCGGCGAGAAGCGCGATGTGCAGCGGCTTTATGGTGGGATGTTTCGGTTTGGCAGTGCTGGGCTTCGGCGAATGGCTCAATGGTCATGCCGGGCCGGGTATTTTGCTGGCGATCCTGGTGGAATTGGCGCTGGGCTTGGGGTTTATCCAGACCCGGCGCGTGTCGGTCGAACTGGGTGAAACGGCCGGTTAATGGGCTTTTGACGTCGGGTGCAACAGCTGGCTATGCCTGTTGTGCTCAAGGTCGGTGCGTAACTCGGCGATCAGATTATTGATTTCCCTACACCCGTTGAGGCGATGGGCGTCTATGCCGGTGACGCACAGGTCGAGTTGGTCAGTCTCGTTGTCCGAATACACTTTGACGGTCATCGACAGGTCCGGCGACAGCGTGCATTGGCAGCGCTTCGGGAGAAAACTGCTTTCAACGATATTGCGTAGTTCCAAGGCAGAAAGAAACATGGCCACCCTCTCGGTATTGTGAGATTGCCAATCAAGAATGTCGGTCGGAGCTCAGATCACCCGTTCTTTTCTTCCTGGCGGGCTTCCTCGTTCCAACGTCCGACCGTTTTTTTGTTTCAGCGTCGACTCAACGGGACCGTGGTCAACTCAAGACAGCTTCAGCATAAAACATGCCCAGAATTTCGCCCTGCGACTCGTCGGCAAATCAAGGGTTGGGCGGGGGTGGCAATAAAGCGAGTCGTGCAATATGCAAGAAAGGACTGTTTCAAGACCTGCATTTTGCAAACACCCCGATGACGAGTTTGCATTGGGTGAGGACGGCAGTGAAAATGCGGCCCATCCATTCAGTATCCGCTGACCCCACACACACGCAAGGAGGCATCATGGGTGCTTTGCCGCTTAACACGACCGTCGGGCTGATAGTCGCCGTTTTTTCGTCTGTAGCCCACGCCGCAACCCTCGAAGACGTCGCACCGTATCCCAAGCCCGAGAGCGGTTTTAACCGCCAGGTCATTCACCTCGCGCCGCAACAACAGGAAGACGGTTATCAGGTCGAGATTCTTGCCGGCAAGACCCTGACCGTGGACTGCAACCGTCAGCGCCTGGGCGGCATGCTTGAGGAAAAGAACCTTGAGGGTTGGGGTTACCCGTATTACCGCCTGGAAAAAGTCACCGGTCCGATGAGCACGCTGATGGCCTGCCCGGATGGCAAGAGCAAAAAGGACTTCGTGCCGGTGGTCGGTGACGGTTTCAGGCTGCGTTACAACAGCAAGTTGCCGATCGTGCTCTACGTGCCCAAGGACGTCGAAGTGCGCTACCGGATCTGGTCGGCGTCGAGCCATGTCGAGAAAGCCGTTCACGAATAACCGGTCTGTGTCCCTCACGCCGACACGCCGCTCAGCGCGGCGCGCTCGGCCACATGCCCCAAACTGTCGAAATTGATATTCGCGCCGGAATCGATGGCCACCAGGGTTTGCCCCCGTGCGCCGGTTCGTCCCACGTACTGCTTGATTCCTGCCACGGCCAGGGCGCCAGAAGGTTCAGTGATCGAGCGGGTATCGTCGTAGATATTCTTGATGGCCGCGCAGAGTTCGTCGTTGCTGACGGTCACCACCTCATCCACGCAAAACCGGCAGACCTCGAAACCATGAGCCCCGATTTCAGCGACGGCCACGCCATCGGCGAAAGTGCCGACGGTTGGCAGCACGACCCGTTCGCCGGCCTGTAATGCAGCCTGCAAGCAGGCGGAATGTTCCGACTCGACGCCGATGATGCGGACTTCAGGGCGCAGGTATTTGACGTACGCGGCAATGCCGGCGATCAAGCCACCACCGCCCACCGGAACGAAGATCGCGTCCAGCGGCCCTTGGTGTTGGCGAAGGATTTCCATGGCGACGGTGCCCTGCCCCGCGATCACGTCCGGGTCGTCGAAGGGCGAGACAAAGGTGCGGCCGGTTTGCTGTGCCAGGCTCAGCGCGTACTCTAGGGCAAACGGGAAACTCTCGCCGTGCAGCACCGCATCCGCTCCTCGGCTGCGAACCCCGTGCACCTTCAATTCCGGCGTCGTGCAGGGCATGACGATGGTTGCGGCGATCCCCAGCTCGCGGGCCGTCAACGCTACGCCTTGGGCATGGTTGCCCGCCGAGGCCGTGATCACACCACGAGCTTTCTGTTCGTCGCTCAGGTTCACCAGTTTGTTGTAGGCACCGCGGATCTTGAAGGAAAAGGTCGGTTGCAAGTCTTCGCGCTTGAGCAGGATCTGATTGCCCAATGCCTCGGACAAGGCCGGTGCGGCTTGCAATGGCGTGCGCACGGCGAGTTCGTAAACCGGCGCGGCGAGGATTTTTTTCACGTAGTGCTCAAGCAAGCTCTGCTGGGCGGGGGTGCTGCTCATGGTCGTCTCCTGACTTTGATCGGAGCCCAGAGACAGAAAGTAAAAACCCGCCTCTAGGGCGGGTTGGGTGCTGCAGTCGTGAGCTAGCCCGCCAAATAAGGAATGGCGGTAATAATGCTTGGCTGGCAGCGCAATACGGTGGAAGTCATGGCTGGAAATTAGCCGGACGCTGATGGCAAGTCAATGGCCAATTTTCAAGGGTCGCTGTAGGCTGGCGATTCTGCTCATTGTCCCAAGGAAGGAAACCATGAAATCTGTCGCCCTGCCCCTCATTGCCCTGATCGCGTTCACCGGCTACACCGTTTCGGTGATGTTGCAGGCCGAGCAGTCATTGCTCGACTTCGGCATCAGCCTGATGTCGCGGCCCGATACCGCGCAGGTGGTGATCGATCTATACCTATTGGCGACCCTTGCCGGTATCTGGATGTACCAGGATGCGCGCAAGCATGGGCAGTCGGGATTGTCGGTGGTTCCCTATCTGTTGGTGACGGCGATTTTTGTGTCTGTCGGGCCGTTGTTGTATCTGGTGGTGCGGGGGCTTCAACGCCGCAAGGACTCCATCGATGCCACTCAACAAGCATGATCCAGAATTGGTCTGATTTTGAGATGACTATCGCGAGCGGGCTTGCTCGCGAAGGCGATCTGACAGCCACCGGAATCACCTCGCCAGGCGCTTGAGGCCAATCACCATCCCCCCCGCCCCGAGCATCATCGCCGTCAGAAATAACGGATAGGAAACCCACCACGGCGTGCCGGCGGTCATCATGCTGAACTCGGACATTCCGCCAATGCTCGCAATCAGGTTCAACGGCAGAAACACCACGTTGATCAACGTCAGTTTGCGCAGCAGGTTGTTCATGCTGTTGTTCATCAGATTGCCCCGCGCATCGATCAGCCCGGAAAACACCGTGGAGTAGATTTCCGCCTGTTTGTAGCACTGGTTGTTCTCGATGATCAGGTCGTCGATCAAACCAATGGCCTCAGCGCTGAAGTGTTCCTTCGCCGCATGATTACGCAACCGGGTCAGGACCGCGCCGTTGCTGTGAATGGCGTTGATGTAATAGATCAGGCTTTCGCTGAGGTTGAACATCTGGATCAGATGCTGGTTCTGCATCGAGGCATTGAATTTTTGTTGCAACTCCCGGGCAACCATCTTGATCACCTTGAGGTGCCCCAGATAGTGGTGAATGTTGTTGAACAACAGGTCGAGCAACACATCCAGTGGCGTATTCAATGACTGCCGCGTGCCGAGGCCGCTAAGCGGTGAGTCGTCGGTGGCGATCACCAGCAGGCGCCCCGGGGAAAACAGCAAGCCGCAGGAGGACACCTCGAAGGCCAGGCTGCCGCCGCCGGAGTAGTTTTCCGGGCGCTTCCAGATCAGGAACAGGTTGTCGGGGTGGAACTCGATGCGCGACACCTCGTCGGGGTCCAGGGCCGAGGCCAGAGCGTGTTCATCGAGCTTGAAATGGCTGTGCAACAGATCCCGTTCGGCCGCATCGGGGTTACTGAATAGCATCACGTCGGCGTCTAGCCGCTCAATCGCGTGCAGGGCGCCGTGGCTCAGCTCAAAACTCTTGATCATCGGCCGCTCACCAGGCCTGGCCGCGGCGCTTGAGCTCCAGCCGACGGACAAACTCTTCCAGCACCAAGGAATACAAATCGTCCTGCAAGTAGGCGTCTTCGATGCCGGCGTCCATGTTCGGGTTGTCGTTGACTTCGATCACCACCACTTTGTCGCCGGACTGTTTGAGGTCGACGCCGTAGAGGCCGTCGCCAATGAGATTCGCGGTTTTCACCGCCAGTTCAACCACCGCGCGCGGCGCTTCGTGAACTGCCAGGGTGCGGCATTCGCCGTTGATGTCCTGGCCTTTGGCTTTGTGGTTGTAGATCTGCCAATGGCCCTTGGACATGAAGTACTGGCAGGCAAAGATCGGTTTGCGGTTGAGCACACCAATGCGCCAGTCGTATTCGGTGTAGAAGAATTCCTGGGCCAGCAGCAATACCGAGTGTTCGAACAGTTCGGCGGTGGCTTCAAGCAAGGCTTGCTGGCTTTCAACCTTGATAACGCCCTTTGAGAAACACCCGTCGGGTATCTTCAGCACCAGTGGAAACCCCAGACGCTCGCCTACCCGCTCGAAATCTTCCGGTCGTTCCTTGTAGAGGATTTCAGTGGCGGGCATACCCAGCTGATGGCTTTTGAGCAAATCAGTCAGGTACACCTTGTTGGTGCAGCGCAGGATCGACGCCGGGTCATCCATCACCACTAAACCTTCACTCTCGGCTTTTTTGGCGAAGCGGTAGGTGTGGTTGTCGACGCTCGTTGTCTCGCGAATCAGGAGCGCGTCGTACTCGGCGATTCGGGCGTAGTCCTTGCGTTCAATCAGCTCGACGTCGATGCCTAGTGTCTTGCCGACCCTGACAAAGTTGTCCAAAGCCTTGGGATTGGAGGGCGGTAATGCTTCTAGCGGATCGTGCAGAATGGCCAGGTCATAACGGGCCAATCGCCTGGAGCGCGGCATGCGCCAGATCTTGCGACTGAAACTGTCGAGTGCATGAGCGAACTGATCTTCCTGATCTTCACGCAACTTATGCAAGGCGCCAAACCTTACACCTTCGATGTGCCAACCGTTAGTTCGACGAAACTCAACCAGCAATATAGGACAAGGAAAAACCTCGAACAACTGTCGAGCGAGATCCTGTAATGGTTCGATAGAAGTTTTGCCGAAGTACATTGTCAGGGTAAACCCTTCGGTATCGCTGTAAAGATGATTGCTGAGGGCTTTTTCCAGGGTTTTATCCAGATCATCCAGGGACAGGCCATACAGGGATTTACGGGTCAGTTCGCTGATGGTCCGCACCGACGGAATAACCTTGTGCCCCCGCGCCTCAGCCAGCAGCGAGCAGTAATAGCCGTGCCCGAGGTACTTGTAGCTGCGGCACAGGTTGATCACCTGAACCCGTTTGCCCTGCTCGTTGTCGCGGGTCTGTTCGAGGTATTCCTGGGCAGTGACGATGTCTTCACTGGGGAAGTAGGAGGCCCAGTCTTCCTTGCGTTCGACGATGATCATCAACTGGCTGGAAGTTCTGATCGAGCCATTTAAATAATTTGCAGAAGTTATTGCTGTCGGCAACTTTTGCTCAGATACTTCGCGCCAATGACCTTGTACCGCTGACATAGTGATTGATCCATTGAAGAACAAGACCTTTCCTATTAAGCACGAACTTTTTCGAAAGTCCCGTTTCGTTACGTAACTTTTACGGCGGTCATATGAATCCTGTTTTTCGCTTGGCGGTAGTTGAAGACATACCGGCACTGCTGGCACTCGAACAGCAATGTTTCACAACGGATCGGCTCAACAGTCGCAGTTTTCAATGGATGATTAGTCGGGCTCACGGGCAACTGCTGGTGGCCCAACGTGGCGAGCAATTAGTGGGCTATGCGGTGGTGCTGTTTCACCGGGGCACTTCATTGGCGCGCCTGTACTCGATTGCGATAGCCCTTGATGCTCGCGGCAGTGGACTGGGCAAGCAATTGCTCGAACGTGTCGAGGCCTGCGCCGTTGAGCATGACTGCGCCTACCTGAGGCTGGAAGTGCGTATCGACAATCCGACGGCGATTGCGCTGTATGAGCGCAACGGCTACCGGCGTTTCGCGCTGATTCACGACTATTACCAGGACCATGCCGACGCGCTGCGATTGGAAAAACGTATCCTCCAGCACCGCGATTCACGCAACATCAAGGTGCCTTACTACCCTCAGACCACCGAGTTCACCTGTGGCCCGGCCTGCCTGCTGATGGCCATGGGCGCGCTGCAAGAAGATCGAGCGCTGGAGCGTGGCGAAGAGCTGCAAATCTGGCGCGAGGCGACCACGGTGTTCATGACGTCTGGCCACGGTGGCTGCAGCCCTCAAGGTCTGGCGCTGGCAGCGTGGCGGCGTGGCTTTCGGGTGCAGCTACAACTGAGCATGGCCGGGCCGTTGTTTCTCGACGGTGTGCGCGATGCGCATAAAAAAGACGTAATGCGCCTGGTACACGAGGAGTTCACGGCGCAGTTGCAAGCCATCGATGTGCAACGAATGATCGGCGGACCACTGGATCTGCCACGGTTACTGCACGATGGCGGACAGCCGCTGGTATTGATCAGCAGCTATCGCCTGACCCGTTCCAAGGCACCGCACTGGGTGATCGTCACCGATTGCGATGAAGAGTTCGTCTACCTGCACGATCCGGATGTGGATCACAGCCAGCATCGTCAGCCGATGGACTGCCAGCACTTGCCAGTCAGCCATGGCGAATTCGACAAAATGTGCAGTTTTGGGCGAGGCAAGCTGCGGGCAGCAGTGATTCTCTACCGGCGTGAGTAAACCTGTGGCGAGGGAGCTTGCTCCCGTTCGAGTGCGAAGCAGTCGATTGCATGGGGGCGCTTCGCACCCCGGCGGGAGCAAGCCCCCTCGCCACAGGTTATGCGTTTTACTTCAGGCCAAGCTTGTACAGCACCCCGCCATCTTCATCGGTCAGTACATACAAATAACCATCCGGCCCCTGCCGCACATCGCGGATTCGTTTGTTAAGTTCACCGAGCAGCCGCTCTTCGTGAATGACTTTGTCGCCTTCGAGCTGAAGGCGAATCAGCTCCTGACTCACCAACGCCCCGATAAATACGTTGTGCTGCCAGGCCTTGAAGCGATCGCCGTCGTAGAAGGCCATGCCGCTCAGGCCCGGGGATTTTTCCCAGACATGGTGCGGGCCCACAGTGCCTTCGGCGGTTTCGCCCTTGGCTTCCGGCACCGGCAAGCCGGAATAGTTGATGCCGTGGGTTGCCATCGGCCAGCCGTAATTTTTGCCTCGTTCAATGATATTGATCTCGTCGCCACCCCGAGGGCCATGCTCATTTTCCCAGAGTGTGCCGCTCCAGGGGTTGAGTGCCGCGCCTTGCGGGTTGCGTTGGCCGTAGGACCAGATTTCCGGGCGAACGCCTTTTTGCCCGACAAAGGGATTGTCCTTCGGCACCTTGCCGTCCGGGTAGAGCCGCACGATCTTGCCTTGCAGTTTGTCGAGGTCTTGCGCCGTGGGCCGGTCGTTATTCTCGCCCAAGGTGATGAACAGATAACCGTCGCGGTCGAACACCAGTCGCGAGCCGAAGTGATTGCCGACCGAGAGCTTGGGCTCCTGGCGGAAGATCACGTTGAAATCCTTGATCGCCGTCAGGTCTTCCGACAACCGTCCGCGACCGACCGCCGTGCCGGCCTTACCGCCTTCACCGCCCCCTTCGGCGTAAGACAGATAGACCATGCGGTCTTGCTTGAAATCGGGCGACAACACCACATCGAGCAATCCGCCCTGCCCCTTGGCCCAGACCTGAGGCACGCCACGGAGCGGGCCCGAGAGTTTGCCGTCGGCGCTGATCAGCCGCAGGTTGCCGGGCCGCTCGGTCACCAGCATCCCTTGGCGGTCGGGCAGAAACGCCAGCGCCCAGGGGTGCTCCAGGCCTTTAACGATTGGCGTGAGCTCAACGGTGCCCTGCTCGCTTTTAAAATCCTGTGTTGGCGCCGCGAAGACGGGCGCCGTGACTGTCAATAATGCGCTGGCACAGAAAGTAGCCAAGAAGGCTTTACGCAACATGCACGATTCCTTTTGTCGTCAATATGGCTGGCAAGACTTCTGTTCTGCCGTTCAACGGTAGTTGCGGCCCGAGTCCCGGGGCGGAGGATTGGGAATGAATTTCGGTTGGCTGGTGGGCGCCGGTCGATCTTGTGGGTAGCGGTTGCCGATCCCACCGTTATCCAGCGTTGGCGGTCGTGGCACAGGCACCGTGCCTGGGCCGCGAATCACCGGGATGCTCGGCTGGGTGCCTTGCATGCTGTTGGGATTGGCCCGGCGAATCGGGCTGTTGTAGGGATTGTTGTTGGTGCTGCCCGGCAGGTTCTGCGCCAGCAGCATGGGCGAGGACGGCGATGCGGCATCTGCCAGAGCCAAAGGGCTCAGCACGCCACTCAATGCCAGTGCGATGACGCCGAGCACACATCGGTTCATGAGGACCTCTCTAAATGAGCGTGCCATGCTTCACGGATGAATAGAGCCACGCTACGCCCAGGGTCCGGATTTGTTAACCAAAACCTGCTCCACAAGATGTAACACGAGTTGACCGCACCGCTGATCCGCCCGCGGGACCGGGCCGCCGCCGACTGAAACTTTTGCCCTTGGCCACAGGTCACCAGAACATCAATCGACGAGATCACGACGATGGCACGGGCAATCTGGAAAGGCGCAATCAGTTTCGGTCTGGTGCACATCCCCGTGGCGCTGGTCTCGGCAACGTCTTCGCGCGGGATCGATTTCAATTGGCTCGACAGCCGCACCATGGACCCGGTCGGCTACAAGCGCATCAACAAGGTCACCGGCAAGGAAGTCACTCAAGAGCACATCGTCAAAGGGATCGAGTACGAAAAGGGACGTTACGTGGTGCTCAGTGAAGAGGAGATTCGTTCGGCCCATCCAGTGTCGACCCAAACCATCGATATTTTTGCCTTTGTCGCCAGCAAGCAGATCCCTCTGCAAAACATCGACACGCCCTACTACCTGGCGCCGGACAAGCGCGGCGGCAAGGTCTATGCGCTGTTGCGCGAAACCCTCAGCAAAACCGACAAGGTCGCCCTGGCTCGCGTTGTGTTGCATTCGCGCCAGCACTTGGCGGCCCTTATGCCGCTGGAGTCAGCCATGGTGCTGGTGATGCTGCGTTGGCCCGCCGAAGTGCGCAGCCTCGATCAACTGGAACTGGGCAGTGAAGTGACCAAGCCGGATCTGGCCAAAGGCGAGCTGGAGATGGCCAAACGGCTGGTGGAGGACATGAGTGCCGACTGGACGCCCGAAGAGTACCGCGACAGCTTCGAAGACAAGATCATGGCGCTGGTCGAGAAGAAAGCGAATGAAGGCAAGATCGAAGATGTCGAAACGGCGACAGGGGAAGAGGTGCGTAAAACCGCCGATGTTATCGATCTGACCGAGCTGCTCAAGCGCAGCCTTGGTGGCAAGGGCGGCGGTAAAACGACAGCAAAAGCCAAAACGACTACAGACAAAAAAGCCACGAAGCATTCTCGTGGCTGACCGGTCCCAGCAGCATTCATAAATTATGCGGTGAAAATACCGGCCTCTTCGCGGGCAAGCCCGCTCCCACAGTATCGGCGTCGAATACAAATTCTGCGAACGCCGCCAAACCTGTGGGAGCGGGCTTGCCCGCGATGGCGTCATGCGCCACAACGCAAAATTCAGATCAGCACAAAAAACGCCAGCAATCCACCAAAAACCGCCCACTTCTCCAGGTAGTAGCGAGTGCGGTTACGCCTCTTGAGCGCTTTGCCACGCAGGCGAATCTTGTAGATTCTGGCGAACAATCGGTTGATGCCACCGACCTTGTCGCCCGCATCGTTCGGCGCGCCCGCCGCCGCCATCACCGTGCGGCTGAACCAACGATTGAACGCCGCCGCCCAGCGATACTTCATCGGCCGCTCGATGTCACAGAACAGAATGATGCGGTTTTGCGCGGTGGTGTTTTCGGCGTAATGAATGAAAGTCTCATCGAACATCACCGCTTCGCCGTCGCGCCAATGGTAGTTCTCACCGTCGACGTTGATATAGCAACCGGCATCGTTCGGCGTTTCCAACCCCAAGTGATAACGGTAGGAACCGGCATACGGATCGCGGTGACGGACCAGTTTCGAACCCGGAGGCAATTCGGCGAACATCGCTGCCTTGATCGAGCCGATGCTTTGCACCAGTTCAGTCGTGCGCGGGCAGAGCTTTGCGGCGGATGGGTGACTGTCGCCGTACCACTTGAGATAAAAACGCTTCCAGCCACTTTTGAAAAACGAGTTGAAACCAACGTCGTCGTACTGATTGGAACGCTTGATCTCCCCGGCCTCGAGCAGATTCTGGCCTTCGGCACGAATCTCTTCCCAATGGGCTTGCAAAGGGCTCAAGTCGGGAAAGTCTGCCAGATTGAGATAAGGCTTGTTGGGCGTTTTGGAGAACAGGTAAAGGAAGCAATTGATCGGCGCCAGAAACGTCGAGTGGTCGCTTAGTTGTCGGCCTAATTTGTGACGCACCTTCCCGCGCAAGTGAACATACGCGACGGAGATGACATAAATAGAGGCAATGATAAGTTTCACGAAAATCGTCACACGTCAGAAGTGAACAAACTGCGTCCCGATGGCGCGTCCTTGAGTCATGCCAATGGTCGGCATGGTGATGAAAGATGGCATTTTAGCCACACTTTGTAACTAATAGTTAACCTTCAACTGTGAAAATGTGTAGCGCGGATCGGCCAGTAATTTGAATCGTTCTCTTGATAGTAGCCTCATGCCATACCACCATTCGTCGCCTATGTAAACATGGCGCCGGTTACACCACAGTGTCTGGCTCAGGCTTTGCAGAAGCCGGACGTAGCAGCCCCAGAACGACGTAATTCTGACACGGCGGCAATTAAATTAACGCTTAGGACTCCAGCGATACGCTTGGTCAGTCACCGGGAGATGTAACGTGTCAACTCTCAATGAAATCGCAGCGAACCACGCGAGAATGGCTAAGGCAAAAGAAGAAGAGTCGACCGGGCTGAGTGAGCGGCACCTTCAAATAGTGGGAAGTTTTGAAATCCCATCCATTGATGAACAACAACACATTCCACTGCACCTCATCACCGGAGGGCAGGACAACCACCTCGGACAAGCCACTGGCTACGTGCTCTGAGTCTCGACCTGGTCAGTCACCGGTTTGTCGCGCGCGGTTCAGCGTGCGGCAAAGCCAGAGTTTCAACTGCTGTTGCTCAGCGGCAAATAGTCATTGGCACCACTGCGACTCACAGGGGATTGCGTCGTTGTCGCCGTCCATTTTCATTCCTGGGCAGTTTTGCAGAAAGTTCTTGGCTTCTGCGCACGAGGTCATCTGCGAACAATATTTGCGTCCATCACATTTGAATGGCGCTGAAACAGGCTTCGACGCAGTCACGACTATAGAGACTGCTTTAGAGGCTTCTTTGGGATTCGATAGTTGAGCCGCAGCCCAGGACTGTAGTTCAGGGAAAAGCTTCCAAGCCAACAGACCAACAACAAGCATCACCAAAATCAGTTTCATTTTGATCCCATCCGTGATGAAAGACCGTTTGCGTTCTCACGCTGCCTGCTTTCCAGCGTAACCCACTAATCCACTCACAGCCTGCCGGGGGAATGGCGGGCGAGGAGCGTGTCTTGGGCGAGAACCAAGAAGAGTATCTGCGAGCCGCTATCGATCAGGCGATGGTCAGCGGTGATGACAACGAAGCGCCAGCGCGCCCGGAAACCCGGCCCCTGACGTAGAAGAATAGACCCCTCTGCACCTTCTGCCGCCATGCGCGGCATAGGGGAGATGAATCTGAATAGGTGCCCACCCTGACCAACTGCTGGCCATTCAGTAATCCATCTGAAACACACTTGGCCGGGCAAGCGGTGCTGACTTTACCCAGAGCCACGCCCAGTGTCCCGAACACAACGCTGAACAAAAATAACATCGAGGTGTGATCAAGGAGTTCCCCTGCGTGTGCTCGCCCCGGAATGAGCCAAACCATCAGACAGATCCCGGTTCTGCACAAACCGGGGCCGAACCTTGAAGAAGCGCGCGACACGTTATCGCCCACCGTACAACTGCCGTCACACTTATGCGACAATATGCGCAATGTCTGGCATGAATCCCGCCTTTATTGCCCAACAGCTTGGACACAGCGTCCAGATGCTGCTCTCGACTTATGCGCGCTGGTTGAACGCTAGCGCTGACTGGGAAGAGATGGAGAGAAACTCCAGGATGTCCCAGGAATGGCCCAAGCGCCAAATGCGCAGCTCGCAACTCATTGATAGGTAAAGTAATTGATCTCCACAGCTAACATCACGATGCAGTTCGGCGCCAAGCCGCTATTCGAAAACGTTTCGGTCAAATTCGGCGCCGGTAACCGCTACGGCCTGATCGGCGCCAACGGTTGCGGCAAGTCGACCTTCATGAAAATCCTCGGTGGCGACCTCGAGCCGTCCGGCGGCCAAGTCATGCTCGAGCCGAACGTGCGTCTGGGTAAACTGCGCCAGGACCAGTTCGCCTACGAAGAATTCACCGTGATCGACACCGTGATCATGGGTCACGAAGAGCTGTGGAAGGTCAAGGCCGAGCGCGACCGCATCTACTCGCTGCCGGAAATGACCGAAGAAGACGGCATGGCCGTGGCCGAGCTGGAAACCGAATTCGCCGAAATGGACGGCTACACTGCCGAATCCCGTGCCGGCGAGCTGTTGCTGGGCCTGGGTATCGGCATCGAGCAGCACTTCGGCCCGATGAGCGAAGTGTCTCCGGGCTGGAAACTGCGCGTGTTGCTGGCGCAGGCACTGTTCTCCGATCCTGAAGTGCTGTTGCTCGACGAACCGACCAACCACCTGGACATCAACACCATCCGCTGGCTGGAAAACATTCTGACCCAGCGCTCCAGCCTGATGATCATCATCTCCCACGACCGTCACTTCCTGAACAGCGTGTGCACCCACATGGCTGACCTGGACTACGGCGAGTTGCGCCTGTTCCCGGGCAACTACGACGAGTACATGACCGTGGCGACCCAGTCCCGCGAGCAATTGCTGTCGGACAACGCCAAGAAGAAAGCACAGATCTCGGAACTGCAATCGTTCGTCAGCCGCTTCTCGGCCAACGCCTCGAAAGCCAAACAAGCGACCTCCCGCGCCAAGGCGATCGACAAGATCCAGCTGGCCGAGGTCAAGCCTTCGAGCCGTGTGAGCCCGTTCATCCGTTTCGAACAAACCAAGAAGCTGCACCGTCAGGCGGTCATCGTCGAGCGCATGGCCAAAGGCTTCGACGGCAAGCCGCTGTTCAAGGACTTCAGCTTCCAGGTTGAAGCCGGCGAGCGCGTAGCGATCATCGGCCCGAACGGTATCGGTAAAACCACCCTGCTGCGCACCCTGGTCAACGAATTGACTCCAGACGCCGGCACCGTGAAGTGGACCGATGCCGCGGAATTGGGCTACTACGCCCAGGACCACGCTCACGACTTCGAAGACGACTGCAACCTGTTCGACTGGATGGGTCAATGGACCCAGGGCGGCGAGCAGCTGGTTCGCGGCACCCTCGGCCGCATGCTGTTCTCCAACGACGAGATCCTCAAGTCGGTCAAGGTCATCTCCGGTGGTGAGCAAGGTCGCATGCTGTTCGGCAAGCTGATCCTGCAAAAGCCGAACGTGCTGGTGATGGACGAACCGACCAACCACTTGGACATGGAATCCATCGAGGCGCTGAACCTGGCGCTAGAGAACTACCCGGGCACGCTGATCTTCGTCAGCCACGACCGTGAGTTCGTATCGTCCCTGGCCACTCGCATCATCGAGTTGAGCGCTGATGGCGTGATCGACTTCAGCGGCACCTATGATGACTACCTGCGTAGTCAGGGTGTGTTGATGTAAGACGGCTGCAAGCTTCAAGTGAAAAGCCCTGTCCTGGTGACAGGGCTTTTTGCATTTCAGGGCCAAGGCACGCTTTTGATCGTTCCCACGCTCTGCGTGGGAATGCCGCCAGGGACGCTCCGCGTTCCCGCTTTGAAGGGTGACGCAGAGCGTCACGGGATGCATTCCCACGCAGAGCGTGGGAACGATCGCCAACTGCATCGTTAGCCTGCTTCCTTTTATTTCCCGCCCACGCCATGATGCAGTTCTCCTACCGCCGCCCGCGAACGAGCTCTCATGTCTGTGCAGCAACTGCCCCCGCAAAGCTCAATGGCGATCACCCTGCAGATCGTCTCCATCGTTTTCTATACCTTTATTGCCTTCCTCTGTATCGGCCTGCCGATTGCCGTGTTGCCGGGGTATGTCCATGAGCAGTTGGGGTTCAGCGCCATCGTCGCGGGGCTGACCATTGGTTCTCAGTACCTGGCCACCCTGCTCAGTCGGCCCATGGCCGGGCGTCTGTCGGACAGCATCGGCACCAAGCGGGCGATTGTTTACGGCTTGTCGGGGATTGCGTTGAGCGGCGTGCTGACTTTGCTGTCGACCCTGCTGCAAAGTGTGCCGTGGTTGAGCCTGATCATCCTGATCACTGGCCGCTTGTTGCTGGGCATCGCTCAAGGGTTGATCGGGGTCGGCACGATCAGTTGGTGCATGGGCCAGGTCGGTGCCGAGCACACGGCGCGTTCGATTTCCTGGAACGGGATCGCTTCGTATGGTGCCATCGCTATCGGCGCGCCGCTGGGCGTGGTGATGGTCGCTGAACTGGGGTTCGCCAGCCTCGGGATCGTGCTGTCGTTACTGGCCTTGATGGCGCTGCTGTTGATCCGCAACAAACCTTCGGTACCGGTGATTCGCGGCGAGCGCCTGCCGTTCTGGGCGGTGTTCGGGCGCATTGCCCCCTTCGGCGCAAGCCTGAGCCTGGCGTCCATCGGTTACGGCACACTCACCACTTTTATTACCCTGTATTACGTCAGCCTTGGCTGGACCGGCGCGGCTTATTGCCTGACGGTATTCGGGGTCTGTTTCATTCTGGCGCGGCTGTTGTTCATATCCAGCATCAACCGTTTCGGCGGCTTCACCTCCGCCATCGCTTGCATGACCATTGAAACCGTGGGGCTGGTCCTGCTGTGGCTGGCGCCCTCAACGGGTTATGCCTTGATCGGCGCTGGGCTGACCGGGTTCGGCCTGTCGCTGGTGTATCCGGCGTTGGGTGTGGAAGCGATCAAGCAAGTGCCTAATTCCAGTCGCGGAGCGGGTTTGAGTGCTTATGCGGTGTTTTTCGATTTGGCGCTGGCGATTGCCGGACCACTGATGGGCGCGGTGGCGTTGAACCTGGGCTATTCGTGGATTTTCTTTAGTGCGGCGTTGTTGTCGGTGACCGGACTCGGTTTGACGTTGCTGCTGAAACACCGCGCAATGGCCTGACACCTGCAATCCCTTGTGGGAGCGAGCCTGCTCGCGATGGCCACAGGGTTCCGGGGACATTATTGATCCGCGGTCTGCATGCCGGCGCGGGTGGGTTTGCCCAGAGCATGGGCGAAGAACCGTCCGGCTTCGGAAATCATGTTGCGGTGAATGTCCTTGCGGTCGACGCCATCGGCATCGGTGCACAGTGCCGGCATGGTGGCGATCTGTTCTTCGTTGCACGGCGCCATAAATACGAAGTGCCCTGCCCCGGCCAGCAACTTGAAGTCCGGTGCGGTCGGCAGTTTACGCGCAAGCGCTGCGGCGTTTTTGTCGAACGCCACCAGTTTGTCGCCATCGCCGCTGTACAGCAGCACCGGCACATGCACGTCGGCCAGGGTATGGCGACCGAACTTCAAGCTCAGCGGCGCCATCAGCAGCAAGGCATGCACGCGCGGGTCCGCCACTGGCTGCAAGTCATCACGATCGACGATCAGTTCGCCTTGGGTGTTGCAGGCATCGTGATCATCCGGGCGCTCCTGGCAATAACGGCGCAGGCGATCCAGATCCGGGGTGGCGCCGGACAGGATCAGCGCAGTCTCACCGCCCGCCGAATAGCCAATCACCCCGACCTGCTGCGCATTGACGAAAGGCGTGAGCATCCGGTCGCTGAGTGTCGCGGTAATGGCTTCGGAAATCTGAATCGGCCGCCCGTAAAGGTTGCTCAAGGTGCCGAGGCGGCTGTGGTCTTTGGAGTTGTCGCCGGGATGGATCACCGCCACCACCACGAAGCCCTTGCGTGCCAATGAGGTGGCGAGGTCGTGCAGGGCCAGCGGGGTTCCGGTGTTGCCGTGAGACAGCATCAACATCGGAAAACGTCCGATGGCGACTTTGGTGTTTTCACCCGCTTCGACCGCGTAGCCCTCGAGCGTGCTGGAATGTTCCTTTTCACTGGACGGGTAAAACGCGATGGCTCGCATCGGCTGCAAGTCCAGCGGATCAAGGAAGGTCATCTCATGGAAACCGACGCTCCAGTGAGGATGTGGCGCAGACGCGGCGTGCACAAAACCCAGACTGCCGAGCAGGCAAATCAGTAGCGTTGCACAAAGACGCACCATGGAATGCCCCACCTTGTTACCTGACCGCCAGATGTCAGCCCTCGACTGCATAACCTGGGCCAGAGACTGATAACCGTCAGAAACAAAAAACTCCGTACCTGGCCATCACGATGACCAGAATACAGAGTTTCAGGGGTATTGCCCGAGCTGTTTACGACTCTACGCAAGCCTTACGCGGCGGCGAACAATTGCTCGCTGATGTGCGCCTGAGCGTCGCTCATGGCTTTGGTGCGCACTTCATCACCGTAGGCCAGGCCATGGGCGCGGACGAACTCGATGTCGGTGATGCCGAGGAAGCCGAACAGCACTTTCAGATAGTCTTCGTGAGCAGTGCCGGTTGGTTGGCCAACGTGCAAACCGCCAGACGTCGAAACGATCACCACTTTCTTGCCGCCGCACAGGCCTTCAGGGCCGGCTTCGGTGTAGCGGAAAGTCTGACCGGCCACGGCGATGCGGTCGATCCAGGCCTTGAGTTGGGTCGGGATGGTGAAGTTGTACATCGGCGCGGCAATTACCACGGCATCGGCGGCGAGGAATTCGGCCAGGGCCTGGGCGCTCAGATCGGCTTCGTGCTGTTGCGCGGCGTTGCGCAGTTCAGCGGCGGTGCCGGCGGCGACCAGGGTGGTGGCGGAGAAATGGCTGATGGCATCGGCGGCCAGGTCGCGGTAAGTCACCACAACGCCAGGCTCGGCGGCTTGCCAGGTTTTGACGACTTCGCGACTCAGCTGACGGGAAGCCGAGTTGTCACCCAGAATGCTCGAATCGATATGCAGTAATTTCATGTGGGATCTCCAAGGTGAGGATCGCCACCCGGCGATCTGATGGAGACAATCCTACCGACGAAACCAATAGATGATTAGTCGGTAACAATGCGATAGTTCGTCTCACTGATAGAACAGTCGAGTTTGAAACCAAATGCAAGACCTTAATGATCTCTACTACTTCGCCAAAGTGGTCGAAGCCGGTGGTTTCGCAGCGGCCGGGCGTTTGCTGGGGATTCCCAAGTCGCGGCTGTCGCGACGCATCGCCGAACTGGAAGAACGCCTGGGCGCGCGCCTGCTGCAACGCACCACCCGCCAACTCAACCTCACCGCTGTGGGCGAGCGTTACTTGCGGCATTGTCAGGCGATGCTGCTGGAGGCCGAGATGGCCGATGAAGCGGTGGCCAGCATGTCCAGCGAGCCCCGGGGACGCTTACGAGTGTCCTGCCCCGTGGGGTTGGCCCACCAAATGCTGCCTGGGGTGATCAGTCACTTCCTGGAAAAATTTCCTCAGGTTCAGCTGGAAGTCATGCTGCTCAACCGTCGGGTTGACCTGATCAACGAGGGCGTGGACGTCGCCTTGAGAGTGCGGGATCTGGGTGATGAAGATCCATTGCTGGTCACCCGCCGCCTGCGTCAGGCCCAAATGCTGATGGTTGCAAGCCCGGCTTTTTTGCTCGGTCGTGAAATCAATCATCCCGAAGACCTGAAAAACCTGCCCGTACTCGGCGCTCTGGAAGCCGACCGCATGGTGCACATTCGCATGCTTGATCAACAGGGCAAAAGCTACGACCTGAGCCTTGAAGCGCGATTGGGCTGCGAAGATTTTATCGTGCGCAAAGCCTGCACCCTCAACGGCCAGGGCTTTACCATGCTGCCTATGATGTATTGCGAGCAAGAGCTGGAAAGCGGTTCGCTGGTGCAACTGTTGCCCGACTGGTCATTGCCCGGCGGTTGGCTCCAAGCCGTCTACCCTCATCGACGCGGGGTGATGCCGGCGGTGCGTGCCTGGATCGACCATTTGATCGAATCATTCAATGTTTGCGGGGACAGACTGTTATGAAAGCGGGACGAATGAGCGAAGAGGATGTCGCGCAATACTGCCTGGCATTGCCCGGCGCGCGGGAGGATTACAAGTGGGGTGGCGTGCGGGTGTTTTCGATTGCCGGGAACAAGATGTTCGCCTTGCAGAACCTGCGGGGACAGTCCCTGGCGTTCAAGGTCGACAAGGACTTGTTCCTGGGCCATTGCGACCGGCCGGGCATTCACCCGGCGCCGTATCTGGCCCGGGCTCAGTGGATCATCATGGAAACGCCCTACCCGCTGGGCACCGAAGAGCTGCAAGGCTTGCTGCAACGTTCCCACCAATTGGTGGTGAGCAAATTGCCCAAGCGCACGCAGGTCGGCTTGCTGCTTTAAAGTGCTTTAAAACAACGCAAACAGGTTAGCGCCCAGAAACAGCTGGTCGATCCAGAACACCTGGTGCATCAACACGATGAGCCAGAACACCAACTGAAACGAGACTTTGCGGGTCTTGTGCCGAAACGCTTGCTGAGCCAGCAAGGCCCCCGGCCAACCGCCCGCCAACTCCACCGCGTGCAAGACGTTCTCCGGCGTACGCCAACTGTCGGCGCGGGCCTTGTGCTTGTCGCTCCAGTACAGGAAAAACGCCAGCACGCTGACGATGCCGTAGGCCGCCAGTGGAATCACCGACACCCCGCGCAGCCACAGCGACACCGAGCCAAACAACGGCACTGCGCACAGCACAGCGAATGCCAGCAATTTCAGCCGCAGGTTCTGAATGGCGCCCCCGGACTTGCGTCCGGGGTTGTTGTTGCGCGCACTGGAATCGTTCATGGCTTGACCGCTGTCCAGTCGACCCAGCCGAATTGCCAAGTGGCCAGGATCACCAGGCCGAACACAATGCGATACCAGGCGAATGTCGCGTAGCTGTGGCTGGCAATGAACAGCAGCAAGCCGCGGACAGCGATCATCGCAAAGATAAACGCGGTGACGAAGCCAATGGCGAACACCGGGAAATCAGCCGGAACAAACAGGTCGCGGTATTTGTAGCCCGAGTACACCGCCGCGCCGACCATGGTTGGCATGGCGAGGAAGAACGAGAATTCGGTAGCC
The DNA here is from genome assembly GCF_031570575.1 of Pseudomonas sp. JL3. Taxonomy (NCBI): domain Bacteria; kingdom Pseudomonadati; phylum Pseudomonadota; class Gammaproteobacteria; order Pseudomonadales; family Pseudomonadaceae; genus Pseudomonas; species Pseudomonas sp. JL3. The sequence goes on from NZ_JAKWJK010000001.1 coordinate 208,719, forward strand.
GTCTTGCGCGACAACCCGAACAGCAGACCGCCAATGATCGTCGAGCCGGAACGCGAGGTCCCGGGGATCATCGCCAGACACTGGGCGAAGCCGACTTTCAGGGCGTCTTTCCAGGTGATGTCATCGACGCTTTCAGCATGCACTTCATGCTGACGACGTTCGGCCCACAACATGACGACCCCGCCCACGACCAATGCGGTGGCCACGGTAATCGGGTTGAACAGATACTCGTGAATCAAGTCGGCGAAAATCACCCCCAATACCACAGCCGGCAGGAAGGCGATCAACAGGTTTGCGGTAAAGCGTCGGGCACTGGGCTGCGTCGGCAAGCCGATGACCACGTCGAAGATCTTGCGGCGAAACTGCCAGACCACCGCCAGGATCGCCCCGAGCTGAATGATGATGTTGAAGGCCATGGCCCGCTCGCCCCCAAAGTTGAGCAAGTCCGCCACGATGATCTGGTGCCCGGTACTGGAAATGGGCAAGAATTCCGTCAACCCTTCTACAACGCCTAAAATCAATGCCTGAAAGGCCGTCCAAAGATCCATCAATCCCCCAAGAAGCAATACCCCCAGGCATGCTCCGTTAATAATTTATAAGCGTTAACTGCGATCAACCTTAGCTGAATCCCCGCGCGCACAAGATTCACGCAAAACCGTAAAAATTGCGTGAAAAAAGACTTGGGCTCAGGTTTTTCCGTGCGGGGCCGAAATCCTATCAGACACGCCTCATTTACGCTGCCGCGTAATAGGACCTGAGTCGGATAGGCCCGATCGGCAAAGTGTGGTTGGATGCTGGCGATCGTTTATTACAAAAACAAGAAACCGGAGTAACAGCGTTATGAACAGCTTGCGCAGTGTGTCGATCAGCCGACGCTTGTGGCTCATCTTGATCGTGGCCGTGGTGATGCTATTGACGTTGGGCGTGTTGATGCTCAAGCAGATTCACGACGATCTCTATCAAGCCAAGGGCCAGAAGACCCAGCACGTGGTGCAGACCGCCAGTGGCATCCTCACCTACTATCACAGCCTGGAAACCGCCGGCACCCTCACCCGCGACGCCGCGCAAAAACAGGCGCTGAACGCTGTGCGCGGTTTGCGCTACGACCAGAACGACTATTTCTGGATCAACGATCTGACGCCGGTCATGATCATGCACCCGACCAATCCGAAACTTGATGGCCAGAATCTCTCGACGATCCGCGACCCCGACGGTTTCGCGCTGTTCAACGAGATGGTCGCCATCGCCAAGGCCAAGGGTGCCGGCATGGTCGATTACCGCTGGCCGAAACCGGGCGCCAGCGCGCCGGTGGAAAAAACCTCCTATGTGAAACTGTTCGAGCCCTGGGGTTGGGTGATCGGTTCTGGCGTGTACATCGACGACATGCAGGCCGAATTTTATGCGCAGGTCTGGAAGGCCTCTTTCGTGGGCCTAGTGATTGCCCTGATCATGGCGTTGCTGGTGATCATGATTGCCCGCAGCATCGTGCGCCCACTCCAGGAAACCGTGAACGCCATGGCCAACATTGCCAGCGGTGAAAGCGACCTGACCCGTAGCCTCGATACCCACGGCCAGGACGAAGTGACGCAATTGGCCCGGCACTTCAACGCCTTTACCACCAAACTGCGCCTGGTGATCAGTCAGCTGCAAGCCTCCGCCAGCGCGCTGGGCCAGTCATCCAGCGAACTGGGCAACGATGCCGCGCAAGCTCAGCAACGCAGCCAGCAGCAATCGCAGCAGATGGAATTGGTGGCAACCGCGATCAACGAAGTGACCTACGGCGTGCAGGATGTGGCCAAAAACGCCGAGCACGCGGCCAGCGAAATGCGCGATGCCGAGTCTCAAGCGCAACAGGGCCAGGTCAATATCGACGGCAGCTTGCAGCAGATCGACAAGCTCTCTTCGACCATCGATCAGGCCGTGGAAGTGATTCGTACGCTGGCCGATGAAAGCACGCAAATCGGCAGCGTTCTGGAAGTGATTCGCTCCATCGCCGAGCAAACCAACCTGCTGGCCCTCAACGCCGCTATCGAAGCCGCCCGGGCCGGCGAGCAAGGTCGCGGGTTTGCGGTGGTTGCCGATGAAGTGCGCCTGCTGGCCCAGCGCACTCAGAAGTCGACGGCGGAAATCCAGTCGATGATCGAACGCCTGCAAAGCCATTCCGAAGCGGCGGTGAAGGTGATTGGCGACAGCAGCCGTGCCTCGCAACTGACCATCGAGCAGGCCGGCCTGGCGGGCGCCAGCCTGAATGCCATCGGCCAGGCTTTGCGCAACCTCAACGGGTTGAACGCTTCAATTGCCAGTGCGACCTTGCAACAAGCCCACGTGGTGGAAGACATCAACCAGAACGTCACCCAGGCAGCCGGGTTGTCCCACAGCACAGCACTGGCGGCCGAACAGTCGAGCGTGGCCAGCGTTCACCTCAAGGAATTGAGCGAACAGTTGAACGGGTTGCTCAAGCAGTTTCGGGTGTAATTCTTTCTATACCCAACGCGGTCCCCTCTGTAGGAGCGAGGCTTGCCCGCGAAGAATGCACCGCGGTTTTTCAGGTACTGCGTGTCATCGTTCTTCGCGGGCAAGCCTCGCTCCTACAAGGCAAGCCCTTCCCCACTACAAGCCCTTTCCTGACAATCCGGGTACAATTCGCCCCCCTCATTTCTACGACACCAAGGAACCTCCATGTCCGGGCTTGAACTGTTTGCTGCCGCCCTCGGCGTGATCGCCGTCTGGTTGACGGTCAGACAGAACCCTTGGTGCTGGCCGATCGGTCTGGTCATGGTGCTGCTGTATAGCTGGATCTTTTTCGAGGTGAAGCTGTATTCGGACATGCTGCTGCAAGTGATCTACGCCGGTTTGCAGATCTACGGCTGGTGGCAGTGGACTCAGGGGAGCGCAACTCATGGTAAGCGGCATGTCACCCTCCTCGATGGCAAATCCATCGCACTCGGGCTGGCCGTCGGCGCAGTCGGCAGTTTGTTGCTGGGCGCCGCGATGGCCCACTGGACCGATGCTGCCCAGCCTTGGCTCGATGCGGCACTGACCGGCTTCAGTTTGGTGGCGCAGTTATGGATGGCGCAAAAACGTCTGCAATGCTGGCCGCTATGGATCGCGCTGGACATCATCTTTGTTGGCCTGTTCATCTATAAAGCGATGTACCTCACCGCCGGCCTCTACGGTTTATTCGCACTGCTGGCGGTGCATGGCTGGCGGACATGGCGCACCGATCCGGCGTTGCGCACATGAAAGTGCTGGTGCTCACGGGGCCTGAATCCAGCGGCAAGAGCTGGCTGGCCGCCGAACTGCAACAGCAATTCGGCGGCGCTCTGGTGGGCGAATACGTGCGCTGGTTCATTGAGCAGCAAGCGCGAGACACGTGCCTGGCTGATATTCCCGAAATCGCTCGCGGTCAGCTGCAATGGGAAGACGAGGCTCGCGCCCTTGGGCCGCCGTTGCTGATTCTCGATACTCACTTGCTGAGCAACATGCTCTGGAGCCAAACCCTGTTTGGCGATTGCCCGGCCTGGCTTGAGCAAGCGCTGCTGGCTCGGCACTATGACTTGCACTTGCTGCTGTCGCCCGAACAGGTTGACTGGACCGATGACGGTCAACGGTGTCAGCCCGAGCTGGGTGAGCGCCGGGCTTTTTTCAACGCGACTCAGGCATGGCTGGAGCAGCATCGACAGCCTGTTCAAGTGCTTCAGGGCGATTGGACCGAACGCCGGCTTCAGGCATTGCAAGCCGTCGCATTACTGCTCGAGCGCTGAGCCGGCACCGGCCAACACCCCAGCATTTTTTGCAAATACGTCCGCTTCTGAAACAACCCTCCCTCTCGAACAGCCCGTCCCAACGCTGGTCATCGTTTTGTCACGCGATATGTTAAAGCGCTGATACATCCCCGCAAACGCTTGGATCCATTGCTGTCGCGATCTCTTATCAATAATGCCGTCCCGGCGATTGTCTCAGACCTGAAACACCATTTTATCGATCCATCCGCCTTGATCGATAACCCTCTGAATCCAATCAATAATCAAAAACCGGCACAGCTTTCGCTCGCTCCTTCACAACGCTGATTCAGGACCAGCCCACAACAAAGAAGGAATTGCCGCCGTGGGGACATTTGATAACAGTATCTATAGCCTCCTGCTGATTGGATGTGCACTGGGCTCAAGTTTCAGCCTGCCTGTACAGGCTGACAACGGCATCATCATTATCAAGCGTGATGTCCAACCGCGCATGGCAACGCGTGCGCCGGTGATTCCCGACCCTAGCCCCACGACCGCCAATGCCAACCCGTCCAAACAAATTCTCAGGCAAACGAACGAGTTGAGCGACGGCGACTTTGCCAACGTCGCCAGTGGTGCAGGCATCTCCCGCCTGGTCAATCAAGGCACCAACAACAACCTGGGCGGCAATATCACCAACCAGACCCAGCTTTCCAACCTTCCCGCTGGCCGTTCGGGAAATTCCGGCAACGGTATTGCCAACATGGTCAATTCAAACATCCACCAAGGCCTGGGTGCTCTGAAAGTCGTAACGGGAGACCGTTAAGATGAATCGTACGCTGCTGATGATTGCCATGTTTTGCAGTGCATCGACCTTTGCCCAACCTCCCGTCATCAATAACGCCGAAATCGACGGTTCGGGCATGCAGCACCAGGGCAACCTCTCGGTCAACCAGGCGGCGGGCGATCAGCTGCAACAGGCCAACGCCCGGGCCATCGCCATTGGCAACAACGCCAGCGCCACCACACAGATTCGCCAACGGATGCGTACGCAGGTCGACCCCAGGATCGATGCCCGATCCAGCATTCAAGGCAACTCCTTCAGCCACGGCAACGGCGTACTGGGCGTCAACCAGAGCGCGGGCGCCAGCAACCAGCAAGCCAATGCCCTGCGGATAAGCGTCAGTAAACAACCGCAAAGTATCGACGACAGCGTCCTCATGCAGCAGAACGTGACGCTGATCAACAACTCCGATCCAACTGACTCTGCACCAGGCAATCGCCAGGTCGCTACCAGCGATCAGGCCTTCACCGGTAGCCGTGGGGTGATCCAGTTGAATCAGAGCTCCGGGGTGGGAAACCGAACGGCCAACACCCTGAGCGTACGGGTCATGGACTGACCCAAACAGGTAGAAACAACACTTAACCTAAAATAAGTACGGAGAATCACCATGAAACCTTCGATGGCACTCAAGCCTCTGGTTTTCGCAATTGCTGCGGTCATGGCTGTTGCTGTACAAGCTGGGCAGAACGATCGGCGTGACAATGACCACCACCATGGCCATCACAACGGTCATCACACCCCTCCTCCAACAAAGATCCCTGTCTATGCGACGGCCAATGCCTGGGATAACCAGAGCAGTACCGACAACCGCATCCGTAACGAAGGGACGATCAACGAAGCTGAAATGAACAGCTCTGCCACAGGCGCCAGCGGCAACGTCGGCGTCAACGTGGCTGCAGGTAGCGGCAACCAACAAGACAACGCGTCCGCCATCGCAAATGCTGCCTCAAACTCCAGTCAGGACAACAGCTTCGTGTTCGGCACTGCCACAGCCACCGCCGACGTAACGCAATACAGCGACAATAACAGGGTCAACAACTTCGGCAGCACAGCCTCGGCCGTTATGAACGGATCGGGTAATGGCGGCAGCGGTAATATGGGTATCAACATTGCTGGCGGCGACCTGAACCAACAGAAAAATACCATGGCCATTGCCAACACCAATGCCCCGCTCGGTAACGCAACAGCCACCGCCTCTGCCGATCAACAAGGTCCTGGCCTGGTAGTGAATAACAACGCCGATCGCACGTACCGCCTGGATACGATGACAGTTACCAACTCGGCCAGCGGCAGTTTCTCTCGCGATAAGTCATCCGAGGCTAGCGGCAGTAGAAGCGCTTCTTCAAGCTGGGACGCGAGCGGTTCCAGGAGCTTTGATGCCAGCGGTTCCAAAAGCGTTGATATAAGTGGTTCTCGCAGCAGTAATGCGAGCGGCTCTAGCAGCAGTGATGCGAGCGGTTCAAGCAGCAGTAATGCGAGCGGTTCTTCGAGTGCTTCTTTGAGTGCTTCTTTGAGCGCTAATTTGGACGCTACTGCGGCGGCTGCCAGTTCCCGTACCTTCAATAATGGCAATGGCGATCGCACCCGCAGCAGGACTGCCGACGCATCGCTTAACGCATCGATTGATGCAACGCTTGACGCATCGAGAGACAGATCGTACGACAGATCGCGCGACTCTTCGTACGACAGATCGCGCGACTCCTCGTACGACAGATCGCGCGATTCCTCGTTCGAAAAATCGTACGATAAATCGTATGAGAAATCGTCCGCCTCCTCGTACGAAAAATCGGGCAGTAAATCATCCGAGTCTGCGTACGACAAAGCGAAAAGCTACAGTGAAAGCAGCTCATATGATTTGAGCAACACCTACTCCTATCAAGTGCTGACTCCAACTGGCTGGGCAAACCCTGTGACCAACACTGCAACCCTGAACGGTTCGGTGAATGGTGGCAGTGGCAACCTGGGCGTCAACGTGGCTGCTGGTGTGGGTAACCAACAAAGCAACTCGCTGGCCATTTCCAACAACTCGTTCTAACTGCTGTCTCTGGAGGCCCCCTTACGGGGGCCTGTTTCAACACAACCAGAAGGCGTCTTTCCATGCGCATTATCGTCTTGGCATTTTTGCTTTGCGTGGCCAGTGTGATCCTTTGCGTGGGCGGTGTGGTCGCGGCTGCACAAATGCCGCTTTCCGTCCTGCCGGGTGGCGCGGTGGTGTACAAGCCGATCCAGAGCATGCGCGAGCGTAAATTTGCCGACCTGGTGCAACAGAAAACCGACTTCAGTTGCGGCGCAGCGGCGCTGGCAACCATATTGCGCCAAGCCTATTGGCTGGACGTGGATGAAGAACAGATCATCGAAGGTATGCTGGCACATTCCGAGCAAGATCTTGTCCGCGTCCAGGGCTTCTCCATGCTCGACATGAAGCGTTACGTGGAAAGTATCGGCATGCGGGCCCGTGGCTACCGGGTATCGCCGGAATCCTTGAACGACATCAGAATCCCGGTGGTGGTACTCCTGGATATCCGTGGCTACAAACATTTTGTGGTCATGCAAAGAGTCCATGAGGGCTGGGTCTATATCGGAGATCCGGTACTCGGTCATAAACGCTACAAAGTCGACGACTTTGTAAAAGGCTGGAACGGCATCATCTTTGCCGTCATCGGCCAGGGCTACGACAAAACCAATGCGTTGCTCGACCCACCCCTGCCACTGACCGCCAAGAACCGCATCAACACCTTCACTCCGGTGCGAGACGCAGAGTTGATGGATTTCGGATTCATCCAAAGCGACTTCTTCTAATAACAAGGAGCACGACGCTCCGGGAGCATCCAATGAAGACTCCAATCTGGCTGGTGGTGGTTTGCCTGGCCGCCAGCCTGCCGACACAGGCACAGACGTTCAAACCCATTGAATTGAAGGATCATGAATTGGCGACCCTGCGTGGTCGCTATGTCATGCCGGGGCGGATCATCAGTTTCGGCATTGTCATGACCAGCACTTGGCAAAATGCCAACGGTGAAGTGATCGGGGCAACGTCCTCGATGCAAATTCAACAATCGACCATCAAGCCACAGTTCTATGTGTCGATAATTGACGAAAGAGGGAATGGCTTGGCGCGTTCGCAAGGCACCGGCATCGTCACTGGCGGCAATGGCCTCAACAGCACCGAAGGCGTCACTCAAGTCGTGCGTGCTGCCGGCGACCATAACGCTGCCTACAACAACGTTCATATCAACGTCACAAAGGCTAGCCAAGCGCCAGCAACGCAACAGCAGGGCCAGGCGTTGGCCGCAGGCTCGACGTTGGTCGGCGCCAATGGCGCGGGCTCGTTGAGCGTTTCCTCAACCGGTACGGGTGTGCAGCTGAACATCGTGGCCAACAACAACCAAGGCAGCACCGTACAACGCCTGGCCCAGGGCGGGCTGATGCAGAACACGACTTTGCTCGGCGGTGGTAACCAGGTCAACAACCTCACCTCCTTCAATGTCGTGCTGCGTGACAACGTGTCGACAGCCGGGTCGCTGAACGGCAACCTGGACCAGCTAAGAGGTCTTCGCACTCTCGGATTCTGATCTACGCTCAGTGTCACCCGATGTAGTCAGAAGGGACGGCTAACCCATGCACCGATCGTTGACGTTCAGAGCTATCGTTTGTTTGAGTAGCCTGGCCCCGGCCACACTGCTGTACGCAGCACCGGACCCCCAGGTCGAAGCACTAAAACAAGAACTCATGGAGTTGAAACAGCGTTACGAAGCACAACAGAACGCGCTGATGGTACTCGAGCAACGCGTTCGCCAAGTCGAAGAGGCACCTGCGACACCGGCTCCCAAACGCCTGACCAAATCCCCCGCCGAAACGCCCAGGAGTGGCCAGACGGTGGCTGCCGGTGCGCCGGGAACCACAGGCAGTTCATACGGCCAATCGCTCAAGGATGATTCGGCGCCTGCGCAAAGTGTTTCCAACCTGTATGACGAAGCCAGCGGTTTCTTCGGTGGCGGCAAGTTCAGCGTCGAAACCGGCCTGACCTACACGCACTACGATACCCGTGCATTGGTACTCAACGGCTTCCTGGCACTGGACTCGATTTTCCTCGGCAACATCAACCTCGACCGTATCAAGGCGGATAACTGGACCCTGGACCTGACCGCCCGCTACAACGTGGCACAACGTTGGCAGTTCGACATTAACGTCCCCGTGGTTTATCGCGAATCAACGTATTCCTCCGGTGGCGCCGGTGGCGCAGGCCCGGTGACGTCGGACGCAACCGTGACCCGCGACCCGACCATCGGCGATGTGAACGTTGGCGTTGCCTACAAGTTTCTGGATGAGTCGGCCAATCTGCCCGACGCGGTCTTTACGCTACGCGTCAAGGCACCGACCGGTAAGGACCCTTACGGCATCAAGCTGGTCAATGACCCGAACAACGATAACCTCTCGGTACCCGAGGACTTGCCTACCGGCAATGGTGTCTGGTCGATCACCCCAGGTCTCTCGCTGGTCAAAAGCTTCGACCCGGCCGTGCTGTTCGGCAGCCTGTCCTACACCTACAACATGGAAGACTCTTTCAGCGACATCAGCCCTCAGGTCAACTCCAAGGTGCCCGGGGACGTGAAACTGGGCGATTCCTGGCAGATCGGCGCCGGTATTGCATTCGCCTTGAACGAGAAGATGAGTATGTCGTTCTCGTTCACCGATCAGTTCGCCAGCAAGAGCAAGATCAAGCCGGACGGTGGCGACTGGCAATCGATTTCCAACAGCGATTACAACTCGGCGAACTTCAACATCGGCATGACCCTGGCAGCAACCGATAACCTGACGATCGTTCCCAACCTGGCCATCGGCCTGACCGACGATTCGCCAGATTTTTCCTTCAGCCTGAAATTCCCGTACTACTTCTAAGAGTTGAGCCCGCTCCCACAAGGAGTCTCATGGAAAAGGCCCGCTGCGATGAATGTCGCAGCGGGCCTTTTCGTTTACCCGCCCTAGCGGATCTGATGTTTGTGCAACAAACGGTAGAAGGTAGGCCTGGATACCCCCAGCACCTTGGCGGCATTGCTCAAATTATCGCTATGGCGGTTAAGCACATCGCACAAGGCCTGGCGCTCTGCCCGGCACTTGTAGTCTTCCAGCGTGCCCATCGGCGTAGCGGTAGCGTGTTGACTGATCAGCCCCAGGTCTCGCGCCTCGATCTGCCGTCCTTCGGCCAGAACCAGCCCGCGCCGCACCCGGTTGGCTAACTCGCGGACATTGCCTGGCCAGTCGTGCTTGCCCATGGCGATCAGCGCGTCTTCGCTGAAGCTGCGCGGACGACGACCGGTTTCATGGCTGTAGAAATGGGAAAAGTGGTTGGCCAGCATCGAGAGATCACCATGGCGTTCACGCAGCGGCACGGTGATGACTTGCAGAACGTTCAAGCGGTAGTAAAGGTCTTCGCGAAAGCGCTTCTTCTCGATCGCCGCTTCAAGGTCGACGTGCGTCGCCGCCAATACTCGCACGTCCACCGGAATAGGCTGGTGCCCCCCTACACGCTCAATGTGTTTTTCCTGCAGGAAGCGCAGTAGATTGGCTTGCAGTTCCAGGGGTAGATCACCGATTTCATCGAGAAACAGCGTTCCGCCGTTGGCCGCTTCGATCCGCCCGACCTTGCGCTGATGAGCCCCGGTAAAGGCGCCCTTCTCGTGGCCAAACAGTTCGGACTGGATCAAGTGTTCGGGAATCGCGCCGCAGTTGATCGCCACGAACGGTTTGCTTTGACGCTGGGATTGTCGATGCAGGGTGCGAGCGACCAATTCCTTGCCGGTCCCGCTTTCACCGCGGATCAGCACCGGCGATTCAGTGGGTGCCAGTTTGCTGAGCAACTTGCGCAGTTCGCGAATCGGTTTGCTGTCGCCGAGCAGTTCATGTTCAGGCTGATCGATATGGACCGTGCCCTGGCCGCGCAGGCGTGCCATGCCGAACGCACGGCCCAGGGTAACCTGAACCCGTGAGACATCGAACGGCAAAGTATGAAAGTCAAAAAACCATTCGCAGACAAAGTCCCCGACATTTTGTAATCGCAGGACTTCTTGATTAAGCACGGCAATCCACTCGGTACCGCTACGGGCGATCAATTCCTTGACAGCTTCCGGGCGCTCCAGATGAAAGGGCTGCAAACGCAACAGGCCGACATCGCAGGTTCGTTCGGTGGCGTTTTCCAGGGTACAGCTGTCAACATCCCAACCCACAGCGCGTAAACCCGGCAACAAACGGTGGCAGTCGTCGCAAGGATCCACTACTAACAGACGTCGTAAGGCAGGCGCTTCGATCATGACTGTTCCTTGACGCCAAATTTAGGAAATATTATTAAAAACAGTCATTTGGCGGGCTTCGTTGTAACACTAGCAAGATTTTGACGCAGGCTTGTATCGATTGCTTATAGGGCTGTTTGCTTATTAGTTATAAGAAGTCACTTGGTTAGTTGCCTAACGAGTTGAACCTTTCATTCAGCTTTCAAAAACGGCCTGAATATCGAATCAATCAAAGAAAGTTGAAATTTCTTTTGATTGTGTGTGACCCAACCCCCACTTGCGGGCATCAGTACAAGTAACCAGCCGAACGGTAAGCCCAACCGACGGCACATCACTTGTTTGGGCATACAGAGAGAAGACCCCATGAACGCCCCGCTCCGTATCAACGAAGCACTTTTGATTGCCGACCTCGCATTCCAACCCTTTCAATGCGTGGCCTGGGCACCACAAGACGGTAATGGCGAGCTCAGCCTGACCATCATCGATCGCACTAACACCCGCATCAGCCGCAAACAGATTCCATGCAGCGCCTATTCCGATCCGGAACAATTCGAACACTTGCTGGAAGAAGCCCGTGCTGAGTTGAGTCAGGAAGGTTACACCCTGCAATCGTGGTCCATGCCGCACTAAGCTTTTTCGCGGATTGCCTCCCGGCAATCCGCGTCCCCTCTTCTTCTTAGTTGACGATTTTCTACAGTCAGCTGCGCAATACCCTCCCCGGTTTCAACTTTTAACCACCGGATTACTTGGCACGCTTTTCAGTGGTTCGAAAAGACACTGTTCTGGCACAAAACGCCCCTCCTGCGGCTCATGAAAACAGTTGTGCGCCGAGTCATTCAGGGATTGAATGTTTTGCTCATGTAGTCACCCTCCGGGCACCCGGATAAGGACGACTGGCAAGGAGATGCATGCATGTCACCCCAGACTGCTTTTGCCTTACCTGCAACCGTGAATGGCGCCGAACGACTCGATACGAGTTTCGCTGGCACCGGCAAGACTCAAGTGTATTTTTCCGGCAGTCTCTCCAGCATGGCCAATGACGTTGCGATTGACCCTCTTGGCCGGTTGCTGGTGGCGGCAAAGGTCGGTACGCCGGGTGGCCATCGTTTTGGCCTGGCCCGCCTGCTTACAGATGGTTCGGCGGACCTGGCATTCGGCATACAAGGCAGCATCAGCGGGCAGTTCGCACTCGGCTTCGAGGCCATGGCCGGCAAGGTGCGGGTGTTGGCCGACGGGAACATTCTGGTGGCCGGCCTGCACTACGAAAATGCTCACCGTACGCTGCCCGCCTTGGCGATGTTTGATCAGCAAGGCTGTCCGGTCCAGGGTTTTGGCGACAATGGACGCTGCGTGGTGCGCCTGCCGGGTAATCTTTCCCGGGGCGCTCGCGATGCCTGGTTACCCCCCGGTGTGCCGGGCGCCGAAGCCTGTGATGTCTGCGTGCAGGACGACGGTCGAATCCTGCTGCTGGCCAATCATCACTTCGAACTGGCCGATCACGTCGGCATGCTGATACGACTCAACGCCGACGGTTCGCTGGACAGCAGCTTCAACGGTCGCGGTTTCGTCATGGTCCGGCACCTGTTGATGAACACCTGGCTCAGCAGCCTGGTAGTGCAGCGCGATGGTCGGATCCTGGTGAGCGGATCAATCAATGTTCCCGAAGAAGGCCTGCTGGCGCGTTATCACCCGGATGGCCAACTGGACGACAGCTTCGCCGTGGATGGTTTCATGACCTTCAAGGCACGGGAGCACAGCGCTCAGGTCTGCAAGATCGTCCAGCATAAAAACGGCGACTTGCATTGCTTTGGCAGCAGTCGCGACCCGATGCACTGCTTGTCTCTGAAACTGCACAGTAATGGCCGACCGGATATTCATTGCAACGGTGGCCAGCCAAAGCTATTGGGCGTCGGCCGTAGCAACTGCTACTGGACCGCCGCCGAACCTCAGCCGGACGGGCGTGTACTGACAGTCGGAGCGACGGTGGGCGGGGTCGAAGCCGATCTCATTTTTGCCCGGTATTTACCCAGTGGGCAGCCGGATCGCAGTTTCGCCAAGGGCATCGGCTGGTTCCGCACACGCCTGAGTCACGGTCCGCATACCGCGACTTCATTGGCCATTCAGGCCGACGGCTGCATTGTCATCGGCGGCTATTCATTGGACGGAAACTGCCGCGCGGTCGTCACGCGTTATCAGTGTTAGGCCAACGTCATTTTCTTGCACTTGATCTTCTGTTGTTCTTACGGCAAGTTGCGCGCTTCTTAATACAAGGAGTAGCCGATGTCCGGTTCAATGGCCCAGGCCTTAGCGCACAATTTTCTCGGTCACTCGCCTCATTGGTACAAGGCGAGCATTGTCGGCTTTCTGATTCTCAACGCCGTAGTATTGTGGACGGTCGGTCCGGTGGCGGCCGGCTGGCTATTGGTGGTTGAGTTCATCTTCACCTTGGCCATGGCGCTCAAGTGTTATCCGCTGATGCCCGGCGGCTTGTTGCTGATCGAAGCATTGCTGCTGAAGTTGACCACGCCCCAGGCGCTCTATGATGAGCTGGTACACAACTTCCCGGTGATCCTGCTGCTGATGTTCATGGTGGCGGGCATCTATTTCATGAAAGACCTGCTGCTGTTTCTCTTCTCGCGCCTGTTGTTGGGAGTTCGCTCCAAGGCGCTGCTGGCATTGATGTTTTGTTTCCTGTCCGCGTTTCTGTCAGCGTTTCTTGATGCATTGACCGTGACGGCAGTCATCATCAGTGCTGGCGTGGGGTTTTATTCGGTGTATCACCGCGTCGCCTCAGGCCACGATCCGCGCAAGGACGCCGAGTTCAGCGACGACCGACATTTACACAGCCTTCATCATGCCGAGCTCGAACAGTTTCGCGCGTTCCTGCGCAGCTTGCTGATGCACGGCGCCGTCGGCACTGCGCTGGGTGGTGTGTGCACGCTGGTCGGCGAGCCGCAGAACCTGCTGATCGGCCATGAAATGGGTTGGCACTTCGCCGAATTCTTTCTGAAAGTCGCCCCGGTGTCGTTGCCGGTACTGGCAGCCGGTCTGGTGACCTGTGTGCTGCTGGAGAAACTGCGCTGGTTCGGCTATGGCACGCTGCTGCCGGACAACGTGCGTACAGTGCTGGCCAACTACGCCGCCGAAGACAACGCCGAACGCACTTCCCGTCAGCGCGCTGCGTTGCTGGTTCAAGGGGTGGCGGCGCTGATTCTGATTGCCGGGCTGGCGTTTCACGTTGCCGAAGTCGGCCTGATCGGTTTGATGGTGATCGTGCTGATCACCGCGTTCACGGGCATTACCGATGAGCATCGCATTGGCAACGCCTTCAAGGATGCCATGCCGTTCACGGCGTTGCTGGTGGTGTTTTTCGCGGTAGTGGCGATGATTCACGATCAGAAATTATTCGTCCCGGTGCTTCATTGGGTGCTGGCGCTGCCGGCAGATCAACAGCCGGGCATGTTGTTTATTGCCAATGGCTTGCTGTCGGCCATTAGCGACAATGTGTTCGTGGCGACCATTTACATCACCGAAGTGAAGCAGGCGTTCCTCGCCGGCAACATGAGCCGCGAGCACTTTGAAACCCTGGCGATTGCGATCAATACCGGCACCAACCTGCCGAGCGTGGCAACGCCCAATGGTCAGGCGGCGTTTCTGTTCCTGCTGACCTCGGCGATTGCGCCGCTGATTCGCCTGTCGTACGGGCGGATGGTGTGGATGGCACTGCCTTACACCGTGGTGATGGGGGTGTTGGGTTGGTATGCGGTGAGTTACTGGTTGTAACACTGAGCAACTGTGGGAGCGGGCTTGCTCGCGAAGGCGATGTGTCATTCAACAACGATGTTAAATGTGACGGCCTCTTCGCGGGCAAGCCCGCTTGTGTCGTTATCGAGGAAGAATGTACTTCTCAATCGCCTGGGCCGCGCCGTCTTCGGTGTTGGCCCCGGTCACCACGTCGGCCTGACGTTTCACCGCCTCCTCCGCCTGTCCCATGGCAATCGACAACCCGGCCCGGTGAAACATCGCTGGGTCGTTGCCGCCGTCACCGAGAGCGGCGGTCTGCTCCAGCGGTACACCGAGAAACTCGGCCAGTGTCGCCAATGCCTCGCCCTTGTTAGCCAGCATCGCCGTCACGTCCAGATAGATCGGCTGTGAACGGGAAACCTGCGCCTGCCCTTCGACCTTGGGCAGTAATTGCGCTTCCAGTTCGATCAACAGTTCGGCGTTATTGCTGGCTGCGACGATTTTGTCGATACGTGCCAGGTAAGGCTCAAAATTCTCGACCACCACCGGCGGATAACCCAGGCCGTGCTGCTCTCGCGGGACCATCGGGCCGTATGGATCCTTCAACAGCCAGTCACCACCACTGAACACCCACACTTCGATGTCCGGCTGATCGGCAAACAGCGCCAAAGCCGTCAGCGCTGACGTGGCCGGCAAATAATGAGCAACCAGCACACTGCCGTCCGGGTTTACGATTGTGCCGCCATTGAAGGCCGCCGTCGGCAGATCGACACCCAGGGCTTCGATCTGCTGCAGCATGGCTTTGGGCGGACGCCCGGTGGCCAGGCTGAACAGCACACCGGCCTCGCGCAAGGCGCTGACTGCTTCGATCGTGCGTTGACTGAGGCTGTGATCAGGGAGCAGTAAAGTGCCGTCCATGTCACTGAGCAGAAAACGGATGGGCTGTTGCGTTACGTCACTCATCCGACGCTGTGCCAAACGCGGCCGTCGCGGGTCAGCAGCTCATCAGCGGTCTGGGGTCCGTCTTCGCCGGCCGCGTAGTTCTCCACCGTCGCGTCCTGTTGCCAGGCGTCGAGGAATGGCTGCACGGCACGCCAGCCATTCTCGATGTTATCGGCACGCTGGAACAGCGTCTGATCGCCGGTCAGGCAGTCGTAGATCAGGGTTTCATAGCCAGTGGACGGTTGCATTACAAAGAAATCCTTGTAGGCAAAACCCAGCTCGATGTTGGTCATGTTCAACGTCGGTCCCGGCCGCTTGGCCAGCAGGTCGAACCACATGCCTTCGTTAGGTTGAATCTGGATCCGCAGGTAGGTCGGCTGCAACTCATCGACCTCGGTATCGCGGAATTGCGCATACGGCGCCGGTTTGAAGCAAATGACAATCTCAGTGTCGCGCACGCTCATACGCTTGCCGGTACGCAGGTAGAACGGCACGCCGACCCAGCGCCAGTTGTCGATCATGACTTTGAGCGCGACATAAGTTTCGGTCGTGCTGTCGGGCGCCACGTTGGCTTCCTGGCGGTAACCGGGCAGCAGCTCGCCATCTATCTGGCCGGCGGTGTATTGGCCGCGCACCGAGTTGGCTCGCGCTTCCTCGGTGGACCAGGGGCGGATAGCGCCGACGACTTTGGCTTTTTCACCGCGTACCGCATCGGCGCCAAAAGCGGCCGGTGGTTCCATGGCCACCATCGCCAATAATTGGAACAGGTGATTGGGCACCATGTCCCGCAGGGCGCCGGTGACCTCATAAAAACTGCCACGGGTTTCCACGCCGACAGTTTCGGCGGCGGTGATTTGCACGTGGTCGATGTAATGGTTGTTCCAGAAGGCTTCGAACAGGCTGTTGGAGAACCGGCTGACCAGAATGTTCTGCACGGTCTCCTTGCCCAGATAGTGATCGATCCGGTAGATCTGCTTTTCCGTCATCACTTTGAGCAAACACGCGTTCAGGGCTTCGGCGGTGTGCAAGTCGGAGCCGAAAGGCTTTTCGATCACTACCCTTCTGAACGCTTCGGGGGTTTCCTGCAGCAATCCGGCCGCGCCGAGACGCCGCACCACTTCACTGAAAAAGCGTGGCGCGGTGGCCAGGTAGAAAATTGCATTGCCGGTGCCGCTGGCGGCGATTTTCGCCGCCAGCGCTTCATAGGTGCGTTCGTCGAGGAAGTCGCCCTGGACGTAGCTGATGTGTTTGGCAAGATTGGCCCACAACACCGGATCAAGGGCTTGATCGCCCTTGCCCACCTTGGCTGCCACTTCCGCCCGAATGAAATCTTCGAGTTTTTTGGCGAAGGCTTCGTCACTGATAGCGTTGTGATCAACGCCGATGATCCGCAGTCCATTCCCCAGCAAACCGTCGCGACTCAGGTTGTACAGCGCCGGCATCAGCAAGCGCTTGACCAGATCACCATGGGCACCGAACAGAAACAGCGTGGTAGGCGGTGCGGGTTCTGCCTTGGATTTCCTGCGGATCACATGAGTCATTTTTTCGAAGTCTCCACATGGCCGCCGAAGCCGAAGCGCTGGGCCGAGAGAATCTTATCGCCAAAGGTGCCTTGCCCGCGCGAACGGTAGCGCGAGAACAGCGAGTTCGACAGCACCGGTACCGGCACCGATTGCTCCATGGCGGCTTCGATAGTCCAGCGACCTTCACCACTGTCAGCCACCGAGCCTGAGTAACCGTCAAGTTTCGGGTCGCTGGCCAGGGCGTCGGCGGTCAGGTCGAGCAGCCAGGACGACACCACGCTGCCACGACGCCAGACTTCGGCGATGTCGGCAACATTCAGGTCGAAGCGCTGATCTTCCGGCAGATTGGTGCTGGCCTTGGTCTTGAGGATGTCGAAACCTTCGGCGAAGGCCTGCATCATTCCGTATTCGATGCCGTTGTGGATCATTTTCACGAAGTGGCCAGAACCGGCCGGGCCTGCGTGGATGTAACCGCGCTCGGCGCGATCGTCATCGGACTTGCGGTCCTTGGTGCGCGGGATGTCGCCCATGCCTGGGGCCAGGGTTTCGAACAGCGGGTCGAGACGCTTAACGGTGTCGGCATCGCCGCCGATCATCATGCAATAACCCCGCTCCAGGCCCCAGACGCCGCCGGAGGTGCCGACGTCGATGTAGTGCAGGCCTTTTTCCGACAGGGTTTTGGCCCGGCGGATGTCGTCCTTATAGAAGGTGTTGCCGCCGTCGATGATGGTATCGCCAGCTTCAAGCAAGGTGCTCAGGGTGTCGATGGTGTCCTCGGTCGGTGCGCCGGCGGGCAGCATGACCCACACCGCGCGTGGTTTGGCCAGGCCAGCGACCAGGGCTGGCAAGTCGGCAACACCGGTGGCGCCTTCTTCAGCCAGGGTGTCGACAAAGGCGGTATTGCGGTCGTAAACAACGGTGGTATGTCCGTTGAGCATCAGGCGCCGCGCAATATTGCCGCCCATGCGGCCCAGTCCAATAATCCCGAGTTGCATGTACTGATGCTCCCTACTACAAATAAAGTGTGTCAAAGGTTATAGCCCAACGCGACTCATTCGAGTTAGTCCAGCGTGGGGGCACATAGTTTCCGGGCATTGTGCCCGATCCAGACTGATAACGTCGGGAATCGTGCCGAAGACACAACGACCATGAAAAATAAAAAAGTTCCCTTCAAGGGCAAAAGAAATCAAAATTGGCGCCGATAGTAAGTGAGCACCCGATTTCGGGAGCGAATTTACAGTTGAGACAGCCATTTGCGAGGTGAGCAATGGGCACCGTACACACAGCACTGCCAGCACAAACCCTTTACGTCACGATCCGTCGCGATGAACTGCGCCAGTTGAAAGACGAGCGTGACCAGTTGAAGCGGGAAGTCGCGCAATTGCGCCTGCTGACCCAAAGCAACCAGGCTCAGCCCTTGCCTGTCACCCAACGCGTTCCCCACGCCTGACCCCTCGCTTGAATCGGAAGCAGCCGCTGCTGTTTCCGATCCGCTGTAACCTGCCAGCTGCGCCAACTCACAAAGTTTTCACACCTCCTTGTCGATACTCCGGCCCGTTGTGGCCGCTCGGTATCCGCGCGGCGTCCGTTCGTCTGCAACAGGGAGAGTGCCGACGGCCGAAGTAATTATCAGGCTGGAGTGCTGAATGGCTTTGTTTAAACGCAGCAAAACGTCTGCGAAAGGTTTTGATTGGGCAGGATTTCTCTGGTTATTTCTGTTCTTCTGGTATTTTTCCGGCATCACCCAGCTGCTGATTCAGCTGACGGGCACCTCCGGTTTCACCGGGTTCCGCCAGGCCTTTGTGATGAGCGCCATCTGGCTGGCGCCGATGCTGCTGTTCCCTAGGCAAACACGTTTAATGGCCGCGCTGATCGGCGTGGTGCTGTGGGCCTGTTCGATGGCCAGCCTCGGTTATTTCTTCATCTATCAGCAGGAGTTTTCCCAGAGCGTCATCTTCATCATGTTCGAATCGAACGTGTCTGAAGCCGGCGAATACATGACCCAGTATTTTGCCTGGTGGATGGTGGCGGCGTTCCTCGCCCATACCGCGTTCGCGTATTTCCTCTGGACCCGCTTGCGTCCGGTGCACCTGCCACGTGGCCAGGCGCTGGTCGCGGCGACGGCGATTCTGTTGGCGGTGGTCGGTTACCCGATGATCAAGCAGACGTTGCGCACCGGCAGCCTGGCCGGCGGCTTCGAGAAATTCGAAACCCGCATCGAGCCCGCAGTGCCGTGGCAGATGGCCGTGGCCTATCACCGTTACCTCGATACCCTCGCCGGCATGCAAGACATGCTCGACAGCGCCAGCAAAATTGCCCCGCTCAAGAACCTCTCCGATTCAATGGCCAATCAGCCAGCGACCCTGGTGCTGGTGATCGGCGAGTCCACCAACCGTCAGCGCATGAGCCTGTACGGCTACCCTCGGGAAACCACCCCGGAACTGGACAAGCTCAAGGATCAACTGGCGGTTTTCGACAACGTCATTACCCCACGCCCCTACACCATCGAAGCGTTGCAGCAGGTACTGACGTTCGCCGACGAAGAAAACCCCGACCTCTACCTGTCCACACCGTCGGTGGTCAGCATGATGAAACAGGCCGGTTATAAGACCTTCTGGATCACCAACCAGCAGACCATGACCAAGCGCAACACCATGCTCACGACCTTCTCCGAGCAGGCCGACGAGCAGGCGTACCTGAACAACAACCGCAACCAGAACGCTGCCCAATACGATGGCGACGTGATCGAGCCGTTCAACAAGGCTTTGGCTGATGCGGCGCCACGCAAGCTGATCGTCGTGCATTTGCTCGGCACACACATGAGCTATCAGTACCGCTACCCGCCGACCTTCAATAAATTTACTGACCGCAAAGGCGTTCCGGACGGCGTGCGTGACGATCAGGTGCCGACGTACAACAGCTATGACAATGCCGTGCTGTACAACGACTTCGTAGTGTCGAGCCTGATCAAGGACTACGCCAAGTCTGATCCGAACGGCTTCCTGCTGTACCTCTCCGACCATGGCGAAGACGTCTTCGACTCCGTCGGCCATAAAACCCTGGGCCGCAACGAGAGCAAACCGACCGCACCGATGTACACCATCCCGTTCATGGCCTGGGCTTCACCCAAATGGCGTGAGACCCATGACTGGAGTTTTGCCGGCGATCTGAGCCGGCCGTACAGCAGTTCTCAGCTGATTCACACCTGGGCGGATCTGGCTGGCCTGGGTTTCGATGAACTGGATCGCAGCAAAAGCCTGGTCAGCGACAGCTTCAAGCCTCGGCCATTGATGATCGGCAACCCTTATGAGCGTCAGCAGCGGCCGTTGATCGACTTCAGCCTGATGAAACCCAAGGGCGCGCCTATCACTCCGACAGTCGTTCAGCAGTAATTCTTTTGTAGCAGCCAGGCTGCCGGCGAAGGCGTCCTTAAGTGCGCCTTCGCCGGCAAGCCTGGCTCCTATAAAAAAGCGGTTCATCAGGACTGCAGACTAAAGCGCCTTGGTCCAGAACAGCATCCGGCCATGCGCCGGGTCGAACATGCCTGGGGAAAAGCCGAATTTGTCATAGGACGCCTGAGCCACCGCGTTGCCTTCCAGTACTTCCAGGGTGATTTTGCAGCAACCGCGCTGGCGTGCGATGTCCTCGACTTTGTGCAGCATCTTCTGACTCAGCCCCAACCCGCGAAACTTCGACACCACTGCTACGTCATGCACGTTGACCAGTGGCCGGCAGGCAAAGGTCGAAAAACCTTCGAAGCAATTCACCAGCCCTGCCGGCTCGCCGCCGACAAACGCCAGTACGCTAAAGGCATGGGGACGTTTGGCCAGTTCCCCGGGCAGTTGTTGCAGCCTATCGGCGGGTAATGGGTGACCGACGCCCATCGGGTCTTCGGCGTAGTGGTTCAATACAAGACAAATCGCCTCGGCGTGTACCGGGTTGGTGTAGCTGGCCTGAAGCACAAGAATTTCTGCGGATTCCATTTCCACCCTCAATCACACAAGTTGCCCCAGTTCGCCTCTTGCGCACTGAAAGGTCCAGCGACCTTATCGCGAGTGCCGGGGTGCCGACAACCGGATCCTGTTGTGATCATTCCCTCTCAAACGCCCCAGATCATTGCCTCGGTCCATCCCAACTCGGCAAAATCCTCGGCCCTCAACGCCGACTCTCCGGCACAGAAAAATTCGTCCAGTTGCGGTGGCGTGACCGAGGTACCACTGAGCATCGCGTGAACCTGCCCGCGATGATGAATCTGATGCTCGAACAAATGGGACAACATGCGCAAACGGCTGTCATGTTGCGGGATGTCGCGCGCGATGGTCACGATCCGTCCGAGGTCTGCGTCGCGCAATTGCTCGCAATAGGCGATCAGTCGCCGGTCCACCAAGGCTTGCTCGCGCTTGAGATTGGCGCCGTGGGTGAATGGCTCGTCTTCGTTGAAAAACACGTAGCAATCGGGATGCGGTTCGTCGCCGCGCAACTCCCGCTCCAGGGCATCCACATAAAACCAGTCACAGGTCAGGATGTGATTCAGGGTCGCGCAGAGGCTGGGAAAGAAACTGACTCGCGGCGCCGCCAGCTCGGCCGGGCTTAGCTGAAGCCAGGCCTTGGCCAGTCGGTGATTGGCCCAGGCGTTCTGATAGGCCATGGTCAGCAAATGGTGGGACAAGGGCTGATTCATGTTCGCTCCTCCCGGATATCAAGCCTCGGCGAAACGTTTGAGCTGCATCTCCTGCAAGCGACTAAGGGTGCGGCGAAACGGAAATTCCAGATAGCCCTCGGTGTACAACGCCTCCATCGGCACCTGCGCTTCGAGGTACAGCGGCACCTTGCGGTCGTAGCATTCGTCTACCAGAGCGATGAATCGGCGCACGCCGTCGTCATGCACCGACAACTGCGGCAACTGGCGATCCCCCGCCGCCACCCGCTCGACGCCGTCTTCAGTGCCGCGGGCGATGCGCCCTTCGCGTTTTTGCGCGCTGAGGTTGGGTACGTCGCTCAATAGAATAGCGCTGAAGGTGTCGCACAGGGCCATGAAGTCCATGGCGGCAAACGGCTGCTCGCAGAGCTCCGCGTAACGACACCAGAGCACGGTTTGACTGGCCTGCATCACATGGACCGAACGGTAACCGACTTTGACCGGATCGCTGGACAGCGACTGGCCGACGGTCAAGGCTTTGAACACCTCGTTCAGTGCGCCGGACTGACCCGGTACGTTCACCCAATAGCGCTGCAGACCGGCGCCAGGGTGCAGGCGATGGTCTTCCCCGCCATCCACCGCAATCACCTGCATGTGCTGCTTGATTGCGGTAATGGCCGGCACGAACCGGTCACGGTTGAAGCCATCCGCGTACAGCTGATCCGGCGGCTGATTGGAGGTGCAGACCACCACCACGCCCTGCTCGAACATCACCTGAAACAAACGTCCGAGAATGATGGCGTCACCGATGTCGTTGACGAACAGTTCATCGAAACACAGCACCCGCACTTCCTGGCTCAGTTCGCGTGCCAGCGCTTTCAACGGGTCGGCGGTGCCAGTCAATTGAAAGGAGCGCTGATGCACCCAGCCCATGAAATGATGAAAGTGCTGACGTCGGGCCGGAACGCGCAGGTTTTGGTAGAACTGATCCATCAACCAGGTCTTGCCCCGCCCGACCGGGCCCCAGAGGTACACACCGGTGACGGGCGTGCGGCCTTCATGCAAAGCTTCATGGCATTTTTGCAGCGCCCACACGGCGTGTTCCTGGGCTTCGTCCTGGACGAAGCCCTTCTGTTCGATGGCGTGTTGCCAAGCGCTTAAGGGAGAGTCGACATTCATGCGCGGCAGTATATAGCAGCTAGCGAAGCTCAATCCCACAGGTTAAGCGCCGCGACACAGCACCGGGTTACAGCGAGATGTCCAGCCGGGCGATCTTGCCCTGCTCATTGAGTCGGAACATGTAGCGCAGTTCCAGCGGGCTGCCGGGAAAGGTGCCGGAGATCAGGTTGTGCACCAGCACTTTGCCGGTGCGCAGTTGAACGTCGAGCACCTCGACCCGGGGCTGGTAACGTTGTGCGGTGTCTTGCATCCATTGGGCGATGGCTTGTGTGCCGACCTGATGCTGCCCCTCATCGAACACGTTGGCATCCTCAGCGAAAAAACTGGCAACCCTCGACGTGTCGCGAGCATTGGCGGCAGCAATGTAGGCGGCGATGGCGGGGGCCAGTGAAGTGGCTGGATTGGACATGTTTACGGCTCCTTGTGAGTTGATTCTGGAGCCATGCTAAAACAAGCCTGCGTCAGTTCTTGTCAGGAGTGAAACGCCCTGCTTCGTCCAGCTGCATCTGCTTGCGCCAGGTGCGCAACAGGTCGCTGCGCCGCCCCGGATAGCGTTCGCCCTGCTCGCTGGCGGCCGAGATCCGGTCGGTGCGAAAGGTGCGATAGGCACTGCGCAATTCACACCAGGCGACGATGATCCTTACCTCATTGAGAAAACCCAGGGCCAGTGGCCAGATCAGCCGCTGACTCGGCACCTGATTGGCGTCCGCGTAATCGATGTGCAGCTTGGCCTGATCGCGGATCGCTTGGCGAAACACATTCAAGGGCACGGCATTTTGCGGATAGCCATAACCCGGTGGGCCCGGCAGCACCGTCGGGTTGCGCAAGGCCTCCTGGGCGGCGGGGTCGAGTACCGCGGCGATTTTTGCCAGAGCATCGGCCGCGGCTTTGCCCAAGACCTCATCGCCACGCTGATCCACATAGCGCAACCCGAGCACGATGGCTTCGGTCTCATCGGCATTGAGCATCAAGGGCGGCAGAAACAGGCCGCTGCGCAACACATAGCCGATCCCCGCCTCGCCGAAAATCGGCGCGCCGAGCGCGGTAAGTTCAGCGATGTCGCGGTACAGCGTGCGTTCGGAAATCTCCAGCTCGCTGGCCAATGTCGCGGCAGTCACCGGACGACTTTTGCCCCGCAGCACTTGTAACAAAGTCAGTAAACGGCTGGTTCGCGACACGATCGGCAGGCTCTTTCCTGAAAAGTCGTCGGAGCTTAGCAGAGGCTGTTGTCAGAAACTGGCAGGAACGATAAGACCATCGCTCGTTGGCCCGGCACAGATCAATTGTGGGAGCGGGCTTGCTCGCGAAGGCGGTATACCTGGCAACATTAATGTCGACTGACACGGCCTCTTCGCGAGCAAACCCACTCCCACATGGATTGTGCTTGATTGACCGGCAGTGTGTTGTACGTTGCCCTCACCGCCCGCGGCTGGCATCCTGCGCCTCCATTTTCTGACCCGGCCCCGCCTTTCGGCACGCAAACCACCATGAGCGCCTCTGAAAAAACCCTTGCCCCACGCAACAACGACCTGATTTACGGCCTCGACGATCGCCCTCACCTGACCGCCACGGTCTTCGCCGCCCTGCAACACGTACTGGCGAGTTTCGTCGGCATTATCACGCCGACGCTGATCATGGGCAGCGCCCTGGGCCTGCAAAGTGAAGTGCCTTATCTGATCAGCATGGCGCTGTTCGTTTCGGGGCTGGGCACGTTTGTGCAAGCGCGGCGGTTCGGCCCGGTCGGCTCCGGTCTGCTGTGCCTGCAAGGCACCAGTTTCTCGTTCATCAGCGTAATTCTCAGCGCCGGGTTCATGGTCAAGGCACGCGGCGGCGGCACCGATGAAATCCTCTCGACGATTTTCGGCGTGTGCTTTTTCGCCGCGTTCATCGAGGTGGTGCTGAGCCAGTTCATCGGCAAACTGCGGATGCTGATCACCCCGGTGGTGACCGGCACCATCATCACCCTCATGGGCCTGTCGCTGATCAAGGTCGCCATGACCGACATTGCCGGCGGTTTCGGTGCGACGGACCTCGGCGCGGCCAGCCACCTGGCGCTGGCGGCACTGGTGCTGGGAACCATCGTGGTGTTGAACCGGGTGGATGTGCCGTTCCTGCGCCTGGGCGCGATCGTCATCGGCCTGGCCCTCGGTTATGCCGTCGCGTGGTTCATGGGCCAGGTCGATTTCGCCAGTCTGCCCGCCGTGCCGCTGATGAGTGTGCCCGTACCGTTCAAGTACGGTTTCTCATTCGACTGGGTGGCGTTTGTGCCGGTGGCGGTGATTTTCCTGGTGTCGCCCCTGGAAGCCGCCGGTGACCTGACCGCCAATTCGATGATTTCCCGGCAGCCAGTCAAAGGCCCCATTTATATCCGCCGGATTAAATCCGGCCTGCTGGCCGATGGTCTCAATTCGGCGATGGCGGCGGTGTTCAACAGCATGCCGATGGTGACCTTCGCCCAGAACAATGGGGTGATTCAGCTCACTGGTGTGGCCAGCCGTTATGTGGCGTTTTTCATCGCCGGCCTGTTGGTGGTGCTGGGGTTATTCCCGATGATCGGCGCGGTGCTGCAACTGATGCCGAAACCGGTGCTCGGCGGCGCTGAACTGGTGATGTTCGGCACCGTGGCGGTGGCCGGAATCAAGATTCTCGCCGAGGCTGGCCTGCATCGGCGCAACATGCTGATCGTGGCGATCTCCCTCGGCATGGGCCTGGGCGTCGCGGCGGTGCCTGAAGTGTTGCGCGAGTTGCCGAAGGCGCTGCACAACATCTTCGAATCACCGATCACTGTCGGTGCGTTGTGCGCTATCGTGCTGAATATCTTCCTGCCCGAAGAATTCATCGAGCTGGAAGAAGACGAGTTCGATCCGGAAGCCTCGGTGCTTCAGGTGATGCAGAACCCGGATGTTGCGGCCAAGGGTGAACCCGTGCCTCCCGTGGTTGTCGCACAGTTGAACCGTCCGTGATGCTCGAAGGCCGAGCCATGCACGGTTCGGCCTTTTACTTTACGAGAGCCTGTCCATGCGCAGATTAATTGCCCTGTCCCTCCTGCTGCTCTCTCTCAGTGCATGTGCCCTGTTTCCCAGTCGCGACCCGCTGAACATCAACGTGGTCGGTATCGAGCCGCTGCCAAGCCAGGAACTGGAAGTGCGTTTTGCGGTAAAACTGCGCGTGCAAAACCCCAATGAAACGGCAATCGACTACAACGGCGTGGCGCTGAATCTGGAAGTGAATGGCCGACAACTTGCCTCCGGCGTCAGCGACCAATCGGGCTCGATCCCCCGTTTCTCCGAAGCGGTGGTAGTGGTGCCGGTGAGCATTTCGGCGTTCACCGTGCTGCGTCAGACCCTCGGCCTAAGTCAGACACAAACACTGGATAATCTGCCGTACGTGCTTCGGGGCAAATTGGCTGGCGGCGCGTTCGGCACTATGCGTTTTGTCGATCGCGGCAAACTCAGCCTGCCGGGTTCTACCTCCGGGACCTGGTAACGTTCATCGACCGCTACATAACGGGGTCGATCACCTGCGTCACACAATGCTTGAGCCCTTCTATGTGCCAGTTGGCCCATAGCCGGGTTTTGCCGTTGCTGCCTTCATCAGGCTCTATCGCCAGCCAGTTTCGAGCAGCAATCAGGTAACGCCCCCTTGCGCCGATGGGCAACATGGTTCCGCTGATACCGTAGTCGATCTGTTCCTGGCTCCCACCGATGGACTCCAGAAAGTGCACCGCCAGGGCCGGTGGCGAAGGATGGACGACGCCGGTGGAAATCAATTGATAGATTTTCCCTGCACCATCGCCGCCATGGCGGGGCAGCTTCGATTCGATCACACAGACCCCGGCCACATGAACATCACCGGATACCAGAGTTACCTTGCAGGATTGGGCATGGGCGAAGTCCAGCAGCCGCATGATCAGCCGCTTGCGTTCGTCCCGGTGGGGCTGGCTTCGCCAGTGGTCGCGCAAATCATCTTCGAGCTCCTGTTGCCCCGAAATCAGGTCCAACGCCTTCTCGGCCGCCTGCAAATCAAGATAACCCACGGGAATACTCGACATCAGCAGCAGGTGTTTATGCCCCTTGACCTTGCCCAGCCAGGCATAAATCGCATCCCAA
This sequence comes from Pseudomonas sp. JL3, assembly GCF_031570575.1. Classification (NCBI taxonomy): domain Bacteria; kingdom Pseudomonadati; phylum Pseudomonadota; class Gammaproteobacteria; order Pseudomonadales; family Pseudomonadaceae; genus Pseudomonas; species Pseudomonas sp. JL3. Next base: position 235,708 of record NZ_JAKWJK010000001.1, read on the forward strand.
CTGACGGGCGAAATGACCCGGGTTCCTTGAGCCCGTGGTGCCGTCAGGTCTGGCGCGCGTTCGCTGCGCAGATCGGGAACCAGCAAGGCCAGCTCGCCCAGGCCGGTGAAGCCCAGGTGAAAGCCGTCAGCGGTCTCGGGAATCGCGCAGGGATGAGTATCAGCGGAAGGCTTGAGGTGAGGATGAGTCTGGATCAGTTGCTGCTGGAAAATCCTGAAATAGCGTTTGGCCGTGGCAAACAGCCCCTGGAACACCGGACTTGAGTGCAGTATCTCAGCGTAGGAACCCCATCCATCGATGATGTCATGGTCATCCCACATCATCACCGTGGGAATGGCGCCGAACACCCTGGCCATCTCGGGCTGTTTCCAGCGTTCCAGGTAGAGCCTGGTGAAAAACCTGTCCAGATCGGCTTCGATCACCTTGCTGTAGACTGCCTTTTGACGGTCGGCGAAGGGTTTGGCGAACCATGTTTTCATGGACCCCACACTGCTGCGCACATCATCGCTGTAAACCTGATCGCCGCCCATCAACAGCAGGTGATAGGGCTCGCCCTGGTGAACGCCCCACATATGCTCCCAGCGCTCGTTGTTGCGGTCGACCTTCTCCATGTCCCTGGGGTTGGAAAATCCGTTGCACGACACATACGCGATGCGCGGCGTCTGGCCCTCGGCAGGAACGACGAAATTGGTCTCCGTACCCTCTATCTTGATCGTGTAGGTAGTGGCAATGCTCTGGTCTTGCACCGCTTTGAAATCGATGCGCCAGACGCGGTACTGAGGGTTGAGCAACGGGATATCGGCGGTGGCCAACGGTTTGCCGGCGGTGACACCGCTGGGTACTTTTACGCTGGGCGATAACCCGCCCAAAGGTAAAACCACTAGAGCAGACACGTTATAGGCATTACTGTTGATACCACGAAATTGCAGAATCGGGCCTAGTAACAAACTCATGGGTAGTCCATCCATTGACAGGGGTGTGAACGCCTAAAGATTAGACGACAATCGACGCTGCGCATGAAGCGCATCGCCCGCCCGTACAAGGAAGTCGCCCACGATGCACCCTGCTCCAACGCTCTACACCGAACGACTGATTTTGCGCCCGCTGGAACTGGCCGACGCCGAGGCCATCCAGCAACAATTCCCTCACTGGGACGTGGTGCGTTATCTGAATGTCCTGGTGCCGTGGCCTTATCCCGCCGATGGCGCGATGACTTATCTGCGTGATATTGCCCTGCCGGCGATGGCCCGTGGCGAAGAATGGCACTGGTCGATCCGCCTGAAGTCAGCGCCCGATCAACTGATTGGTAATGTCAGCCTGATGAATGAACAGGACAATAACCGCGGCTTCTGGCTAGCCCCGCAATGGCAAGGTCAGGGGTTGATGGGTGAAGCCAGTGCGGCGGTGACCGAGTACTGGTTCGAAACACTCGGCCGGCCGTTGCTGCGCGTGCCGAAAGCGGCGCCGAATATCGGCTCGCGCAAACTCTCGGAACGTACTGGCATGCGCTTGATACACACCGAAGAGGGCGACTTCGTCAGCGGGCGATTCCCGAAGGAACTGTGGGAAATCACCCGTGAAGAGTGGCTGCGCCTCAGATAAAACGCACGCCCGGTCTGGCCCGCTCATCCACCGTCAACTCAAACACGTCCGGGCGCGCATAATGCCCGACCACGTCGTAGTCGTAACGGGCGCGGATCAGGTCATCGGTGTCGATTTCGGCGGTGAGCAAACCCGCCTCGTCGCGCAGCGGTCCGGCGAGAATGTCGCCCATGGGCCCGACAATCACGCTGCCGCCGGCAATCAACGGACGCTGCGCCGGCCAGTTGGCGATGTCCACGCCCAAGGCTTGCGGTGAGGCCTGGATCTGACAGGCACTGACCACAAAGCAGCGTCCTTCATGGGCGATGTGGCGCATGCTGACTTGCCACATTTCCCGCTCGTCCACGGTCGGCGCGCACCAGACCTCCACGCCTTTGGCGTACATCGCGGTGCGCAGCAGCGGCATCATGTTTTCCCAGCACACCACCGCGCCGATCCGCCCGACCTGGCTGTCGATCACCGGCAAGGTCGAGCCATCGCCCTTGCCCCAGATCAGTCGTTCGGTGCCGGTGGGCATCAGTTTGCGGTGCTTGGCGACCAGCCCGGCCTGCGGATCGAAATACAGCGCGGTGCAATATAAGGTGCTGCCCGCGCGCTCGATCACGCCGATCACCAGGTTGGCGCCAGTGCGCGAGGACAATCCGGCCAGGGCTTCTGTCTCGGCACCGGGCACGTCGATGGCGTTGTCGAAATACCGCGCAAACGCTTCCCGCCCCTCTGGCAGTCGATAGCCCAATTGCGTGCCGAAGCCCTCGCCTTTTGGGTACCCGCCGAGCAATGCCTCCGGCATGACCACCAGTGCCGCACCGGATTCGATAATGGCGGTTTCCCAGGAGAGGATTTGATCGAGGGTGTCGGCCTTGCCGCCGGGCAACGCGCCGATTTGCAGGGCAGCAACGATGGACTTGGGCATCGTGGTAACTCCGTCAGTAATGAGGTGTTGCTCATTCTCCGGCGCCACAGGATCATGAATAAAGCCCGACTCACTGCTGAATGATATGAACCAGATGAATATCGCTACCGTCGACCTCAATCTGCTCAAAGTCTTCGAAGCCCTGCATGAGGAATCCAGCGCCAGCCGTGCCGCACTGCGTCTGGGCGTGACGCAATCGGCGGTCAGCGCGGCGTTGCGCCGATTGCGAGAGGTGTATGGCGATCAGTTGTTTGTGCGCACCGGTCGAGGTCTTGCGCCGACGCTCAAGGCCAACCAGTTGAAACCGGTGGTCAGTGATGCGCTGAATAAATGCCGCCAGAGCCTGGCGATGGTCGATCCGGCTGCGCATCAATACGACGGGCGCTCGGTGACGGTGGGTTTGTCGGATGATTTCGAAATTGCCTACGGGCGACGATTGATTGAAGAAATCGCTGATCGCGCGCCGAAACTGCGATTGATCTTTCGCCAAACCCATAGCCAGATCGTCGCCCGGGCCTTGATGGAACGCAGCATCGATCTGGCGATCACGGCAGGCGGGTTTGCTGAGCGTTTGCTCAGTCGTCAGGTGCTGGGGGAAGGCGATTATCTGTGCCTGGTGGACCCCCTCAGTCTGGCCGAGGGACAGGAAACTCTCAGCCTTGAAGCGTTCGTCGCCCGCGAGCACATTCTGGTGTCATCGGGTGGTTTTATCGGAATTACCGATGAAGGACTGGCGGCGTTGGGCCTGAGCCGGCGGGTATGCGCGTCGACCACGCACTTTGCCGCGTTACCGTATCTGCTCAAGGGCAGCCAGGCGGTGGCGACCATTCCAGCCCATGCCGCTCGAAGTATCGCGGCGCTCAACGGACTGGCGCTGCTGCCCTGCCCTTTGGCGCTGCCACGCTATCCGATCGAACTGGGCTGGCGCACCAGCACGCAGCTCGATCCGGTGGTGTTGAAAGTGCGTGAGGCGATTATCGCGACCTTTTCCCACCCGTAGGAGGCTTATTTAGCCGCCATCAAACGGTTGATTTCACTGCGCACCATGTTCGCGAATTCCGGGGGCGACATGCCGTCGAGTTCGGCGCGGACCCACTCGGCCCATTTGCCTTTGCGCTTGGCACGCTCACCGAACAGCCGTGCGGCTTCGCCCTTGGATTTACCCAGGTTGTTTTGCCAGAGTTCGAACAGACGGGATTTTTCATCTTCAAGCGCCGCGCGCTCGGCAAGGGGTTTGTCGGCCAGATTGAAGCTCATGGAAGATTACCTGCTGCGTAAAATAGGCGACATCTTACACTGTAGGAGGAAATGTCCTGCCCTGGATTTTTCTTCAGGGTGGAGTCGCCACGCAAAATGACTGCAACTTTTGCCCTGGCGCCAGACTCCATTGTTCACTGCCCATTTATCTTCAAGGAGTACTCTAATGGCCCGCAAAATCATCGATCAAGTCGCCGAGGATCAAATCAAGGATCAGGTCTTCAGCGAACTTCAGGCCCTGATCGAAGAGTCGGAAAAACTGCTCAAGAGCAGTGCTTCACTGGTCGGTGAAGAAGCAGACACCCTTCGTGGGCAAATCGCCCAGAAGCTACAGCAGGCCCGGGGCTCAGTCTCCAGTATGCGTGACCGCACCAGGCCCGCAGTCGAGGCCAGCGAGATCTACATTGGCGGTCATCCATGGCAAACCGTGGCCATCTCCGCCGGGTTCGGTTTGGTGGTGGGGCTGTTGTTGGGCCGGCGTTAAGCGGGAAACATTGGACCTGTACTTGTAGGAGCCAGCGGTGCGGCGATCCGCTGGCTCCTACAAAAAACACCGCCCCTCTCAACGCCCTGCCAATTCCCGCAGATTTGCCAATGTCTGAGCATCGAGCGCAATGCCTTCGACCTTGGCTTTGGCGCGCTGTTGATGACGTCGATCACCCGGTAACCGCTTAAGCCCTACACCGTGCATCTGCCGGACCAGTTCCTGACTGCGCTCGGCAAAATTCTGCCCTGCCGATTTACTCGGATCGATCACTATCAGCAGTTGACCTGTCCAGGGTGTTTTCGCCCCCGGATGGTTCGACCAGTCGAACTCGAAAGAAAAATTGCCTCCGGTCAACGCCGCCGCCAGCAACTCGACCATCATCGACAGCGCCGAGCCCTTGTGCCCGCCAAACGGCAGCAAGGCGCCACCCTCGAGGATCGCTTTGGGGTCCTGGGTTGGCTGGCCGAGGCTGTCCACACCCATCCCCGCCGGCAAACGCTCGCCTTTACGGGCAGCGATCTGTACGTCGCCATGGGCGATGGCGCTGGTCGCCAGGTCGAAGACGATCGGATCACCGTTGGCTCGGGGCGCGGCGAAGGCAATCGGGTTGGTCCCGAACAGTGGACGATCGGCACCGTGCGGCACCACGCAGGTCATGCTGTTGACCACGCTCAGCGCCACCAACCCTTCATCGGCAAACGGCTCGACGTCTGGCCACAAGGCGGCGAAATGGTGGGAATTACGGATGGCCAGCACCGCAATGCCGGCGCTGCGGGCTTTCTCCACCAACAATGATCGCGCCGCCGCGAGGGCCGGTTGGGCGAAACCATTACCGGCATCGACCCGGACAAAGCCCGAGGCCACGTCCTCGACCACCGGCACTGCCTGGCCATTGACCCAGCCGCTTTGCAGCGTCGACACATAACCGGGAATGCGAAAAACACCGTGACTGTGAGCCCCGTCACGCTCGGCACCGGCACAGTTGAGGGCCAGGGTTCTGGCGACATCGGCTGAGGTGCCGTGGCGCAGGAAAATCTGTTCGAGCAACGCCGTCAGCGCTTCGAAGGACAGGTTTTGCGAAACCGCAGTAGACACATGATCGTGTGGCGCAGACATCTGAAGCTCCAGAGTAATTATTGGAGGGGGCAACAGCGTACGAAGACCAGCCGATTAACAACGCGCGGCGAGCGACCTGTCAACTTTTCAGTTGATTTCACGCATTCCGTATCGCGGGCTTCTGCTTTTTCAGGCTGGCACAATTACCGCCAGTCTGTGCGGTAACTATCTACCACCTTGCAGGCTCCACTGACTTTTAGTCTCTAGGCTCAATCCATTGGCGCATTTCAATCGCGCCCTGAACGAGCCTTGACGATGCCTGTACCAGTTACTCCGATAGTTACTCCGATGTTTTTCCCCCAAGCCCTGAAGTCTCGCGGCCTTTGGAGAAAACTAGGCAAAACCCACGGCCTGACGCAAAAGGACTTCGAATGGTTCAGTCACCTGAAAATAGCCAGCCACACGTTGCGCGGTGAACAGACACCGCCCATGGTCGCCGAAAAAATCCTGCTCAAAACCCAGGACCTGGAACCCGTGCCCCTGGCCGGCAGCTTCGTGCTGAGCGCCACACCGGATGACAACGGCGTGATTCTCTACACCCCGTACGCCGGCATAAAGAAGTACGACAGCCGCTCAGCCCTGACCACACAGCTTGAAAGTCAGCTGAAAGGCGTGACCGAGGACGACGACCTGCTGGCTTTCATGTCGCTGTCTCAACGCAAAGCGCTGGCGGATGCCGCCAAGATCGAGATGACCTTTCAAACCATCGAAGGCGAGGTGTTCGAAGACCAGAGCAGTACCATCACCGCACACCAGCAAATGAACGATCAGGCCATGCTCGACGAATTGAAAGCGTTGCCGACGCTGACTTCGCTGCTGGATGCGGTGCTCAATGGACTGTTGAAATCCGCCTTCCCCGGTCTGGATCAGCGCCAGACCCAGGTCAGTTTTTATTTCACGGCAGCGGCCGATGAACCAAACAAGGAAAGTCCCCCCGCGCGGCGCTGGATCAACGCCATGTCCTTGAGTGAGGCGGTGCTGTTTTACTACCGCAATCAACGCTGGCCGTCGGGGCAATCACATGAGTTTTCCCACCCGGAAAAGCCCCCCGCGAGCACAGACCAGCAACACTGGGAAACTGCTGTAGCCAACGCCTCCAGAAAACTGATCAGCCTGCTTTCCGAGCAAATGAAAGACTACTGGGACGCCGAGAGTGCCGATGGCGCATCACGTCGCGAATTTTTCCGCAAGGCCATTGCGCAAAAGGCGCGAGCGGAGCTCCTGCTCAAACGCGAAGCCGAGATCATTACGCCTGAACAAAGCCAGGACTTGCATTCGCTGATCAAGCCGACCAGCAGAACGTACGAGACACTGACCGTCGAAACCGTGCGTCTCTGGGAATACGAGGCCAACTATGTTGAGCTGGCGGGCTCGCTGATGATCAGTGGCAGCAATGCATTTCTCTACACACCCGCTCAGGGGCTGCAGGTGCTGAAAGACTATAAGGACCTCAAAGACACCTTGCTGAGCAAATTCAGCGCAGCCGGTCACGAGGATGAGCTCTACGGACTGCTGAGCCTGGAGGAACGCCAGCGCTTCATCGGTTTTGATCAGCCAAATGTCTCCGGGAAAGTGATTTCCGGTTCGATCTTCAAAAAGCTGTTCGGGGCGATCATCACCAAACAACAGCAGAATATGGAGTACGCCCTGCAGATTTTCCGTCACAGCGACGGCATCGTGGACATCAACGCCTTGTTCGACAATGCGCTGGACATCCGCTCTATGCTCAGCGAGCACCTGCTGACGCTGGATGCCCAAGGGCGCTGGAGTACCCGACCGGTATTGTCGGGCAATCAACAGCCTTCCATGGTGCTGGCAGACACGGCGGCGGTATTCGTGAAAACCTTCAGCGATATCGAGGCGCTGATCAGTGCGGACTTTGCCTCTCAACCCGTCACCTTGCCGGCACTGCAGCGGGTCTATCTGGAGAACATGAAGCCCCGGCTGGCTCATGCTCTTTCCGTAGGCATACGTGGGGAAGCCAGCCTTCGGGTGCTCAACGCTGCATTGGGTGACACGGAGCGGGCCATTGTCGATACGGTACTCAATCCGGATCAGCCGGATCGTAAAAACCGCCGTTCACTCAAGGGATTCCGGCCTGACGCCTATTCATTGACCCTTGAGTGCTCCAGCCAAATGAATATCCTGCCCTTGGCCAATTGCTTGCTGTTGACCGAGCGTGGCGGGCTCGACCCTCAGAATTCGGGCCGAACAGTTCTATGGACACCTGCCCAGGGCCTGGAAGTCTTTAATACCGTCAGCCGTGCAAGGCAGGAACTGGAACGACGCCTGCTTGATCCGCACAAACGTCTGACGCTATTGGAAAATCTTCCCCCTGCCCAACGTACCCTCCACCAGCGCTATTCGCTCGGTGCATTGCGACTGATTGAGGGTCATGTTCTGCAGCGATTATCCCAATCATCCATTGACCACTTCCTGGGACGTTGCGATTACCTGCGCACCCTGAAGCTGGACGATGAGAAACAGACCAAAGCGCTTCAAGCCCTGACAAAAACGGTGGTCGACACCAACTTGCGCAGAGCCACTTCGATCGCGCAGGCGATCACCCGACAGCAGTCCTTGCCTGCCTGGCTCGCAATGGCACCCGTCGAGGAGCAGCAGCTGCACATCGAACTGCTGGAGCAATACCGCAACAGCGTCGAAGACGACAAGGACTACCTGCATGGCCTGAAGACGCTGAAGTCCTATGTGCATGACACGTTGGTGTCACTGCTCGGTAAACGCTTCTCCGGGACACTGCCAGACCCCGACGACATCGAAATCACCCCCAACCTGACCCTGGCCGGCCCCGCTCGATCTCTGACCGAGTTTGCCTTGAACCATGTGAACATTGCCCAGGGCACCGGGTTCAAGATCGCTTCGAAAACCACTCAATCCCTACCGCAAGGCCTGGACCAGTCCGCTGTCAGGCAACTCCTGCTGTCACTGAACATTAAACAAACCTATGCAAAACAAGTAACAGACAGCTTGTCGAGCAAAAGCGCCGATGCCGACACTCGAAGACTGCGCTTCATTCGGCAATTGCCCTGGCAATTGATGCAAGACGCCCATGCACAGAAGCTGCAGCAACGTCTTTCCGACAGCGGCTTTGACTTGATTCGACAGGTTATGGACATGCCGGACGCTATCGCCCGGGCTGCTGTCAACGGCGCCCACGCCATTGTCCGCCCGCTGGAACTGATCAAGACTGTCGGCACTGCTGCCGTCAAGACACTGGGCCTGTACCTGTTCGGCCCCGGCTCCGGTCAGAAAGGTCCGCACGTCCTGTATGCCCCCTACCATGCAGGCTCGCCATTCACCGAATTCGACAATGAGGCAAGCGTTGTCTCGGCGCTCAATACGCCGGGATCGTTGCAGGAGCTGCTGATACGTCGCCTTCCAGCAAGCGAGCAATCCGGGTTTCGCAATCTGTTGGAGTCCACCGTCGGACAAGCGAGCGAAATCACCCTCGCCTCTAACCCCATCCGCGGCAACTTGCTGATCCGGTTGTTCAGCGACAACACCCGCCTGCTGTCGCAAATGCTCGGCACTCAGTCCGAAGTCAGCGGCCAGTCAGACTGGGAGGCAGCCAAAAACCTGTTCAGCTCCGACATCCAGAGGATTTCTGGCCTGTTACCCGGCAAACTCGCTTATGGGCTGTTTCTATGGCAAGCCTATAAAGACTTCAAGAGCTCCGCCGAAGCGCAGCAGGACCACCACTGGAAGCGGGCCTTGCAAGACTTTATTGCCGGTGCAGTGCAAATGCTGTCACTGGGCAAGTTGTCACTGGAAGAGTCAGTCGGTACTGCGCAGGCGACAACCGACCCCCTTGCCGAACCGAAGGCCACTCCTGTGGCCGCGCCGCAATGGTCGCAAGTGAAATCCACTGCACCGACGCGCACGTCACTGCAGCCTTTCGAAACCACCGCCGTCGAACTGAAGGATTTAAAGAAGAACAGTGCTGATGGCACTTACCTGGAAACGACCAGCAAACAAACCTATGCCCCCATCGCGGGCAAGGTGTACCGCGTGACCAAACCCGGGGCAATCTGGCGGATGATCAAGGACACTGAAGAAGGCCCGGCGCTCCTGACTACGCCTGACAAGCAACTGGTGCTCGATTCGGACACCCATACCGTCCACTATGGAAAAGCCCTGTCGAAAATGCACAACCAATATGCCTCCGATAAATATGCCAGACAGGTTCTGAATATCGAAGCACGGGGAATGAAAGACATTCGGGCAATACACCCGGCAAAAGCACGCATGATCGTGCAAGCTATAGACCTGGCTCGCTACTACGCTTTTAACAGTCTGCATAACCTGGCGCAGCTCAGACAGCTGAAACCGGGGACGCGGCTGGATACCTTTCTTAAAACCTTATTTGATGCTGACGATATCGACGCCAACCTTCTGGACAAAATCAAAAAAGTCATCGTTCCCATTTGCACAGCACTGGTGGACCCGAACGTTGATTATATGAATACCGAACGTTTTGTAGTCGGATCAAGCCAATATGAACTCAGCAACACAATTGCTTTTGTTCTTAATGATGATCCAAAAAATCGTGTGCATTTCACGGAGAAGTTCTTTGAACCTCAACTCGATTGGTACGAGTCCTGTTTGACTGAGCCTTTCAGTGTCGGAGACCATGCCCGGGCCGCCACCCTGATCCATGAGTTCTCCCATCTTTTTTCAAAGACCGTGGATATTGCACCGCTTGAGGCAAGGCGCCCGTTCAGCGATCTCATTGCCACCGTCACCACTTACGGCGCAGCAATCAAACAAAGGCAACAGGATTTCCAGCGAAAAGCACTGTCCCTGGCCACCCCGAAGGAGGAACTGTTTGCGCATTGGAACGAAACGTCGCAGGAATGGACCAGCCTGGACTCGGTTCAAGGTTTGAAGCATGTGGCTCGGGACATCCTTAAAACGACAGGCTGCGGAACAATAGATGAAGCTCGCGACCTCTTCCTGGATCGGGGGAATGTGCACCTGCGAACCGACGTCATCTTGCGTAACGCTGATTCGATCGCTCACTTGATAAGTGTAATGGGTCGACAGCTGGACCCAGTGCTAGCCTCGTCCCCAAGTTGAGCCGAATCTCATCATAAAAGCATGCGCAGATCACCCGATCTGCACATGCTTTACTCGTCCGATACAGGGCAACAGCCTTGCAGGGTCTTGACCATTTTTTCACTCAATTTATGGATACTGCCTGGCGATGCCCTGTTTGCGGGCGTGCGGATGAAAAATAAGTCGAACTTTGATGGGCAATTGCCATGACGGTTGTTCTCGCAGACTTCCCCTCGAGGTTAGAATGCAGGAAATCAGGATGAGTCAATGACCGACCACTCTCTCTCGCAAGCTCAATACGACGCCATCACCGATGCCGCTGCGCACTGGTGCATGCGTTTGCATGCCATCGACTGCACGGCCGAAGAGCGTCTGGCGTTCGAGCAATGGCGTGATGCCCATCCTCTGCACGCCTTCGAGTACGAAGCCATGCTGGAGATCTGGGAGGTTGCAGGAGATTTGCCTCGTCCCGAATCTCCAGCAACGGCTGTTCGCGGCAAATCGACAATACCTTGGCGCACTTTCGGCATCGCAGCTACCGTTTGCGCCTTGGCGTTGCCGCTGGCGGCCTATACCGGATGGAACCTGGGTTGGCTGCCCAATGCCTATCAGCATTTCGAGGCGACCGATAATGTTCGTCAGGTCACGCTGAGCGACGGCAGTCAGGTGGAGCTGAACCTGGGCAGTGAACTGACGTTCAGCAATTACAAGGATCAGCGTCGTGTCACGTTGAAAAAAGGCGAAGCCTTCTTCAGCGTCAGTCATGACTTGCAGCATCCCTTCATTGTCAGGGCAGCCGATGGCAGGATTCGCGTCACTGGAACCCAATTCAACGTCTGGATGTATGAAGACCAGGTACGCGTGAACCTGGTCGAAGGTTCTGTGCTGGTGACCAGCAACGATGCCTTGCCCGGCGAGGGTTTACGTCTCGAACCTGCCATGCAGGCACGTTACCGACACGGCGACTTCACGCCGCAAATCAGTCAGACCTCTGCCAATGACCATTCGCTGGCGTGGCGCAGCGGCAAACTGGTGCTCGATGATCTGACGCTGACCGATGCCCTGCCCTTGATCAATCGTTATTTGAACAAACCAGTCATGATCGCGGACCACAGCACCGGCTCGATTCGACTCGGCGGTATCTACAACATCAAAGAGCTCAACAGCCTGGTGGCTTCGTTGCCCAAGGTGCTGCCGGTCTACCTGACCCGCAACAAGGACGGCAATCCGGTCCTCAATTCAATCCCGCAACAAGCCCCAAAAAGCTGAAGGCCGCCACCCTTGCGGGGTGCGGCCTTCACTTTTGATTCAAACGCTATCGCGACTACTGCGCGGCGATCTTCCCTGCTTTTTCATCCTGCTCGCGAATCGTCAGGGCCTGGTACTGCGGATCGGACGTGATCTGCTGCTCAGTGAACGGCAAGACACTCAACTGTTTCTTCGAAAAGGCCAGAGTCTGGTCCCGGGAGTATTTCGACGCCGGGTCACTGGACAACGAGAATGCCAATAAGCCCCGAGCCTGTGGCCCTTTATCATCGAAAGTCACCACTTGCAAATAGCTGGTACCACTGACGACTTCGCGTTTGCCGTCGGTTCTCGGCACGCTTTGGATCGCGTTATACACACCCAACGTGCCCGGACCGCCGTGGATAGGTGTTTGCTGTCCGCCACTGCTGACCACCTGGATATCGCCCCAGCGGCTATCGGCTTTCAGGCCAAGGGATTTTACCTGTTCGACCGAAGCCAGCATCGCCGCCCGAATCGCTTTGGCGACGTCCGGCCGTTCAATTGCCAAGCCACGCGGTGTGTGCTGCGGATCTTTCGAATCAAACGCCACTCGCCAGATGTCAGGAACTTGCTGTAACGCCACCATGACATTCTGAAAATGCACAAAGCCAATTCCACTGTCCAGATTCACCCGGCGATCCCACGCCTTGAGGCTGGTACACAGCTGCGTAAGCGTCGGCGCATCGGCGCCAAGATCCGCGGCGCAGAATTGCAGCAGATCCGGCATCACTTGAGCTGCCTGGTACACCTGATCGTCCATCACCATGTGTTGCAGATCTGTTGCAGCGACAGGACCGGCCTTGCTCAACTCCCCCAGACGCTCCAGTGCGAAGCGCGAACGCAGCCCCAATGGCTGATTGTCCTGACTGATCAACGGCGAGAAACCGGCGAGAGGTTGTGCCGGGTTGGCCATCCAGGCCGAATCATTGGAATGCTGCACAAAGTCTTTGCGCACCAGTTGCGGCAACTGGTCTGCCGCATAAATACCTTTTTGTGCAGCGTGCGGGTCGATGTCCCAGGCACAGGCGCTGTTGGAACCGTCGAGCAGGATCATCTGTAATCCGGCCCGCGGATCGCTGCACTGGGCCAACTTGTCGGCATTGACGTTCGGCACCACCGACAAGTTCATGTAAAGCGTCTGCCCCTGATCGTCCACCGCCAGGGTATTGACCCATGGAATCCCCTGAATCTTGTGCACCGTTGCCTGAAAATCCTTGAGGCTGGCGGCACGGTTCATCGCATACCATTGCTGCAAGACCCGGTCGTTCTCCAGGTTGGCATCGCGCAGGCTGTAGGCGAACTGGTGGTCCCAGTCCAGCTTGCCGGGCCATTGCACAATCGGGCCGAACTGCGAGCTGTAGACCACATGGGAAATCTGCCGGGTCTGGCCATCGGCTTGCTTCACGTTCACCGCCAGCGTCTGCTTTTTCATCGGCAAGGACTTGCCATCCAGCAGGTAACGGGTCGGATCCTTGGGATCGAGTTGCAGACGATACAGCGTGAAGTGCTTGGACGAATCCACCGTGTGGGTCCATGCCAGGTGCTGGTTGAAACCAATATTGATCATGGGCAGGCCGGGCAACGCGGCGCCCATCACATCCAGTTTGCCGGGAATGGTCAGGTGCATCTGATAGAAACGCATCCCGCCCCCCCACGGAAAGTGCGGATTGGCCAGCAGCATCCCGCGACCGTTGAACGAACGCTCGCTGCCAACCGCCACGGCGTTACTGCCGCGATCCAGAGCGAAGCGTTGCATGCGCGAAGCCGCCAGCTGGAACGACGCCGACTCGCCCGCCACATGGGCAACGGCTTTCGGTGGGGTAGCGCCGGCCAATGCTTCGGCAAACTGCCCCACGCCGCCTTCGACCAGCAGACGTCGGGTCAACTTGACCAGGTCCTGCGCGGTAATCGCACGTACCCATTCTCCCTGGCATTGCTGCGGCAAACCCTGCGCCCGACGCTCTGTCAGCGAACGGTTGTAACCCGCCACATAACCTTCGATGAGCTCGCGGACTTCAGGCGTTTGCGCCTGCCAGAAAGCGGCGACGGCCTGGGGGGTGTTCAGCCAGTTGAAAAACACATCGCTGGCCAGGTTCCCGCGCTCTTCGACCGTAAACTGGTCCGGGCCGAAATACCGGGAGCGCTCGCCATTGACGGTGACGATTTCATTGGCCAGCAAGCATAGATTGTCTTGGGCGTAGGCATAGCCAATGCCATAGCCGAGCCCGCGCTCGTTGTCGGCGCGAATATGCGGCACGCCGAAACTGGTGCGACGAATCTCGGCCGTCGCCTGCTCTGGCTGGCTGCGCGCATTTGCCGCAAGACTCAGCCCCAGAAACACACCCGCAAGGCTCAACCTGGTTAACTGCCTGGAAATAATCACGCTCGCTCCTGATCGAAAAGACGTATGACACGCAATGCGCCTCCCCTTAAAACGAAGCAAACCGCAAAAATTTAGGCCCTTGAGGGCGGCCTGCTGCCCAGCTCATGGGCCGCTGGCGTAACGTCGACAAATTTTCTACATGCGGGTCTTCATTATTTGCCGGGCTCGTTCGTCTTATTGATTGAGAGCACCCACCATATTTTTCTGGATCAGGCTCTGAAAAGGAGTTTTTGCATGTACAACCCGCAACTGCCAACGGACGGTAGCCATGCGCCAAAGGGCACCACTCTGGGCTCCCGCGCTTTCAATCAACCAGCCGAACGCCACGGCAATGAACGGATCAGGTTTCTGCTCAAGAGTTTTGGCCTGCGGACCAGTCTGATTCGCCTGAAAGTCATCGACGCCTTGCTGACCGCCGCCCAAAGCGACCGCAGCCTGGGAGTGCGTGGCGTGCACAGCCACTTGCTGGACCTGGACATTCCCCTGTCCTTTCTCAGCGTCCGGGAAGTGTTGAAACGCTTGTGCGGTGAAGGCGTGATCACCCTCAATCCGGACAAAAGCTACAGCCTGCATCCACAGGCTGCCGCCGTCCTTTATAGCGAGCAATCCGGCCAGGGAGCGTCGCTCAAGGCTTGACCTTGCGACGCATTACGCCATTGATCACCACCACGAGCACCGCCACGCCAATGGCGATGTACTGAAACAGCTGCTCTGTGATCATCCCTGCATTTTGCAGCCAGGAAAGGCCGAACATGATCCCCAATACCACCAGGGAAATCAGAATCGAGTATTTCAAACGTTGCGACTGGGTCATTGCGGGTTCCTGAACCAAAAAAATGTATCCGGTTTGTCTCCGATTGCATGCCAAGCCCCTACCGTTCTACCGGAATGAGGGGACGGAAACGGGGTCCTATGTTACAGCCGATGACGAGTTTTGACTTCATTGCGGCGATAATCGAGGATTTTGAAATGCTTCGTCGAATCACACTGCTGATTCCCTTGCTTGCTCTCCTGGCCCTGAGTGGTTGCGTCGTTTTCCCCCATGGCGGCTGGCATGGCGGCCACCATTATGACCGAGGAGGACCGGGCTACTATCAGCATCGATAACGTCAAATGGTATGTTGACTGATCCCGTACAAATGCCTGCTCTATAGCAGGCATTTTTTCTTATGGGTCATCCAAGGGCGTTTACAAGATCCCGATCTGTTCTAACCTGCCCCCCAATAGACACACAGCGAAAGATATTGAAATTTCCGGCGTTAAATAAGCGCATGAAATTCTGCATGGATTATAGATAGTCTTGTTCTGCTGCCTTATCAAACCTTCAGCACGAACAGGAACGTCATGCGCAAACCTTTAATAGATATAAGTCCACCTCTACTACTTGGGTTTTGCTTTGCAATTACTCTTTTTGAACTTCTGACTTATATGGCCAGCGATATGATTATGCCGGCCATGCTAACCGTAACCCATCAATTGAATGCCAGTCCGAGCCATGTTCCTTATGCCTTCAATCTTTATTTGACAGGCGGCATTCTTGTGCAATGGCTTATTGGCCCGCTGTCTGATCACTTCGGTCGTCGCAAGATGCTGCTCATGGGTTGTGCAGTATTTGCCATTGCCTGCGCCGCGACGTTCGGCGTCCAGAGTATTTCCGCATTCAACGGCTTGCGGTTGATGCAAGGCATGGGATTGGGATTTGTCATTGCCGTCAGTTATCCCGCCCTTCAAGAGGTTTTCTGCGAAGCCGATGCGGTAAAGATCATGGCATTGCTGGGGAACGTTGCACTGCTCTCCCCGCTGCTCGGTCCACTGCTCGGCAGTCTGGTGCTGGAGTGGCTCTCCTGGCGTGAACTGTTTTTACTCTTGGGTATCAGCGGCGCAACGGTCTGGCTGGGCCTTTACTGGTACATGCCGGAAACTGTGGGCACCTTGCGTCAGGACGGTCAACGACTGGCTGCAGTGCCCTTTGAATGGGGCGGCACGGTGCGCCGCTACACCGCTTTACTCACCAACAGGCAATTTTTGCGCGCAACCGTCGCCTTGGGACTGATGAGCCTGCCATTGATTGCCTGGATCGGGCTGGCGCCACTCTTGCTGATCCAGAACCAGGGACTTGCCCCTTTGCACTACGGCCTGTGGCAGATCCCGGTATTTGCGGCAGTCATTCTGGGCAATCTGATACTCAACCGATTGATCGCCAACACTGAACTGCCCCAGCTGATTCGATATGCGCTCTGGCCGTTTTGCGGTGGACTCATCGCATTAGCCGTTATCACTGTTACCGGTGCTTCGACGCTTCTGTTGGTCAGTTGCCTGTCGCTCTACGCCATCGGTCTTGGCATGAGCAACGCCGCTCTGTACCGGCTTGCGCTGTTTTCCAGCGATGACAGTAAAGGACTGGTTTCAGCGGCGATCGGCATGATTTCCATTGCTGTCATGGGTGGAGGGAGTTCGATTATCGCTGCGCTGGGCGCCGGCGACAGCCTTGAGGACTTCGCCCTGATGGCCGGCCTGATGGGGCTCTTGTGCCTGGTGCCCTTGAGACAGTTTCTGCGCCGCTCTCACATCCCACTTGCGATTTGACACCTGACAATAGGTCTTTTTGATGATCCATTTACCTTACTCCGATGCGCTTTGTGCGTTAACGCAACCCTATTGCCTGGATTCCGTGCCGGATGGCCTGTTCGACCGGGCCATGGGCGAAATCAGTCTGTTTCATTGTCATCACACGCCTGGATACGAACGCTGGCTGAACGCTAACGATCTTGATGCCAACGCCCTGGAAACGATGGATGACTGGTCACGGCTGCCACCGATTTTCGCCAATTACTTTAAACGTCAATTGGTGTTCGGTCCCACAGGCGAAGGCGCGCTGGAGTTGACCTCCTCGGGCACCAGCGGCCAGAAGAGTCGCATGCGCTACGACCAGCGCAGCATGGCCGCGGCACAAGGCATGGTGAGCCATATTTTCCAGTACTACGGCTGGGATACCCCGGACAGCCCCTGCAATTACCTGCTCTTGAGCTATGAGCCCGAGGCGGCGATCACCCTGGGGACTGCTTTCACCGATCAGTTTCTTTGCAGCTATGCCCCCGTCAATCGTGTTGTTTACGGCTTGCGCCTCACCGGCAAAGGCCACGCGTTCGACCTTTTTGGTGTGATTAGGGCCTTGCAGGAGTTTGCCGAGGAAGGACTGCCCGTTCGTATTCTCGGTTTTCCGGCGTTCCTTTCCCATGCACTGCAGCACATGGACGACACCGGCGTGGCCGATTTGCAGTTGCCTGCCCAGTCATTGGTGTTTTTGGGGGGCGGCTGGAAAACCCAGGCAACACAGGAGGTTCCCCTGCATCAGTTGTATGCCCGAATCAATCGGCAATTGGGTATCGACCTGTCCCGCTGCCGGGACGGTTATGGCGCCGTAGAGCATGCCGTGCCCTATATCCAGTGTGCCCACCATCATTTTCATGTACCGATCTACTCGAAGGTTTTTGTGCGCAACCCATCCGATTTCACTGTTCAGCCCTACGGCCAGCGCGGCTTGCTGGAATTTGTTTCGCCGTACATTTCGTCGAGCCCTGCCCATGCCGTGGTCATGGGCGATCTGGCAACACTGCATCCCGGCGCCAGTTGCGGATGCGGCCTGATGACTGATTGGTTCGAGCTCCATGGACGTGCCGGAACCTCCGCCAGTCGCAGCTGCGCCATGGCCGCCTCTGAACTGCTCGGGAGGGCTTGATATGTACCTGATCAATGGCCAACGCCGTGACGACCTTACTCTGGAAGGCGCACTCGATCTGCTTCGAAAACAATTACCCCGATTGCTGGCGGCCCCGATCGACAGCGACATCGTTATCGACTCTGCCGCTCGATTTGCCGCGCAGTTGCAGGCTCGCAGCCTGGACCTGCCTCTCGATGACGATCACTGTCAGGGGCTGATCGACTTTTGCCAGCGCAGCAACCTGGACACAAAACTTGAGCGAGAGCTGGGTCTGCAACCACGTTCGCTGCGGCGTATCGACTACCGACACCCCTATTTCGAAAGCTGGCATCCGTTGGGGCTGGTAGTGCATATCACCCCGGGCAACGCGCCGTTGCTGGCGTTCTGCGCGATACTCGAAAGCCTGCTGGCGGGCAATATCAACTGGTTGCGCCCCAGTGCCAGCGATGAAGGTTTGACTGCTCGGTTGCTGGCCGCCCTGGTGCAATGCGACACCAGCGGCAGACTGGCCGAATTCGTAGCCGTTCTGCCGGTCGACACTTCACAGATCGCTCAACTCTGCGCCACGGCGGACGGCGTATCGGCCTGGGGTGGTGAAACAGCGCTCAAGGCGATCCGTCAACAGATCCCCGCGGGATGCCGCTGGATCGATTGGGGGCACAAAATCAGCTTCGCCTATCTGTCACCTGAAGTGGCGAGCCCTTCAACCCTCGATGCGTTGGTAGATGAAATCTGTCGACTGGATCAACGGGCATGCTCCAGCCCTCAATGGGTGCTGGTAGACAGCAATGATCCGACAGTCTTGCGAGGCCTGGGGGAGCGTCTTGCCGAAGCGTTCAGCCGTCGTGCCGGCCACTGGCCGGCGCTGCTGCCGACAGATCAGGAAGCATCGGAAATCACCACCCATACAGCCATGGCGCGACTGGATCAATGCTTTACCAATCAGACCGGCCAGGTGTGGCGCGGCTCCGGATGGCGTGTCATCTGGGAGCATCATCAGACGCTCGCGCCATCGCCGCTGTTTCGTACCGTGCTGCTCAAGCCAGTGCCACAGCCTATGCTCGCCGATACACTGTTGCCCTGGCGAACGGTCCTGCAAAGCTGCGCACTGATAGCCGCTGCGGCGCAAACGCCCGGGCTTGTTCGGACATTGGTCAATGCCGGCGTCACTCGTATTACACCTTGCGAGACGATTCATGATGGCTACGCCGGTGAGCCTCACGATGGCGTTTACGCGCTGTCGCGTCTGAGTCGCCGTCTCTCTGTGAGCCTGGCCGCCGATGTCTCGACTGGCCGCGCCACGCTCGACCCGCTGCCGCCAGCCCCTGAAACAGCCCATGTCCCGATCATGGACAAAGACACCTTCATGGCTCAGCCGATCAACCCCACAGCGCAGCTGTATTTTCGCTCCGGTGGTAGCACCGGGACTCCGGCCCTGGCCGGTTTCAGCTATCGAGACTTTCAACGACAAATGCGCGCCGCGGCAGATGGCATGTTCTGCCTCGGGCTGGATCCCTCCCAAGACCGGGTAATGAACCTGTTCTATGGCGGCAATCTGTACGGTGGTTTTTTCAGTTTTTCAAATGTCCTTGAACAGATGGGAGTCACACACTTGCCCATGGGGGCTCCCCAGGACGATGACTTCAGTGAAATCGCCCGAATGATCGTGGAGCAGCGTGTCACCGTGCTGATCGGCATGCCCAGTACGCTGCATCGCCTGTTTTTCAAAGAGCAGGCCCGACTTCGCGACTATGCCGGTATCGCCAAAGTGTTCCTTGGCGGTGAGCATCCGGGTGAGGCCAGTCGGCGCCTGATGGAAAGTTGCGCAGTATCGACGATTCGTTCTGCCCTCTATGGCTCCGTCGATGCCGGCCCTCTGGGTCATGCCTGCCGGGCGACGGGGGATGGCATTTTTCACTTGATGTGCGAAACCCAGCATCTGGAAATCGTTCAGCTCGACGAGGATGTGCCGGTACAAGCCAACGAGATCGGCCGTCTGCTGTTTACGTCCCGCGCCCGAGAAGGTCAGCGCGTGCACCGATATGACATCGGCGATACCGGTCGCTGGATACCCGGGGCCTGCCCTTGCGGACTGGAGACGCCGCGATTCGAACTGCTACAGCGGCACGGCAAACTGGTACGAATTGGCACGGAATTCATTTCCCCTTCGGCACTGGAACTGAGCGTGGGCGTCCCTATTCAAGTTGTTCTGGACCACGCCGCCAGCGGAGTCGAACGCATGCAAGTTCGAGTAGACGCCGATGTCGACTGGGTACGCCAAAAACTGCTGACCCATGAAACATTGGCCAATGCGGTGAGTGCTGCACTTTTAATTGTGGAGGTGACCCTGTGCGCCGAACAGGCCTTCACCCGAAACAGACACAGCGGCAAAACCCCGTTAATTATCGATCAAAGAAAATAAAAGCAGACACTTCAATGATGCTGCTTTCTGATAAAAAAGCCTAACAAGAAAGAGAACCCCGTGAGCCCAACTTATTCGCTTGAACAATTAGTACCTTATATAAGACGACACTCAAGTTTTTACGGCAAACATCTGGCCCATTTGCCATCGAAGGGTATTATTTTAAAAGATATACCGTTAACGGACGTGGCCAACTATTGGGTCGGCAGCAACGACTTGAGCCATTGGCCGGTCTTGACAGGTAATGTCGATGACGCACTGGTATTTAAAACAGGAGGCTCGACCAGTCAGGGCAAACTTGCGGTGTACACCTGCGAGGAATGGCATGCATTGGTCAGTACGTTCGGAGCCAGCATCTCCTCTCAACTGAACAACAGCGACCGGGTGGCCAATCTGTTCTTTTCAGGGGATCTCTACGCCAGTTTTCTGTTCATCCACGACTCTTTGGCCCACGTTGGACAATCCATCTGTGAATTTCCGTTTACCGGACAAGTCGAGCTGGACGTCTTGGCGGATGCCATTGCGCAACATCGGATCAACGTCCTGGCCGGAGTACCGGCGCAACTGCTGCGATTCGCCGCCTATCTGGCGCAATATCGGCGAGTGTTGTGTGGGGTCGAGACAATATTGTATGGCGGCGAAAGCCTGTTTGCCCCGCAATTGGCCATCCTCGCAGACGTGTTCCCCAACGCTCGGATTGCCTCAATCGGCTACGCCAGCGTAGACGCCGGGCTCATAGGTGCCAGCAATCGCGACTGTGCATTGGGCGAACATCGGGTGTTCGAACAACAAACCTTGCTGGAGATCATCGATGAAAATACCGGTGAAGTGATTGAAGAATGCGATCGCACCGGGCTGCTGGTATTGACCAACCTGACACGCCGGCTCATGCCGCTGCTGCGTTACCCGGTAGGCGACCGTGCTTGTTGGCGTGAACCGGCTGCAACCCCAATGCGTAAATTCGCCCTCAAGGGGCGCAGCGCCCACAGTCAACGAATACGCGTCGGTGTGCTGTCGCTGTTTATCGAAGAAATACACAAGATTGTTTTGCATGCAGCACGCAGTGAGCAATGGCAATTGCTGATCGAACAGGTCGGACACAAGGATCTGTTGAGCGTGATGTGGGTACCCGAATCTCAGTTACAAACCGTAGAGCCGGCGCGCCGCGCATTGCGTGAAGCGCTGCTTGCCCATTATCCCGCCCTTGACGACCTGAGCCGTGAGGGTCTGCTGGAATTGCGGGTGCTGACCTGCGCAACCACAGACCTCAAGCTTCACCCTCGTTCGGGCAAACAATTGCGTGTGCTGGATTTGCGCGTGTATGACGCTCCCGCGCTGGAGCCTGTGTGATGACTCGATTGATTTTCAGACCCTACTGCCCCGCCGATGCGGGTGGCGTAAGCAGATTGTTTCGCGAGGTCTATGGCGATCATTACGTTCAGCGGGATGTTTACCTGCCGAACATGATCAATCAGCATAACGCCGAGGGTCGCTGGCGATCGATGCTAGCGGTGGATGATGTGCGGGTTCTGGGGCACGCCGCGCTGTGCCGAACCCTGCATTCGAATACTGCGGAGCTGGCTCTGAGCGTGGTGCATCCCGCTGCACAGGGGCAAAGCATCGCGACCCGTCTGGGCCGGGAGTTACTGATGCAATCAGGCGCCCTGGGGCTCGAGAGCGTTTCGATCAAGCAAGTGACCCACCATCCCTACACACAACGCATGGCCGCAAAAGTCGGCTTCCACAGTACAGGCCTGCTGCCCGATTATGTTCCTTCGCCATTCGCCGACCCGCTACCGGAAACCATCGTGATGGGCTATCACATGATCGACGGACACAAGCGCCCGCTCCCCGATATCCCCTGGCCCGAAAGCTGCCGTACGTTGATGCGACACCTGTGCTCGGTATTTGGAACCTGCCAGGACAATACATCGCGCCCCGCGATGCCCTTGCAGATCAAGCAGCACCAGCATCGGCTCGA
Organism: Pseudomonas sp. JL3; assembly: GCF_031570575.1. Taxonomy (NCBI): domain Bacteria; kingdom Pseudomonadati; phylum Pseudomonadota; class Gammaproteobacteria; order Pseudomonadales; family Pseudomonadaceae; genus Pseudomonas; species Pseudomonas sp. JL3. The sequence continues at coordinate 257,953 of NZ_JAKWJK010000001.1, forward strand.
CATTGTCATTTCATACTTGAACAAGGATTTGCTTGGGCAACTCTGGCAATTGCCCAGGCACTGGCTGATCTCGGTACGTCTCGAACTGTCCCGGCACTTCGCTTCCAACCTGCGCAATTTTTCAGCGTTAGGCTTCGCCTTCACGGGCCTGATGCCTACGCCAGGGGGCAATGGCTGGTTTGCATTGTTTCATCGAGGCGTGCAAATGCGATCCTTGAACCTGCTCTGTGCGCACATGCAACAGTTACATGACGACTTACAGCAGAACGCCGCCGCAATCAGCCCCCTTTGCCCAGACATGCCTGTCGGCACCCGCTCAGTTGCCTGAGTCTTGTCTGAAAAAACCATTAGCCGACTGCGCACAGAGTTCCACCATCCAGTCGACGAACACCCTTACTCGTCGGGACAATTGACGATGAGGAGGATAGAGGGCCGTCAACGGCATAGCCGGTGGCGGCATCTCTCGCAGGACCTCGACCAATCGCCCCTCTTTCAGCTGCAGGGCTACGTGATAATACGGAGTCTGAACCAAGCCATATCCCGCCTCGCAAGCCGCCAGATAACCATCGGCACTGTTGACCGAGACGTGCTTGGGCAAATCGATCAAGCGCACTTGGGCATCGGCTATGAATTCCAGTCCGTAGCGTTTACCGGTGCTATTGGAAAAATATTCCACCATCTGGTGACCCTCCAGATCCTCCAGGCATTGCGGAGTCCCGCGACGCTGCAAGTATTGCGGGCTGGCACACGTGACCTGATCCAGCATGCACAGCGGTCGCGCCACCAGTGAATCGTCCAGGGGCGAGCCACCCCGCAATACGCAATCGACACCTTCGCGGATCAAATCCACAGGCCGGTCATTCAAACCGATTTCCAGTTCGATCAATGGGTACCGGGCTGTGAATTGCGGCAAGGCCGGAATCACGATCAAACGCCCCACTCCCGCTGGCATATCCACTCGCAGCAGACCTTTGGGGTTTTGGCGAGCAGCGGAAAACACGGCTTCGGTCTCATCCAGATCCGCCAGCAGCCGTACGCAACGCGGGTAATAGGCGGCGCCATCGAGCGTCAAGCTGATCTGCCGGGTGGTGCGTTGCAGCAGCTGCACGCCCAGATGTGCCTCAAGTTGCTTGATCAGAATCGTCACCGAAGCCCGGGGTAATTGCAGGCTGTCCGCCGCTTTGGCAAAGCCGCCCAGTTCGACGATTCGGGTGAACACGCGCATGGCGTTGAAACGGTCCATTGCTTTGGCTTACCGGCTGATTATTTAGAAATTACGAACAGTGATAGCAGTTTTAGCCGGTTTATCTTGTTTCTGTCGAGGTCAACAATGGGATTCAATTCACAGGGAGATGACTTCATGCAAACACGTCAACTGGGCAAAAACGGTCCACAGGTGAGCGCGATCGGTCTGGGCTGCATGGGCATGACCGATTTCTACACCACGGGCGTGGACACCCGCGAAGCCACGGCCACTTTGCATCGAGCACTGGAACTGGGAATCAACCTGCTCGACACGGCAGATATGTATGGCCCGCATACCAATGAAGAGCTGATCGGCAAGGCCATTGTCGGCAAGCGTGAGCAGGTGTTTCTGGCCAGCAAGTTCGGCATTGTCCGCGATCCATCCAACGCCGGCGCACGGGGTGTCAACGGTCGACCGGAATATATTCGCAATGCAATCGACGGCACCCTCAAGCGCCTGGGCGTAGAAACCCTGGACTTGTATTACCAGCACCGCATTGATCCGCAGGTGGCCATCGAGGAAACCGTCGGCGCCATGGCAGAACTGGTGAAGGCCGGCAAGGTGCGTTACCTGGGATTAAGTGAGGCATCGGCCGCCACGCTGGAGCGAGCGAATAAGGTTCATCCGATCAGTGCACTGCAAAGTGAGTATTCGCTGTGGAGTCGCGATCAAGAGGAGAACGGTTGCCTGGCCGCGTGCCAACGCCTGGGCGTTGCTTTTGTGCCTTACAGTCCGTTGGGCCGGGGCTTTTTGACCGGTGCGCTGAGAAGTCCGGATGACTTCGCAGCCGATGACTACCGTCGCTTCAGTCCACGTTTTCAAGGAGAAAACTTCGCAAAAAACCTGTTGCTGGTGCAGCAGGTGCAGGCTCTGGCCGCCGACAAGGGTGTGACGGCAGGCCAACTGGCGTTGGCATGGGTCCTGGCTCAAGGGGATTACCTGATCCCGATACCAGGCACCAAACAGCGCAAGTATCTGGAAGAAAATGTGGCGGCTCTGGACGTGAAGCTGAGCCGCGAAGAATTGCAGGCCCTGGAAGCGATATTCCCGGCCAATGCCACGGCAGGTCTGCGTTATCCGGAAGAAATCATGAAGTTGCTTGATCGGTAGCAGGTACCCGGCCCGTTCGAGCGTTCGAGCGGGCCAGCGCTGTCAAACATCACGCCTTGGACTTGACACCCTTGTCGGTCGGGGTCGTACCGTTGCCCTTGCCGTAAGTTTGCAAGTTCTGCAGTACGTAGATCGCCGTCTTGTATTCCGGAATCAGGCCAGCGGCGTACTTGTCACCCTTGATACTGTTGTTCTGAATGGTGTCCAGTTGCGTGGCGAAATACTCCAGTGCATTGAACTTCGCATCCGGGTCTTTCTGTACGCCAAATCGGTCAAACTTGTCTCCGGCATTAAGCAAGGTCATCGAAGTAATATCGGAAATCAGGCCTTTGCTTCTCAAGAAGGCACTGAGATTGCCCAGTTGCTTGGCGGAGACATTTTCCGGATCGAAGCCCTTGATGTTCCGGTGAAGTTTCTGCTCATCCATCTTCGCCGTATTGAGGGCATTGGGATTGTTCCCCACCAGTGCCAGCATCTGCTTGACCCGGGCGCTATGGGAAACAGGCTTGCTGCTGCCAGTGTCCTTGACCAACAAACCTGCTTTGCTTGTCCAGGCACCTGTATAGCCGATTGTCATGGCCGGGCTCCCGACTGAGTAACCGGATGCCGATCAACTAAAACACACAGACGTCCTTGTGAGGCGACCATAGAAGTACCTTGTTTAACCGAGTTAAGTGCGGGGAGTATCGATGCGCGCCCTCACGTCACCAACAAATATTTCCGTTTTTTACAATTCTTGTACATTTACGATACATACATAAAATCGCCCAGTTTCATTGGCCTACATGAACCTTTCGATATTGGCGCGGATAACTAATCAGGCTTTTATGTACGCCTTGGTTAGTTTGTTTGTATCAATGCGAACACGTTTCGCCTCATATCGCACATCACCTCGAAAAATCTTGTACGATCGTACCTAAAGCTCGACCTTCAGAAGCCGATATCCCTTCGACGCCCCGATTTTCAAACCCATATCCAATAATAAAAACGCTGCACAAGGACCGGTCCCATGCCCGCATTTCGTACCATTCAGGCTCGCTACACGCTGTTTCTGGTCCTGTTCATCCTGCTGTTATCCATCCTGACCGTGGTTGGCATCAGCCAACTGGTCGCGCCAAAACTGCGCCACACCGAAGAACAGGTGGCCCTCAATCGCATCGCCGAAGTGGCCGAACAGATCCAGGGCGAACTGAACAAGGTGCAAGCTCAGCAGCGCAGCATCACCCAGACCATTCCCCTGCTCGACAGCGCCGCCATCGACACGGTCCTGCCGGGCCTGGTTGATCAGTACGGTGAATTGAAAGTCTTCGGTGGCGGGATCTGGCCGTTGCCCGGTCAGCGCGAAGCCGGGCGCAACAAGTTCAGCACCTTCTGGCATCGCGATACTTCGGGGAAACTGGCGGTCAATACGTTCTGGAACAGCGACGCCGCGCCCAACTATTACGACCAGACCTGGTACAAGGGCGGCATGCAGACTCCGCGCGGCCAATGCGCCTGGGCCGCTGCCTATAAAGATGATGCCAGTGCCGAACCGCGCACCAACTGCGCCATGGCTATTCAGAAAAATGGCGCGGCGTACGGTGTCTCGACCATCGACGTCACGCTGGGTTTCTTCAACGACCTGGTGGCGCGCAAGGAAAAAGACTTGGGTGCAGAAATGCTGATCGTCGAGGCCGACGGCAAGATCATCAGCAACAGCTCGCGGATCAGCGGGCCGATCGTATTGAAAAACATCGCTGAACTGACCGGACAGTCGCCATTTGCCGCTCAGGTCAAGGCCGGACTGGCACAGCGGGACCAACCGCTGCAACGGGTCGAGTTCGATAACAAGGGTGAAGCCAGTACCTTCTTCATGCGTCCGATTGAAGGTACACCGTGGCTCCTCGCCACTGCCCTGCCGACCAAACTGATCACTGCCCAGCGTGACGATGTGCTCAACACGTTGAGCCTGTTGCAGATTCCGATGGTGATTCTGCTGGTGTTGCTGCAGGTCTACGCCATCCGCCAACTGATCCAGCGCATGAAAGCGTTGAAAGCCAACATCGACGCCTTGTCCACGGGCGATGCCGACCTTACCAAGCGCATCACCATCCGCGCCGAAGACGAGCTAGGCGCCATCGGTCATTCGGTAAACGCCTTTATTGCCTATTTGCAGAACATGATTGGCGAAGTCACTCAGGCGACGGGGGCGATGGCGTCGAGCCTGGAGAACTTGCAACGGACTTCCGCTCACACCAGCCAGATTCTGGTGCGTCACGCTTCGGAAACCGATCAGACCGTCACCGCCATCACCGAGATGAGTTCGACTGCTGACAGCGTCGCGCAGAACGCCGCCGAAACCGCCGCTTTCACACAACGCGCCAACGAGCACGCGGATCGCTCCCGCGTGGTGGTCGGCGAAGCGTCGAGCAGTGTGGTGGCGTTGATCGGTGAAGTAGCCAGTGCCACCCATAAAGTCGAAAGCATGCAACAGGACGCCCAACGCATCACCGAAATTCTCGGGGTGATTGGCGCCATCGCCGGGCAAACCAACTTGCTGGCGCTCAACGCCGCGATCGAAGCGGCCCGGGCCGGTGAGCAAGGCCGTGGGTTCGCGGTGGTCGCCGATGAAGTCCGCGCCCTCGCTGCCCGCACCCAGGCTAGCACTTCGGAAATCAACGAAATGCTGACCCGCCTGACCCAAGGCGTGAGTTCGTCGGTCAGCGCCATGGAAAACACCCAGGTCAGCTGTCAGTCGGCCGCCGATGCCACGGCGCGGGTCAACTCCGGCCTGGATGAAATGGCCGGCTCCGTCAGCCACATCAATAGCCTGAGCACCCAGATCGCCACCGCCGCCGAGCAGCAAAGCGCAGTGACCGAAGAGATCAATCGCAGCATGGTGCAGATTCGCCACATGGTCGACGAACTGGTGAAAAGCGGCCAGGCCAGTGAACTCAACACTCTGCAACTGCTGGATGCCAACAGCCGGGTGAGCGCGATCATGGGGCGTTTCAGGGTTCGTTGACTTGCAACACGCAGGGATAGCTCCCTGCGGCGAGGGGCATGCCGCCTCGCCACAATGTTACCTGTATTACTTCGAAACAATCCCCCTGCCTCTTTGTGGGATAAGATGGTAATACATACTTTTGGCCACAACCCGAGACGAGACTTCCATGCGAACTCATCTGCGCCTGATCGCTCTAAGCGCCCTCTTTATCTCTTCCCTGGTCCAGGCCGCTGATCTGATCCCCATCGAAGTTCACCGCGACGCCAATTGCGGCTGCTGCAAAAAATGGGTCAGCCATCTGGAAGCCAACGGTTTCAAAGTTGAAGACCACGTCGAAGCCGACATGAGCCAATTCAAGCAACAACACGGCGTGCCACCTCGCCTTGCGTCCTGCCACACTGCCTTGATCAACGGTAAATTCGTCGAAGGCCACGTGCCGGCCGATCAAGTACTGGCTTTGAGTAAGCGGGACGACCTGTTGGGGGTTGCTGCTCCCGGCATGCCCATGGGCTCGCCCGGCATGGAAATGGACGGCATGAGTGATGCCTATCAGGTGATCGGACTGAAAAAAGACGGTACTGACGTGGTGGTGGCGGACTACCCCGCCCATTGATGTTCGGCGCATCGATCGGGTTGGGTGGAGATGATGGCCTGAGACTCTCGGCATGAACACAGAGGGGCCTATTCGCATCCTGCCCGAGGCTGAGCCTCGGACATGCGGAATACCGTACGTATTACAAGAATGGTAGCGTTCTACAGAGGCTCTGCTGTCTGAATAAGCGAGTTCAACACCAGCTTTATTTCAGAGGCCGGATCTTTATGTCCTTGCAATATCAAACCTTCCGACAAAGCGGTGAAGGTTCTTGCAAGAGCGGCATACGCCAAAGGAGGCTTCTTGCCTGCATGATTGAATATGATGGTAATCAGCTTGCCCAAGGCTTCACTATTCTCCTGATGCAGATCGTAGTAATGCTTTGAGAACTCTTCATCGCGCAAGGCGATCAGTTGCAGTTCAGCATCAAGAATTGCACAACTGGTATTATTTTTAAGTGTGTCAATATAAGCATTCAATCCATGGGTCAGCTGTTCAGATGAATACCCCGAACTCAGGGTAACGCTCAATCGATCTATTTCAACTCTCTTGAACCGCTGAGTCAATTGCAAAAGCAAGTCTGACTTACTTGTAAAGTTTGAAAAGAACGCGCCCTTCGAAAAGCCGGCATCCTCGGAAATAGCGTTGACGCTGGCCGCGTGAAAGCCTTTTCTCACCATAAGGTCAGTGGCGGTGTCGAATAATTTATCTCTTGTTACTTGCTGACTTTCTTCTCGACCCAATCTCTTTTTAATCACGCTTTCGGCTCCTTTTAGCCAAACCAAAAAATCTATCTGTAACTGGATGCAACAGATTTGCTACTCCCTGCGCAAAACCTGTTTTAACTATCATATCTTATACTAGGCTTTCTTAATAACTTTACAGTTAAACTTTTAAGGAGTGCCATGTAAATGCCATGTATTGGGGCAAGCGACGAAGGATCCAAAAGGACTGCCCCGATGATTTTTCGTTGGCATTGCAAGCGTTTACAACTCATAAAGAGGCCGGTATCCAGCCTGATGCGTGCCTTCCCTGCCACGGCTGTCTTGTGACGCCCCAAGGAGGCAGACGATAGGTACAACGCGCTAAACCGCTGGTTTTCGAGTTTTAGGCCGGGCTCGAGGACGTCGACCTTGCGGCGGCAACGAAATACCACTTGATTTTCAGATACCAAATGGTTTTTACTTGCCACCGTTGATGTAGCCAGCGCCTGATCTCGCATCGAACCCGGTGACATCAATCTCAATGCAGTAGCAGGTTACTCACAGGAGCTGGATTTTAATGGAATATGCCTTTGTTACAGGCGCTACAGGCCTGCTCGGTAATAATGTGGTTCATGCGCTTTTAAAGCGGAATATCAAAGTAAAAGCGCTGGTCCGTTCCGTCGAAAAAGCCAAGAAGCAGTTCGGCAATCTTCCTGTCGAATTTGTCGAAGGCGACATGCTCAATGTCGATGCCTTCAGCCATGCCTTGCAAGGCTGTGATGCCTTGTTTCATACGGCCGCCTATTTCCGTGATAGTTACAAAGGCGGAAAGCACTGGCAGAAACTTTATGACACTAATGTGATCGGGACCGAGCGACTATTCCAAGCCGCTTATGCGGCTGGCATTCGTCGCGCAGTCCATACTTCATCCATTGCCGTTTTGAAGGGCAATAGAGATCAAGTAATCGATGAAACAATGTCTCGCAATGAATCGGAGGCTGACGACTATTATTTGAGCAAAATAATGTCTGAACAAAAAGTTCAGGAATTTCTGTTGCAGCACCCGGATATGTTCATCGCCATGGTATTGCCGGGCTGGATGTTTGGCCCAGGGGATATCGGTCCCACCTCATCAGGACAGTTCCTGCTCGACTTTGTCGGAAAGAAATTACCCGGCATACTGCCTGGAAGTTTTTCCGTTGTAGACGCCAGGGATGTAGCGGAACATCAACTCGCGGCCATCACACGCGGCAGGTCCGGAGAACGTTATCTGGCAGCCGGCAATCATATGGACATGAGCAGTATTTTCCAGGCACTTTCCAGTGTCAGTGGTGTGAAAGCACCGGAGCGCAAAGTACCGCTATTCATGCTGCGTATCATTGCCTTGATATATGAAGCCTATTATCGCATCACGAAAAAACCGGTGCTCATCAGTACCTCCACTGTCAAACTCATGGAGCAAGAGCAAGGGCGCACCCATTTCAGCCACAACAAAAGCCTAAAGGAATTGGAGTGCAAGTTCCGCCCCGTGGCGGAAACATTGACCGACACCTTGGATTGGTATCGGAAAAATAATTATATTGATGCTTAATTGAAACATTTTATATATAGCCTGCCTCTGTAGTACTTTTTTGTCTAACCATAAATTCAAGGATTGAGAGAGGTTGGTAAATGAAAAGCCTTTCATCTAAAGAAGGTTTTCTGCATCGGTTCGTCGGTTTTTCAAAGTCTTTCCCTGATCACATTGCTATCAGGAATCTGGACGCGGAAGAAGAAACTGTCACTTACCGAGAGTTGCGAATAAAAGCTGAAGAGTGCAACGGTGCCCTCAAAGCATTGAATGTATTGCCGGGAGACAAAGTAGCGCTTGTTTTACCTAATGGGGTGGAGTTCATCGCCTACTATCTGGCGATCATCGGGCGCGGTGCGGTTCCGGTCATTCTCAACTACAAGCTGACGCCTTTCGAAATGAACAGCGTCATCAGCATCGCCAGACCGACGCTGGTAGTGACCACCGAATCGCTATTCGAGCAGCATCGCGAGACATTTCAGCTTGCCTACGGCATTCAGCACTCCTTGGTGTTGAACGCCGCAAGCGAGCCGTCATCGCCCCTGCCCGACAATGCAACGGCGGACTCTCGGCTGCCGAGACAGCCCGAGCCCTTGTTATTGCCCGAGGGCAATCCGATTGTCTCGGTACAGTTCACCTATCGGGGCATCGGCAAACCGCTGGCCGTTTCTCACCGCTACCTTGACCTGACGCAATCGAGCGATGGGCTGCATGAGCAGTTTCATCTTCAAGGCGTGGGGTCCGTTCACCTGGTGACGCTGCCGCTGTATGCCATCTTCGGCCTGTCCGTAATGATGGTTTTCCCATTGAGCGTAGGCGCCACCCTGTTAATGACCAATACCCTGCTCAATAGGGATCTGGCAGAAGTTTTGTCACAACATAAGGTCACCTTTGCCTGCCTGGTGCCGGACGTCATTCGCTACTTCAATACGCGACTGGCCAAACGCAAGGGCGCGCTTTTGCCGATGCACCCTCAGCTGATGATTTATTCGGGTGGCAGCCATCTACCAGCAGATGAAGCCGAGAAACTAGGTCGGCTGCTGGGATGCAATCCGGTGCTGCAAGGCTATGGATTGACCGAGAGCATGCCGGTGATTGTCCAGAGCTCGATTGGCAAGGTCCATCGCGGCGCCATGGGCCAACCGATTAGGGGCGTAGAACTGCGGGTCGTTGATGCCGAGGGGCGGGATGTCGCACCTGGACGCATCGGCGAACTGCTGATACGCGGCTCGATGGTGATTGACGGCTATAACGATGCAGAGGACGCCAACGCCCGATTCTTCCGTGATGGCTGGCTGCATACGGGTGATCTGGTCTGGCGGGACGACGATGGGCATGTGTTCTTCTATTGCCAACGACTGCGAATCTCGAAGATCAAAGCGCAAATGGTCGACCTGACGGAAATCGAATCCATTGCGTTGAAGCATCCGGACGTGGTGCGCGCGAAAGCTTACATCGTCCCGGACAACAAGGAGGTCAACGTACTGCACCTGTGCGTTGAAGGAAGCGCTGACCTGACCCAAAGCACTATCTCTACCCTGCTTTCGCGCTACCTCTCGGGCTTCAAGTTGCCCAAAACCATCGAGATCATCTCTCTCAAGGAAGAGATTCATGCAAGTTAATGCCACTCAACCGGTACTGGCCGTTTTCGACTTTGACGGCACATTGACCGACCGACACACGTTCTGGCGCTACATGCGTTTTATCGTGGGCACCCGATCGTTCTGGCTCAGGATCATTCCCCTGCTGCCCAAAATGCTTAGTGTGATCCTTGGCATCACGCCGTTGATGCAAGCCCGACTGGCGTTCATCGCCTGTTATCTGGGCGGTCTGTCAGTTGAGCAAGAGCGCGAACATGCCAAGTACTTCATTACCGAGCAGCTACCACTCTGGCTCAGGCCCGAAGCCCTGCGCCGGCTGCAATGGCATCAATCCATGGGGCATGTCACTGCGCTGGTCAGCAACTCGCCGGAGAACTACCTGATTCCCTGGGGCCAGGCAGCGGGTTTTGACTATGTCTGCGGCACCCGCCTGGCGACTGCAAAGAACAAACTGACGGGCGGGATATCCGGGACCAACTGTGTTGAGAGAGAAAAAGTCACACGGCTTAAAAGCTGCCTGAGCAATCTTGATGACTTTTACATTTATGCCTACGGAGATTCATCGGGTGACGATGCTCTTCTCGGTATTGCCAACTCTCCCTTCTACAGAAACTGGTACTGACAGATGAACACGCTGAGCACTTTGGCCCCCAAGCACTTCAGGCAACCCGGTAACACCCCGACAGTAATGATCGTAGGTGCCGGCCCTATTGGCCTGTCCCTGGCAATCATGCTGAAAAAGTGGGGCGTCTCTTTTCGCATTATTGAAAAGAATGCCGGTCCCTCGACCGCTACCAAAGCGATGGCCATCCATTCCAGAACCCTGGAAATTTTTCGGGATCTGGGTGTTGCCGATCAGGCCATCAGCGACGGGTTCACCATCAACCAGTTTTCGGTGCAGTCGAACGCCAAACGGGTGCTGAACTACAACTTCTCCTGCCTGGATGCCACTTATCCCCTGCTTCTCAGCCTGCCACAGCCGCAAACAGAGAAGATTCTGCTCGAGCGACTGAACACGTTGGGTGCAGATGTTGAGTGGAACACCGAACTGGTCGATATAGAAAACCAGCCGGGATCAGTGCGGATGACGCTTCATCATGCAGACGGCAGCGACGAATCCTTTTCCAGTCGCTGGGTGGTCGCGTGCGACGGTGCTCGTAGCAACATTAGAAAACGCCTTGATATGACCTTCGAAGGATCGTCCTACGACCGATTCTTCATGCTCGCCGATGCCGACATCGAGTGGTCTGGAAGCAAGGACGAAGGCGCTTTCTTCCTGGGTGCACAGGACGGTTATGTGGCGGTCGCGCCGATCAGCGACCAATCCCGTTATCGACTTTTCATCGAGATGCCCTACAACCTGCCACCTGAAGGTGAGCGCCCTTCCTTGAGCCTGGAGAACTTTCAGCGGTTGTGCGAAGGACGTGGGCAAAAGATGACGCTGTCCAATATTTCATCGACGACCATCGCCTCTTTTCAACATCGCCGCGTGCAGACGCTGCAACAGGGCTCTGTGTTTCTGGTGGGCGACTCGGCGCATATCGGCAGCCCGATCGGTGGCCAATGGATGAACCTGGGGGTTTCCGAGGCCTATAACCTGGCGTGGAAAATGGCCTATGTCGATCAGGGCCTGGCGGATCAATCATTGCTGGAGAGCTACAACGAAGAGCGCTATCCGGTTGCCCTGGAAGTCGAAAACACGGCACACCGACTGACCGGCCTGATTACGGTGAAGCACCGCGCCCTCGTTTGGCTGCGCGACAATGTGCTGCCACTGCTGAGCAACCGGCGCAAGGTTCAGCGCAAACTGCCCTCGATGATTTCCGGTCATCAGTACCACTACGGAAAAAGTGATTACATTCAAGAATCGCTGACGAAAAAGCAGCGCAAGAATTGGAACAAAAAAGGCAAAAAAACCGAATTTCAATCCTCTGTGCCTCGCGCAGGTCAACTGGCTCCCGATGTCGAGTTGTGGCAACTGCAAGGTATGCCGTCAAAACGCTTGATCGACTTGTTCCACGGAACGTTCACGTTGTTGATTTTCAGCGCAGCCGATCAGTTTTCTCCTTTGTTACCGGGCTATTACTCGTTGGCCGAGTCGGTGGAGAAGGACTACCCGGGCATCAAGGCTTATTGCGTTATTGATGCACTCAATAGCGCCGGGCTGCCTTCCTGGCACTCGACGTTGCTGGACCCCGATTGGCGGTTGCACAAGCGTTACCATGCCAAAGAGGGCACGTTGATGCTGATTCGTCCTGACGGCTACATCGCTTTTCAGGGGATCGATGCAATGACGCTCTTCACTTATCTGAACGTAAGATCCGGGCTGCTCAAGGGCGCCAGAAAAACAACATCTTTCGAGATCGACGCAGTGCAACTCCAACTTTAAGTCTCTATATGGCTACTGCCAGTTTGGTTCATTGATTCGCACAAGGCCCACCCCTGGGCCATGACTTTTGATTTCTTACTTATAGAAAACATATACCGACTTTGGTTAGGAGAACCTCATGCGCTTCCAACTCAACGATGTTGTGCAGGAATTCATCGTGTCCAATGGAAAAATAGCTCATAGCTATTTCTCTCTTTCTGAAAAGATCATTGATTCACTTTGCGAATCCAATGTAGCAAAAGAATCAATATTGATGCGTGTGCTCGAGCAGGCCGAATCCGTCACTGCGCATTACTTCAATGCTCATCAACAAGTCCTCGAGGGCGTTTATGCCCATGGGATTGAAGCCCCCGTCAGTAAAAACCTTCCAGTGCTGGAGCCCGTGCACTCGAACTCGAACTCGAACTCGAACTCGGTAATACTGGCATCGGCACCTGTTGCCGAGCAAATGTCTGCACTGAGTTACGGCCAATGGTTGCGCACCGAAATAAGCTCGGTCACAGGGTTCAAAAAGGAACAAATCGACTTCGATCAAAGTTTCGAGAGTCTGGGTATCGACTCTCTCGGACTGGTCGATATTTTCGAATCCCTGGGCCAGCACTTTCCGGAAAAGAAAGAACTTACTTCGCAGCTCTTTAATGCCCCCACGCCTACCGCTTTGCTGGCGCGACTTGAAGCCGATCCGCTGGCGCCTGCCGTGGATGTCGAAGCATGGGTACTAGAACAACTGGCGAATATCACCGGTTTTACCGTTGACCAGATCGATCTAAAACAAAGCTATGAAAGCCTGGGCCTGGACTCCTTGGTACAACTGGATTTCCTGGAGTCGGTCGTCGCGTTGTGGCCGCAACTCAAGGCCAACAGCACTGAGCTGGCCAACGCCAAGTTGCCAGAGGAAACCATCGCCCTGATTAAAGCCGTCCTGGCCGGCCCCGAGTTGATATCAGCAACATCTTTCCAAGTGCAATCACCCGCCACAACGGACTCCCAAGGGCAGATAAGCCATCTGCTTTTCAACAACCTGTCACCCCTGATCCCGGACGCCCCACAGTCGATCGACATTGAGACACCCTTTGCACAGTTGGGGCTCAACGGGTTTGCCCGAGAAGCACTCTGCCAGTCTATGGCGCAACAGTGTTCCGCCAGCGAGTTTGCCGGTGAGGCGCTGATGTCGCGTCGTACGCCGCAGGACGCCTTGTCGCTTCTGACAAGACTGAGCTGAGCACTGAGCCGCTGAAAAAAATGGCATGGAATCCGGGTGATCGAACAGATCACCCAGCATTTGGCAACCAGGAGACAGGGTATGAGTGGCGCGGTAACAACAGAGGGCGATTTTTGCTTCAGCGCAATGGCTGGCGAGTTTCCTGGGGCACCGTCAACGGATGCGCTTTGGCACTTGCTTTCGCAAGGACAGATAGCGCCCATCCATTCGATGCTGACACGTTGGGAACTGAATAAGGCGTCGATCTATTCAGCAAAGGCAGGAGAAAAGGATCGAACTTACCTGGACAGTGCTTTTTGCCTGACCGATGACACATCAACCCCTTCGCGGCATGAGGGACGGCAGGTCGCCATCGGTAAGAAAGTACTCCAGACACTCCTCGCCCAGCTTTCCGGACAAGGCTCGGCACTGATCAAGGAACGCACCGCCTTGGTGGTCGCGACATCCTGGAGTGACGAGAGTTATTTCGCCACAGGAATGTCCGCAAAAGCCGATGCCACAACGGGCTCTTCATCCCAAGGCTATACGCCGGGAGAACAAGTGGCTGAGCTGGCAGCGGCGTTTGCCTTCGGTGGTCCGGCATTATCGGTAGACACCGCCTGCAGTTCGTTCCCCTATGCAATCGATATGGCTCAGGCCCTGGTCAAGAGCGGACAAGCGGATAACGCGATTGTCATGGCACTGAACACCGTGTTGCCACCGGCGCTGTTCCTGGGGTTCTCGCAGTTGACCGCCTTTTCCTCCCGGGCCCAAATGCAGGCGTTCGGCCAAGACGCGGACGGCATTGTGCCGGGCGAATGTGCAGTCGCCTTTCTGGTCGAGCCCCTATCCCAGGCCCTGATTGCGCAGCGCCGTCCCCTGGGCGTTTTGCGGGCATTGGGACTTTCCGCCGACGGCGCCGAAGGCTCAGTGTTTGCCCCTGGCAAACAGGCCCAGTTCACGGCTTACCAGCGTGCCTATGTCGGTCTTGATCCCAACGATGTGGATTACATCGAGACCCATGGCACCGGTACACCGCTGGGTGATGCGACAGAACTGGGCTCGTTGAACAGCTTCTTTGCCCCCCACCGCACAGACGGCAAAAAAATTACCATCGGTTCGATCAAGTCCGTCATTGGCCACCCACTGGCCGCCGCCGGAGGCGCTTCGCTCGCCAAGGCGTTGATGATCTTGCGTCATAAAGGTATTCCGCCTCAGCCCGCCTACCGTCCCAGCGCAAAAGTCGACGAGACCTGCCTGCAGCTGGCCACAGAGCAGGTACAGCCCCTTGCTGATCGTCAGTCGGCAATCCGGATCGGCATCTCAAGCTTTGGTTTTGGCGGCGCCAATGCGCATCTGGTGGTGGATGAGTACATTCCCGACAACCGCCCTGTCGTCCCCGTGGCCGTCCCTTTAGCCGCCCCCGGCGTGCTGATGCTGGACCTGGCCATTGTCGAGGCGGAAGCGGCGATCGGCAGTCACTGCTCATTGCAGTCATTCAAGCAACAACTTCATCAGCCTGCAGCACCCTCAGTCATTTTCCCTTATGGGCGTTTCGTTGATTACACCGCTGCTCCAACTCAGCCTTTACTGGGAAAATTCCTGGCGCAGGATCGCGTCATCGATATCGACGGTTTCGGCATGGGCCCCAAGCCGCTGGCCCATGTCGATCCGTTCAAGCTGTTGATCACCGATCGCGTCAACCATTTACTGCGACGCCTCCCGGCGGGTGTGGCCGGCTCATCCGGCACTGCGATGGTGATGTGCTGCAACATGGGTGGCGAACGCTTCAGCAATGCGTATAGCAGCGCTCACAACTTCTACGGCCAGGCTCAAGGCATGCCACCGGGCGTGGAAGTAACGGACGTGGCAACCATGTTGCCGAACATGTTGTCCGGCTACCCGGCGCAGATTTTTGACTTCAAGGGTTTCCATCAAACACTGGTCGGCACCCCAGGCCTGTTCTGGCAGACCTTGCTGGCTTCACAGCAATGGTTCAAGGAAGGCATAACCACGCTCTTGCTCGGCGCAGGGCGCTTTATCAGTGCTGAAATCGAGATCGAACGCGCCCGACACTCGGCGACCGTGCAAGGCGAAGGACTGGGGCTGATTGCGCTGCGCCCTTATCAACCGGATTCCAGCGACAAACCTTTGCTGGTGATCCGCGCAGCGGTCCTCGCCCACGCCGCGAACTCGCTTGAAGAGGCTTGCCAACTGCTGGGTAAAGAGCGCCGTCATTACCAGAACATTGAAGTCTGCGAGCTGCGGCCTGATGCGGCTCATGCAAGCGGATCACTCCAGGAGATGACCGGCTTCCTGGCTGAAGCCAGTGGTATCGAAACCCTGCTGGCGGTGATGCTTGGTGCATCGGCTCACACGGTGATCGAGGTGCGCGAAGCCGGCAAGGCAGTGATGTGGTTATTTACTGAAAAGCTTCAGGAATGGAGCCCGGCGGCCGAACCCGCCCCTGCCATCAAGCATCCCTTCACGTTGCGTTTTGCTCACTCGGCACCCCACGAATTGCAGCAGGTCATTGCGCCTGCCCGCCCCGTCAACCTTGTCCGCGAGCCACAACACGACGGCGTCGACGTGCTGCAACTCAGCGACACGCTGACCAACACCCTGCTCTCCGGGCTGCGTGTCAGGGTTCGCGCGATGGAGGGCCTTTTCGCCCTGCACCGTGGCGCTGAAGTCCAGCGCCCGGCGCACTGGCAACGTTGCCCGGAAAACATCGTGATCGCCAACGTCCAGCGCAGCCCCCAGGCACTGCAAGCCCAGCTCGTGGTGAATGAAGCGCACCCTTATTTCTTCGATCACCCTCTTGATCACATCCCCGGCATTTTATTGCTTGAGGGCGTGTTGCAACTGATTGAACTCGCCATGCCGCCACTGAGCGGGCGGGTCGCCTATGTCAAAACCCTGACTATCAAGTTCCAGCAATACGTACAAAAGCAGGGTGTGATTGATCTGCATCTGGAACAAGGCAAAGACCCCCAGGTATTCAATGCGAAGGTCATGCAGGCCGGAAAACTGATGTGCACCTGCATCCTTGGGATGGCCTACAGCTCGGCGTTCGAGACATCGCCCGCCGGCGAGTTCACGGCCACTCGCTGCCGTGACAAGGCCTTGTTGCACAAGGCCAGAGAAGAAAACGTCATCGTCAGTGACATGAGCGGCATCGCTCAGGGCTTGAGCGTGGACACGCTCAAGCTGCCGCAGGAGCACTTCTTCCAAGAGGGCGACCCCGAGCACTATTCGATGGTGTATTTCCTCGAAGTTGCCCGCCAGTGCTACATGCAGATTGCCCATAGCTATCTGCGGATTCCACTCAATACCCCGATGAACCTGCTGGCCTTGAGTTTCACCCTGGATCGGCCAATCCCCAGGAACAGTCCGCTGTCATTGGCACCGCAAGCCGGTTTTGACGCACAGCATCAGCCGTTCAAAACCAACCGCATCTATATCGACCTGTTCAATCGGGGAGAAAAAATCGGTCAAGCCAGTATTACCGCTCAAGTGCTGAGTCGATCCGCACCCGCTGCCTGAGGCACTGAATTGATCTCCCCTCTCCAGCATGACCACGCCCCCAACAACCCAGGTGTCGCCGTGAACGATGTCAAAGTGCAAGTCATAGTCAAATCGCCGCCTTCTGAAATATGGAAGATCTGGAGCAATTTTTCCGAAGCGCCGTTATGGGATACCGACGTCAGCCATTGTGAACTCAATGGCCCGTTTCAACCTGGAGCCCAAGGCAAATGCATCCTTAAAAATGGCCTGAACATGCCGCTGAAACTCGAAGAGGTGAGGATGCATGAAAGCTATCGGAACACGGCAAGACTGCTTTGGATCGACCTTGAATTCGATCACCAGATGCGCAGGCTTTCCCCGAATGAAACCCATGTCATCCATACCGCCAGGATCGCTGGCCCCTTGAGTTTTTTATACCGCGGGCTGCTACGCAAAATGCTGACCGCGGCAATGACCACTGCACTGGACAACCTGTGCACGTTGGCTGAACAACGAGCGAATGCCATCAGTCCCCCAAGGCTCGAAAAACCTGGAACGCATTTGCACCGCGTATGAAATATCCCGGGAGGCCGAGTGTTGAACGCTCGCTCCCGAACACCTTTCGCTTACTTATCGATAAAACGGCACACTTCGGACCGAGCATGAACCTACTAAAAAAACCTCAGTATCTCGTGATGGGCGTCATTGGCATGGGCTTTATCGCCCCTGAGTCCAGTTCCGCCGGCACGCTCGGCCCCTACGTCAGTGTCATGGGCGGCCTGAACTGGGTTGCTGCGCAGGACCTTAACCAGAACAACCTCGACTTCGTCGAGATGGAGTTCAACCAACCGTTAGACTCCGGCTACGCCACCGGACTGGCATTGGGCTGGCGATTTCCCATCGGGCTCAGACCTGAAGTGGAACTCAGCTACCGCAAGAACTCCCTGACCCAGTTCAATAACCGGGTCTACGAAGGCGGCGGGAGCATTGACGGCAAAGGTGAAGAGGAAGCCACCAGCCTGATGGCCAACCTCTGGTATGACGTCTTGAACCTGCCAGCCCCTTTCAGTCGGTTCACCCCCTACATTGGCGGCGGCCTGGGCTACACCACCCTGTCGGTCAGTGGTCTGGAAGCCGGCGGCGTGCAGTTCGGCGATACTCATCGCGACACCGTATCGGCCTACCAACTCGGAGCCGGGGTAAGTTTCGAGCTCACCGATCAATGGTCCATGTCCCTGGACTATCGATACCTCAAAACTCGCGAGGCGCACTTCGGTGACATTCAAGGCCTGCCCCAAGGCGATGTGCGCACTGAATACAGTGCCCAGTCATTAATGCTCGGCCTGAATTATTGGTTCTAAGCGGTTAAACCGATCGGCGCCTTGCACTGGCAAGGCGTCGCTACGACAAGCTGATTTCACTCTACGGTGGGTTGGACCTTGCTACACGGGGCTGGATGGGTTGAACGATCATGCAAGGCCATGGCCTATGTTTAATGTCGCCCTAATCATGCCGATCCAGCATCGGCAGATTTCCTGTGGAGTTCCCCCATGTCGCCCACTTTCTCCCGCTGGTTGCCCGGCCTGTTACTGACGGCCGCTCTGCCCGTTCTCGCTCACGCCCAAGACCAGAATCAGAGCGAAACGCCGGAATACGGCCCCGAACTTCAGGGCTTCGAGTACCCCTACACAGTCAAGCACTTCAACTTTGAGTCCCAGGGCAAATCCCTGCAGATGGGTTACATGGACGTTGCCGCCCAAGGCAAGGTCAATGGGCGCAGTGTGGTGCTGATGCATGGCAAGAACTTCTGCGGCGCGACCTGGGACAGCTCGATCAAAGCGCTGAGCGAGGCCGGTTACCGGGTCATCGCCCCCGACCAGATCGGCTTTTGCACTTCAAGCAAACCGGATCACTATCAATACAGTTTCCAGCAACTGGCATTCAATACCCAGCAACTGCTCAAAGCCCTGGGCATCCAGAAAGCCACCCTGCTCGGCCACTCTACCGGCGGCATGCTCGCCACGCGCTATGCACTGCAATACCCCGATCAAGTCGAACAACTGGCGCTGGTCAACCCCATCGGCCTGGAAGACTGGAAAGCCCTTGGCGTGCCCTATCTCACGGTTGACCAATGGTATGAGCGCGAGCTGAAAGTCACGGCGCAAGGTATCCACGACTACCAGCGCAGCACCTATTACGATGGCCGCTGGAAGCCGGAATTTGACCGTTGGGTGAACATGTACGCAGGCTTGGCCAAAGGGCCGGGTAAAACAGCGGTGGCTTGGAACTCGGCGCTGATTTACGACATGATCTTCACCCAACCGGTGTACTACGAGTTCAAGGACCTGAAAGTACCGACCCTGCTGCTGATCGGCACCTCCGACACCACGGCCATCAACAAGAACATCGCACCACCGGAGGTCAAGGCGAAAATCGGTCATTACGACGTACTCGGCAAGCAAGTCGCGAAACTGATTCCACAGTCGACGCTGATCGAATTTCCTGGCTTGGGGCACGCGCCGCAGATGGAGGAACCGGCGAAATTCCATCAGGCGTTGCTCGGCTGGCTGAACCAAACCCATACCGTTCCTTGATGAGGTAAAGGCTGATGCAGATTGCGGTGATCGATGACTGGCAGGACGTGGCTCGCGACGTGGTGGACTGGTCGGTGCTGGACAGCATCGGCCAGGTGAGTTTTATCCATGACTACCCTGCCGATAACGAAACCCTGGCCGAACGGCTCGGCGCATTCGAGGTGATCTGCGTAATGCGCGAGCGCACCCGGTTCGACGAAGACCTGCTGCGCCGCTTGCCCGTACTTAAACTGCTGGTCACCGGCGGCATGCGCAATGCTGCCCTGGACCTGAAAGCCGCCGCCGCGCTGGGCATTCAGGTCTGCGGCACCGACAGCTACAAACATGCCGCCCCCGAATTGACCTGGGCGCTGATCATGGCCGCGACCCGCAACCTGGTGGCCGAGGCCAATGCCTTGCGCGCTGGCCTTTGGCAACAAGGCCTGGGCGGTGACTTACAGGGCAAGACGCTGGCGATCCTCGGTCTGGGCAGCATCGGTCAACGGGTCGCCCGGTTCGGTCAGGTGTTCGGCATGCGGGTCATCGCCTGGAGCGAAAACCTGACCGCCGAACGGGCTGCCGAAGTCGACGTCACCTATGTCAGCAAGCAGGAACTGTTCGAGCAGGCCGATGTGTTGTCGGTCCATCTGGTGCTCAGCGAGCGCAGCCGAGGGCTGGTGGACGCGCAGGCACTGGACTGGATGAAGCCCACGGCATGGCTGATCAATACCGCCCGTGGTCCGATTGTCGATGAGTCGGCATTGATCAAGGCGCTTCAGAAACAACGCCTGGCAGGCGCTGCGCTGGATGTGTTCGAGCACGAACCGTTGCCCCGTCAGCATCCCTTCCGAACACTGGACAATGTGCTGGCCACGCCTCATGTCGGGTATGTCAGCCGGCAGAATTACCAACTGTTCTTTTCGCAAATGATCGAGGACATACAGGCCTGGGCGGCTGGGAAGCCGGTTCGGATTCTGACCTGAGACCGCGTTATCGTTCATCGCGGGCAAGCCTCGCTCCCACAGGATTTGTATAGGCCGTAATACCGTGACCGACACAAATCCTGTGGGAGCGGGCGTGCCCGCGAAGAGGCCCTAAAACTCACCACACCTCCCCAAATTCTGCGCACCACAATGGCGCACACAACCTCCCATCACGCCCGATTATCGTGACTTTCCGGTCCCGATTTGACCCACACCAGAAAATAAACCTGCCCTTCGTCGGTGCGTCTCCCCGCAAAGCCCTATGCCTGTACCCTCTTTTAACCGATTGTCGAACAATTTCACCCGTTGGCCGACCCCGCTCTAAGTTCTGGCCTAGACTGATTTTCGCGGAGTAAAACCGGCTGGTCATTCGGTGAAAATAATCGAAACTTTTGGTACTGGCCTCGTGTCAGGTGAAAGGTAGGGCCACAGCGACTGGTGCATTCCTTGCAACAGCCACTTCACCCATTCTGCTTCAGCGCATGGGCAGCACTTGCTCACCGATGCGTAGCGCGTTTGCGCCCGGCCACAGGATTTGGCCACGAACACCGTTTGTGCCAGGCCTAGAATTAGATCAACAACACGGGAGATTCATATGATCAGTGCGGCTTTAGATATCCAGGGAGAACGTGCTCATCAGCAGGTCGGGGAAACGAGCACCGTCGGTGTCCTCAGTGTCAAATCAGTCAATATGCCGATCCCCAAAAAGCTGACACCGGTAGCCAGTCAGAATCCCAATAAAAAGAAAGTCCTGTTCGTTACCTCGGAGATTGCCGACCTGGTGAAGACCGGAGGTCTTGGCGACGTTTCCGCCGCACTACCGCGGGCCATGGCGCATCTGCATGATGTGCGGGTGCTGATCCCCGGGTATCCGCAAGTGATGAACAGCGAGAACCCGATTCATATCATCGGTGAACTGGGCGGGCACGCAGCGTTGCCGCCCTGCAAGATCGGGCGCATGGACATGCCCGACGGCCTGGTCATTTACGTGTTGATCTGCCCTGAATTGTACGAGCGCGAGGGTTCGCCCTACGGCGCCAACAACGGCCGCGACTGGCCGGACAACCATATTCGTTTCGCCCGGCTGGGCCTCGCGGCGGCCGACATCGCCGCCAACCTCGCCCAAATTCACTGGTGCCCGGACCTGGTGCACGCCCACGACTGGCCCGCCGGCCTGGCCCCCGCCTATATGCACTGGCGCGGCCAACGTACCCCGACCCTGTTCACCATCCACAACTTGGCGTACCAAGGCGTTACCAGCCTCGGCTCGTGCCCGGAACTCGGTATTCCCATGCATGCCTTGCAACAGGAAGGCATGGAGTTTTACGGCAAGATGTCATTTCTCAAAGCCGGCATGGCCTACGCAAGCCACATCACCACGGTCAGCGCGACCTATGCCCAGGAAATCACCACCCCGGCCTTCGGCTGCGGCCTCGACGGTTTTCTCGCTGCCAAGACCCAGCAAGGCCTGCTCAGCGGGATTCCCAATGGCATCGATGAAAGCTGGGACGCGGCCACCGATCCGCACCTGTTTCACCCGTTCGGCATTGGCGACTGGGACGGTAAAGCCGTGAATGCCGCGCACGTCCGCAGGCTGTTCGACCTCGAAGATTCTGAAGGTCCGCTGTTCGCCGTGGTCTCGCGTCTGGTCTACCAGAAAGGCCTGGACCTGACCGAAGCGGTAGCTGAATTCATTGTCGCCAACGGCGGGCAGATCGCGATTATCGGCCGTGGCGAACCGGAAGAAGAACAAGCCATGCGTGAACTGGCGTTGCGCTTCCCCGGCCAAATCGGCGTGCACATCGGTTTCAATGAAACCGACGCCCGCAGGATGTTTGCCGGCAGTGATTTCCTGCTGATGCCTTCGCGTTACGAACCCTGCGGCTTGAGCCAGATGTACGCCCAGCGCTTCGGTTCATTGCCGGTGGCCCGCAATACCGGCGGCCTGGCGGACACCATTGAAAACGGCATGACCGGTTTCCTCTTCGATGAATCCACCGTAGAGAGTTATCGCGAAGCCCTGAGCCGCGCATTCAAAGTGTTCGCCTTCCCCGGCCTGCTCAATGCCATGCGTTGCCGGGCCATGACTGCGCCTTTCAACTGGTGCAAGGCAGTCGAACCCTACGCCGAACTCTACGAACAACTGGTGGCTAAAGCGCTGGGAAAATCGGGCAAACAGTAAGAGGCTTTCAACGATGCCGTTACGGACCCTTGAGACCTGGCCCCACGGCGCAATCATGCTGGACGCAGAACACACGCGTTTTGCCTTGTGGGCACCAGATGCGTTTTTCGTCAGTCTTGAACTGGAAGATGGACAATCCCTGCCGCTGTTGCCTCAGGCCGATGGCTGGTTTGTGATCAAGACCCGCTGTCCCGCGGGTACCCGCTACCGTTACAACATCGATGGCGAGCTGGAGGTGCCGGACCCGGCCTCCCGCGCCCAGGCGGGCGATATCGACAGCCACAGCGTGGTGGTCGATCCCCTCGCCTATCGGTGGCAACACAGCGCCTGGCAGGGGCGGCCGTGGAATGAGGCGGTGATCTACGAACTCCACGTCGGTGCACTCGGCGGCTTCAGCGAGGTCGAGCAGCACTTGGCGCACCTGGTCGAGCTGGGCGTTACCGCCATCGAACTGATGCCGCTGGCGCAGTTCCCCGGCGAACGTAACTGGGGCTATGACGGGGTTTTGCTTTACGCGCCCCAAGCCTCCTACGGCTCGCCCGAACAACTCAAACACCTGATCGACACGGCCCATGGCCATGGTTTGGCGGTGATTCTCGACGTGGTCTACAACCACTTCGGCCCGGACGGCAATTACCTGCATCGCTACGCCAAAGGCTTTTTCCGCGAAGACAAGCACACCCCGTGGGGCGCGGCGATCGACTTCCGGCGGCGCGAGGTGCGCGACTTCTTTATCGACAACGCGCTGATGTGGTTGCTGGAGTACCGCTTCGACGGCCTGCGCCTGGACGCGGTGCACGCCATCGAAGACCCGGACTTTCTTCAGGAGTTGGCGCAACGGGTGCGGCGGCAAACCGACCCGGCGCGGCACGTATGGCTCGTGGCGGAAAACGAGCACAACCAGGCCAGCCTGCTGGGGCAAGGTTTCGACGCGCAGTGGAATGACGACGGCCATAACGCCCTGCACGTTCTGCTCACGGGTGAAACCGACGCCTATTACGCCGACTATGCCGAACAGCCCACCGAACAGCTCGCCCGCTGCCTGAGCCAGGGCTTCGTGTTTCAGGGCCACATCACCCGCCACGGTACGCCGCGAGGTGAGCCGAGCGGTCACTTGCCGCCTACAGCCTTCGTGCTTTTTTTGCAGAACCATGACCAGATCGGCAATCGCGCCTTTGGCGAGCGCCTGCATCAACTGGCCCATCCTGATGCCCTTTACGCCGCCACCGCGCTGCTGCTGTTGTCGCCGATGATCCCGCTGATGTTCATGGGCGATGAGTTCGCCGCCGAGCAACCGTTCCTGTTCTTCACCAGCCACCACGGTGAATTGGCGGAACTGGTGCGCGAAGGACGACGCAATGAGTTCGCGGCGTTCAGCGCCTTTGCCGATCCGCACAAACGCGAGCAGATTCCCGACCCGAACGCGACGCAGACCTTCGAAGCTTCACGGCCGACACTGACCGCCAGCCGCCAATTGCCGATTTATGACCTGTATCGCCAACTGCTGCAGATCCGCCATCAACACATCATCCCGCACCTGCCCGGCGCCCAGGCGCTGGGCGCGCAGGTGCTGGCCGAGGGCGCGGTGACGGCGCGCTGGCGGCTGGGCGATGGCAGTCAGTTGCGCATTGACCTGAACCTCAGCGATGCGCCCGTGGTCCACACCCCACAGACCGGCGCGACATTGCTGTTCGAACACCCGCCACAATCGGCCGGTCTGTTGAATCAGGGCACACTTGCCCCGTATTGCGCGCTAGTCAGCCTCACGGCCGCAGCCCCTTTGCTACACCCGGATGGAGAGCGCCCATGAGCAATGCGCAACTGGAAATACTGGCCAACCGAGCAGGCCTGGCCGTCGACTGGATCGACGCCAATGGCCGTCCACAGAAAGTGACCCCGGCGGTGTTGCGCTCGGTGCTCAGTGGGCTTGGCCATCCCGCCAATACCGCCCAGGAGATCGACGCCAGCCTGCTGCAATTGCAGGAGGTGCAACAAACCCGGCACCTGCCACCGCTGCTGACCTGCGATGTGGGCGTCGGCCTTGATCTGGCCCACTACTTCGAACCGCAAACTCCGTGTGAAATCCATCTCGAAGACGGCTCACGGATTAACTTGAAGCTCGATGACAACGCTGTGTTGCCCGGCCTGGTGCCGGTGGGTTATCAGCATGTCAGCATCGACGATCAATCCTTCACCCTGGCGGTGGCACCCCAGCGCTGCTACAGCGTCGGCGACGCCGTTGACAGTGAAAACCCGCGCGCCTGGGGCCTGAGCGTGCAGTTGTACTCACTGCGCCGTCCCGGCGATGGTGGTTTCGGCGATACCCAAGCCTTGGAAGATCTGGCCCGAGTGGCCGGCGAACGGGGCGCCGAGGCGTTGGCGATCAGCCCGCTGCATGCGATGTTCAGCGGCGACACCCAGCGTTACAGCCCTTACTCGCCGTCCAGCCGTTTGTTCCTCAACAGCCTATACTCGGCGCCCGGAGCGATTCTCGGTGAACGTGCCCTGCGCACCGCGATCGACGCCACCGGTCTTGCCGCGGAGCTCAAGCACCTCGAAGCATTGCCGCTGATCGACTGGCCCACCGCCGCCGAAGCCAAGCACCGCTTGCTCGAAGCCTTGTACGAAGGTTTCACCCACGGTGAACATCCCTTGCACCCGGACTTCAGCAGTTTCCGCCATGCCGGTGGCGAAGCGCTGGAAAATCATTGCCGCTTCGAAGCGATCCAGGAAGCCCGCGCGCGGCGCGGTGAAAGCCTCGACTGGCGCGAGTGGCCCGAACAATGGCGTGACCCGCGCAGCATCGCGCTGGCGCATTTTGCCGAAGAGAACTCGAGCCGCATCGGCTACTACGCATTCTGCCAATGGCTGATTGCGCGCAGCCTGGAGCGCGCCCAGACCGCCGCCCGCAGTGCCGGCATGGGCATTGGCCTGATCGCCGATCTGGCGGTGGGCGCCGACGGCGGCGGCAGCCAGGCCTGGAGTCGCCAGGACGAATTGCTCGCCTCACTGACCGTGGGTGCGCCACCGGACATCCTCAACCGTTCCGGCCAGGGCTGGGGCATTTCCGCGTTCTCCCCCGAAGGCCTGGTGCGCAACGGCTTTCGCGCGTTTATCGAAATGCTGCGGGCCAACTTCGCCCATGCCGGCGGCCTGCGTATCGACCACGTCATGGGCCTGCAACGCCTGTGGGTGATCCCTAACGATGCGCCGCCCAGCGACGGTGCCTACCTCTATTACCCGGTGGACGACCTGCTGCGCCTGCTAACCCTCGAATCCCATCGGCATCAGGCCATTGTCCTCGGCGAAGACCTCGGCACCGTGCCCGATGGTTTGCGCGAGAAACTTATCGCGCGCTCGATTCTCGGCATGCGCGTGCTGCTGTTTGAACAGGACAATACGCACTTCAAGTCGATTCTCGACTGGCCGGACAACGCCCTGGCAACCACCAGCACCCATGACCTGCCGACGCTCAATGGCTGGTGGCATGGCCGCGATATCGACTGGAGCGCGCGCTTGAATCTGGTCGACGCCCCGGGTGAAATCGAATGGCGCCAACACCGTGAGCGCGAGCGCGAAGGTTTGCGCCGGGTATTGAGCGAGGACCCGCAAAATTTCCGCGAAGAGTCCCACGAAACCGATCAGGTGCTCGACGCCGCGATCCGCTTCCTCGGCCATACCCGCGCGCCGCTGGTATTGCTGCCAATGGAAGATGCCTTGGGTATCGAACAGCAGGCCAACCTGCCCGGCACCACCGATACCCATCCCAACTGGTCCCGCAGGCTACCCTGCGACAGCGAAGCACTGCTCGATGATCCAGACGCCGCCCGACGCCTGGAACTGCTCGCCTGTGCGCGACTTCAGGCGGCCGAGCGTGACCAATGAATCAATCGCTCATCCAGCCGCTGCGGGCGACCCTGCGGCTGCAATTTCATAAAGGTTTCACCCTGGATCAGGCGGTGCCGCTGGTGCCGTACTTCGCCAGCCTGGGCATCAGCCACGTCTATGCCTCGCCGCTGCTCGCCGCCCGCGCGGGGTCCATGCATGGCTACGACGTGGTGGACCCGACCACCGTCAACCCTGAACTGGGCGGCGAAGCTGCCTTGCGCCGTTTGGTCGCTGCATTGCGCGAACAGAACATGGGGCTGATCCTCGACATCGTCTCCAACCACATGGCTGTCGGCGGTGGCGATAACCCCTGGTGGCTCGACTTGCTGGAATGGGGGCGTCTGAGCCCTTACGGCGAGTTCTTCGACATTCAATGGCACTCGCCCGACCCGTTGATGGAAGGCCAATTGCTGCTGCCTTTTTTGGGCAGCGATTACGGCATCGCCTTGCAGGACGGCACCCTGCCCTTGCGTTTCGATGCCCGGCGCGGCGCTTTCTATGTCGAGCACTACGAACATAACTTCCCGATTTGCCCCACGAACTACGGCGAACTGCTCAAGGCCGATGATCAATTGAATGCCGAGCAGGTCGAGCAGCTGAAATCCCTGGCAGACCGCTTCAATACCTTGAGTTACCAGACTGACGCGCACAGCCGGGCGATTCCGCTGAAAACCGAGCTGCATGAACTCGCCAGCGATCCGGCTATTCTTCACGCGATCCAGCACACGCTAGGCACCTACGACTCGCTCACCCCCGAGGGTTTCCAGCGCCTGCATAACTTGCTGGAGCGCCAGAGTTATCGCCTGGCCAGTTGGCGCACCGCGGCGGACGACATCAACTGGCGGCGCTTTTTCGATATCAATGAACTGGGTGGCCTACGGGTCGAACGCCCGGCGGTGTTCGAGGCGACCCACGCAAAAATCTTCGAGCTGGTGGCCGAAGGTCTGGTCGACGGGCTGCGCATCGATCATATCGACGGCCTCGCCGACCCGCGCGGCTACTGCCGCAAATTGCGCCGCCGAGTCGATAGCCTGGCACCGGAGCGGCACCTGCCGATCTACGTCGAGAAGATCCTCGGCGAAGGCGAAACCCTGCACCGCGACTGGTCCGTCGATGGCAGCACCGGTTACGAATTCATGAACCAGTTGTCGTTGCTGCAACACGACCCCGAAGGCGCCCAGACCTTGGGTGAACTCTGGAGCCGGCACAGTGAGCGGCCCGCCGATTTTCGTCAGGAAGCACAACTGGCGCGCCAGCAGATTCTCAACGGCTCCCTCGCCGGGGATTTCGAAAGCGTCGCCCACGCCTTGTTGCAAGTGGCCCGGGACGACTTGATGACCCGGGACCTGACCCTCGGCGCGATCCGTCGGGCCTTGCAGGAACTGATCGTGCACTTCCCGGTGTATCGCACTTACATCAGCCCGCTGGGCCGCGCAGCCCAGGACGAAGTGTTTTTCCAGCAGGCCATGGACGGTGCCCGGCAAACCCTCGGCGAGGCCGACTGGCCAGTGCTCGATTGCCTGGCCGGCTGGCTCGGTGGTCAACCCTGGCGCAGATACCCGGTGGGCCGTCCACGCAAACTGCTCAAGCATGCCTGCGTGCGCTTCCAGCAACTGACTTCACCGGCGGCGGCCAAAGCGGTGGAAGACACCGCGCTTTATCGCTCGGCGGTGCTGCTGTCGCGCAACGATGTCGGCTACAACACCGAGCAATTCAGCGCCCCGGTGGCGGACTTCCATGCGGCCTGCGTCAATCGCCTCGCCGAGTTCCCCGACAACCTGCTGGCCACCGCGACCCACGACCACAAACGCGGCGAAGACACCCGCGCGCGGTTGGCGGTGTTGAGCGAGCGCAGCGCCTGGTACGCCGAACAGGTCGAACACTGGCGAACCCTGGCCGATGAATTGCGCATTGAACCCGGTGCGCCTTCGGCGGGTGACGAGCTGATTCTTTATCAAGCGATCCTAGGCAGTTGGCCGCTGGAGCTGCGCAGTGATGATCAGGCAGCGCTCGAGGACTACGCCAAACGCCTCTGGCAGTGGCAACAGAAAGCCCTGCGCGAAGCCAAGTTGCAAAGCAGCTGGAGCGCGCCAAACGAGGGGTACGAAAAAGCGACCCATCATTTTCTCGAACGCCTGTTGCTCAGCCCCGAAGGCCAGCCACTACGCGCGGCCATCGGTGCAGCGGCGCAGAGCATTGCCGCGCCGGGCGCGCTCAACGGCTTGGCGCAAACCTTGCTGCGAATGACTGTGCCGGGGGTACCGGACCTGTATCAGGGCAACGAGTTCTGGGACTTCACACTGGTCGATCCGGACAACCGCCGACCGGTGGATTACGTCCGTCGTCAGCAGGCCCTGCAGGCTCGCTCGGACCTCCCCGATCTGTTGGCGAACTGGCGTGACGGGCGCATCAAGCAAACCCTGATCGCTCTAACATTGAACTGGCGCACCGAGCATGCCGAGCTGTTTCAAAAAGGCACTTATCAGGCCCTTGAAGTCCTCGGCAGCCAGGCCCACCGGGTCCTGGCATTTGTTCGCGAATGGCAGGAAAAGCGGGCTATCGTGATAGTACCGATACGGTGTGCCGAACTGCTGGAAAACAGTGCCCCCCCCCAGGTTGAAGCGCCGTTGTGGGGCGATACACGGGTCAAATTGCCGTTTGCCGACTCTGAAGAAAATCTGAAGGGACTTTTTGCAAGCGTCATAGTCACAAAACACAGGGAACTGATGGTCAGCGCCGCGCTGGGGAATTTCCCGGTCAATCTCTTTATCCAAACTACCCAAGCTTGAGTTCAGTTCAGGAGCATTGCGATGAGTACCGACGATAAACGTATCCGCGAATTTGCCTATCAAATCTGGGAATCCGAAGGAAAACCCGCAGGCCAGGAAAAACGCCATTGGGAGATGGCCTGCAAACTGGCCGAAGCTGAAGCCCAAGCCAAAGCGTTAGCGCCCGGCAAGTCATCGAAAACGACTGGCAGCAAAAGCCTCGGCGCCAAGTCCGCGGTCGGCAAGCCCGACGGCAAGCTCAATGCCAAAGGCGTCGAACCCAAAACCAAGGCCAAAGCCAAACCCTCTGCTTCGACAGTGACCCCGCTTGGCGAAAAAAACGTCGAGAAAAAGCCACGCGCTGCGCGCAAACCGCCAACGACCTGACGCGTTTATCGCCTTGCCTCGCTTGATTTGTGGCGTGTCTCTCGCCACCGAGGGCGCGCTCGCCCTCGAAAAAAACCAGAGCCACGGTTCATCGCAGTCGAGTACCGTCACCCCATGCAGGAGCAACTATGAGCAGTCCAAAGAAAACCGCGCCCGAACCTCGTGCCGAGGCCTCGCGAATCCGTGAAGGCTTGCCCTTCCCGCTAGGCGCGACCTGGGATGGCCTGGGGGTTAATTTCGCGCTGTTTTCGGCTAACGCGACCAAGGTCGAACTGTGCATCTTCGACGATTCCGGCGAGGTGGAACTGGAGCGTATCGAGTTACCGGAATACACCGACGAGATCTACCACGGCTACTTGCCCGACGCCCACCCTGGATTGATCTACGGCTATCGCGTGTACGGTCCTTACGACCCGGCCAACGGCCATCGTTTCAACCCCAACAAGCTGCTGATCGATCCTTACGCCAAACAATTGGTCGGCCGATTGAAATGGTCCGAAGCGTTGTTCGGCTACACCATCGGCCACCCTGACGCCGACCTCAGTTTCGATGAACGGGACAGCGCGCCCTTCGTGCCCAAATGCAAAGTGATCGACCCGGCTCACACCTGGGGTCATGACCATCGGGTCAGCGTGCCGTGGGACAAGACGATCATTTATGAAACACACGTACGCGGTTTCAGCATGCGTCACCCCTCCGTCCCCGAGAACTTGCGCGGCACCTTCGCCGGGTTGATGGTCGATGACGTGCTCGAACACATCCGCAAACTCGGCGTGTCGACCGTGGAATTGCTGCCGATTCATGCCTTCGTCAATGACCAGCATCTGCTGCACAAAGGCATGACCAATTACTGGGGTTACAACAGCATCGCGTTCTTTGCCCCGGACCCGCGCTACCTGGCCAGCGGCAAGATCGCCGAGTTCAAGGAAATGGTCGCGCACCTGCACGACGCCAATCTGGAAGTGATCCTCGACGTGGTCTACAACCACACCGCCGAGGGCAACGAACAAGGCCCGACCCTGTCGATGCGCGGCATCGACAACGCCTCTTACTACCGCTTGATGCCCGACGACAAGCGCTACTACATCAACGACTCCGGGACCGGCAACACCCTGGACCTGAGTCACCCGTGCGTGCTGCAAATGGTCACCGACTCCCTGCGTTACTGGGCCACGGAAATGCACGTGGACGGCTTCCGCTTTGACCTGGCGACCATTCTCGGGCGCTATCACGATGGCTTCGACGAACGTCATAGCTTCCTCGTCGCCTGCCGTCAGGACCCGGTGCTGCGCCAGGTGAAGATGATTGCAGAAGCCTGGGATTGCGGCCCCGGTGGTTATCAGGTCGGTAACTTTCCGCCGGGCTGGGTCGAGTGGAATGACAAATTCCGCGACACCGTGCGCGCATTCTGGAAAGGCGACGACGGCCAACTGGCGGACTTCGCCAGTCGCATGACCGCCTCCGGCGAGATGTTCAATCAACGTGGCCGGCGGCCGTATGCCTCGGTGAACTTCGTCACCGCCCACGACGGCTTCACCCTCAACGATCTGGTGTCGTACAACGACAAACACAACGAAGCCAACGACGAGGACAATCAGGACGGCAGCAACAACAACCTGTCCTGGAACCATGGCGTCGAAGGTCCGACCGACGATCCCGAGATCAATGAACTGCGCCAGCGCCAGATGCGCAACTTCTTCGCCACGTTGCTGCTGTCCCAGGGCACGCCGATGCTGGTGGCCGGCGATGAGTTCGCCCGCACCCAGGAAGGCAATAACAACGCCTATTGCCAAGACAGCGAGATCGGTTGGGTCAACTGGGACCTGAGCGAAGACGGCAAGGCCCTGCTCAAGTTCGTCAAACGCCTGATCAAATTGCGCCTGGCCTATCCGATCCTGCGCCGCGGGCGTTTCCTGGTGGGTAATTACAACGAAGACATCGGCGTCAAGGACGTGACCTGGCTGGCCCCGGACGGCAGCGAAATGTCCATCGAACAATGGGAGGAAAGCCACGGTCGTTGCCTGGGCATGCTGCTCGATGGCCGCGCCCAGGAAACCGGCATTCGCCGCAAGGGCGCCGATGCGACCCTGCTGCTGGTGGTCAACGCCCACCATGACATCGTCAACTTCCTGCTGCCGGAAGTGCCTGACGGTGGTTTCTGGACCTGCATGATCGATACCAATCAACCCTCGATTCGTGGCCAGGAGCGTTTCGAGTTCGGTCACGAATATTCAGTCACTGGCCGTTCGCTGTTGCTGTTCGAATTGCAGCGCGAAGAAGCCGAGTAAAGCCCCTGTAGGAGCGAGCGGTGCGGCGATCCGACTTGCCCGCGAAGGCGGTGTATCAACCAACAATGATGTCGACTGGCACACTGCCTTCGCGAGCAAGCTTCGCTCCTACAGCCGGGACGGTTTTACTGACTATTTGCGACACCTGACACAGCTTGGATCAAAAAATCCGTATCAGACCAAAGGCTGAGGCGACGAATAGCGATCCATGAGCAATACTCTGCCCGCAGCAATCCAGGGTTCGGAGCGCTGCAATTGCTATTTACCCCGCCTTCACGGGTCTGCCAGGCTTGTTCCCCTGCAAGTAACGCGCATGACTGAGGGCAAGACAGAACAAGGAAGTAGCGCCTATGAAAACGGTTTCCATCAGTGAAAACAGTTCGCCCGCGCAGATCTGGAACAGCGCCCCGCAACTGGACAACATCCCTGTCATCAACACCGAAACGCTGGTCCCGGCCGGCGCTCGCGCAGTCGTCATCGCACCGCATCCCGGCGATGAAGTGGTGACCTGCGGCGGCCTGCTGCAGTTGCTGTGCTCCCTCGGTCATCCTCTGCAATTGATCTCGATCACCGACGGTAGCGCCAGTCATCCGGGGTCGCGACAATGGTCGGAGAAACGCCTGAGCGTCATTCGCCCCCAGGAAAGCGTCGAAGCGTTGCGCCGGCTCGGGTTGCCGATGCACAGCCTGAAGTGGATTCGCGGCGGCTTCACCGACAGCGGACTGGGCGAGCGGGAATCTGAGCTGACCCAATTCATCGTCCGCTACCTGCGACCTGGCGATGTGGTGTTCAGCACCTGGCGCGAAGACGGTAACGTCGACCACGACGCCGTTGGCCGGGCCTGCGCCAGGGCAGCGGCTTTGGTCGGCGCGACGCTTAACGAAATACCAATCCGGGCCTGGCATTGGCCGACACGCGATCACGCGCTGATCCCCTGGCATCGCGCCCGCAAAGTACGCCTGGACACCTGGACCGTCGCTCGCAAAAGCCACGCTACTCACGCCTACGCCAGCCAACTTGACGGCGAGCCGGCGATCGGCATCGCCCCACTGCTACCCCCGGTGATTCTGGAGCGCATGCGATTGCCGTATGAAATTGTGTTTGTCTGAATCATTCGAGGAATGTTTATGTAGCCCGCTCCCACATCGGATTGGCATCGCTCAAACTGAACTGCTCGCCCATGCATTAGTCGCATGCATACATCAGGCTTGATTCAGAGGAGTGAACGTGACCAGCGATGCCGAACGAAAGGCCGTCGAATCAATACCACCGAACACGCCCGCGGCGATTCATCGACTCAGAGTGCTGACGGTCAATACCCATAAAGGCTTCACCGCCCTCAACCGGCGCTTCATCCTTCCGGAATTGCGTGAAGCGGTACGCAGCACATCGGCCGACCTGGTGTGTCTACAGGAAGTGGTCGGTGAGCACGACCGGCATTCATCCCGTTACAACGATTGGCCACAGACCTCGCAGTACGAATTCCTGGCCGACAGCATGTGGAGCGATTTCGCTTATGGTCGCAACGCGGTCTACCCCGACGGCCACCACGGCAATGCTCTGCTATCGAAATACCCGATCCGCGAATTCCGCAACCTCGATGTCTCGATCACCGGCCCCGAGCGGCGCGGGTTGTTGCACTGCGTGCTGGATGTGCCGGGGCATGCCGAAGTGCATGCCATTTGCGTGCACCTGAGCCTGTTGGAAAGCCATCGCCAACTGCAGCTGCAGTTGCTCTGCCTGTTGCTCGAATCGCTGCCCGATGACGCCCCGGTGATTATTGCCGGCGACTTCAACGACTGGCAGTTGCAAGGTAATGCCGCCCTCTCCCGGCGCCATTACCTGCATGAAGCCTTCGAACGCCATCATGGCCGACCAGCGAAAACTTACCCGGCGCGTTTCCCCCTCCTGCGTCTGGACCGGATCTACCTGCGTAATGCCAGCAGTCATGAACCGCGAATACTGGGCCACAAACCCTGGACGCATCTGTCGGACCATTTGCCGCTGGCGGTGGAAGTGCGCCTGTAACACCGTCAAGCGACAGTCGCCGAGAACGGCTAACGCTGACAGAAAAAATGACAGCAATGGCGCACCGACGCCGTTTGTTTATCCTGCGCTGGATTCTCCATCAAACAACCGATAGCCCCCTACCCAACGCGTCTGGCCCGCGCCTTTCTGGATGATTTTTTGCACAAACAACAACTTATATACGCGCCAATAATCAGTCACTTACAACACCTAAAATAGCTGTACCGCTTATCGGCCACTTTCTTGACGCAGGGTCGGCAGTCTTCTTAGCTAGTGCTTACTACCCCCGGAAATCCATCAGGGGCAAGCCTCCAGACTCCTGTAAAAACGGGCGGGTCTGACCTTGCCTCAATCCATTCGGTCGCCCCTCATTCGGGGTAGGAGAGACGCCAAGGCGAGATACGCATGCGATTGCAAGGTAGACCCCCATGAGAACTTCATTCACCTCACACGAGATCAAAATCACTTTTTGCACGGTCGCGGGTTCATTCCTGCTGTGCTCATCCATGGAGGTGCAGGCCGCGTCTGCCGAGGACGAAACAACCTCTTTGTATAACCAGGAGTTACCTGGCCTCACCTTACCTGCCGGCGCCCCCCCCTATCCCGGCCGTTCACGCGTCAATCCAGACTTACAAAATTCACGCCTGACGGTCGAAGACGCCGCGCCTTCGGAATGGGACCACGTATATGGAAAGACCTCACGGCAAGCCCAAACCGCCCATCTGGCCCAGGGGGCTTCTATCCCGGGTAGTGAATCCAAAAGCCCGGCGCTGCTGACCGTACAAAGCAACAGCGGCCATACTCAGCGGGTCGGACTGATCGGCGGCACCACCCAACTCCAGGGCAATACCAGCGGTCTGCTGCCCAGTCGAGCTCTCGCCGATCCCGGCCATGACACGCTCAACCTTCAAGGCCAGAGTCTCGGCGCCTACTGGAGTCTGACCGGCCCACAAGGCTGGCACGTAGACTTGAGCGCCAGCGGTGGCCGGGTCAACGGTTACAGCCGCAATGACCAAGGCGCACGGCAAGCAGCCGAAGGCAGCGCGGTGACGTTGTCGGTAGAAGGGGGGTTCCCGATTGGTCTGGGCGATAACTGGGTGATCGAACCCCAGGCACAGTTGATCAATCAGCGTATTACGCTGGATAAACCCTATGCCGGCTCCGGTAACGCCTCATCCAGCGACATATCGTCGTGGAGTGGTCGTGTCGGCGCACGCTTGAAAGGCAGTTACGATATTAAGGGCCTGCCCGTCGAACCGTATGTGCGCACCAACGTGTGGCACACGGTATATACCGGCAACACCGTGAGCCTGGATCAGGTCGACAAAATCAGCAGCAGTCGCAAATCCTCGACGGTGGATGTGGGTCTGGGTTTGGTGGCCAGAGTAACGCCCTTGGTCAGTTTTTATATCAGCGCCGATTACAGCAGTGATGTGGATGACAATGATTTGAACGGGTTGATTGGCAGCCTCGGGGTGCGGATGCGGTGGTGAAGCCTGGCCGATGATCGTTCCCACGCAGAGTGTTGATCGTTCCCGCGCGGAGCGTGGGAACGATCAGGATCCTAACCCTCCGGACGCAAAATCAACACTGCCAACGGCGGCAGGTTCAACTCCACAGAGAGGGCCTGGCCATGGCTCGGTTCTTCGTCGGTGAACACCCCGCCGCCGTTACCGTAATTGGACCCGGCATAAGTGTCGGCATCGCTGTTGATCAACTCGACCCAACGCCCGGCGAACGGCACACCAATGCGATAAGACTGTCGCGGCACCGGGGTGAAGTTGGCCACCACCAGCACCGGCCGCCCGTCCTTGCTCCAGCGCAGCCAGGCGTAGACGCTGTTGACCGCATCGTCGCCGATCAACCACTGGAAGCCTTGCGGGGCATCGTCCTGATCATGCAGTGCCGGTTCATCGCGATACAACCGATTCAGGTCACCGACCAGTTTGCGCACCCCTTGGTGTTCCGGGTATTGCAGCAAATACCAGTCCAGTTGCTGATCGTGATTCCACTCACGCCACTGGCCGAATTCGCAGCCCATGAACAACAATTTCTTGCCGGGATGCGTCCACATGAAACTCAGATAAGCCCGCAGGTTGGCAAACTTCTGCCAGCGATCGCCGGGCATCTTGTCGATCAGCGAATGCTTGCCATGCACCACTTCGTCGTGAGAAATCGGCAGGATGAAGCGCTCGGACCAGGCATACATCAGGCCGAAACTCAGCTCGTTGTGATGATGGGCGCGGTACACCGGGTCCTGCTGGATGTAATGCAGCGAATCGTGCATCCAGCCCATGTTCCACTTATAGGCAAAACCCAGCCCACCCTGTTGCGTGCTCTGGCTCACACCTGGCCACGCTGTGGATTCTTCGGCAATCACCAGCGCGCCCGGCGTTTCCAGAGCCACCACGTCATTGAGATGGCGCAGAAAATCAATGGCCTCCAGATTTTCCCGACCGCCGTGACGGTTGGGCACCCACTCGCCGGCCTTGCGCGAATAATCGCGATACAGCATCGACGCCACCGCATCCACGCGCAGGCCATCGATGTGGAAATGCTTGAGCCAGTGCAACGCCGACGCCAGCATATAGCCGTGCACCTCGGTGCGGCCCAGGTTGTAGATCAGTGTGTCCCAGTCCTGGTGAAAACCTTCCTGCGGGTTGCCGTACTCATACAACGCGGTGCCGTCAAACTGTGCCAGGCCGTGGGTATCGGTGGGAAAATGCGCCGGCACCCAATCGAGGATCACGCCGATCTCGGCCTGGTGACAGGCATTGACGAACGCGGCGAAGTCATCCGGCGTGCCATAACGGGCGCTCGGGGCGAATTGCGACAGCAGTTGATAACCCCAAGAGCCACCGAACGGATGCTCCATGATCGGCATCAGCTCGATGTGGGTGAAACCCAGCTCCTTCACGTAAGGAATCAGCCGCTCGCCCAACTCGTGCCAAGTGTACTGACGGGCGACTTCGCCCAGGTCATCCAGCTCGCATTGCCAGGAACCGGCGTGCAATTCATAAATCGACAACGGTGCGCTGGTTCGCTGACGCTCGCTGCGGGACTGCATCCAGGCCTGGTCCTGCCAGTCGACTTTCAGCGGTGAGGCGACTTTCGATGCAGTGTCCGGTGGCAAAGCGGTGGCAAGGGCCATCGGGTCGGCCTTGAGCGGCAGAATGCCGTGGGCACCGAGGATTTCGTATTTGTAGGCCTCCCCCGCCTGCAGGCGCGGGATGAACAATTCCCAGACACCGGTAGGGTGGCGCAGACGCATCGGATGCCGACGCCCGTCCCAGACGTTGAAATCGCCGACCACCGAAACCCTTCTGGCATTCGGTGCCCACACGGCGAAGCGCACGCCCTCCACGCCATCGACCGTCTTCAGCTGCGCGCCGAGGCAGCTGCTCAGGTCGCGGTGATTGCCCTCGGCAAACAGGTACAAGTCCATCTCGCCGAGTAACGGGCCAAAGCTGTAAGGGTCCTCGGCGAGTTGCTCGCCGCCGGCCCAACGGGTTCGCAACAGATAGGGCCGAGCCCGCTCGAAGTGCCCGACGAACAGCCCCGGGGTTTGGGTGGTCTCAAGGCTGCCGAGTTCCTCCCCGGACTCCTTGTCCACCACCTGCACGCTCAAGGCGTCCGGTAGATAGGCCCGAATGAATTGCCCGCCGGCGCCATCGCCATGCGGGCCGAGAATTGCAAAGGGGTCTTGGTGCTCGGCGCGTACCAACGCATCGATATCCCGCGCCCTGGGTAGCAGCGCCTGCTCCACATGCCCCTGTTCCTTGTTCGAGATACTCATGACTACTCTCCACCAAGATCGGAAAAGGGTTTGAGCCCACTCAATAACCCGTACAGACCGTGCAACGGCACGGGCAGCCAGGTGGGGCGATTTTCAGCCTCATAGGCCACTTCATAAGCTGCCTTCTCCAGACCGAACAACGCCAGCGCGGCGTCCTCGCCTTCAGGATCTTGCCATGCATGAGCAAGACTAGCTGCCGCCAGCCGATAAGCGTCGACAAATGCTTGCCGCGCCTCTTTCAGATAACGATCGGCGACCCGTTGACGCGCCGCCTGAGCGTCGGCGGTTTTATCGACGTTATGCACGTTGATCGTCATCGCTGCGGCGTAATCGAAGGAGCGCAACACGCCGCTGACATCTTTATAAGGGCTGTGTTTGCCTCGGCGCTCATGCAGCGGCCGCGCCGGTTCGCCCTCGAAATCGATCAGGTAGGCATCGCCCTTGATCACCAGCACCTGCCCCAGGTGCAAGTCACCATGGACGCGAATACGCAGGCCACCAGCGGCTTTCTTACCCAACTCCTGAACATGACTGAGGATGGTTTTTTTGTTGTCCAGCAAGCGACCGACCAATGCCTGATCCGCGGCGTTCAGTTCAGTTTGATGCTGCTTGAGCAACTTCAGGGCATGTTCCAGTTGCGCCGCCACGTCCTTGGCCGAGGCCAGGGCATCTTTCTGGCTGGTGATCTGTGGAGCGAAGTCCGCGTTGGCGCTCGGGGCCGCCAGCACCTGATGCATTTCCCCCAGGCGCTGGCCGAGCATGCCGGCAAAATCCTTCAGCTCGCCGAGGGCGTTGTAGTGCTGTTCCTGCTCGGACACCGCATCGGCGAGCTCGTCACGAAGCGCCCGTTCGAGGTTGTTCTGGGTCCATTCCCACGCATCGCCCTGATTGCTCAAATAGCCTTGGGCAATCATCAACAGCGTGTCCTCGCCCGCCGCATCGCGACGAATCACCGCCCCCAACAGCGGCGAAATATTTTTGAAACCGGCATGGGTCAGGTACGCACTCATTTCAAGTTCCGGATGCACCCCTGACGCGACCTTGCGGATCAGTTTCAGCACCAGGCTGCTGCCGATGACTACCGAACTGTTGGATTGCTCGGCGGACAGGTAGCGCACCTCCGATTCGGCCGTCAGGCCAAGCCTGGTCAGTTCGTCGGTCGGTTCGAAGCGGATCTCGCCACCGTCGGATGACAACACTGTACCGGACTGCATGCCCTGCAACACGGCATGCACAAAGCTGTCGAGGCTGAAAGCATCGGTGATCAGGCCGACCTGCCGACCGCGCCGAACCCGGGCCAGTGCCAATTGTTGCGGCAACGCCGCGCCGACCTGCTCCTCGGAAATAAAACCGAATGGCAACTGATAGCGGCTGGTCTGACCGCCGCTGGTGACGTCGATTTCACCCAACAGCACTGGATGCTGCGGGTCGCCGAAACGCACGCCGTAAGCGAGATTGACGTTGTCGATGACGCCGTCCTTGCCGGCGTACCAGCGACGGTTTTGCAACCAGCTCGGCAGGATGCCCTGCTCCAGGGTTTGGCGGGACGGCGCTTCAAGCAGCTCTTCCATGCGTTTCTTCAGCACCAGGGTGGTGAAGTCCGGCAGGCTTTGCGCCGGCTCCACGTGCCAGCTCGGCATTTGGTTTTCCGCCGCCAGCCCGAACCAATAGAAACCGTAAGGCGCCAGCGTCAGCAGGAAATTCAACTGGCCGATGGGCGGGAACGCATTGCCGCCGAGCATCTCCACCGGAACCATGCCGACGTATGCCGACAAGTCCAGCTCCGCCGCTTGCGCGCTGCGGGACACGTTGGCCACGCACAGAATAATCTCGTGCTTGCCGTCCGGGCCGGTGAATTCGCGGGTATACGCCAGAATCCGTCGATTGCTCGGCGAGAGCATCTTCAGCGTCCCGCGACCGAAGGCCTTGGACTGTTTGCGCACCGCGAGCATGCGCCGGTTCCAGTTCAACAATGAATGAGGATCGCCGGCCTGGGTTTCGACGTTGACCGACAGGTAGCCGTATTGGGGGTCCATGATCGGCGGCAACACCAGGCTGGCCGGGTCGGCGCGGGAGAAACCGCCGTTGCGGTCGATCGACCACTGCATCGGCGTGCGCACGCCGTCGCGATCGCCCAGATAGATGTTGTCGCCCATGCCGATTTCATCGCCGTAATACAGGGTCGGCGTGCCGGGCATCGACAGCAGCAAACTGTTGAGCAATTCCACCCGGCGGCGATCACGTTCCATTAACGGCGCCAGACGCCGACGAATCCCCAGGTTGATCCGCGCGCGACGGTCGGCGGCGTAGTAATTCCACAGGTAGTCGCGCTCGCGGTCGGTGACCATTTCCAGGGTCAGCTCATCGTGGTTGCGCAGGAAAATCGCCCACTGGCAGTTGGCCGGGATTTCCGGGGTCTGCCGCAAAATGTCGGTG
Organism: Pseudomonas sp. JL3; assembly: GCF_031570575.1. Lineage (NCBI taxonomy): Bacteria > Pseudomonadati > Pseudomonadota > Gammaproteobacteria > Pseudomonadales > Pseudomonadaceae > Pseudomonas > Pseudomonas sp. JL3. The sequence continues at coordinate 298,188 of NZ_JAKWJK010000001.1, forward strand.
ATCGGGAAACGATCCTCCTGGGCCAGCGCCATGTACATGCGCGGCATCAACGGGAAGTGAAAGGCCATGTGGCATTCGTCGCCGTTCTGCCCGCTGGCGTCGGTATTGCCAAAGTACAGCTGAGTGTCTTCCGGCCACTGATTGGCCTCGGCCAGCAACATGCGGTCGGGATAGTTTGCGTCGATCTCGGCACGGATCTGCTTGAGGACGTCGTGGGTCTCGGGCAGGTTTTCGTTGTTGGTGCCGTCGCGCTCGATCAGGTACGGGATCGCGTCCAGCCGCAGACCGTCGATGCCCATGTCGAGCCAATAACGCATTACCGACAGCACCGCTTTCATGACCTGCGGGTTGTCGAAGTTCAGGTCCGGCTGGTGCGAATAGAAACGGTGCCAGAAGTACTGACCGGCCACCGGGTCCCAGGTCCAGTTGGACTTTTCGGTATCGAGAAAAATGATGCGGGTACCGTCGTATTTCTGGTCGTCATCGGACCAGACGTAGAAGTCGCGGGCTGCCGAACCGGGCTTGGCCTTGCGCGCGCGCTGGAACCACGCGTGCTGATCCGAGGTGTGGTTGATGACCAGTTCGGTAATCACCCGCAGGCCGCGTTTATGGGATTCGGCAATGAAGCGCTTGGCATCGGCCATGGTGCCGTAGTCAGGATGCACACCACGGTATTCGGCGATGTCATAGCCATCGTCGCGTCGTGGCGAGGGGTAGAACGGCAACAGCCAGATGGTGTTGACGCCCAGATCGGCAATGTAATCGAGTTTGGCGATAAGGCCGGGAAAGTCGCCGATCCCGTCATTGTTGGAGTCGAAAAAAGACTTAACGTGAACCTGGTAGATCACTGCATCCTTGTACCAGAGTGGATCTTTGATAAAGGTGGCTGACCTGGGTTTCTTCGCCATTTGTAACTCCTGTGAATACTAGAGAACGCCTTGGCCGAGATCGTTCCCACGCTCTGCGTGGGAATGCATCCAGTGACGCTCTGCGTCACAGCGGCGGACGCGGAGCGTCCAGGGCGGCATTCCCACGCGGAGCGTGGGAATGAACATGACAGTCAAGAAGTTGAAATCCTCCAAATCCCGAACGGCAGATGCCACGGTTCGATCCGCATGAACTGGTACTTGCCGTGCCAAGTCCAGCGGTGGCCGTTCATCAAGTCTTCACCCTGGGTGCTGGCTTCATCGGGCAGGCCCATCTCCCACAGCGGCAATTCGAAGTTCGCCTCCTGGGCGTGATGCGGATCGAGGCTGACCGCTACCAGAATGAAATTGCTGCCGTCGACGCTGCGTTTTCCGAAGTACAGAATGTTGTCGTTCCAGGCGTTGTAGACCTTCAGGCCCAAGTGCGTGTGCAGCGCCGGGTTCTGCCGGCGAATGCGGTTGAGCTGGGCGATTTCGGCAATGATGTTGCCCGGCGCGTTGAAGTCCCGTGGACGGATCTCGTACTTCTCGGAATTGAGGTATTCCTCCCGGCCCGGCACCGGTGCCGCTTCACACAGTTCAAAACCCGAATACATGCCCCACAGCCCGGAGCCCATGGTCGCCAGCGCGGCACGAATCAGAAAACCTGCGCGCCCGGACTCATGCAGGAACGCCGGGTTGATGTCCGGTGTGTTGACGAAAAAATTCGGCCGGTAGCATTCACGCCACGGCGACTCGTTGAGTTCGGTGAGATAGGTCGCCAGTTCGCTTTTGGTGTTGCGCCAGGTGAAATAGGTGTAGCTCTGGGAGTAACCGACCTTGCCCAGGCGCGCCATCATCGCCGGCGTGGTAAAGGCTTCGGCCAGGAAGATCACCTCGGGGTACAGCGCCCGCACATCGGCGATCATCCACTGCCAGAACGGCAGCGGTTTGGTGTGAGGGTTATCGACGCGAAACAGTTTCACGCCCTCCTTGACCCAGCCCACGATGATGTCACGCAACTCGATCCAAAGGCTGGGAATGGCATCTACGGCATAGAAGTCGACGTTAACGATGTCCTGGTATTTCTTGGGCGGGTTCTCGGCGTATTTGATCGTGCCGTCCGGCCGCCAGTTGAACCAGCCCGGGTGTTGCTTGAGCCACGGGTGGTCCTGGGAGCACTGAATCGCAAAATCGAGAGCGATTTCCAGCCCATGCTCGGAGGCCGCTACGACGAGCCGGCGAAAGTCCTCGCGAGTGCCCAGTTCCGAGTGAATCGCCTCATGCCCGCCCTCTTCGCTGCCGATGGCATAAGGGCTGCCCGGGTCATCGGGGCCGGCGGTCAACGAGTTGTTCGGGCCTTTGCGGTAGCTGCGGCCGATCGGGTGGATCGGTGTGAAGTACAGCACGTCGAAGCCCATGTCCTGGATCATCGGCAGCCGCGAATGCACGTCGTTGAACGTGCCGTGGCGGGCCGGATCATCGGTGATCGAGCGCGGAAACAATTCATACCAACTGGCGAACTGCGCCAGCGCTCGCTCTACGTCCACGGGGTATTCAGGGCTCAGGGTCAGGAAGGGACGATGGTCAGCCTGGGCCATCAAGTCCGCGCTACGCTGGTGCAGAAACAAGGCAACCTGCTCGGTTTCGAGCAAACCGGACAGCTCATGGTGCAACGCCGCCAGTTGTTCGCTGAGCACGCCCTCGGAGCGTTCAGCCGCCTGCTGGACGTGGGTGCGCCCTTCCTGCAATTCCAGGCTGACCGAAACGCCGACGGCGTGTTTTTTCTCCAGCTCATAACAAAAACTGGCGAACTGATCGATCCAGGCTTCGAGGCAGAACACATAGCGCCCCTGCTTCTTGACACGAAACCGGCCCTGCCAGCCGTTATTGCCCAGTTCGCTCATCACCTCGCTCTGCCAGGCTTCGTCGCCGTCGGCACGCCAGCGGATGCGCACGGCCAGTTTGTCGTGACCGTCGGCAAACACTTTGCTGGTCACCACCACGTCCTGATCAATCACGGCTTTAACGGCGAATTGCCCGCCATTGAGGGTCGGCATGGTATTTTCGATCACGATCCGCGGCAGCAGTAACGCCTGCGACAGCGGTATATGCGGGTTGTAGCTCAACTCTGTGGGTTTTTTCTCAGCGGTCATCGAGCATCTCTCCTTAACGCCCCAAGGACGCTCTTGTGCCTGGTCGTCGTTCACACGAAACGATCTGCCCCGGCATGAACTCACTTAAGTTCCGAACAGCAGGCGCCGGTAAAAGTTCAGTGGGATTTGCCAAGTCTTGCGGGGAATCAAATTCCCTGAGTACGGGTCAATCAACTTAAGCACGACTCACGCCATCTGCCACTGGAGACTGTTTCGATGAGTATTCCTATCCCCGCCGAGACACCCGATCCGAACATCGATGAGCCCACGATTCCGCCAACCCCGCCGACCGAACCCGGCCCCATCCCGGAGCAGGAACCGCCAGGCACCAGCCCGCCACCCCGGGAAGAGCCGCCAAGCTCCCAGCCGCCAGAGATCGTGCATCCGTAAGCTGCATGAAGGTTCAATTACAGGTTTCGATCCTTTTCAATCTGGCGCACGACGATAGGCATCACACCGAGAATCACCAACGCCAGCAACGTACTGAGCACCGCCGTCGCCTCGCGGCCCATTCCGACCGAAACGCCAATGGCCGCCGTCATCCACAAACCGGCGGCGGTGGTCAGGCCTTTGACATGGCCCTCATCGCCATCGGTGTTTTTCAGGATAGTCCCGGCGCCGAGAAAGCCGATGCCGGCGATCACGCCCTGCACCACCCGGCTCATGGCATCGGCCTGGGATCCTGACATCTGCGGCACCAGCACAAACAACGCCGCGCCCAGCGCCACCAGCATGTGGGTGCGAATCCCGGCGGCCTTGCCCTTCTGTTCACGTTCGAAACCGAGAATGCCACCCAGCAAGGCGGCCATCAGCAAGCGCACCGTAATACGCGTCAGTTGTGAAGCATCGCCAATGTCGGCGAACTCTGCTAGCAGCGTCACCCAAACCTCGTGCCACCAAGCGTCCATGGCGCAGTCCTTGTGATGATTTAATGACTCGATAGAGGATGGACCCCACCCACCATTAATCGGTTGCACAGAACGATGACCGGCGGATGCGCCCTAACACTTCAGAATCCGCCGAAAAAAGGACGCCTCCATGACTGTGCGCATCGAAAACCAGACCTGTTTCTTCATCACCCGAAACGGCGAAGAAATCCGTCTTTGCTCCGACGTGACCGTCATCACCGACCCGGAAAAATCCATGTCGGCGGTCGACCTCGACGGCCAACGCTTCTATATCACCGAAGCAGAAGCCGATGCATTGACCGTAGCAGGCGCCGTGGACAGTCGCCGACATTTGAAGGCGACGGATAGTGATTCGGTGATTTGACTGACCCACATCAACACACGCCGCAGACACCTGGCACAGGTGTTTGCGGCCAACCGTTGCGGGTGCATCAAGTTGTCGCAGGCGAGTGCCAGAAACTCATCTGATCCGCTTTTTATTGGTTTAGCTGAGTCTGTTATGCAAACAGATCGCTGGTCATAGTGCTCAGGCCTGATGGAGGCTGATGAGCGAAAGACCATGAGCGATAGAATCCCCGTCCGAACCGTTGAACCTGCCGCATTTATAAAAAACAATGAGCCTCTACGTCCAAAGATAAAGCCCAAGTCCAGCGACAATCTGATCCACACCCGCAGCTTCACGGGCTTGTTCCGCACCCTGCGCCTGAGTGGCGCTGGGGTTTTGTTTTTGTTGTTCTTCGGCACGGTATGGCTGAACTGGGGCGGCCGCCAAGCGGTGCTCTGGGACCTTTCCGAAAGCAAATTCCACATCTTCGGCGCTACCTTCTGGCCACAGGATTTCATCCTGCTCTCGGCGCTGCTGATCATCGCCGCGTTCGGCCTGTTTGCGATCACCGTGTTCGCAGGCCGGGTCTGGTGCGGTTACACCTGCCCGCAGAGTTCCTGGACGTGGATCTTCATGTGGTGCGAGAAGCTCACCGAAGGCGAGCGCAACCAACGGATCAAGCTGCAAGCCGCACCCTGGGGCCTGAACAAACTGATCCGCCGCTCGGCCAAACACACCCTGTGGCTGGCGATCAGCCTGCTCACCGGCCTGACCTTTGTCGGCTACTTCACACCGATCCGTCCGCTGGCCGAAGAACTGCTGACCTTGCAAATCAGCGGTGTCAGCCTGTTCTGGGTGCTGTTCTTCACCGGTGCCACTTACATCAATGCCGGTTGGCTGCGCGAAGCGGTGTGCATGCACATGTGCCCCTATGCGCGCTTCCAGAGCGTGATGTTCGACAAGGACACCCTGACCATTTCCTACGATGTGGCCCGCGGCGAAAACCGTGGCCCGCGCAAGCGTGAGGTGAAACCCACCGAAGTCGGACTGGGTGATTGCATCGATTGCCAATTGTGCGTGCAGGTGTGCCCGACCGGCATCGACATCCGCGACGGCTTGCAGATGGAATGCATCGGTTGCGCCGCGTGCATCGACGCCTGTGATTCGATCATGGACAAAATGGGCTACGCCCGTGGGCTGATCAGCTACACCTCGGAACATGAGTTGCAGGGTGGCAAGACCCACCTGCTGCGTCCGCGCTTGATCGGTTACACCGCCGTGCTGCTGGTGATGATCGGTGCCCTCGCCCTGGCGTTGGTGGAGCGGCCGATGGTGTCGCTGGACGTGAGCAAGGACCGTGGCCTGTTCCGCGAGAACAGTGCAGGCCAGATCGAAAACATCTACAGCCTGAAGGTCATCAACAAGACCCAGCAACGTCAGGACTATCGCCTGACGCTGGTTGATGGCGATGGCTTCCAGCTGCAAGGCAAGGCCGAACTGAGCCTGGCTCCCGGTGAGATCGTCGACGTGCCGGTGTCGGTGGCCATGACCACGGAACGTCCGAGCAGCAGCTCGCAAACCATCAATTTCAAGATTGTCGACAGCGATGAGCCGGACATCTACAGCGTGGCCAAGAGCCGGTTTGTTGCGCCGATGAACCGTTGAGCCTTTAAACTGCGGTGCTGCCATTCGCGGGCAAGCCCGCTCCCACAACGACAGCGCAGTACCTGTGGGAGCGGGCTTGCCCGCGAAGAAGCCACCCCCGATGTTCCAGAATGACTCCCACTCGAGCACTCGATGAAACGCTACGAAAAATTCGCCGACGACATCGCTGAACTGATCCGCTCCGGCGTCCTCGGTCCCGGCCAGCGGGTGCCATCGGTGCGCTACGCCAGCCAGACCTACGGCGTCAGCCCGTCCACGGTGTTCCAGGCCTATTACCTGCTCGAACGCCGCGGCCTGATCCGTGCCCGGCCGCGTTCCGGCTACTTCGTCAATGCGCATGCACCGAGCCCGTTCTCGGAGCCGGTGATCAGCAGTCAGGTCAATGAGTCCACCGAAGTCGACGTCAGCGAACTGGTGTTCTCGGTGCTGGATTCGATCAAGGATCCGAACACCGTGCCCTTCGGTTCGGCGTTCCCCAGCCCCACGCTATTCCCGCTGCAACGCCTGTCCCGCTCGCTGGCCAGTGCCGCCCGGGAAATGGACCCGCGCATGGTGGTCACCGACATGTCGCCGGGTAACCCGCAGCTGCGTCGACAAATCGCCCTGCGCTACATGGTCGGCGGGCTGATGTTGCCCATGGAAGAACTGCTGATCACCAACGGCGCCCTCGAAGCCCTGAACCTGTGCCTGCAAGCCGTGACCGAGCCCGGCGATCTGGTGGCCATCGAAGCCCCGGCGTTCTACGCCAGCCTGCAAGTGCTGGAACGGTTGAAGCTCAAAGCAGTGGAAATTCCCGTCCACCCACGAGACGGCATCGACCTCGGCGTGCTCGCCCAAACCCTGGAACGGCATCCGATCAAGGCTTGCTGGTGCATGACCAGTTTCCAGAACCCCATGGGCGCGACCATGCCCGAAGCGAAGAAGCAGGAACTGGTGGAGTTGTTGCGCAGCCATCAAGTGCCGCTGATCGAAGACGACGTCTACGCCGAGCTCTATTACGGGCAACAGGCGCCGAAACCGGCCAAGGCTTTCGATACTGAAGGGTTGGTGATGCATTGCGGCTCGTTCGCCAAGAGCCTGGCCCCCGGTTACCGCATCGGCTGGGTCGCTGCCGGGCGGTATGCGCAGAAAATCGAACGCCTGAAGCTCATGACATCGCTCTGCGCCTCGATGCCCGCCCAGGCCGCCATCGCCGATTACTTGCAACATGGCGGCTACGACCGGCACCTGCGCAAACTGCGTTACGCCCTGGAAGAACAGCAAAGCGCCATGCTCGCCGCCATCGCCCGCTACTTCCCGGCGCAGACACGTGTCAGCCAGCCAGCGGGAGGCTACTTTTTGTGGCTGGAACTGCCGCCGCAGATGGATTCGTTGAAGTTGTTCCAGATGGCGCTGGCCCAAGGGATCAGCATCGCGCCGGGGCCGATCTTTTCACCGACCCGGCGGTTCAGGAATTGTATACGGCTGAATTATGGCAGCCCTTGGACTGAGGATTCGGAGAAGGCGATGGAGACGTTGGGGCGGATTGTGCGGTCGTTCTGAAGGTTTGATGTTGTCTGGGCTATCGCCTTCGCGGGCAAGCCCGCGAAGGCGATAGCCCAGACACCGCAAATCTTGAGGATTAGCGTCCACCACCAAGGTCGACGAAAGTCCCGGTTGCATACGACGCTTTATCCGACAACAACCAAACAATCGCCTCCGCCACCTCATCCGGCCGCCCACCCCGAGCCATCGGAATCGCCGATTCCAGCTTGCTGACCCGATCCGGATCACCGCTCAATGCATGGAAATCGGTGTAGATGTAGCCCGGCCGCACGGCGTTGACGCGAATCCCCTCGCCCGCTACTTCCTTGGACAGACCGATGGTGAAGGTGTCCAGCGCGCCTTTGGACGCGGCATAGTCTACATATTCGCTGGGGGCGCCCAAGCGGGCAGCGACCGACGACACATTAACGATGCTGCCGCCCTGCCCGCCATGTTTGGGCGACATGCGCAGGATCGCGTGTTTGGCGCAAAGGATCGGTGCCAGGACGTTGGTCTTGAGGATTTTCAGAATACGGAATTCGGACATTTCGTCGATCCGCGACTTTTGCCCGACAGTACCGGCGTTGTTTACCAGCGCCGTGACCCGACCGAGTTCGGTGTCCACGCGGTGGAACAGGCCGATCACTTCGTCTTCGATGCTGACATCGGCGCGCACCGCAATGGCCTGGGCACCGAGTGCACGAACTTGTTCCAGCACACTGTGCGCCGCCTGCTCGTCGGACTGGTAGTTGATGCAGATCCGATAGCCTTGCTCGGCGGCCAACAGGGCCGTGGCGGCACCGATACCGCGGCTGCCGCCGGTGATGACGATGACTTTATCCATGCTGGCATTTCCCCCGTTACAAGCGTATGCAGTCGGGGCCAAGAATAACCGCCATTGCGCGGTTTTGCATGAACCTGCGTCAATTCCAATGACACTCACCTGTGGCGAGGGTCTATCAGCCCGCCGCCAATTGCTCCCCACGGTGAATATCGACCATAAAGCGTTCCGCCGGCAGCGGGTGCCCCAGCAAATACCCTTGCAACGAGTCGCAACCGAGTTGGGTCAGGAAGTCTTGCTGGACGTCGGTTTCCACCCCTTCAGCCACGATTCGCAAGCCCAACGCCTGGCCAAGGGCGACGATGGCCGAGACGATGGCCGCGTCGTCGCTGTCGTGTTCCAGATCGCGAACGAAACCCCGGTCGATTTTCAATTCATTGGCCGGCAGGCGTTTGAGGTACATCAAGCTCGAATAGCCGGTGCCAAAGTCATCGATGGACAGGTCGACGCCCATTTCCGAGAGTTCCTGCAGTATCGTCATGCTCGCATCGGCGTCACTCATGGCGGTGGTTTCGGTGATTTCCAGGGTCAGGCTGTTGGCCGGCAAATGATGAGTGGCCAGGGCCTTGGCGACGCTCTGGACCAACCCCGCGTGGCAGAACTGCAAGGCCGAGAGGTTCACCGCGATGCGCCAGTCGGTGTAACCGAGCACGTACCACTCGCGCATCTGACGGCAGGCTTCATTGAGCACCCATTCGCCGATCGGGATGATCAGCCCGGTCTTCTCCGCCAAGTCGATGAACGTGTCCGGCAGCAGCAGGCCCTGGGTCGGGTGCGCCCAGCGCAACAACGCCTCGGCCCCCACCGGTCGGCCATGGCTGGCGTCGAATTTGGGTTGGTAATAAAGACTGAACTGCTGCTGATCGAGGGCGGTGCGCAAGTCTTGCAGTAATTGCAGCTGTTTGCGCGCGTTGCTGTTCATCGACACGTCGAAGAAGCTGTAGCCGTTTTTCCCGGCGCCTTTGGCGTGGTACATCGCGGCATCAGCATTCATCAACAACTCTTCGGCGGTCTGACCGTTGCCCGGATAGAGCGCGATGCCAACGCTGGCGGAGATCTGCAAGTCATGTTCCGCGACCCGGAACGAGCGCGCGATCAGCCCCACCTGACGCGCCGCCAGGTTCAGCGCGTCGTTCTGTTCGGTGAGTCGCACCAGCAGCACAAATTCATCGCCGCCGATCCGCGCCAGGGTGTCCTGGCTGCGCAAATCCTCGCGAAGGCGCAGGCCGACCTCTCGCAGCAACTGATCGCCCATGTGGTGCCCAAAGGCATCGTTGACCGGCTTGAAGCCGTCCAGATCAATGAACATCAGCGCAAAACAGCCGCCCTGCTCCTGCACCCTCGACATCGCCTGATCGATACGGTCGGCCAGCAATACTCGGTTCGGCAGCCCGGTCAGGGTGTCGTGCAGCGCCAGTTGGGTGAGTTCGCGATTGGCTTCGGTCAGCGATTGAGCGAGGTCCGCGGTGCGAGCCTCCAGGCGTGCATCGAGGATCGACGTCAGCAAGGCAATGCTCAACACCGCCAGGGTGGTGATCAGAACAAGACTGTCCAGTCCCTCGCCGTTCAGGCCATCAGCCGCCGCGCCACAGAAACTGCCATCGGCAAAACGTGCCGCGGCCATGCCGGTGTAGTGCATGCCGACGATGGCGATGCCCATGATCACCGCTGCTCCGCCGCGGATCAGGCGAACATACGGTGCGTGCCGACGCAGGCGGAAAGCGATCCATAACGCGGCGCCCGACGCACCGACGGCAATCAGCAGCGACGCGCTAAACAGTGTCGGGTCGTAATCGATGCCCGGCTGCATGCGCATCGCGGCCATGCCGGTGTAATGCATGGCGCTGATGCCAGCGCCCATGACCAGCGCGCCGAACGCCAGTTGCCAGGCCGGCAGTTGTGGCTGGCTGACCAGCCACAGGGCAAAACCGCAGGACAGGACCGCAATCAAGAGGGACAGCGCCGTGAGAGTAACGTCGTAGCCCAGATCGATTGGCAATGTGAACGCGAGCATGCCGATAAAATGCATCGACCACACGCCAATGCCCATTGCAAAAGCGCCGCCCGCCGTCCACAGATGCACCGCCCGACCCTTGGCCGTGGCGATGCGACCGGTGAGGTCGAGCGCGGTGTAAGAGGCAAGTATCGCCACACAGAGCGATATGAAAACCAGCGTAAGGGAATAACTACCGATGAGCATGAGACTTCTCGCGACTGCCCCCGCATCCGTTCTCGGGGAGCAAAGTCGGGGATTGTACTGACTCCGCTGACGAACGCACTCACAAAGTCATCAAAAGGCCATCAAGGTGATGAAACGTTTGTGGGAACGATCATGCGCTATTGCTTGCCGCTCACCTGAAGCTGCCCGTCCCACCCGCCGCCCAGCGCGGCAATCAACTGCACGCTGGCGATCAAGCGGCTCTGCAGCAAACTCAGCACGTTGCGCTCGTTGCTCAACGCCGTAGCCTGAACCACCACCACATCCAGATAAGCAATCACCCCGGCCTTGTACTGATTCTGGGTCAAGCGCAGGGACTCGCGTGCCGCATCCAGGGCTTCCTGGCGCACCTTGGCTTCGTCTTCCAGCACCTTGAGCTGCACCAGATAGTTTTCCACTTCACGGAAGCCGTCGAGCACGGTCTGGCGGTACTTGGCGACGGTCTCGTCGTAGGCCGCTTCGCTGCGATCGACTTCCGCCGAGCGCTGCCCACCGTCGAACAGGGTCATGGCCAGTTGCGGGCCTACCGACCAGAAACGGTTCGGCACGCTGATCCAATTGTTTGAGGTGCTGCTGCTATAACCGCCGTTCAGGCTCAGGGTCAGGTCCGGGTAGTAGGCGGCTTTGGCCACGCCGATGTTGGCGTTGGCGGCCATTACAGAGCGCTCGGCGGAAGCAATGTCCGGGCGGCGCTCCAGCAACTGCGAAGGCAGGCTCAGCGGCACCTGCGGCAATGCCGGGATGTCTTTGGTTTCAGCCAGGCTGAACTCGGCCGGCGGCAGACCAATCAGTACGGCGATGGCGTTCTCGAACTGCGCGCGCTGCCAGATCAGGTCGACCATTTCCGCCTGGGTGCTTTTGAGCTGAGTAGTGGCCTGGGCCACTGCGTCCTTGCCGGAGACACCGGCGCGGTACTGGTTTTCGGTCATGGTCAGCGAACGCTGATAGGCCTCGACCGTCGCTTCCAGCAGGCGTTTCTGTTCGTCGATCACCCGCAGTTGCAGGTAGTTCTGCACCAGCTCCGATTGCTGGCTCAAGCGCATCGCCGCCAAGTCAGCAAAACTCGCCTCGGCGTTGGCCGTGTCGGCCTCCAGGCCTCGGCGCAATTTGCCCCAGACGTCTGCTTCCCAACTGACTCCGGCCTGCGCCGTATAGGTGTCGCGAATACCACTGGAAGAACTGCTCAGGCTCGAACTGCTGCTACCGGTGCCTTGGCTGGAGCGGGTTTTCCCGACCGTCAGGTCCACGGTCGGGAAAAACGCCCCCCGGGCACTGCGTACCAAGGCCTGGGCCTGGCGGTACTGCGCTTCGGACTGGGCGACGGTCTGGTTGGCGCTGTTGAGTTTTTCGATCAAACCATTGAGCTGCTGATCGCCATACAGCTCCCACCAGGCACCGCGCGCCAGAGAGTCGCTGGGGTTGGCCTGGCGCCATCCGGCGGCCTCTTTGTACTGTGCCGGCGCGGCGGCTTGCGGGCGCTGGTAATCCGGGCCGATGGCGCAGGCACTGAGCATCGCCACGCACAGCGACAGGCTCAGCAAACGCGAGCCTCGGGCTGTGATCAGCGGTGCAACCAGATTGATAAGCGAACGGTCAGTCATAGCGGAGTTTCCAGAGCAGCATCGGTACGCACCCCACGCCAGCGGTTGAAACGATGGCGCAGGTTGTCGAGATAGAGGTAAACCACCGGGGTGGTGTAAAGGGTCAGCACTTGGCTGAAGACCAGCCCGCCGATGATGGTCAGACCCAGCGGCTGACGCATTTCCGCTCCTTCGGCCCGGCTCAGCAGCAACGGCAAGGCGCCGAGGATCGCCGCCAGGGTGGTCATCAGAATCGGCCGCAGTCGTTGCAGACAGGCACTGCGGATCGACTCCAGCGGCTCCAGGCCCTGGTGCCGCTCCAGTTGCAGCGCCAGATCGATCATCAGAATCGCGTTTTTCTTCACCACACCGATCAACAGGAACAGCCCGAGCAGGGAGATCAGGCTGAACTCGCCGCCCAGCACATAGATCGACAGCAACGCCCCGACCCCGGCCGACGGCAAGGTCGAGAGAATGGTCAGCGGGTGGATGTAGCTTTCATACAGCACACCCAGCACCAGATACACCGCCACCAGCGCGCCGAGAATCATCCACGGCTGGCTCTTCTGGGTGGCGGCGAACGCATCGGCGGTACCGGCCATTTTCGCGATCACGTCTTCCGGCAAACCGACCTTGGCAATCGCCCGCTCGATGGCCGCCGAACCCTGCTCCACCGTCACGCCTTCGGCCATGTCGAAGGCGATGCTTTCTGAAGCGAACTGGCCTTCGTGGCTGACCCGGTCGTCTTCCAGGCTGTTTTCGTAGTGAGCGATGGTCGACAGCGGAATCCGCGCACCGTCGGCCGTGATCACCTTGACCTGATTCAGGGTGATCGGATCCTGGGCGTATTTCGGGTTGACCTCCATCACCACCTGATACTGGTTGAGGCTGTCGTAGATCGTCGAAATCTGCCGCTGGCTGTAGGCGTTGTTCAGCACCGCCGTGACCATGTCCATATCCACGCCCAGACGCTTGGCCTGATCGCGATTGACGATCAGGGTCACTTGCTGGGCGCCACGGCCTTCGCGTGCGTCAATCGCCGTCAGTTCCGGCAGCGCCTTGAGGGCGGTGACGACTTTCGGATACCACTCACGCAACGCGCCAAGATCGCCGCTTTGCAGGATGTAGGAATATTGCGAGGAAGTCTGCTCGCGACCGCCGCCAAATTGCAGGTCCTGATCGGCCATCAGCATCAATTGCGCACCGGGCACCTTGGGCATTTCCTTGCGCAGGCGTTCGATGACTTTCTGCGCGGACAGGTTGCGCTCCTGGATCGGCTTGAGCCGCACCAGCATGAAGGCGTTGTTGGTACCGTTGCTGCCACCGATGAACCCGGCGACGCTTTGCACCGCCTCGTCCTTGAGCACGGCGCGGCGGAAGATTTCCATCTTCGGCTGCATCACGCTGAATGACAGCCCGTCGTCGCCCCGCACGAAACCTATCAACTGGCCGGTGTCCTGCTGAGGCAAAAATGTTTTAGGAACAACGATATACAGCGCAATATTCACGCCAATCGTCACGAGCAGGCTGAGCAAGGTCAGCCGACGGTGGCGCAGCACCCAATCAAGGCTGGTGGCGTATTTGCCGACCATCCACTCGTTGGTCTGTTGGCTCCAGCGTTGCAGGCGGTTTTCCTGCCCCGGCGTATGCGGCTTGAGCCAGCGGGCGCAGAGCATCGGCGTCAGCGTCAGCGACACCAGCAACGACACCACGATGGCGGCTGCCAGGGTGATGGAAAACTCGCGGAACAGGCTTTCGATGATCCCGCCCATGAACAGGATCGACAGGAATACCGCCACCAGCGAGACGTTCATCGACAGCAGCGTGAAACCAACTTCCTGGGCCCCGAGGTATGCGGCCTTCATCGGCGGCATGCCCTTGTCGATGTGCCGGGAAATGTTCTCCAGCACCACGATGGCGTCGTCCACCACCAGCCCGGTGGCCAGGATCAGCGCCATCAGCGACAGGTTGTTCAGGGAGAAACCGTAGAGGTACATCACCGCAAACGTGCCCACCAGCGACACCGGCACCGCCAGGGTCGGAATCAGCGAGGCGCGGAAATTACCGAGGAACAGGAACACCACCAGAATCACCAGCACCACGGCAATCAGCAGGGTCATTTCCGCCTCGTGCAGGGTGGCCTTGATCACCGGCGAACGGTCCATCGCCAGGTTCAGCTTGACGCTGGCCGGCAGCACGGCCTGCAACGCCGGCAGCTGCGCCTTGATCTCGTTGACCGTCTCGATGATGTTGGCGCCGGCCTGGCGGTTGATCACCAGCAACACCGCCGCGTCGTCGTTGAAGAAGCCGCTGTTGTAGCGGTCTTCGACGCCGTCGCTGACCTTGGCCACATCCTTCAGGCGCAGGGCCGCGCCGTCCGCGTAGTGAATGATCAGCGATTCGTAATCCTTGGCCTTTTCCAGTTGATCGTTGGCCTGCACCTGCCACAGCCGCTGGCCATCTTCGACCGAGCCCTTGGGCCGGCGCACGTTGGCGTTGGCGATGGTGTTGCGCACGTCATCCAGCGCCACGCCGTACTGATTGAGCGCCTGGGGTTCGAGTTCGATGCGCACCGCCGGCAACGAGCTGCCGCCGATCTGCACTTCACCCACGCCCTGCACCTGCGACAAGCTCTGGGACAAAATGGTCGAGGCCAAGTCATAGAGCTGGCCTTTTTCCAATACATCCGAGGTCAGCGACAGCACCATGATTGGCGCCTGGGACGGGTTGACCTTCTTGTAGGTGGGCATGCTGCGCATGCCGCTCGGCAGCAGGTTGCGCGAGGCGTTGATCGCCGCCTGCACTTCCCGCGCCGCGCCGTTGATGTCGCGGTCCAGGTCGAACTGCAAAATCACCCGGGTCGAACCCTGGCTGGAACGGCTGCTCATGGTGTTGACCCCGGCGATGGCGCCGAAGGAACGCTCAAGCGGCGTGGCCACGGTCGAGGCCATGACCTCGGGGCTTGCACCGGGCAAACTCGCCTGAACCACAATCACCGGGAAGTCCATTTGCGGCAGCGGCGATACCGGCAACAGGCCGAAGCTCACGCCGCCCAGCAATATGATCGCCAGGCTCAACAACATCGTTGCGACCGGGCGCTTGATGAAAGGTCCGGACAGGTTCATGGCTGTTCTACCGGTTCCACAGACTCGGACTTACGGCCCCAGCGCCGCCCGAGGCGGTCGAAGTACAAGTAGATGACAGGCGTGGTGAACAGCGTCAGCACCTGACTCACCAGCAAGCCACCGACCATCACCAGACCCAAAGGCTGGCGCAGTTCCGCGCCGGAACCGGTGGCCAACATCAGCGGCACCGCGCCGAACAGCGCCGCCAGGGTGGTCATCAGAATCGGCCGAAAACGCAGCAGCGCTGCCTGATAGATCGCGGTTTGCGGGTCCATGCCCTGGTTACGTTCCGCCTCGAGGGCGAAGTCGATCATCATGATCGCGTTCTTTTTCACGATACCGATCAGCAGGATGATGCCGATGATCGCGATCATCCCCAGGTCATTGCCGCTCAACAGCAACGCCAGCAAGGCGCCGACCGCCGCCGAGGGCAAGGTCGAGAGGATGGTGATCGGGTGGATGTAACTCTCGTAAAGCACGCCGAGCACGATGTACATGGTCACCACCGCCGCCAGAATCAGCAGCAAGGTGCTCGACAGCGACGCCTGGAACGCTTCGGCCGCGCCCTGGAACTGGGTCTGCACGCCAATCGGCATGCCGATGTCTTTCTGCACCTGATCGATGATCTCGACCGCATGCCCCAGCGCTACGCCGGGCGCCAGGTTGAAGGACATCATCACCGCCGGGAACTGGCCAATGTGGGTAATCGCCAGTTGCGCCTGGCGTTCCTCGACATGCGCCAGGCTGGACAGGCGCACCTGACCGCCATCGGTGGTCTTGACGTGAATCTGGTTCAGCGCATCCGGGCCAATCTTCTCGCCAGACTGCGATTGCAGCACCACGCGGTATTGGCTGGCCTGGGTGTAAATGGTGGAAATCTGCCGCTGACCGAAGGCGTCGTACAGCGCGTCGGTGATGTTCGACACCGATACGCCGACCCGCGACGCCGCATCGCGGTCGATCACCAGATAAACCTGCAAGCCCTTGTCCTGCAGATCGCTGGCGACGTCGGTCAGCTCCGGCCGTTGCGCCAGCGCTTCCACCAGACGCCCGCTCCACAGGCTGAGCAACTCGGAATCCGGCGACGACATGCTGAACTGGTACTGCGTACGGCTGACCCGGTCCTCGATGGTCAGGTCCTGCACCGGCTGCATGAACAGGCGAATACCGATCAGCTTGTCCAGCTCCGGTTGCAGGCGCGCGATCACTTCGGTGGCACTCAGGTCGCGATTGCTATGGGATTTGAGGTTGATCAGCAACCGACCGCTGTTCAGCGTCGAGTTGTCGCCGTCGACCCCGATATAGGACGACAGGCTCTCGACCGCCGGATCGGCCAGGATCACCTTGGCCAGTTCCTGCTGGCGCTCGCTCATCGCCGCGAAGGAAATCGACTGCGGCGCCTCGGAAATCCCCTGGATCACGCCGGTGTCCTGCACCGGGAAGAAGCCCTTGGGCACCACCATGTACAGGAACACCGTTAGCGCCAAGGTGCCGATGGCCACCATCAAGGTCAGCGGTTGATGCTTGAGCACCCACTGCAATTTGCGCCCGTAAGCCGCGATCATCCAATCAATTGCGGCGCCACTGGAGCGGTAGAAACGGCCCTGTTCTGCTTCCTTGGGTTCACGCTTGAGCAGCCGCGCGCACATCATTGGCGTCAGGGTCAGGGAGACGACAAGGGAAATCAGGATCGCCACCGCCAGGGTAATCGCGAACTCGCGAAACAAGCGCCCCACCACGTCGGCCATGAACAGCAGCGGAATCAGTACCGCAATCAGAGACAGCGTCAGGGAAATCAGGGTGAAGCCAATCTGCTTGGCGCCCTTGAGCGCCGCTTGCAGCGGGCTGTCGCCCTCTTCGATATATCGGGAAATGTTCTCCAGCATGACGATCGCATCGTCCACCACAAAACCGGTGGCGATGGTTAGCGCCATCAGGGTCAGGTTGTTGACCGAAAAGCCCGCGAGGTACATCACGCCGAAGGTGCCAATCAACGACAGCGGCACGGCCACCGACGGAATGATCGTGGCACTGGCCCGCCGCAGGAACAGGAACGTGACCATCACCACCAGCGCGATGGCGATCAGCAGTTCGTGTTGCACGTCGGTGACCGAGGCGCGGATGGTCTGGGTGCGGTCGGTGAGCACCGTGACGTCGAGGCCGGCCGGCAGGTTGTCGGTGATGCTCGGCAGCAAGGCCTTGATCCGGTCGACCACTTCGATGACGTTGGCGCCGGGCTGGCGCTGGATGTTCAGCAGCACCGCCTGATTTTCATTGGCCCACGCCGCCAGACGTTCGTTCTCGGCGCCATCGACGATTTCCGCCACATCCTTGAGCCGCAACGGCGCGCCGTTACTGTAGGCGAGGATCAGGTTGGCGTAGTCCTTGGGCGAAGTCAGCTGGTCGTTGGCGTCGAGCATCGACACCCGGGTCGGGCCGTCGAAGTTGCCCTTGGGCTGGTTAACGTTGGAAGCGCCGATCAAGGTGCGCACGTCCGACAGGTTCAAGCCATTGGCCGCCAGGGCCTCGGGGTTGACCTTGATGCGCACTGCCTGACGTTGGCCGCCGGCAATGCTGACCATGCCGACGCCGCTGATCTGGGCAATTTTCTGTGCCATGCGGGTGTCGACCAAGTCATTGAGCTTGGGCAACAGCATGGTTTTCGAGGTGATGGCCAGCGTCAGCACCGGGGTGTCCGCCGGGTTGACCTTGTTGTACACCGGTGGCGCCGGCAAGTCCTTGGGCAGCAAATTGGTCGCGGCGTTGATCGCGGCCTGAACCTGCTGCTCGGCGACGTCCATGTTGATATCGAGGCTGAACCGCAGGGTCAGCACCGAGGCGCCGCCAGAACTGGTGGACGCCATCTGGGTCAGGCCAGGCATCTGCCCGAACTGACGCTCCAGCGGCGCGGTCACGGCGCTGGTCATGACATCCGGGCTGGCGCCAGGATAGAGCGTCATCACACGAATGGTCGGGTAGTCGACCTGGGGCAATGCCGACACCGGCAGCAGCCGATAAGCGATCACGCCGGCCAGAATAATCGCCAGCATGCTCAGGGTCGTGGCGACCGGGCGAAGGATGAACAGCCGCGAGATGTTCATGCGCCGCCCTTTTTCGCCTTGTCGGTGGCCGTCGCCTCAGGTGCAGTGGCGGCCGACTTGCCTTGCAGGTGTTCGGTCGGGGTGGTCGGTACATCCTTGCTGTCGTTGACGACCTCCACTTCGCTGCCTTCCTTCAGGCGGTCGGTGCCTTCCAGCACCACCCGATCGCCAGCAGCCAGGCCTTCGGTGATCACCGTGTTGTCACCGTCACTGGCGCCGACTTTCAACTGACGGATGGTGACCTTCTTGTCGCCGTCCATGGCATAGACGAACGTGCCGTTGGTGCCGAACTGGATCGCCGCCGAAGGCACAAGCACCACGCCTTTGAGGGTGTCGGCCAGCAGGTGGACGTTGACGAACTGGTTGGGGAACAGCGCTTGATCGCGGTTCTCGTAGCGGGCCTTGAATTTCAGGGTGCCGGTGGTGACGTCGATCTGGTTGTCCAGGCTCTGCAACACGCCAGTGGCCTGCAATTTGGTATCGCCACGGTCCCAGGCTTCGGCGGGCAGTCTGGCGCCGGTGCGATAGCGGGCCAGCACGGTGTCCAGGTTGTTTTCCGGCAAGGTGAACGCCACGCTGATCGGTTGAGTCTGGGTGATGATCACCAGCGCCGTGGTGTCGTTCGCCGCGACGAGGTTGCCGACGTCCAGCTGACGCAGGCCCACGCGCCCGGCGATCGGCGCGCGGATTTTGGTGAATTCCAGATTGAGCTTGGCGTCGTTGACCGCCGCCTGATTGGTCTTGACCGTGCCCAGATACTGGCCGACCAATGCTTCGGCAGTGTCGAGGGTTTGCTTGGCGATACTGTCTTCGCGGTACAGGCCGCGATAGCGCTCGACATCGACCTGAGCATTCTTCAGTTGTGCCTGATTCTGCAGCAAGGTGCCTTCGGCCTGGAGCAAGGCATTCTGGTAAGGACGCGGGTCGATCTCGGCCAGCAGGTCGCCCGCCTTGACCATCTGCCCTTCTTCGAACGAAATCTTTATCAACTCACCGCCAACGCGGCTACGCACATTGATGGTGTTCAGCGCTGTGACCGTACCCAGCGCCTTGTAATACAGCGGGAAATCGCCTTTGACCGCTGGCGCCACGCGCACCGGTACCGGCCCGGATGCCCCACCAAACCCCGGACGCATCCCCCCCACCCGACCGGTATGCCCGGCAACGGCTTTCTGCCCTGCGCCCTCCTTCGGGCTGCTGCCTGCGGGCCAGAACTTCCAGCACAGGCCAGCGATGACCAACAGGACAAGCAGGCCGAACAGCCAGCGACGAGGATTGCGGGAAGCGGAGGATTGCATGGAATGATCAACCATTGGGCGCGTGAAGCTTCTTTCTACAGGAGGCTGAACGATAAGCACTGGCGGGTATTAAGCAAAGCGCCTTTACCGGCAATTTACCTTTGGCTTACGTAACAGGAGATTTATCTAAGACACTGAAGCACAAATGAAAACGGCCTGGACAGAGGGGGCGTTCTCAATTAATTACCCCGTCGCGCCGGGTCTGCTGTTGTGCAGGGCAAGGCTCGAGAAGCGTGGTTTGGTCATTCCAAATAAGCTTCGAGCAACGCAGCCCTGCACAACAGCAGGCCCGGCCCTTCGGGTTGTGCCATAAAGCGGGCCAGCCGGCGTTGCAGGCCTTGGAAAGGGAACAACCATTCCCAGCGGCCTGCGCCTTGCCTGGCCCGCTTTAAGGCGACAACGCGGCGGGGAAATTAACTGAGAACGCCCCCTAGGCCGTTAACAATTGTAATACTTCGCTTATTTCAGAACGGCAAGTGCAGCATCGTAGTTCGGTTCTTCAGCGATTTCCTTGACCAGTTCGCTGTGCAGGACCTTGTCGTTTTCGTCCAGCACCACGACGGCACGGGCGGTCAGGCCTTTGAGCGGGCCATCGGCAATCGCCACGCCGTAGTTCTCGATGAACTCGGCACCGCGCAGGGTCGACAGGTTTTGCACGTTTTCCAGGCCTTCGGCGCCGCAGAAACGAGCCTGCGCGAACGGCAGGTCAGCGGAGATGCACAGCACGACGGTATTGGCGATGTCATTGGCCTGGGCGTTGAACTTGCGCACGGAGGTAGCGCAGGTCGGGGTGTCGATACTTGGGAAGATGTTCAGCACTTTGCGCTTGCCGGCGAAGCTCGCCAGGGTCACGTCGGACAGATTGCCGGCAACCAGGGAAAAGGCTGGCGCCTGAGAACCGGCTTGTGGCAATTGGCCGTTGACTTGAACCGGGTTGCCTTTAAGAGTGACTTGAGCCATGAACGGAGTCCTTCTGAACGTTGATGTAGAGAATTTTGACGAGGCCGAAGTTAACCACGAAATGGTCTGGCGACCTATGCCCAGATACAAATTGTGATTTGTCGTCGCACAAAACTGGATACACGCGTTTCAACAAAACTTACCAACACTGCATAACCGCTGTGGGAGCGGGCTTGCCCGCGAAGGGAACACCGTGGTGTAACTGGCTGACCGCGTTATCGTTCTTCGCGGGCAAGCCCGCTCCCACAGGATTGGAATGCACTGCGCACTATCCAAGCAAGCGCAACATATTGCGGTGCCGCGCTTCGAAAATCCGCCGCATGTAGGCATTGACCACCAGCCACTCCAACGGCGCGCCCCCCATGGCCGCATAGGTCACACGGTCGGTGTACAGCGTACCGCCCTCACCCGCCGCCACCCGATGTTCATGACGAAAGGCAGCCATTGGCCCCTTGAGCATTTCATCGATGAAATGGTGCTCGCCCACCTCGCGGATTACCACCGTCCAGCTCACAGGAATGATATTGAACATCCAATGGCAAAAGCGGAACTGGCGACCGGCTTCGATGCGCAGGTTACTTAAATCGATATCGCTCAACACGGTGACGCGCTCTGGAAAGATCTTCGGGAAGTTGACGCCTTCCAGGCAGAAATCGAGGACTAGCTCAGGTGTGCGATCAGGGATCAGGGTGGTGAGTTCCAGAACAGGCATAGACGGTAACATTCCTTTGTCTTGGCGGGATGGTTGATGAGTAGCTGCGCTGGAGCAAAGTCGTATTAGGACTTCGCTCCAGCAACGGCCATTTCGGGATACTCGCGCCGATCTCTGAACATGATGTAAAGCGGGTCCAGGCCAGACGCTGGCGGGAAAACGACGACATAGTCATCGAAACGAATTGCGGCCATGTCGCTGAAGGACTCCAACAAGGGCGCAGGCAAGGACCGAAGGAATCCCAGCCGATACTCGGGGGATGGCGTCAGGGTCGAGATGGTTTCAAGGTTAGCTGGCGCGCTCCAGCTCACAATTGCCGGGACCGGCCCGTCAGCGGTAAAACAATAGGTCTTCAGCTGCTCATTCCAGACGGCGGCTCGCACCCTCACTCTGGACGACAATACATTGCCATTAGTCGGCGTAATGGCCACCTGTAACAACGTCTTTATTTCTCTCAGGCCGCGGGACATCGTCCCTGGCGGAACGGCGTACGTGCCGCTGCTCATCCTGAACGGAAGATCGACTTCGGCCCCCGTCGCGGCCAGACCTTGCCAATCCTGGCCCTCGATCGGCAGCAACTCGTGCAGAGGAACGGCGAGCCCATACCTCCCCACTTCGGCCCGACTGGAAAAATCGAATTGCAGCACCGCTGCGTATTGACCTTGATGGTCTTGCGCTCCCGAGGTGATCTGCCAGGTAAACTCCGCCACCGCCGAACGTATGGCTTTTTGCAGCGCAACCCGATGGGTCTCCAAGGGTTGCGAAAGGCCGCCATCCAGGAAAATACCCGGTCGCGCATTGGCAGAGGCAAGGGGTGCAAACAGCAGCCCGGACGTCTGAGTCGGCCCTACTCCTTGCTGATAGCGCTGATCAACAAGTTGTGTTTGCGCGATCACCAGCGACGTTTCAGCGTCCACTTCAAAGCGGTGGAGGCGTTGATTGATGTCATTCAATTTCGCCAGATAACGGTCGTAAGTGGCGTTGATTTGCTGGGCGATGTTTTGCCACTGTGCGTGTTCGGACCCGGCATAGGGCAATTCACGGTGGGCGCTGTCTCGTTTGAACTCGATACGCATTTTCCAGAATTCGTACCGGCGTGCTGCCAGGCGCGCTTCAAACGTTGCGACCTCCAGAGCACGAATGTCCGCCTCCCGCCCACGGATGTCCACGTGTGCGCTCTGTCGTTGACGCAGGTGCTTGATTCGTTGCTCGAACACAGTGAGTGCCACTTCTGCCGCCCGCTCGGAGACCGTCAGATCTACAGCTATTTTTTGAACATCAGCAAGATTTTGGGCGATGCGCTGCTGCGTTATCTGCGTCGGGATCAACGGCGTTTGAGGCCTTGTAGCAACAGGTTTGGGGGCAGGAACACTTTCCCCCTTGAACGCAGCACGGCCCTGTTTATGGTGCCAGCCTTTGACGTAATACACGACCGAGCCTGTTGAGTAGGCGTTGTAGCTAGCCTCTGGCGGATAAAACAGCAGGTCCGCCCCTTTGGGGTGACCGGCGATGCGGTCGAAATGATTGATCAGCCGATCGTGGTCCGCTTTTGGCAAATCGACGGCCCAGATCCTGTCGACCAGCGCCTGGAATTCCGGTTCGGTGTAATCCTTGAGTGTTGCTTTTAGTTCCATCTTTATTGCTTCCTTGTTTCTGGCGCACAACTGCCCAGGTAACGACATCTGCTCATATTGTGATGAGCAGATGCCTTTGAATTGTTTGCGTTTCAAACCGTGCAGTTACTCTGGCTTGAAGCCGGGTTTGTTATTGAGTGCGCGCCATTCTTTGATTTCTTTCAGAATACCCTCTGGACTGTCCTCTTGACCTTCCTTGGGATAGAAGATGACGTCAGAGCGGTCGGGGTGTTCGGTAATCATTTCAAAATGCTGAACGCGCTCAATCATATATTTATCAAAGTCGTCCGCTGTTAAGTCCTCTCCTCCATCAAAAAACTCTCTAAGAAAATCAAGAAACTCAGACTCTGTGTAATCTTCGAGGCGCGAGGTGTGTTTCATAATTAATTGCCTCCTTTGTGTATAAGAACATGTCGTCTCGGCGTCATTACCACAATATTCTCCATGTCATACACCCCGCCACCTTGTGCAATTTCTAATCGGTGATGGAGTTCAAACTTTACTCGACCTCCGTACTGATCATTTGTGATAGGGAAAGGTGCGCTGCCCTTGCGCATAAACCTTAAGTTTGTGGCATTGAACTGAGTGCTTAAGCTTATGTCAGCCGCAACAGCTCTCCAAAACGCCTCTCTGAACCGATGAAAGTTAGCAAACTCCTTTCCTCTTAACTCGTCTGCGATCTGTGAAGGAATCGGCGCACCATCCGTTCGTGCAGCATCGCCTAACCATACGCCTGATACCGACTCCCCAAACCCCATCGCCACACCCGGATCGTCTCGCCGATCCAGAAACAGGACATCCGACGAAGGCAATTCCATATCCGCCGGATACCCAGGAATACTGGCACCGACCTGCCCTTCGTCAACAGCCGGAAACGTCTCGTTTTGCGGTAGGACCGGGATGACTGGAGCGCCGGGATAAACCGCTGGAATCGACGGTGTAACCGGTGAGGTTGTAGGACCGAGGTGTTCGATACCTGGCGGAGCCAGGGGTGTCCAGGTACCAACGCCGACCGGACGAGTCGGCCAGGGCAGGACTGCAGAAGTGATCCCCAGTCGTCCCTGGGTGCTTTGCGGCGTGGTGATGCTGATTTTGTCGAGGTTGAAAGGATTGGCGCCGAGCTCCGCCTGCTCCTGATAGCGCAGTTCGAACTCGCGTCGCTCACCAACCCAGGTACTTTTTGGCGCGTACGGCGCGAAGCCCTGTTCGATGCGCTTTTTGTTGACCTCATCGAATTGGGCAATGAGCGCCGGATGCTCGCCGAGCGTACGCCACAACGCTTCATCGAAAGCGACGAGCGACTTGAATTCACGACCACGGAACTGGTCGCCGATCTGCACGGGAATGGCGGCGCCTTGTGCCTGGCTCGCGGATTTCCACCAGTCATTCGCCGCCGGTTTACCGATCCCCGTGACGACTCCCGACCCTATGGGTGGCAGATTGAAGGTCAAGTAAATAGGCGGCTGACCAGGCACGCACACTATGCAATCGCTGAAACGCAGATCGACACCCGTCGCAATGGCCTCGACCTGTGGTGTCAACACGCTCAGCCCGGGCTGACTGGCAGTGGCAACCTGAGTGGTGTCCGGGGTGAATTGCAGGTGCCTGGTTGGCGATCCGGGAATCTCGGCACTATAGAGGCCGGTCAACGGGTCAAGCACTGCATTGACGACCGGCACATGGGCACCTATCTCACCACCGGTACTGGCAGCGATGATCGCGGTGCCTTCCGGTACCGTTACAGGTTTGAGCCGGTGTGCCATCTCCACCGAACCGCCCGCATCGGCAATTGATTGCAATGCTTGTCGGTTCGTAAGGCCCAACGCTTGCGCCGGCACCCCGACAGCCTGGAACAAACGCCGACGTTGCTCGGCAGTCAACTCGCCATTGCCCAAGGTTGGCGAGTACACCATTGCGGTAACGAACACCGGCCCCGTTTTTGCTGCAATGCGTCCGAAATCGATGAGGGTGTTGACGGCAGACTGGACAGCCGCCTCAAGCGCTGCCGCCGCTTGCCGCGCCACAAATACGCCGTCACGCGTCAAAACCATCCCACCAGCGGCAACGGAGGTAACGGGAGCCGTCAGTGTGTTGGCCTGCCTGACCCGTTCAATTCGTACATCTTCATCAGCCCGCTGCTTGAAGCGAACGCGTGCTTCACGCTGCTCGGCGTACTGACGTTGGGCCTCCCACACGGCTTCCCTTTCGCGCCAGACAACGGTCTGGTCGGCGTGATGCCTGGCCAGCGCATTGGATTTGTCCATAAGCGCATTGATTTGCGATGTCAGCAACCGCGCTTCATGGGCCGCGTTGTAGGCGTTTTCCCAAATTTGGTGACCGTCATTGAGCGCCTGACCGAACGCCCCCAATCGCGTCAGGTAATCATCCGAAGTGCGGGTAAATGGATCGTGCCCATCGAAGGACCGGGCAACCGCGTTTTTTGCATTGAGCTCAGCGGTCTTGCGGGCGATGAGCCCGTCGATTTCGTTTTTTTCCTTGGTTATCAGATAAAGCTGCCAGCGTTCGCTCGAGTCGCTGTTGGGCGCCCGTCGCGCCGCCGAGATTTCGCGCTCAAGGGATGGCTTGAGTTGTGCGGCCGTCTCGGCGAAGCGACGATCCACTTCGGCTCGGGTGGCGTCATGACGCTTCGCCAGCCCCGCCAGAAACTGGTGAAGCGCCTGGACGCGGGCCTCTTCCTGAGCTTGCGCGGCAGCAGCTTGCGCTCGTGCGGCCTCGGCTTGAGCCTGCACACGCGCTTTTTCTTGTGCCTGGCGATGCGCTTGCATAGCCCGTTTGCGAGCCCTTTTTCTCTTCCTGCTGCTCGTACCGCCGAATCCGCCTGAAACCCCTCCGCCGACGCTAAAAACGCTGCCCGAGGATGAGGGTCCCGGCCTGATGACAACTTCCCCTGTCGATTCATCGTTCAATGTGTTTTGTGCCATACAGTCTCTCCTTGTCTGTAGGGCACAGCATGTCGATGGAGCCGCAGTCGGGTGCGGTACATAGTTATCGGTGTGGATTTAAATCGAAGTGCTATTTGAGGGTATGAATCACCCACACCGGTAATGAATCCGCTCCTTTTGCGGTCTTTCGTTAGAGGTAGTGTCGATTCAGGCGACCGCCATTCGACTAGACAGCGAATCTCTCAAATACCACGGAGACAAGACCATGCGATTCATGATCATTGTGAAAGCCAGCCCGGATTCCGAGGCCGGTGTGATGCCCAGCGAAGAGCTGATGACCGCGATGGGCAATTTCAACGAGGAACTGGCCAAGGCCGGCATTCTTATCGATTGCGACGGCCTGCAGCCCAGCAGTAAAGGCGCCCGTGTGCGTTTCTCGGGTGACCAGCGCACGGTGATCGACGGCCCGTTCGCCGCAACCAAAGAGCTGATCGCCGGCTATTGGCTGTGGCAGGTGAAGTCGAAAGAGGAAGCGATCGAGTGGGTCAAGCGCTGCCCCAATCCGATGCCGGGCACAGAGGCCGAGATCGAGATTCGCCAGGTGTACGAGGCCGAAGACTTCGGTGCCGAATTCACACCACAATTGCGCGAGCAGGAAGAACGAGTGCGTGCGCAGGTGAAGAAGCAGACCTGATACACCTACGCGGAGTATCGGGATTGCGGGGAAAATTAGTGGTACCGGGAGACCGCTTTCGCGAGCAAGCCCACTCCCACATTTGATCGCTGGTGTTCACGAATAGTGTGCTCACAGCAGATCCACTGTGGGAGCGAGCCTGCTCGCGATATAGGCCCTCAGCCTCACCGCATTACTTGGACTTGAGTTTCAGATACGACTGATGCATATCCGACGCCCAGCCATCGATCACGTTTTTCACGTCATCGGCCTTCATCACCTGATCTGCGCTTTCCAGCGGTTTGCCAATGCCCTTGCGCACCACTTGGGCCACGACTTTGTTGTTGCCGCCATCGAGAAACACCGCTTCGGTGGCCAGATTGGTTTCCTGGTCGCGAATACCGCTGGCTGTACTGACTGCCGCCGCCACCAGGGCAATCGGGATCACTTCATAAGGCTGGAGGCCTTCGGTCTTGCTGGTGACCGAGGTGATCGCAGCACGCACCACCATCACGCCAGGGCCGGGGCCGCTGGCCAATGGCAGGGATTTACCCACCTCGCGCTTGAGCGCCTGATCGTAGTAGCTGGTGATGCCGTTCAGCGTGGCCTGAGGGATTTTCACCGTCGGTTGCGGTTTGGGATAGAGCTGAGTTGGCTCGATGTAGACACTGGTGAACTTGTTTACGTCTAGCTTGGGGTCCATCCAGCGCATGACCACGGCGCCCGATGGCGACTTGGCTTCCTTGAGCTGACTGTAGTCCTTGAGAAAGCCGGAATACTGGTCCGGCTCGACGACTTTGCTCGAGCAGCCCACCACCCCGATCGAGGCGATGCACAGTGTGCTCATCAGTAACGCAAGCTTCATGCTGTAACTCCTGTCAGAAGGCCGGGCAACAATATTGCATAGGGGAATTACAGGTATAGCCAATGCCCGGCACTTTGTTATCAAAAAGCACAATATTCATCTTTTGCTGAAGTGATCGCGGCAATATTCAAAGGCCCCTTCGCAGGCAAGCTTCGCTCCTACAGTCCGGGTTGCACGAAGACATCAGTTCAAACAACACAAAACCTCATCGAAAAAAACCTGATCAATCACCACGAAGATCCGCTTTTCGCCGCCAGCTCCCGCCGACTATTGGCCCGCATCGCCTTGATCAACGACACCGTGCCCACCAGGATAATTACCGCGGCGAACAGGAAGTCGATGGTGTACAGCTGGAAGTCATTCAACGGCCCCACCAGAAACACCCGGATCGCACCAATACTCACCAGCGTCGCGAGAAAATCGATGCCCGGCTCATCGCGATAAAACACGTGCAGCAGCGGCAGGCACATCACCAGCAACAACAGCAGCACAATCACCTTGAACGAGCCCTTGCGCTCGACGCTGAATGCGCATTCGTTGGCGCCGTAGGGCTTGTAGTCTTCCTCGCGAATCAACGGGTTTTTCTCGTTGATGTACTCCACACGGTTGTACTTCCGGGTCGGCGTAAAGGTGTTTGACATGTCCATGCTGGTGGTGACGTTCTTGAAGCGCAGATCGATGCGCTCGTTGCCCTTGAGGTAGTACAGCACCGGTTTGTAGCCGTAGCGATAGGTGTCGAACGGAAAGTCCGTCGACCGCCCCTGGACCCCGATGGGCCTGGACTCAAGTTCCGCGTAGGCACTTTTGTTGGTCGAAGACAGGTTGCGGCTCAGGGGCTTGATCTTGACCTGCTCCATGAGAATCGGCGCAATGCCGTAGGACCATTGCATGGGCTCCATGCGCAGCCGCAGTTCGTTGCGGCCCAGGTCATAACGATCAAAGGTGCGCTCGGAAACGATCACCGCGCCCGAGAGCATGAACTCGCCATGAACGTTGTTGGTGATGTGCAGCGACAGTCGGTCCTTGCCCGAATCGGTGGCATCGCTGGCCGGCGGCGTGCCGCACCAGGCGTAGCTGCTGAACGTCTCCCCGAGCTGGCCGTTACGGTTCTCTTTGAACACATAAAAGTAACTGCCCCACAGGGCCGCCATCAGCAGCAACGCGAAAAGCCCTAAAATCTTCTTGCCCACGCTCAAACCAGACTCCTTTCTTTGCTGACTCCTTTGAGGCGCGGACTCTACCAAAATGCCATCATTGGCCCAAGCAAAAATACCAGACAAGGAAGATCCCTGTAGGATCGCCGCACCGCTCGCTCCTACGGGTTCTGTGGGCCGCGCCGCCGAAACAACGGCCGCGGCTCAATCACCGAGCGCCCGTAAAGCACACTCATCCCCGTCAATCCCTTCAGCGCATCTTCGGCGGATTTGTCTTCGCGCACGGCAAAACTGTCGAAACCGCATTGGCGCATGTGGCTGAGTTGATCGCGCAGTACATCGCCAATCGCGCGTAATTCGCCTTGCCAACCGAAACGCGTACGCAACAGATAGGCCTGGCTATAGGCGCGTCCGTCGCGAAAACTCGGGAAGTCCAGGGCAATCAGCGGCAGGTCGGGAAACCACGGCGTCAGGTTTGTCACTTCGTCGTTGGGACCCAGCCAGACGCCTTCGAGCGCTGATCTCCTGTCGGCATTCAGGGCCAGCCACTGGGGTAACGGCAGTATCAGCGGTCCGGCCGGCAACTCATCCGTTGCTTCACGAATCAATTGCCACGGATCGTCGCGCACCCACTCGGCGCCGCCGTCTTGCAAACGAATCAGATTGTTCATGCCGACACCTCCAGCATTTTCGCGTACACCCGCTCCTTGAACGGCTCCAGACCGATGCGCGCCAAGGTATCGACGAACAACTCATCGCTCTCCCGGTAGCGAACGAACGTGCCAATGATCCGCTCAATGACATCGGGCACCTCGGCGGCACTGAACGACGGGCCGATGACTTTGCCCAACGCGCTGTTCTTGCCCTGGGCGCCGCCGAGGGTGATCTGGTACCACTCGCTGCCGTTCTTATCGACGCCAAGAATGCCGATGTTGCCGATGTGGTGGTGGCCGCAGGCGTTCATGCAGCCCGAAATGTTCAGGCTGATATCGCCCAGGTCATGCAGGTAATCCAGATCCTCGAAACGTGCCTGAATCGCCTGCGCGATGGGGATTGATTTGGCGTTGGCCAACGCACAAAAATCGCCGCCGGGGCAGGCGATGATGTCGGTCAGCAAGCCGATGTTGGCGCATCCCAGGCCTTGCTCGCTGGCCAGGCACCACAGTGGGTAAAGGTCGGCCTTGGGCACGTCCGGCAAAACGATGTTCTGTTCATGGGCGATGCGGATTTCGCCGAAACCGAACTGCTCGGACCACTGGGCCACCGCTTCCATTTGCTCGGTCGTGACATCCCCCGGCGGCGAGGCGATGCCCGGTTTGGTCGACAGCACCACGCTGGCGTAACCCGGCACCTTGTGGGGCTGAACGTTGCGCGTCACCCAACGGGCGAATGTCGGGTTCTCGGCCAGGCGTGTGCCGAAGTCCAGATCAGTGCCGGCCAGTGAACGGTAATCGGGCGGCACGAAGGCACTGGCGACACGCTCATATTCGACGTCGGTCAACTGCGCCGGACCGTCCTTGAGGTACTCCCACTCCTCTTCCACTTCCTTGGCGAACGCTTCGATACCCAAAGCCTTGACCAGAATCTTGATCCGCGCCTTGTACTTGTTATCGCGCCGCCCGTGACGGTTATAGACCCGCAACACTGCCTCGACATAGGACAGCAGGTGCTGCCACGGCAAGCCTTCGCGAATCTGCAAACCGAGGATCGGCGTGCGACCTAACCCGCCGCCAACAATCACCCGCAAGAGCATTTGCCCGCGGTCATCGCGATAAAGATAGAGGCCGATGTCATGCATCATGATCGCCGCGCGGTCCTGCTTCGCCGAGCAGATGGCGATCTTGAACTTGCGCGGCAGAAACAGGAATTCCGGATTGATGGTCGACCATTGCCGCAGGATTTCTGCCAGCGGGCGCGGGTCCATCAACTCGTCCGCCGCGACGCCGGCAAAGGCTTCAGTGGTGATGTTGCGCACGCAGTTGCCGGAGGTCTGGATCGCGTGCATTTCCACCTGGGCCAGGCGTTCGAGGATGTCCGGCACCTGAGCCAGTTCGATCCAGTTGAACTGCAGGTTCTGCCGGGTGGTGAAGTGGCCGTAGCCACGATCGTAGTCCCGCGCAATGCTCGCCAGAATGCGCATTTGCTTCGCGCTCAGCGTGCCATAGGGAATCGCCACGCGCAGCATGTAGGCATGCTTTTGCATGTACAGGCCGTTCTGCAGACGCAGCGGCAGGAACTCTTCTTCGCTCAATTCCCCGGCCATGAAACGTTCGACCTGATCGCGAAACTGCGCAACACGCTCGAACACCAGGGCCCGGTCATAGTCGTCGTACTGATACATGTGGCTGCCACCTCATCAGGAATTTTGCACAGAACCTGTGGGAGCGGGCTTGCCCGCGAAGACGGCGGCACAGTCAATATGGACTTTGACTGACACAACGCTTTCGCGGGCAAGCCCGCTCCCACAGGAAATTGCGGTGTATCGAACTCTGCGGCTCGTTTTCGAGGTGGCGACTATGCACCTGCAGCGCAGCCCATTACAGATTCAGCTAAACACTAAAAAACCGTATCAGGCCGCGGCCTATGACCGCTGGCTTGCATCGCATCTGATCCGCATAAACTCAGTATTTCTGAGTCTGTTTTGCTTACGACAGGGTTTCTACAGTTCATGGCATGCCAGACCGGGTGGCCTGGCAAGACTTTGCAACCGTGGAAGAACTGACCATGAGCACAGCAACAATCGGACAGGCCTATAACTACAAGGTCGTGCGCCAATTCGTCGTGGCAACCATCGTCTGGGGTGTCGTCGGGATGGCGATGGGGGTATGGATCGCCTCGCAACTGGTATGGCCCGAGATGAACTTCGACCTGCCTTGGACCACCTTCGGCCGCTTGCGCCCATTGCACACCAGCCTGGTGATTTTCGGCTTTGCCGGCAGCGCGCAATTCGCCGCCAGTTACTACGCGGTGCAACGCACCTGCCAGGTGCGGCTGTACTCCGACAAGCTTGCCGCGTTCACCTTCTGGGGCTGGCAATCGGTGATCGTGGTGATGCTGATCAGCCTGCCACTGGGCTACACCACCACCAAGGAATACGCCGAGATCGAATTCTCCGGCGCAGTGTGGATGACGGTGGTCTGGGTCGCTTACGCCATCGTGTTCTTCACCACCGTGGTGCAACGCAAGACCCAGCACATCTACGTCGGCAACTGGTTTTTCGGCGCGTTCATCGTGGTGATCGCCATGCTGCACGTGGTTAATCACCTGTCGATTCCGGTGGACTGGTTCAAGTCGTATCCGGTGTATTCCGGGGCCACCGACGCCATGGTGCAGTGGTGGTACGGGCACAATGCGGTGGGGTTCTTCCTGACCACCGGCTTCCTCGGGATGATGTATTACTTCGTGCCGAAACAGGTCGGGCGACCGGTGTATTCCTATCGCTTGTCGATCGTGCATTTCTGGGCGCTGATCACCCTGTACATCTGGGCCGGCCCGCACCATTTGCACTACACCGCCCTGCCGGACTGGGCGCAGTCGCTGGGCATGGCGATGTCGCTGATTCTGCTGGCGCCAAGCTGGGGCGGAATGATCAACGGCATGATGACCCTGTCGGGCGCCTGGCATAAGTTGCGCACTGACCCGATCCTGCGCTTTCTGGTGCTGTCCCTAGCCTTCTACGGCATGTCGACCTTTGAAGGGCCGATGATGGCGATCAAAACGGTGAACGCCCTCTCCCACTACACCGACTGGACCATCGGCCACGTTCACGCCGGAGCCTTGGGCTGGGTGGCGATGATCACCTTCGGCGCCATCTACCACATGGTCCCGAAAGTCTTCGGCCGCACACAGATGCACAGCATTGCCCTGATCAACGCACACTTCTGGCTGGCGACCATCGGCACCGTGCTGTACATCGCCTCGATGTGGGTCAACGGCATCACTCAGGGGTTGATGTGGCGCGCGATCAACGACGACGGCACGCTGACCTACTCTTTTGTTGAAACCTTGCAGGCCAGTCATCCGGGGTTCGTGGTGCGCTTTGTCGGCGGAGTGTTCTTTCTCAGCGGCATGCTGTTGATGGCCTACAACACCTGGCGCACGGTGCGTGTGGCGGACGTGAAAATGGCCGAACTTGAAGCGCAGACTGCCTGAGGCAAGGAGCCTGACATGATCGAGATGATGTTGAATCTATTGGGCGTGCTGGGGCTTTGGCAGGCAGTCGAGTACTGCCTGAAACACCAGACGACCGAGAGCCTGGACGAGGCCAGCCTGATTCCATTTGCCGATGATCCAGAGGTGGCGCGGCGGGTGGAGCTGGCCACCGGCAAGACCGTGAAGGCGGTGGCGCCGGAAGAGGCGAAGCCAGGCTGGGGCAACCTCGAGGTTTGATGATCGTTCCCACGCTCTGCGTGGGAATGCCTCAAGGGACGCTCCGCGTTCCAATGGGACGCAGAGCGTCCCGGGCTGCATTCCCACGCGGAGCATGGGAACGATCATCGCTTCAGTTGCGCTCGCGGGGAATCAGGCTCTGCAGCTGCTGCGCCAGGAAATTCGCATCGAAGGCAAAGGTGTCCGGGTCTTTCAAGCCATTGGTCTTGCGCCACTGCCAACTGCTGGAGGGTGGCAGGCACACCAGCGATATGCTGCCATAACGCGCCGCGGTCAAGCCCATCACGGCGAGGGAAATCTGCCCGCCCGCGCCCATCACGTCCGGCACGAACTCCACCGGTTTACCGGCGATCACAATGGACAGTTTCTCGGTCTTGAACGTCGACGTCTCGAGCGGCACGCTCGGCCCGGACGCGACATACGCCTCGCGGCTCACTTCCAACAGATTCGGCGTCAGGACCGGCGCCAGCCACTGCTGGATCTGATCGAACAACTCACCAATGCGCGTCGCCCACACGGCCGATTGCGACTCAAACAGTTGCTTCTTGTGCGCTTCGCTATCTGCATAGTGGCGAAGCATCTCGCCCAGTTGCTGTACGTCGTCCATTGCGGTGTTCCTTTGGTTGAATCGTTGCTGCGGTTTTTGAGCATGGCAGATTGAGTACAGAACTGTTCATTTAAAACAGCGACTGCTGAATGATCGGTGGAGCAAATTACGACAGACG
Organism: Pseudomonas sp. JL3; assembly: GCF_031570575.1. NCBI lineage: Bacteria > Pseudomonadati > Pseudomonadota > Gammaproteobacteria > Pseudomonadales > Pseudomonadaceae > Pseudomonas > Pseudomonas sp. JL3. The sequence continues at coordinate 331,849 of NZ_JAKWJK010000001.1, forward strand.
GTATCGAAAAACCCAATTTACGCGGCTTTTCCTGTCAGATCTGACAGTAGCCAGCTCGCTTGAGCGGGTGTTTGATAGACCCGCCACCCAAATAACGAATGGTGCGAATCAGTCTCAAGGAGACGGGTTATGGGTAATCAAATCAACAACAATGTTCTAGTCCTCTACCCCGTGATCATTCAGGGGTTGAAAAAGCCGGTCATTCACAATGCCAATCCGGATGGAGGCATCCCCTTATCCCTCTTCGACGAAAATCTTCAAGGCCTCTTATGCCTGATTGACCCTTGGATCAATGCGGCGTCCAGGTCTGTTGTCATGGCTGTAGACGACCGCGTTGATCTGTTCGTCGTCGGCAGAGCAATCCCCGTGACTGGCAAAACCATCAATCCCGGCGAGGAAAAGGATCGTGTCAGGCTGTTCATCCCCAAAGGCATTCTCCAAGAGGGTATCAACGAGATCTACTACAAGGTATTGAGGGCAGGTCAGACAACACCCGAAGAATCCCTCAAATTAAAAGTGCTCTTCCATACCCTGGCACCCGGAGCGCCTGGCCATTCGGCCCGCAAGGTTCAGGTCTCCGCCGATGTGCTGACCAAGGGGGTGGACAGCGCACAGGCGGGGCGCGGTGTCGTGACCGGATTGGACTATTCCAATAGACGCCCCTATGACGACATTCGCCTGCACGTTGGCACGACTTATATCGATCACAAAGTAACCCCTGCAGAGGCGGCTCCCGGCAGCCCGGTGGTGACCGAAACACTCTTTACTCCGGTTTTCGAAAAAATTGGTGATAACCCACGTACCCCCTTCCGGTTTTCGGTCACTGATCAGCTCGGCAATTCTTCCGGCCAATCCGCGATCCTTGAGATCGATGTGCATCTCAAGGATGCGCAACTTGATCTGAAGCCGCCAAAAGTGCTGGAAGCCAAGGATTCCAACGGGACTGTATTGAATTTTGTGCGGGACTTTTATAGGGCCGAGTTCGCCAGGGTTTTGGTTGACTTCATCGGTTCCGCCTACGGGCAAACTGTCAAAGTCTATTGGCTCGGGCGCGCCACGACCTATGGCAGCGAAATCCAAACCGTCAAGTATGCGGGGGAGGTGTTGACGTTTCTGATTCCCAGACATGAAGTGCTTGACTGTATCGGCACCAAGGCAGAGGTCAGGTACACCGTCAGGCTACCGGGTGACACTCTGGACCAACCGTCCCAAGACTTGGACCTCACGGTCACCTCACAGAAACATCACCTGCCGGTACCTACTTTGAATTCGGGCAAAGACAATCTCAGGGTCTACTACCCGGCTCTCGAAGCCCCCTACAAGGTGCGAATTTCGCTGCTGGTTGGTAGTACCCGGTACGACAGCGTCGAATACAACATCACGCAGCCCACATACACCAACGTTCCCGTGCTGCCTGCCTGGGTGAGCAACAACAAAGGAAAGAAAGGCCTGTTCAACTTCACCCTGCATCGAACAGGCACAGTTGAACCCATTATTTTTTCATGGTTGCTGAGAGTGATCCTCTAAGGGTTCACCTTGCGCAATGCATTAACTCTACAAAACACCCAATGACAAGGCGTTGTTAGAGACAAGGGACAAGTCATGCAAAAAATTATCGGTTGGCTGTTAATCGCGTTAATGGTGGGTTGCACTCAGGTCGATATAAAACCGCCGAGTGAACTAGGGACGGTCAACAATGTCCAGACCCTGAATGGCCCCGCCATCGCCACCCAGCTGAACACGCTGTACAGTCGAAAATTCCCCAACTGCAACAAATCGGACTCACAACCCGCATTCCTGTGCTCGGGCGTGACCCTCAGGGTCACGGTAAAAGACCCCAACAACACTTATAAAGTATGGGATCCCAGCCCTACCTCAGTCGAAAGTGGTGGCATTTCATTCTCGTACCTGAGGGCAGATGTAAACTTCGGGCGACTCGCATGGGGTTATGGTAATGGCTACATCCTCTACCCCTTTCTTGAACAGCCGGCTGGCAAAGACCAATTGCAATATTTGTGCTCGTACCCCATGGATGCATGGGGCTGGAGTCGGAGTAAAACGGAAGTTTGCGGACCTTCCCCTACCTATCCAGTACAAAGCCAACGCTGCCAGGACGCCGGTGTGACCACCGCAGCACAAGCGTTGGCCGTATGGAACCTGCCGGGGGGCACCCCAAACCTGCGCCAGTGTGGTTTCGACGTCGAGGATCACCGAAATACATTGGCAGGTCCTGCGTTCTACCAATCCCTGCTGGCGAAATCCATGTTGGGCAATACAGGCTTCAACGAACAAAACGAAATAATCGTACAGACGTGGCTTGCGGGTCGCGCCAACACCCTTCCTGTCATGGCGTTCTTTTTCATTTCAGGTGGTACTAACCAAGGACTGGCAGACGCACAATACAATCAACGAGATTTCTACAATTCGACCAATCCAAAAATAATTGTACCTATCATTCGCCTGACACCACCCACCAGCGCAACCGGCACAGCTGATTTCAAATACGTGGCCGCAGATCAGGCGGTGACTCAATGAACACCCTACTGTCGCGCACGCTCGGCAACGCTCCGCGCATTCTCTTTCATTCGCTAATGTGGATAGGTTTGATGTGGAGTATCAACTCGCCCCTTTATGCGCAAACAGCAATCCCCCCCCCTGACAGCTACACCCTTACCGTGGAACGCTGTGTGAAATATGTCGAAAGTGCGCAATGGGTATATCGGGACTATCAGTGGTCGTTTTTCATCACGCCCACACCCTGTGCGCGGCGGACACCACCGGAAGGAACAGTCTTCCTTTGGGACGAACTCACCCGTGACTATTCCAATAGCCGCTACTGGGAAAATACCCATGGCCTGCGCCACCAACTGATTTGTCATCTGGCGATTGCGAGGGATAAACCGCAGTGGAACCTGGAACCGTGGCGACCTGATGTGGGGTATGCAAAAACCTTGGAGGCCAGCTGCAATCATGTCGTCCCCTTGTCTGAAAAGGCACCATGACACTTCACCAAAACATGAGCATTACAGTTGATTTACCGCTGGCGCCCGCCATCGAACAAATGGAAACTCCCTTCAGGCCTGGCCTATCAACACAGGCCAGAGCCTGAGGAAATCCAATGCGCACCATCGGCCTTATCGGCGGCATGAGCTGGGAGTCCAGCGCCGAATATTACCGTCTCATCAACCAGCAGGTACGTGATCGCCTCGGGCCGTTGCGTTCGGCGAAATTGCTGATGTACAGCGTCGACTTCGGCCCTGTCGAACAGGCCCAGCACGCCGGGCGCTGGGACGATGCGGCGGCGATTCTGGTGGATGCCGCCCGGCGGCTGGAGGCTGGCGGCGCCGAGTGCGTGGTGCTGTGTACCAACACCATGCACAAGGTGGCCGGGCAGATTCAGGCAGCGATCGATATTCCGTTCCTGCACATTGCCGACCCGGCCGGTCAGGCGGCACTGGACGCCGGTGCGTTGCGGGTGGGTTTGCTCGGTACTGCGTTCACCATGGAGCAGGACTTCCTCAAGGCGCGTCTGACGGCCAAGGGCCTCACGGTGTTGGTGCCAGAGGCCGAAGAACGTCAGGCCGTGCACCGGATCATCTATGACGAGTTGTGCGTCGGGGTGATCAGCGAGGCGTCGCGCCAGGTCTATCAACGGGTGATCGAATCGCTGACTGAACGCGGCGCCCAGGCGATCATTCTCGGCTGTACTGAAATCGGCCTGCTGATCAAACCCGAGCACAGCGCCCTGGCCTTGCTCGACACCACCGAACTGCATGCGCAGGCGGCGGTGGCGTTTGCGTTGGGGGAGTGAGTCAATAAGCCTCGCTCCTACAGGACTTTCGTCGCTCAAATTTCTTCACTTACTGGCGCGACGCAGGCGCGCCATGCTCAAAGTGTCGACCAGCCGACCGTCACGCACGGCGTAATCGCGAAACAGGCCTTCGGTCTCGAAACCGAATTTCTGGTACAGGCCGATGGCCGCTTCGTTGTCGGCGTACACCGAGAGTTCGACCCGTTGCAGGTTCATCCAGTTGTCGGCGACGTCGAGCACCGCCGCCAGCAGTGTCGAACCGACCCCCTTGCCCTGCCACGCCACGGCGACTCCCATGCCGAAGCTGCCGGCGTGGCTGCGGCGGATTCGCGAAAACTGCTCAAGGCCAATGTGGCCGATGACCGTTCCCTGATGCAGCGCCACCAGTTTCACCGCCCGCTCGTTGTCCGCCATCAGGCGTTGGCGCCAGATTTCGGTGGACTGAAACGGCATTTGCAGCACCTGACGGGCCACGGCCGGGTCGTTGTAGAGCGCGGTGATGCTTTCGATGTGGGATTCGTTGAAGCGTTCGAGGTGAATGGCGAGGTCGTGGTCGGGCATGGTGGTGTTCGTCCTTGATCGGTGTGTGGCCGATCACTCTAAACCGCCCTTCACCTGTCTGGCGACATCAATACCCGGGAAATGCTCTTTTGTGGGGAGAAGACGCTCTGTGGCGAGGGAGCTTGCTCCCTCGCCACAGAGGACCGGGGGTCAGTCAAGGAACAAACCTACACGCAAACCGCCTGTTTCAGGCTTTCAGCCGGTTGACTGCCCTGCCCTCACTCCCTATCCTCGCGCCTGTCACGACTCATTCGTGATCGGGTTTGACGGCCCGTATTTTCTTACGACGCGCATAGCCTTTCTCTGCTCGAGCACATTTGTGCCTGCTGCATTTCTTAATGGCGACTGTGCGCGGGGCACCTTCGGGTGCGCCGGTGTTCGTGAGAGCCGGTCCGTCAACCCACGCACAGTTGCCACCCAATTTCGTTTGACGGCGATTTCCGTGGCAGCTCTTCTGAATCTCACGGAGCTATACCCCCTATGACGGACCCAACCACAAAATCCACCCCCTTCGCCCCCTGCGACCACGTCGACCATCACCTCTTCGCCGTCCAACCCGGCATCCCGCTGCTCGACGCCCTGGAACACGCCTCGGTCTACCTCAGCTGCGCTGAAGCCCTCGCCCATCAAGCCCCCACCGCCACCCGCCCGGAACACAGCGCTTCATTGCGCTGGGCCAGCCAGCAGATGCTCGGCACCGCACGCTCACTGGTGCAAGCCTCCATCGACGGTTTGCACAGCGCGCAAGCAGGCGGTGACGCATGAATCCGCATATGCCGATGACTCACAATGACGGTGACATGCCGGTGCTGCTGGTCGCCACCCAGACGCCGCTGGATCTGCTGCACCGCAGCGCCGCCAGTCGTTTTCTGGCGGTGACGCAGATGATGGAAAGCCTGGCCAACCTCGATATCACCCGCGCCAGTGGCGCCGATGTGCAGCAACTGGCGCAGGCGGCGGCGATGTTGTTGCGCGATGGCTGTGATGTGATGGATGTGCTGGGGCGGCGGATTCGGGCGCGGGTCTGACGAAAGCAAAATCAAAAGATCGCAGCTTTCGGCAGCTCCTACACCATTTAATGTAGGAGCTGCCGAAGCCTGCGATCTTTTGATGTTGGCTACTCGAACCACTCCCGTCGCTCATTGAAGGTGTTGTGGATCAGCTCGGCGATCCCCTGCACTTCGGCCTCATTCCCGGAGTCGGCGTTGACCGCCATCCACACCTGGCGCTGCATCGGCTGCTTGAAAAGCCCGGGCAATGCCAGCAACCCCCGGTCGAACTGGCTCATGTAGTGCGGCAGCAAACCGATGCAGGCGCTGCAACGGATCATCTCCAGCATCAGCTCATAGGAATGCAACTGCACCACCCCCGCCAGACGCTGCTCCACCAGACTGTTCCACGGCCCGAAGGCGTCGACCTGACGATCGTGCTGCCATTGCACCAGCATGAAATCAGCCAGGTCACCCAGTCTGTCCGGCCGGGCCGCGACCCGCGAATAGCGTTTGGCGATGTGCGGCAGATAGTCCAGCCGTGCCAGACGCTGGGGTTCGCTGATGGCAAAACTGGGACCTGGCAACGGCGAATCAGTACCGGCCAGCCACACCACCACATCAGCGCTGATGGCTCGCAGAGACAGTTCGCTGTCCAGGGAGATGATGTCCAGGCGGACGCTGGCGTTGCGCCGCAGCAGCGAGACCAGGTCGCGACCGAGGATGTCGTGCAGGATTGATTCGGCCACGGCCAGGCGAATCAGTGGCTGTTCGAGCACCGGCAAGCCGCGTTCATGGGCCAGGGCAATCAACTGCGCCTGAAGCTGCAAGCCGTCACGACTGAGGGCAAAGCCATTGCCCGAATGGCTGAACAACGAACACTGCAGTTGTGCTTCAAGTTGCGCCAATTGTTTACGCAACTGAGTGGACTTGATGTTGAGGCTGCGGGCCGCTTGCATGAAACAGCCGCAACGGGCGCTGACCCTGAAAGACTGCAACAGCACCGGATCGACGCCGGCCACTCGTGAATTCGAGAATTGGCTATGTTCTACGGGCCAGCGGTACTCGGCCACGCCCCGACGCCCGGTGGGTTCCATGAATGACATTAATGACTCCCTGTCGATCTGTCCTTGAGCGTTTTATCCTGCTGACCGTTCATGAATCTGATATGACAATCGGGCAAAAACCGGATCAACCGCTCCTACAAGGTTTGCGCTTGAATTAACCGGCCGGCGTTTGCCGAAAGCTCACCGCCAGGCGATTCCAGCTGTTGATGGTGCTAACGGCCATAGTCAGGTCGACCAGTTCGCCTTCGCTGAATTGCTCCCGGGCCTGGGCGTAAACGTCGTCCGGCACGTGGCTTTGCGAGAGCAGGTTTACCGCTTCGGTCCAGGCCAGGGCCGCCCGCTCCCGAGGGTTGAAGAAGTTGCTGTCGCGCCAGACCACGATTGCATACAGCCGCCGATCGCTCTCGCCGAAACGGCGCGCGTCCACCGAGTGCATGTCGGTGCAGAAGGCGCAGCCATTGAGCTGCGAAGCGCGGATTCTGATCAGGTTCAGCAAGGCTGGCTCGATGCTCAGGTCGCTGGTCAAGGCCTCCATGGCGATCATGGCTTTCATCGCTTTGGGCGATGCGCTGTAGTAATCCAGACGGGCGTTCATGGTCGGGCCTCATGGAGCAGATCGGTACCTCCACGGTAGACCCTGATGCACCGGTGTTACAGAGCCAATTCAGCGAAAAAGCCATGGACCGCCCGGCAGCAGGCCAATCGCAGGTTTTTCGCCCACGCAACTTCTGCGCAGCCGTTCATGCGGGTAATCTGGCGCGACGCACAGTCGCCTCAAACGCCCCAGGAGCCCCGCCGGTATGGAACTTCATGTTGTCATCAACGGCCGCAAGGACCTGGCCGGCCAGTTGTACCGGCAACTGCGCGACGCCATTGAATCCGGCCGCCTGACAGCCGGGACGCAGCTGCCGCCCAGCCGCTTGCTCGCCGAACAACTGGGGATTTCGCGCAAGACCATTTCCGACACATACGCGCAACTGACCTATGAGAACTTCCTCACCGGGGTGATCGGCAAAGGCACTTACGTCAATGCCCGGGCGGCGAAAACCGTCCGCAAGCAGAGCCATTCGGAGCTGGCGAGCTATGATGTCATCGAACGCTGGCGCAGCCTGCCGACATTCTTGCGCCACCCGACGCTGGAAGGCTCGCTGCGTTACGAGTTCATCGGTGGCGCCACCAGCAAAGGCCAGTTTCCGCAGGACGATTGGCGCCGCTGCACCTCCCATGCCTTGCGCCAGATGGCCGGTTCCAAAGGTTTCTATAGCCAGCCCGAAGGCCTGCCGGCGCTGCGCAATGCGATCGCACGGCACATCGCGTTTTCGCGCGGAGTCAGTTGTCAGGACGAAGACGTGGTGGTGTGCAATGGCGCGCAGCAGGCGCTGGACCTGATTTCCCGGGTGTTGACCCAACCGGGCAGCCTCGTCGCCATGGAAGACCCCGGCTACCCGCCAGCGCGTCTGTTGTTCGGGAGCCATGGCGCGACGGTGGTCGGCGTGCCGGTGGATGCGCAAGGCATTCAGGTCGAGCACATTCCCGATGGCACCCGGCTGATTTACGTCACCCCATCCCACCAGTTCCCGCTGGGCATGCCCATGAGCCAGGCTCGCCGCGAAGCCCTGCTCGCAAGGGCCTATGAGCTGGGGGCGATCATCATCGAAGACGATTACGACAGCGAATTTCGCTATGAAGGCCGGCCCACCGACTCGCTGAAAAGCCTGGATGAGCGCGGCATCGTCGCCTACGTCGGCACGTTCTCGAAGACCTTGTTGCCGGAGTTGCGGCTGGGGTACGCGATTTTGCCGCCAGCAATCCTCGAAGCGGTGATCCGCGCCAAGCAGCTCACCGACTTGCACACCTCCACCCTGCCGCAATGGGCGCTCGCCAAGTTCATCGCCGAAGGCTGTCTGCTCAAGCACATCCGGCGCTGCCATACGATTTACGCCGGGCGCCGTGAACGGATCCTGACGCGTATGGCGGGCGACCTTTCGCCGTGGTTTGAAGCGGTGCCGACCACGGCCGGGTTCCACATGGCGGTGCTGTGCAAGGTGCCGGTCGATATTCCATTGGTGATCGAACTGGCAAAAAAAGTCGAAGTGGGGCTCTATGCCCTGGACAGCTTTTTTTACCAGCAAGCGCCGCGGGCCGGGCTTTTCCTGGGGTTCGGCGCGATCGAAACCCTGGACATCGACATCGCCCTGGACCGGTTAAGGGACATTTTGCAGCAGCTCGGCTGAGGGATTGGTCTGCGGCTTTATCTGGCGATTGGCTATTGGCGGTCTGGGGGGGCAGGCCTATCCTGATTGGGCGTTATCCCTCCATGAGCAGGATTCGTCCGGCCTGATTCAGGAGTGTGAGCAATGTCCAACGAAGTGATCACCACCGTAAAGGTGCAGGCCGCTGCCGGCCGCTCGTACGAACTGGGTAAGCAACTGCAAAAGATTGTCGACACCCTGCGCGAACTACCGGGCTGCGATTCCTATATGGTCGACCGCTGCCCCGAGGACGGCACCCGCTGGACGGTCAGCGCCCGCTGGCAATCGGAAGCGGCCATGCAATCGCATTTCAACTGCCCCGAAGTGCAAGGCTTTATCGGCCTGATCGACAGCCGACTGGCCAATGCCGTCGACTTCAACAGCTTTCCGATCGTTTAAAATCAAGACGTTCTGGTGATGATCGTTCCCACGCTCTGCGTGGGAATGCAGCCAGGGGCGCTCCGCGCCCCAAAAGCGGACGCAGAGCGTCCGGTGAGGCGTTCCCACGCAGAGCATGGGAACGATCAACGGGTAACGTAGCTTCGGTCATTGGTCCCCTCACCTTCCGGGAAATTGGCCGTTTGATTGCCCGATAGCGCGGCTTACTGTGGTCCCTGACGACTCACCACCTCAGGTAATCAACCATGAATGCGCTTCGTTTTTTTGCTGCTCCTCTCGCCGCCCTGACGCTGAGCGTTTCAGCCCCGGCCTTCGCCCACGACACCGCCCCCCCTTCAGAAAAAGTCACCATCCTGCAGGACCAGATGCTGAAAAACGCACCCGGCAAAAAAGCCTTGATGATCGAAGTCGATTACGAGCCGGGCCAATCGTCCATCGCCCATAAACATCAGGGCACGGCCATGGCTTACGTGCTTTCGGGGGAGATCGTTTCTCAGGTCAAAGGTGAAAAAGCGATCACCTACAAGGCCGGCGAATTCTGGTACGAACCGGCCGGGTCGGAACATCTGGTCTCGAAAAACGCCAGCGCCACCCAACCCGCCAAGCTGCTGGTGTTCATGGTGTTGGCTCCGGATGAGAAAGTGTTGATTCCTTTGGAAAACTGATCGCCGAGGTGATGCTGATGGCCTCATCGCGGGCAAGCCCGCTCCCACAGTGTCCGTGTCGTGCTCAAATCCTGAGTCACCCACAATACCTGTGGGAGCGGGCTTGCCCGCGAAGAGGCCCGCCCAGCCGCTGAAAGATCCCAGACAAAAAAAAGCCCCCTCTCTTTCGAGACGGGGCTTTTTCATTCAACGCCTATCAGGCAGCCGGTTCCAGCTCGGCACTGGCAGTCGTAGCGGCAGTGGCAGGCACCACCGCTTGACCGCTCAACGCCAGGTCCAGCAGTTCGCGGTTGGCCACTGCGTACATGGCGTAGTCGGTGCCGCTGGCGGCACGGATTTCCACCAGCATGGCGCGCCAGCGTTCGATCATGCCTTCGTGCTCTTCCATCCACAGCGCCAGGCGTGTTTCCACGTCCTGGGTGCCGTCGCCCTGTTGCAGGACGGAGATGGTGATCGCACGCTGTTGCCAATCGACGTCATCACGGAACGCTTCACGGGCCAGGGCTTGCCAGTTGTTTTCAACCGGCAGAGCGCTGATCTGTTGCAGGTACCAGGTGATGTCCAGCGCGCTGCCCACGGCGAAGTAGGCCTTCGCCACGTCCGCTGCGTCCTGGCCGGTCACGTCAGAGGCTTCGATGATCGGCAGCAAGGTGTACAGGTGCGTGGTGCCAGCAACCATGCGCGCCAGCAACTCCGGCACACCGGCTGCGACATACGCCTGATAACGCGCCTGCCAGGTTTCGCGGATTTCGCCACTGAGCAAATCGTCGAGCTTGAGGCCCAACTCTTTCAGATGCGGACCGAAGTGCGCGACGTCACGGGCAGCGTTCTGCTCATTGCGACGGGCACGCAGGAACCAGCGCGTAGCGCGGCGGCCCAGACGCATCAGCTCATCCATCAGCTCCAGTTGGACGTCGGCCGACACCTGGTAGTCCAAGGCTTCGATCTGACGGAACCAGTGCGGGAGATGGAAGATATCCCGAACTATTACATAGGCCCCCGCAACATTCGCCGGGCTCATGCCGGTCGACTCTTTGAGCCGTTGAACGAAGGTGATGCCCATGTGGTTCACCAGATCGTTGGCGATCTGGGTGCTGACGATTTCGCGCTTCAGACGGTGACGGCGCATGGCGTCGGAGAACTTGCTCACCAGCGTCGGCGGGAAAGCGGTTTCCATGTCGCGAGTCAGGTAGTCGTCGTCCGGCACCAGGGAGTTGAGCAGCGCTTCCTTGAGGTCGATCTTGCTGTAGGAGATCAGCACCGAAAGCTCGGCACGGGTCAGGCCATGGCCCGCCGCGACGCGCTCGTTGATCGCATCTTCAGCCGGCAGGAACTCGATGGCGCGATCCAGCTTGCCGCGGCCTTCCAGGTCGTTCATCAGACGCTTGTATTCAGCAATCCGCGGCAAGGCACGACGGGCCGCCAGGGACAGGGCCTGAGTCTGCTTGTAGTTGTTACCGAGCACCAGGTTGCCGACTTCGTCGGTCATGCTCGCGAGCAACTGGTTACGTTGCTTGTCGGTCATGTCACCGGCGTGTACCACTTCGTTCAGCAGGATCTTGATGTTCACTTCGTGGTCGGAGCAATCCACGCCGCCGGCGTTGTCGATGAAGTCGGTGTTGGAACCGCCGCCATTGAGGCCGAATTCGACACGACCCAACTGAGTCATACCGAGGTTACCGCCCTCACCCACGACTTTGCAGCGCAGTTCGTTGCCGTTCACGCGAAGTGCATCGTTGGCCTTGTCGCCGACATCGGCGTGGCTTTCGGTGCTGGCTTTTACGTAGGTACCGATACCGCCGTTCCACAACAGATCCACCGGTGCCTTGAGCAAGGCATTGAGCAGTTCGGTCGGGGTCAGCTTGTCAGCCTGAATGTCGAAGCGCTCTTTCATCTGCGGGGAAATCGCGATGCTTTTTGCGCTGCGCGAGAAGATCCCGCCGCCTTCGGACATGATGCTGGTGTCGTAGTCCGACCAGGCCGAACGCGGCAAGTCGAACAGACGCTGACGCTCGGCGAAGCTGTTGGCTGGCTCCGGGTTCGGGTCAATGAAGATGTGCAGGTGGTTGAAGGCAGCGACCAGTTGCAGCTTGTCGGACATCAACAAGCCGTTACCGAACACGTCACCGGCCATGTCGCCGACGCCCACTACAGTGATGCTGTCTTCCTGAACATTGATGCCGCGCTCGCGGAAGTGGCGTTGTACGCCGACCCACGCGCCCTTGGCGGTAATGCCCATTTTCTTGTGGTCGTAACCGGCCGAGCCACCGGACGCAAAGGCGTCGCCGAGCCAGAAGCCGTAGTCGATGGCAATGCCGTTGGCGATGTCGGAGAAGGTCGCAGTGCCCTTGTCCGCCGCCACTACCAGGTACGGGTCATCGTCGTCATGACGCACGACGTTGGCCGGCGGTACCAGCGCGCCGTCTTTCAGGTTGTCGGTGATGTCCAACAGGCCCGAGATGAAGATGCGGTAGCAGGCGATGCCCTCGGCCGCGATCTCGTCACGGCTGCCGCCCAGTGGCAGGCGACGCGGCAGGAAGCCGCCCTTCGCACCCACCGGCACGATGACCGAGTTCTTCACTTGCTGGGCTTTTACCAGGCCCAGGACTTCGGTACGGAAGTCTTCTTCACGGTCGGACCAGCGCAGACCACCGCGCGCCACGTTGCCGAAGCGCAGGTGTACGCCTTCAACGCGTGGCGAGTAAACGAAGATTTCGAACTTCGGCACCGGCTTCGGCAGCTCTGGAATCTGGTGCGGGTTGAACTTGAAGCTGAAGTAGGACTTGTTCTGACCGTGGGCGTCGGTCTGGTAGAAGTTGGTCCGCAGGGTCGCTTTGATCAGGTCCAGGTAACGACGCAGGATGCGGTCTTCGTTCAGCACCTGAACATCGTCCAGTGCCGTCAGAATTGCGTGTTCCAGGCGTTGCTGCTTGTCTTCCAGATCATCGCTGGTCAGCTTGCGCGCCAGGTAGAAACGGGTCTTGAACAGCCGGGTCAACTCGCGAGCGATGTCGGTGTGGTTGTTCAGGGTGCTTGCGATGTAACCCAGGTCGAAGCCCAGACGGATCTGCTTCATGTAACGGGCGTAAGCACGCAGCAGCGCCACATCGCGCCATGGCAGGCCGGCGGTCAGCACCAGGCGGTTGAATGCATCGTTCTCGGCATCGCCACGCACGATGTGGACGAAGGCGTCCTGCAAGGTGTCGTTGAGTTGCTGGATGTCGAGTTCCAGGCCTTCGGCGGCGGTGAACGCAAAGTCGTGGATCCAGAACTCGCGGCCGCTGTTGTGGCGCAGGCGATACGGGAATTCACCCAGTACGCGCAGGCCAAGGTTTTCCAGGATCGGCAAGACGTCGGACAACGCCAGCGGGGTGTCGGCGTGATACAGCTTGCAGTGCAGCATGCGCTGACCGGAAACCTGGGCCAGCGGCTGATAGAAGCTCATGACCAGCGGATTTTTTTCGCTCAGGCTCAGCAGGTGCTGCATGTCGACCACCGCCGAGTGGGCGGCGAAACGCTCGCGGTAACCGGCCGGGAAGCCTTTCGGGAAGTCGGCCAGCACGTTGGTGCCCTGGGCTTCGCCGAAGCTCTCGACCACCAGGCTCGCGTAGTCGTCCTGCCAGCTGCGGCAGGCCTGCACCACTTCTTTTTCCAGCAGAACCGGGTCAATGTCCAGACGGTTCTTCGGATCGACCCGCAGAATCAGCTGCACACGGGCCAGCACGGATTCGGAGAAGAAGGTCCAGAACTCGCAGTCCGAAGCTTTCAGGCGATCCATCAGCACTTGCTGGATCTTCTGGCGCACTTCGGTGGAGTAGATGTCGCGCGGCACGTAGGCCAGGCAGTAGCAGAAGCGGCCGTACGGGTCTTTGCGCAGGAACACGCGGATCTTGTTGCGTTCCTGGATCTGCACGATCGACATCACGGTGGTGAACAGCTCGTCCACCGGGGTCTGGAACAAGTCGTCGCGCGGCAACACTTCAAGCACCTGGGCCAGTTCCTTGCCCAAGTGAGCCTTGGCCTGGAAGCCCGAACGCTGTTCGATGATCTCGACCTTGCGACGGATGTAAGGAATGACCCGCACGCTTTCGCCATACACCGAGGAGGTGTACAGGCCCATGAAGCGGCATTCCTTAACAACTTTGCCATCAGCATCGATCTGACGGATCGACACGTAATCCGGGTAAGCCGGACGGTGGACGCGGCTTGGGTGTGCAGCCTTGGCGAACGACAGCGGCGTCGGCTCGCGCAGGTAGTTCACGGCGTAGTCTTCGATGCGCAGATCATCGACGGTCAGGCCGGCACGCAGCAGTTTGGTCAGGCCGAGGAACGAGTTCTGGTCATATTCGATGTGACCGCCGTTCTGATCTTCGCCCACCACGAATTCTTCGTAGCCCAGGAAGGTGAAGTGGTTGCCCACCAGCCATTCCAGGAAGCTCTTGATTTCGGACTTTTCGTCGGCGTTGATGATGAACTGGCTGTTGTCGATGCCTTCGATCAGCTCCTGGACCTTGGCTTTCATCGGCTCGAAATCGGCGACCGCGACGCGGACTTCACCGAGAACCTGCTCCAGCTCTTTGGTCAGGACATTCAGTTCGGCCGTGTTGGCGCAACGGTCGATTTCCAGGTACATCAGCGATTCTTGCAGAATGCCTTCGCCCTGAGTGCCCTTCGGCAGGATTTCCAGCAGCTCGCCCTTGCTGCCGCGACGCACGCTCAGCACAGTGGTTTGCAGGGTATGAATGCTGTAGCCGCGACGGTTCAGCTCGGTGCGCACCGAGTCCACCAGAAACGGCAGGTCGTGGTGCAGCACTTCGACCGCAGTGTGGGTCGACTGCCAGCCGTGGCGTTCGTAATCGGGGTTGTAGACGCGCACTTGCGGATGCGCGTGATCGAAGCGCTCAAGCAGGCGCCACGCAGAAAGGGTGCAGCCGGCGAGGTCGGACAACCGACGCTGGGTCAGTTCGTCCAGGGAAATGATGCCGAAGAATTGTTCAGCGAACAGCGCCACTTGTGGCAGTGCCTGTTCACTGATGTGCTGCGCCAGTGCCGCTTGCAGTTGGTGCTGGAAGTCGGCTTTGCTGGCTGCGGTGAAGAACGCCATCTGTGGTACTCCGCTTGGGCTTGTTATTGATGGAAGCGTCGCGTGCAAACCCCTTTCGGGGCATTCCCGTCACCCTGTTCCTGATTCTCGGGCAGAGGAAACAGGATGACAGGTGGGTGAAGCTGGACGAGACACTCAGGTCACATTCACCTTCCAAGAATGGGCATCTGCAAAAACGACTGCCAAGGCAACAGGCAATGCCTTTAAGGGTGCTCATCCGTTGCGCAGCTTAACGAGTGCGGCAAGGGCCGTGCTTGCAGCGCTGCGACATATTCGGTCATCGGCACGTAACTCGCGGCATGTGCCTTGAACAACACTAGCAGTCGCGCAGCAAAACGGGCGCTTTATGCCCGGTTTTGCGGTACATGCGTGCCAATAATGACCAGTAACACCCCGAATGTTCACGACACATCCTCTGACACTCAGCCAAGCAGAAATTCCCGAGGGCTGGCAGAATTGCCTTTTGTTACGTTCACCACGCTCGCCGAGCCAGGATTTTCCCATGCAAATGACAACTGATCTCTTGATCGTCAACCCGTGCGACGAAGAAGAAGACAACTTGGCCATGCTCTGCTGCACCAGCGCCGAGGGCGAAATGTTCCTGATGAGCCGCTTTCCGGACGAGGATGAGCTGGAGATCATCTTCCACGACAAGCCTTCGGCCCTCAACGGTGTGAAAGTCACCCTCAGCCCTGACCGCCTGCTGATCGAAATCGCCGCCGCGGACATCGATGTGCTCGATGGCGAAGATTCGCTGGAAATCCTGCACAGCACCGATGCGCAGGACCTGGCAGAGGTGGAAGAAACCTTGCAGAACATCCTCAAGGGGACGGGTACCTACATCAGCCAACTGAGCTGACTCCTCCGTTCCGGACACTGATCGTTCCCACGCGCAGCAAAGGAATGCAGCCTGTGACGCTCTGCGTCACGACTTAAAGCTGGACGCAGAGCGCCCGGTGATGCATTCCCACGCAGAGCGTGGGAACGATCTGTCGTAAGGTGGGAACGAGCGTTAATCCGCACTTTGCACAAAATGCCGTTAGTCGCCGCCCCCCGCGATGGATTAAAGTAACGCCCCCAGCCCTGGCGTTATTCGAACGTCTTCGCTCACCCTTTCCAGGAACAGTCATCGATGGAACATCGTGAAGCGCTGCTCGCGCTGCGAACCTTTCTTTCAACGCAGATTCTCGGCCAGGAAAAACTCATCGAGCGCTTGCTCATCGCCTTGCTCGCCGACGGCCACATGCTGGTCGAGGGCGCCCCGGGGCTGGCCAAGACCAAGGCCATCAAAGAGCTCGCCGAAGGCATCGAAGCACAGTTCCATCGCATCCAGTTCACCCCCGACCTGCTGCCGGCCGACATCACCGGCACGGAAATCTATCGCCCGGAAACCGGCAGCTTCGTGTTCCAGCAAGGCCCGATTTTCCACAATCTGGTGCTGGCGGACGAAATCAACCGTGCCCCGGCCAAGGTTCAATCGGCGCTGCTCGAAGCCATGGGCGAACGCCAGGTCAGCGTCGGGCGCAGCACCTACGACCTGTCGCCGCTGTTTCTGGTCATGGCCACGCAAAACCCCATCGAGCAGGAAGGCACCTACCCGCTGCCCGAAGCCCAGCTCGACCGCTTCCTGATGCACGTGAAAATCGGCTTCCCTGACGCCGCCGTAGAGCGCCGGATTCTGCAACAGGCTCGTGGCGAAGCACTGCACGGCGAAACCAAACCCGAACGTCGGGTCAGCCAGCAGGCGATCTTCGCCGCGCGCAAGGAAATCCTCGGGTTGTACATGGCCGACGCCGTGGAGGAATACCTGGTGCAACTGGTCATGGCCACGCGTACGCCGGCCAAGTTCGACCCGGAAATGGCCGAATGGATCGCCTACGGCGCCAGCCCGCGGGGCTCCATTGCCCTGGACCGTTGCGCCCGGGCTCACGCCTGGCTCGCCGGTCGCGACTTCGTCAGCCCGGAAGACATTCAGGCGGTGCTGTTCGATGTGTTGCGCCACCGCATCATTCTTTCCTTTGAAGCCGAAGCCGCTGGCATCGACCAGGACCGGGTGGTCCAGCGGATTCTCGACGTCGTAGCCGTCGCTTGACCCCGATGAACGCCCTCCCGCCGCCCGAACCGGGCATCCGTGTCAGCCTCGCCGATCTGATCGAGATGCGCCATCGCGTGCGTGAAGTGCAGCTGTTCTCCACGCCGAGCCAGCGCAGCCCGCTGATCGGCCTGCACCACTCCAAACTGCGCGGGCGCGGGGTGGACTTCGATCAGGTGCGGGTCTATCAGGCCGGTGATGACGTGCGAAGCATCGACTGGCGCGTCACCGCCCGGACCCAGGAGCCTCACACCAAGCTGTTCCACGAAGAACGCGAGCGGCCGATTTTCATCATGGTCGAGCAGAGCCGCCGGCTGTTTTTCGGTTCCGGGCTGATGTTCAAATCGGTGCTTGCCGCCCAGGCAGCGAGCCTGATTGGCTGGGCCGCGCTGGGCCATAACGACCGGGTCGGCGGGCTGGTGTTCGGCGACGACGAGCACTACGAAATCAAACCGAGACGCAGCAAACAGAGCCTGCTGCAATTGCTCAACCGCCTGGTGCGGGTCAATCAGTCGCTGCACACCGAACGCGAACCGGACCGCGACGCCTTCGGCATTGCCCTGCGCCGCGCCCGGGAAGTATTGCGCCCCGGCAGTCTGGTGATCGTGATCTGCGACGAACGCGCCTTGTCCGACAGTGCAGAACAGCAGCTGAGCCTGTTGTCACGCCATTGCGACCTGTTGCTGCTGCCGGTGTCCGATCCGCTGGATCACGCCCTGCCCGCTGCAGGGCTTTTACGCTTCGCGGAACGGGGCGCGCAGCTGGAACTCGACACGTTGAATTTCGACTTGCGCCAGGCCTATCGCGCACAAGCGGAAGCGCGTATCGCTCGCTGGGAACTGCTGGCGCAGAAGTTGCGGGTATTGCTGATGCCGTTGAGCACCCAAAGCGAAATGGTCGAGCAACTGCGCGAATACCTGAACCCGCAACGTCCGGGGAAAAGTCGATGAGCAGCCTCGATCAACTGCAACCGCTGATTTCCCCGCCACCGATCGGCTTCTGGCCGCCAGCACCGGGCTGGTGGCTGCTGCTGTTATTGCTGCCATTGATCGGTTTCGGTCTGTGGCAATTGCGCCGTTTCATTCCGAGCAAGCGCCCTGTCGTCCGCGCCGAACAACCGCTGGACCCGGTGCGTCTCGCTGCCCTGGCCGAACTCGCCCTGATGCCCAAACCCTACGACGGCGCCCCGGCCGGCGCCTGGTTGCAACAACTCAATGGCTTGCTCAAACGCCTGTGCCGCAACCATTACCCCTACAGCCAGAGCCACACCCTTAACGGGCGCAAGTGGCTGGCGTTCCTTGATAACCGCTGCCCGGCCGCCGGCCTTACACGCTGGATGGTACTGGTGGAAGGCGCCTACAAACCCGAATGCAAACTCGACGACAAGGCCATCGCTGGCCTGACTCAAGCTGTCGACACCTGGATTCGCAAACATGTTTGAGTTCGCCTGGCCGTGGATCTTCGCCCTGCTGCCACTGCCCTGGCTGATGCGGGTACTGCTGCCGGTGGCCGACAGCGGCGAACCGGCGCTCAACGTCAGCTTCCTCAGCGACCTCGAAGGCCTCGTTCGCCGCCGCGCCCGGGCGAATCTGCCGGCGTGGCGCCAGCAAGCACCGTTCATTTTGTTATGGCTGTTACTGCTGATCGCCGCCGCACGCCCGCAGTGGCTCGGTGAACCCCTGCCGGTTGCCGCCAGTGGCCGCGATCTGCTGGTGGCGGTGGACGTGTCCGGCTCCATGGATTTCCCCGACATGCGGTGGCAGGACGAACAGGTCAGCCGACTGTCGCTGGTGCAGCATTTGCTCGGTGATTTTCTCGAAAGTCGCGACGGCGACCGGGTCGGGTTGATCCTGTTCGGCAGTCAGGCCTATCTGCAAGCGCCGCTGACCTTCGACCGGCACACCGTGCGCGTGTGGCTCGACGAAGCGCGGATCGGTATCGCCGGCAAGAACACCGCCATCGGCGATGCCATCGGCCTGGCCCTCAAACGCCTGCGCCAACGTCCGGCACAAAGCCGTGTGCTGATTCTGGTCACCGATGGCGCCAACAACGGCGGCGAGATTGACCCGCTGACCGCCGCACGACTGGCGGCCAACGAAGGCGTGAAAATCTACCCGATCGGTATCGGCGCCGATCCGGAACAAGGCGGTACCTTGGGATTCCTGGGCATCAACCCGAGCCTGGACCTCGATGAGCCGGCCTTGAAAGCCATCGCTCAAGCCACTGGCGGCCAGTATTTCCGCGCCCGCGACGGCGAGGAATTGCAGGCGATCAAGCGCATCCTCGACAAACTGGAACCGGTCACCCAGCAACCCACTCAGGCCCGCCCGGCCCAGGCGTTGTATCACTGGCCTCTGGCAATGGCGCTGTTGTTGAGCATGCTGCTGGTGATTCGCGAGCGCTGGCCGGATAACCCGTTGCGACGGCTGTTTACCAAGAAGCTGTTTTTGCAAACGCAACTGCCCGACTGGCATCAGCGGCTTAAACGCCTGCGTCTGCGGAGGCGCCGATGATTGCGCTCTGGCCGCACTGGTTCCGCCCTTGGTGGCTGCTGTTGTTGCCGTTGCTGGGCTGGTTGCTCTGGCAACTCTGGCACCGGCAGAAACGCGCCGGCCGCTGGCAAATGATTCTGCCGCCGGCCTTCCATGCCGCGCTGCTCAGTGGTGGCAGCGGTCGCGAGAGCAAACTGCCATGGGTCGCCCTTGGCCTGGCTTGGGTGCTGACCGTACTGGCCCTGCTGGGGCCGAGCTGGCAGCGCGTCGAACAAACCAGCCAGAAACCCGCCGACCCGCTGGTGGTGTTGCTTGAGCTGACCCCGGAAATGCTCGCCACCGATAGTGCGCCGAACAGGCTGGAACAAGCCCGGCGCAAACTGTTAGACCTGCTGCAAAACCGCAGCGACGCCCAGACCGCAATCATCGTCTACGCCGGCAGCGCCCACACCTTGGTGCCGCTGTCGGATGACCTGTCGACCAGCCGCAATCTGGTGGATGCACTCAAGCCGTCGCTGATGCCCCTGGCCGGTCATCGTGCCGATCTGGCGGTGGTCAAGGCCCTTGCGCTGCTGGATCAGGGCGCCCTCGGCCAGGGTCGGATCCTGCTGATCGGTTCGTCGCTGACGGAACAGGAACGCCAAGGGATTCGCCAGGCGCTGGACGACAAGTCCACGCAATTTCTGATGCTCGGTATCGGCACCGCCGAAGGTGCGCCGGTCGCGCAGGACGACGGCAGTTTCCTCAAGGATGACCTGGGCGCAATTCTGGTGCCCCGTCTGGACGGCCCCAGCCTTAAAGCCTTTGCCAACGGCCTGGGCGGACGTTATCGCCAGGCGCGTCTGGACGATGCCGACCTGCGCGGCCTTGGCCTGCTCGACGGCCCACGGGATCTGCGCAATGACGGCCAGACATTGCGCCTCGACACTTGGGCCGATCAGGGATACTGGCTGCTGCTGCCACTGTTATTGCTGGCCGCCTGTGCCGGGCGCCGGGGTTGGCTGTTCTGCCTGCCGCTGCTGTTCATGCTGCCGCAACCGAGTTACGCCTTCGACTTCGAAGACTTGTGGCTGCGTCCCGATCAGCAGGGCCTGCATTTGCTCAAACAAAAGCGCCCGGCCGAGGCCGCGCAGCATTTCGAAGATCCGCAGTGGCAAGGTGTGGCGCTCTATGAAGCCGGTGACTACAGTGGCGCCGCCCAGCGATTTGCCCAAGGCACCGACGCCCACGCCCACTACAATCGGGGTAACGCCCTGGCCAAAAGCGGTGAGCTGGAAGCGGCGCTGGATGCTTACGATCAAGCGCTGGAACGTCAACCGGATCTGCGTCCGGCCCTGACCAACAAGGCACTGGTGGAAAGCCTGCTCAAGCAGAAAACCTCAGCGCCACCCGTCGAGCCGGACAAAACCGCCGACGGCAAACCCGAAACCATCACCCAGGAACCTCCGCCGGGCAGCGCCACCCAACCAAGCAATGGCGAGCCGAAAGCCGACGCCGAGCAAACCACACCGGACGCCGAGCCGCCGCCCACGACGCCACCGCAACCGGGCGCCAATGAAGTCCCGGGCAGCGAGTTGGGCGATGAGCAAAGCACCACGCCACCCCGGCGCCCGGCCAGCGACATGATTGAAGGCGAACAGCGCCAGGCGCTGGAGCAATGGCTGCGCAAGATCCCGGATGACCCCGGCGAACTGCTCAGACGCAAATTCTGGTACGAACAGCAACAACATCAGGATCAGGAAAAAACTCGATGACCCGCTTCACCGCCTTTTTGTTCGCATTGTTGCCAGCCCTGTTGCTCTGCACCGTTCAGGCCCAGGCTGCGGAGCTGGTCGCCACCGTCGATCGCAGCCGCCTGAATTCCGGCGAGACGGTCGAACTGACCCTGGAAACCAGCGACGTGACCCAGTTCGGCAAACCCGACCTGACCCCGCTGGAGCCGCTGTTCGAAGTGCGCGGCACCCGTCAGGTCAACCAACTGAACACCCTCAACGGCAACACTCAGGCAACCACCCGCTGGATCATCACCCTGCTGCCCCGGCAAAACGGCAGCGTGGTGATTCCATCGCTGCAACTGGGCGACGTCCAGAGCCAGCCGATTACCGTGCAGGTGATCGAAAGCGAAACCCAGGACAGCAGCAACGCACTGGCGCCGGTGTTCATCGAGGCCAGCCTCGACCAGAACAGCGTCTACGTGCAGGCTCAGGCGATCCTGACCTTGCGCATCTACCATTCGGTGTCGCTGTACGACGACAGCAGCCTGACCCCGTTGCAAATTCCCGATGCGCGCATCGAACAGCTGGGCGAGCCGCGCACCTACGAAAAAGTCATCAACGGATTGCGCCATGGCGTGATCGAAATGCGCTACGCAATCTACCCGCAGCGCAGCGGTGAACTGGTTATTCCGGCGCAGATGCTCAGTGCCACGCCAGTCGATACCCGACCGTCCCAGGACGCAACACCCCAAGGGCCAAAACCGGGCAAGCAGATGCGCGTCAAATCCGCCGAGATCCCGCTGACGGTCAAGGCCAAACCCGGCACGTATCCAGCCGATGTGCCCTGGCTGCCGGCCCGCAGCCTGACCCTGAGCGAAAGCTGGAGCCCGGAACCGGATCATGCGCAGGTCGGCTACTCGCTGACCCGCAGCTTGACCCTGAACGCCGAAGGCCTCGCCAGCTCCCAACTGCCCCCCTTGCCCGAAACAGAAATCAACGGCCTGCGGCGCTACCCGGATCAACCCGTACTGGGCAACCAGAGCAGCGAACGCGGCTTGATCGGCAGTCGCGAGGACCGTGAAGCCCTGGTGCCAACCCGCACCGGCGCCATTGACCTGCCGAGCGTTGAAGTGGTCTGGTGGAACACCTTCGAGGATCACCTGGAACACAGCAGCCTGCCGGCCCGCACACTGCAAGTGGCGAGCAATCCGAGCCTGATCGTCGATAGCCCGGCGGGCAGCGCGCAGGCAATCTCCGGCGCCAGCAACGAAGCTGCCTGGTGGTGGAAACTCAGCACCGTGATCCTGGCCTGCACTACCCTGCTGGGCTTCGGCCTGTGGTGGCGCGCCCGCTCGCAACCGGCAATCCTGCGTGCCGCGCAAACCGGCCCGAGCCCACGCACCCTCCTCGACGACCTCAGACGCGCCTGCCAGGCCAACGATTCCCACGCCACCCGCCAGGCCCTCGACGCCTGGGCCCGGCAACAACCGGAAACCCTGGCCGACATGGCGGCGCGCTTCGTGCCCTTGTCCGATGCCCTCGATGGCTTGAACGGCGCGCTGTACAGCGAAACCGGTCAGTACTGGCAAGGCGAGGATCTCTGGCGCGCGATTCGTGCGATACCGACGGCCGAAGGGGTTCAGGATCTGGTCGGCGATACCGGGTTGCCGCCGCTTTATCCGAAATAGTCCCACTCGATGGAGGAATGAGCTGTTGCGGCGAAGGGGCTTGCCTCCGTTGGGGCGCGAAGCGCTCCTCTACGACTCTTCAGGCACATCGAGTTGCCTGGTGCTGCTGACCGCCGGCGGTATCTTTGGCCCGGTCAACTCTGGTTTTTGAGATGGAACTCGGCGTCCAGATGAATGGCCTGTAAAAAAGCGCTGTCGTGAGAGACCACGATCAATGCCCCTTGGTACTGATTGAGCATCTGCTCCAGCGCAATTTTACTGGGCAAGTCCAAATGGTTGTCCGGTTCGTCCAGCAATAGCAATTGCGGTGGCCGCTGTGCATATAACTGCGCAGCCAGTGCTATTTTCAGGCGTTCGCCGCCGCTCAACTGGCAGGTCTTGAGTGTTGCACGATCCGCATCAATGCCCATCTGCGCCAACCGGGTTCGCGCCTCGGCTTCGGGCAACTCCGGATTACTCTCGTAGAGCCATTGCACCGCCGTGCGTTCGGGGTACTGTAATCCGGCGTGTTGATCCAGCCAGCCAACATGGCAACTGCGGATGAGTTCGCCTTCACGCACCGGCAGTTGGCCGGCGATCACTCGCAACAGGGTCGACTTGCCGCTGCCGTTCGCGCCCAGGATTGCCATGCGCATAGGCCCGGTCAGCGTCAGATTGACCGGCGCCGCGTAACCGAACGGGAGAATGACGTCGTTGAGCTGCACAATCAGCTTGCCATTGGGCACTACGCTTTCCGGAGACAACATCATGCGTTGAATGTCCGGAGCGCACCGCGTACGGGCCTCGGCGATACGTTGTTGTTGCTGCTCCCGGGCCGCCTGTTGATTGAGGCGCAATTTTCCCTGACTGTTTTCACTGCGTTCTTTCTGGGCGTTGGTAATCAGCTTGGTCTGATTGCTGTCACGGGCCTGACGGTCGCCGCGCGCATTACGCCGTTGCTGACGCTCCATCTGCACGGCCATCTCACGTTGCTCGCGCTTGGCCTGCGCCCGCTCACCTTGCAATGCCGACTGGAGCGACTGCTGTTCTTGCTCGCGAGCCGCCGCATACTGACTGTAGTTGCCGCCATAAACCGCCAGCCCCAAGGGTGAAAGCTCGACAATTTCGTTCACGTGCTCCAGAAGGCCTCGGTCGTGGCTGATCAACACTAAGCCGTTGGGCCAGCGAGCGATCTGCTGCGCAAGTTTGTGTTGCTGATCAATATCCAGGTGATTGCTGGGCTCATCCAGAATGAGCCAGTCGGCCCTGGATAACCACGCCCCCAGCAGCGCCACCCGTTGCCGTTCGCCACCACTGAGGGCGTCGGTGCGCGCGTCGGCATTCAAATGACCCAGACCGATCTGTTCCAGTTCCGCCTCAAGGCGTGTGGCGCAATCCCATTGATCGACCGCCAGCGAATGATCGTCATCGTCGACGCTGCCCTGAGCAATACGATCCAGCGCCGCCAGAATATGGTCGACACCGACCAGCGCGGCAACACTGGGATAGCGCTCGGGTTCCAGTAACTGCGCCACGGCGTAAACCCGACCTTCGCGACGGACGATTCCGGTAGTGGGCAGCTGTTCCCCCGTCAGAAGCTGGCCAAGCAAGGACTTGCCACAACCATTGGCACCCACGATACCGGTGGCCCTGGCGCTGAAGGTGTGGTTCAAGTCATCGAACAGAACGCGCCCGTCGGGCAGGTTGAATGATGCATGATCAAGTTGAAGTAACCGTTGGGTCATGACGTCTCCTTAAATATTCAAAACTCCCTGGTGCTGCGCAACAACGTCCGTCTCGTCACTTCGGCCTGCTATCTACCATACTGAGGCCCCATCCCAATCGATAGGCAATCTTTCAGGGTGTTCAGCATCACTGGTCTTTTGCCAGTAAACTCTCCCTCTTTAGCCGCCACCATTTTCCTCGCGGCCATTACCTTATTTCCTACGGAGTACGCCTTGCGTCTGTTTCACACCTCCGACTGGCACCTTGGGCAGAACCTGCACGGCCAGGAGCGCGATTTCGAGCACGCCTGTTTTCTTGACTGGCTGCTGCGCCAGCTGAAGCTGGATCAGCCCGATGTGCTGCTGATCGCCGGCGATATCTTTGACACGGTCAACCCACCGGTCAAAGCCCAGGAACGCCTCTACGATTTCATCGTCAGCGCCCATGAGCAGCAACCCTTGCTGACCATCGTGATGATCGCCGGCAACCACGATTCCGGTTCGCGGATTGAACTGCCCGCACCGTTGATGCGGCGCTTGCGTACTCACGCCCTCGGTCGCGTGCTGTGGCTCGATGACGGTCAATTGGATGCCGAACGCCTGTTGCTGCCGTTGCCTGATGCCAGCGGCGAAATTGCCGCCTGGTGCCTGGCGCTGCCGTTCCTGCGCCCCGCCGAAGTGACCGGTGCGCATTTGGGCGATAACTACTTGCGCGGCATCGGCCAGGTTCATGAATGGCTGATCGAAGCGGCCAACGCCAAGCGCAAGCCGGGCCAGGCGCTGATCGCCATCAGCCATGCGCACATGGCTGGCGGTTCGGTTTCGGAAGATTCCGAACGCAGCCTGATCATCGGCAACGCCGAAGCCCTGCCCGCCAGTCTGTTCGGGCCGAGTATCAGCTATGTCGCCCTCGGGCATTTGCACAAGCCGCAGAAGGTCAATGGTGAAGAGCGCATCCGCTATTGCGGCTCGCCGATTCCCTTGTCGTTCTCCGAGATCAATTACCAGCATCAGATTCTCGACATTCAGCTCGATGGCGAAACATTGGTCAGCGTCGAACCGCGCCTGATTCCGCGTTCCGTCCACTTGCAACGCCTCGGCTGCGCGCCGTTGGCGGAGATCCTGCTGCAACTGGCCGACCTGCCCAACATTGACCTGCTCGCCGATATCCAGCGTCAGCCGTGGCTGGAAGTACGGGTCCGTCTCGACGAGCCGCAACCGGACCTGCGCCATCAAGTGGAAACCGCCCTGCAAGGCAAAGCCGTGCGGTTGGTGCGGATCGCTGCCGAGTACGCCGGCAATGGCAGCCGCGAGGGCATCGATGACAACACAACCTTGATCGAACTGGATCAACTTTCGCCCCAGGAACTGTTCAGCCGAGCGTGGCAGGACAATTACGGCAGCGAGGTCGACGAGCAAACGCTCAAGGACTTCGCCGAGCTGTTGCAAGACGTGCAGATGGAGAGCGAACAGCCATGAAAATTCTCGCGATCCGCCTGAAAAACCTCGCCTCGCTGGCCGGGCCGTTTGAAATCGACTTCACTGCGGAGCCCTTGGCCAGTGCCGGCCTGTTCGCAATTACCGGGCCGACCGGCGCTGGCAAAAGCACCCTGCTCGACGCCCTGTGCCTGGCGCTGTTTGGTGCCGTGCCGCGCCTGAACAACACCGGCCGCGATGCCAAGGTCCCGGACGCCGATGGTGAAATCGGCACCGGCGACCCGCGCACACTGCTGCGGCGTGGCACCGGTGAAGGTTATGCCGAAGTGGATTTCGTCGGTATCGACGGTCGCCGCTATCGCGCTCGCTGGGAGGCTAATCGCGCTCGGGAAAAGGCCGGTGGCAAGCTGCAAGCCAGCCGCCAGAGCCTGCGTGACATCGATCAGGATCAACTGCTGGCCAGCCAGAAAGGCGAATACAAAGCTCAGCTCGAAGCCGCGCTGGGCCTGAACTTCGAACAGTTCACCCGCGCCGTAATGCTGGCTCAGAGCGAGTTCAGCGCCTTCCTCAAGGCTGATGACAACGACCGCAGCGAACTGCTGGAAAAGCTCACCGATACCGCGCTCTATACCCGTCTCGGTCGTCGCGCTTTTGACAAGACCAAAGAAGCTCGCGAAGCCCACAAGTTGTTGCAGGACCAGGCCACCGGGGTTACGCCGCTGTCGCCGGAAGCCCGGGCCGAACTCGATGAGCGCTTCAACGACGCTCAGCAGCAACTCAAGAGCCAGCAGGCGCAGCTCAAACAATTGGAGTTGCAACACACCTGGCTCAAGGACCTGCACCAGTTGCAAGACGCGCAACAAAGCGCCACCGAGCAACTGCACTCCGCCCAGCAACACTGGAACAGCCTGGCCGGTGAGCGCTTGAAGCTGACCCGTCTGGAGCAACTGGCCCCGCAACGGCATCAGTTCGCGCGCAAGACCGAACTCACCGCCCAGCTCACGCCTCTGGCGGCGCAGATTCAGCAGCACACGCAACAGCAAAGCGAGCTGACCGAGCGACAGACTCAACTCGAACAGAGCCTGAGCACCGCCCAAACGGCGTTGACCCAAGCGCAAAGCCAACACACCTCCAGCGCGCCACTGCTGCGCCAAGCCTTCGAAGAGCAAAGCACCCTCGCCCGCCTGGTCAAGGACGCCAGCCTCAGTGCCGACCTCAAGCAGCAGGCGGAACAGGCCTGCATTCAGGGTCAGGGCACGATTCAGGGTTTGCTCGACCAACAAAAACAGGTCGCCGAACGGTTGCAGCGGATTGCCGGGGAGCTTGAGCAGAGCACCCATCTGGCCCCGCTGAGCGATGCCTGGAACGCCTACCGCGATCGCCTGCAACAACTGATGCTGATCGGCAATCGCCTGAACAAGGGCCAGGCCGAACTGGCCGCCCTGGAGCAAAGCGCCGCCCGCGCCGCCGAGGAACTGGCCACCCAGCGCCAGAGCCTTGAGGTGCTGTACAAAGAGGCCGGCGCCGAGCCTGAAGCGGTGGCCGAGCAGATTCAGATTCTCGGCAGTCTGCTGCAAGACAACCGCAAGCAACTGCGAGCCTTTGAAGAGCTGACGCGACTGTGGGCCAGCCAGCAGGAACTGGACAAGCGCGGCGCCGAGCTTCAGCAGCGGCAACTCGCCGCTCAGCAAGACCGCGATCGTTTGACTCAGGACGGGGTGAAGACCAAGGCCGAACTGAGCGTCGCCGAACAGACCCTGACCGTCACCCGCGAACTGCTGGAGCGTCAGCGTCTGGCGCGCAGTGCCAGCGTCGAAGAATTGCGCGCACAGTTGCAGGACGATCAGCCGTGCCCGGTTTGTGGTAGCCCGGACCATCCTTATCATCAGCCCGAAGCTCTGCTGCAAAGCCTCGGCCGGCATGATGAAAGCGAACAGGCCAACGCTCAAAAAGCGGTGGACCTGCTCAAGGAAAAACTCACCGATTTGCGCGCCGAAGTGGGCGGTTTGATTGCCCAGCAAAAAGAACTGCTGCAACAGCAAGAACAACTCGCGAGTCAGCAACAAGGCCTGACGCCGAGCCTGGAAGCGCACCCACTGTCCGCTCAACTGTTGGCCCAGGACGCAAGCAAACGCGATACCTGGCTGACCCAACAAAGCAGCCAGTTGAACCAGAGCATCACCCAGGACGAACAACGGCAAACTGCCTTGCTCACCCTGCAACAGGATGCCGCGCGCCTTGCGCAACAACTGCGCAGCGCCGAAGCGGCGAGTCAGCAAGCAACACAGCACCTGCTCAACCAGCAACGCGAGTTGAGCAGCGATCGCCAACGTCTGGACGAAGAACTGAAGGCGTTCAGCCCCCTGCTCCCGGCCGACACGCTGGAGGCCTTGCACACCGAACCCGCCGCGACCTTCATGCAGCTCGACCGGCAGATCGCCCAGCGCCTGGAACAACTCGACCAGCAGCGCGAAGAACTCGGCGAACAGCAACAACGCCAGCAGACGCTGGACAAAGAACAGTACCAACAGCAGACCCGCATTCTGCAACTGGACGCGGCGCAACAGCAGTTCGCGGCGCTGGCCGGGCAGCAACAGGCTTGCCAGGAAAAACTGACGCAACTGCTGGGCGAACATGCCAGCGCCGAACAGTGGCAGCAGCAACTGGATCAGGCCGTCGAGCAGGCGCGTAGTGCCGAAGCGACGGCCAATCAGCAATTGCAAACCGTGCGCACGCGCTTGGTGCAATTGGCCGCCGAACTCAAGGCGCAGCAGGAACGTTCGCAGGCCCTGGAAACTGAAGATCGCGAGCTGAGCGGCAAGATCGCCGACTGGCGCGCACAACATCCAGAGCTCGACGACGGCGGACTGGAAGAGCTATTGGGCGTCGACGACCAACAGGTCAGCGAACTGCGTCAACGATTGCAGCAGAGCGAAAAAGCCATCGAGCAAGCCAAGGTGCTGTTGCAGGAGCGCGATCAACGCTTGCTCGATCATCAGGCGCAGCACAACGGCAATCTCGACGCCGAACAACTGGCCACGACGCTGGCAGAGCTGCAAAACCTGTTCGCAGCCAGCGAGCACCGCTGCGCCGAACTGCGCGCAGAACAGGCCGAGGATCAGCGTAGGCAGAACGCCAATCAGGCGCTGGCGCAACAGATCGCCGACGCCTACACCGAGTATCAGCGCTGGGCGCGGTTGAATGCATTGATCGGTTCGGCCACCGGCGACACCTTCCGCAAAATCGCCCAGGCCTACAACCTCGATTTGCTGGTGCATCACGCCAACGTCCAGTTGCGGCAACTGGTGCGGCGTTATCGCCTGAAACGTGGCGGCAGCATGCTCGGGTTATTGGTGATGGACACTGAAATGGGCGATGAACTGCGCTCAGTGCATTCGCTGTCCGGCGGCGAGACGTTCCTGGTGTCGCTGGCGTTGGCGCTCGGTTTGGCGTCGATGGCGTCGAGCACGCTGAAAATCGAATCGCTGTTTATCGACGAAGGCTTCGGCAGTCTCGATCCGGAATCCCTGCAACTGGCCATGGACGCCCTCGATGGTTTGCAAGCGCAGGGCCGCAAGGTCGCGGTGATTTCCCACGTGCAGGAAATGCATGAACGGATTCCGGTGCAGATTCAGGTTCACCGCCAAGGCAACGGCCTGAGTACGCTGGAGGTGAAATGAACACGCTGTATTCGTTCCGCCGCTGCCCCTACGCCATGCGCGCACGCATGGCGCTGCACAATTCGGGGGTTGAGGTGAATATCGTCGAGGTCAGCCTCAAGGCCAAACCTGCCGAAATGCTCGCGCTGTCGAGCAAAGGCACGGTGCCGGTGCTAAGTGTGGACGGCCGGGTGATCGATGAGAGTCTGGAAATCATGCGCTGGGCATTGGCGCAGAACGATCCACAGGACTGGTTGCTCAAGGATGATCCTCAAGGACAGCAACACTGCGCCGCGTTGATCGAAGAAAACGATCAGGTGTTCAAGGCGCACCTGAATCGCTACAAGTACGCTGAACGATATCCCGAGCAGCCGATGACGTTTTATCGCGCCGAGGGCGAAGTGTTTTTGCGCAAGCTGGATCAATTGCTGGAGGGGCGCGGCTACTTGCTGGCCGCGCACCCGAGCCTGGCGGATGTCGCCCTGATGCCGTTCGTGCGGCAATTCGCCCATGTGGATCGCGAGTGGTTCGGTCAGACGCCTTATGGGCGATTGCAGGTTTGGTTACAGCGCTTCATCGAGTCAGAGCTGTTCACATCAGTCATGGTGAAAACTCGATCCTCGTAGGGGGATTATGCCAATACCGAGCACATCCCCAACGCCGAGCAATCCACTTGGAATGGCCCGAAAAATTCGCCATTGGATTTGATCGGCGGATTGCCCACCAGCAACCCCAACGCCTTGGCCGTCTGAATGTTGTGAGCAATGTTATGGTTGCATTCGATGGCCCGCGCCACCGACCCCGCCGAGCCCTGCCCGATCCCCAACAAGGAAGCGCCATTGGTCATGAACGCCAGGAAGGCGATGACCCAGAGTTTGCGTCCTTTCATGCCCCCACCACTCCGGCCACGTCGGCGTGATCGACACTTACGTTTTGAGCGCGGTGTTCGAATTGAACGGCGGGATAAGCGACCTGGATCGGTGCTTGAAGGCTTTGTTGCGATTGAGCCGAAAGGCTGACGACCAACACCATGGCCACGTAAAGACCGATGGCCAGGTAGGCGCCGTATTTGGCAGAAGTGATGATTGCGCTGGCCATGGTGTTCTCCGTGGGCATGTTTCAGTGCCCACAGAATCGATCAAAAAACAGAAGATAACTAGCGACCTTTATGCATAGTAGCTATCAGTTTTATTGATCATGAACCAGCGTGTTTCAGTCCCCGATAAAGCTCATCAAGCGCTCGCGGGCCGCCTCCGGCTCGTTTGAAACGGGCTGGGCAGCCGACAGAATCGGGGTGGAATAGAGAAACAGGAGAACCACTGCCAGACGCATCGCCATGCTGTCGATCCTTATTGGGGAAGGAGTCAAAAAATCAGCGTCAAATTTAAACTCATGGCCATGTGATATCAAGCAATACATTGATAGCAATATGATGCTGTCGTAAACGCGTTATGCAGGAGCGACATCACTTCGGCGCCTTTCGAGGCTTACAGCTCGATCGGCAAGTGACTTCGCTCCTGCATAAAGGGTGCAGGGCTTACATTTCAGTGTTGGGTTTTGTGATCCAGCGCGGCGTAGAAGTTGGCGCTCTGTTGCAGGTATTTCGGAGTGTAGCTTTGGGTGTGGGATTTTTTGTCGCTGATTTCAGCGTTGGCATTGGCGGGCAATGCAACCGTGGCGGAGATAGCGGAAGCGGCGATCACGGAGAAGAGATTGAAGTTCATGGCGGTGTTCCTCGATTCAGTTGGCTTGCTTGCCCGGTGGGGCCGTGAAGCAAACTTAACTCCCGAGGGTCGACGCCTTGAAATGCTTTGTAGTATTAGCCGATATCAGTCTCATTAATAGAAGGTTGCAGGCCCCATCAACCGGGGCCTGCGGTTTATTGACGCACCAGAAACTTGAGATCGCTGGGGGCATCCATCGGCAATTTCTGCACGGTTTTACCCAACAGACCGGTCTTGGCATCGCGCTCGACGACGACAATCTGGTTGCTCTTCTGGTTGGCAATCAGCACAAACTTGCCACTCGGATCGAGGCTGAACTCACGCGGGTGATCACCGTCCACGGAGCGGCGCTGAAGCTCCTTGAGGTGGCCGGTCGCCGGGTCGATGGCGAACACCAGCAACTGATTGGTGGTGCCACGGTTGCTGACGTAAAGAAACTTGCCGTCAGCCGAGGCGTGAAGCGCAGCCGCAGCCTTGCCCGATGTCGGCAGACCCGCCGCCAGATCGACCAACTGCGTTTGCACGAGTTTGCCGTCCTGATGGTCGAACACCGCCACCTGTGCGCTCATTTCCAGGGTCAGCCAGGCGTGCTTGCCGTCGGCGCTGAACAGCAAGTGTCGCGGCCCGCTGCCGGGGGGCAACTGGACGGACGCGGGTTTGGCGGCGGTCAGCGGCAGTTCCGGATTGGCCTTGGGATCGAAGCGATAGACGAAGATCTTGTCCGCTCCCAAATCGTTGGAAAACACGTATTGGCCATCCGGTGATGAAACCACCGAATGCACATGCGCCGACTTCTGCCGTTCAGGATTGACCCGGCTGGACGGATGACTGCTCATCTGCACGACGGGTTTCAGCTGGCCATCGGGGCCCACCGGCAATACTGCCAGGGTGCCGCCCGGATCTTCAGCCACCGAGTAGTTGCTGACAAACAGGTGACTGGCATCACCGCTGACGCTCGAGTGCGTCGGCTCGTTGCCCAAGGTTTGCACCTGACTGATCAGGCTCAACTCATAGGTCTTTGGATCAATCGCATAACTGCTGACACGCCCTACCGGATCGGCCTGACCCGGGCCGTTTTCGTTGACCGCGAACAGGCGCTGTTGATCCTTGGACACGGCGAGCCAGGACGGGTTGGCGCTCTTCACCACTTGCAGGGGTTTGGCATCGATCTGCCCGGTGCGGCTGTCGAAACTCAGGCGATAAATCCCCTGGCTCTGGCCGGCGGTGTAGGAGCCCACCAGTAATTCGTAACCGTCGACCGAGGCCGCTTGCGCGCCCATTGCGCCGACGCTGCCGGCGATCAACAGTGGCCAGAAGTTACGCATCCTCATTCGTTTCGTCCTCGTCGTCCTGACCGCCGAACGCTTCCATGGGCACCAGTCGGTGTTCACCGGAATCACCGGTGATGATCCAGCTCTTCAAGTCGGGATCAAAAGTCGCCGCCGCGATCTGCGCAATGCTGAACTCCCAGCGCTTGAGCGCCCGACCGTCCATGCATTCGATGTGCAGGTTATCGTCTTCATCGAGAGAGAAGTCGAACGCGTGCAACCCGTCTATCTCCAGCATGTCGCAGTGTTCGAGGGCGTTGAGCAAGGTATCGTTTACGGCAGTCATGGCAGTCAATCTTTGAATGGGAAAGTGGCAATGATAGCTCAACACGCCGCAATGATCGTTCCCACGCTCCGCGAGGGAATGCAGCCCGTGACGCTCCGCGTCACATCAACAGCCGAACGCAGAGCGTCCGTTGAGGCATTCCCACGCAGAGCGTGGGAACGATCAGTTACAGGGGACCGAGCCCATCAGTTGAGGGCCGTCAGAGAGCGTCGCGCGATGGCTTGCCATCGACCAGGCGCTGGATGCGCAGCGGATTGCCATTCTTCAGCGCTTCCGGCAGCAGGCTGTCGGGGTAGTTCTGGAAGCATACCGGGCGCAGGAAACGGTCGATGGCCAGGGTGCCCACCGACGTGCCGCGCGCATCGGAAGTCGCCGGATACGGCCCGCCATGAACCATCGAGTCGCAGACTTCCACGCCGGTCGGATAGCCGTTGAGCAGGATCCGTCCGACCTTTTGCTCCAGCAATGGAGTCAGTTCACCGAACTGTTCGAAGTCCGCCGGCTCACCGATGATCGTTGCCGTCAGCTGCCCATGCAAACCGTTCAACGCGGCACTGAGTTGCGCCTGATCCGCCACTTCGACGAACACCGTGGTCGGACCGAATACTTCCTCTTGTAGCACTTCATCGCCATCAATCAACAGGCTGACATCGGCCTTGAACAGTTGCGGCTGCGCCTGATTGCCTTGTTGCGGGTTGCCGGCCAAATGCTCGATTTTCGGATGCGCGAGAAGTTTCTGCAGGCCCTTGCCATAGCTATTCAACGTACCGGCATTGAGCATGGTTTGCGCCGGTTGATCGCCAATCAGCCCCGCCACCTGCTGCACGAACGCGCTGAACTGCGGCGAACGAATACCGATCACCAACCCTGGATTGGTACAGAACTGCCCACACCCCTGCACCACCGAAGCCGTGAGGTCACGGGCGACGCTTTCAGCACGAGTTTCCAGCGCCTGCGGTAGCACGATCACTGGGTTGATGCTCGACATCTCGGCAAACACCGGAATCGGCTGCGCCCGTGCCGCGGCCATGTCGCACAGTGCACGACCACCCTTCAGTGAGCCGGTAAAACCGACCGCCTGAATCGCCGGGTGCTTGACCAGCGCCTCACCCACCCCGCCGCCGTAGATCATGTTGAACACACCGGCGGGCATGGCGGTTTGCTCGGCAGCGCGGATCACGGCGTCGGCCACCCATTCGGCGGTTGCCATATGGCCACTGTGGGCCTTGAACACCACCGGGCAACCGGCGGCCAAGGCCGAAGCGGTGTCGCCGCCCGCCGTGGAAAACGCCAACGGAAAGTTACTCGCGCCAAACACCGCGACCGGCCCAAGACCAATGCGGTACTGACGCAGGTCGGGACGTGGCAAAGGCGTACGTTCAGGCAGCGCGCGATCAATCCGCGCGCCATAGAAATCACCACGCCGCAGCACCTTGGCGAACAGACGCATCTGGCCGCTGGTGCGACCACGCTCGCCTTGAATACGGCCGGCCGGCAATGCGGTTTCGCGGCAGACCACGGCGACAAAGTCATCGCCCAGCGCGTCCAGCTCATCGGCAATCGCATCGAGGAATTGCGCACGTCGTTCGGCGCTCAAGCTGCGATAGGCCGGATAAGCAGCGGCAGCAGCCTTCGCGGCGGCGTCGACTTCTGCAAGGGTGGCCTGATAGAAATCGTGGGGCAAAGCCTCGCCAGTGCTGGCGTCAACGCTCTGGAGTTTGACGATGCCGGTAGCGCTGCGCTGACCGCCAATGTAGTTGTGACCAAGAATCCGGGTCATGGGTGTCTCCTTAAAGTGTGCCGACGGTGCCGGGTTCGAACGCCGCTTCAACGGGCTCAATGCCGTTGATCAAGGGCGCGCCGAACTCGGCTTGGCTGATCTCGAACACGTCACCCGGTTGGGTGCGAATGCCTTCAGCGAAGGACAGGGTTGCGGTGCCGAAGAAGTGAATGTGCACATCGCCGGGGCGCAGGAACTGGCTGTATTTGAAATGGTGGTATTCGAGGTTTTCCAGGCTGTGGCACATGTTGGCTTCGCCACTGAGGAATTCATTCTGCCAAAGCACTTCGCCGTCGCGCAGGATGCGGCTGGTGCCTGCCAGATGTTGCGGCAATTCACCGACCCGAAGCTCCGGGCCATAACTGCAACTGCGCAATTTCGAGTGAGCCAGGTAAAGGTAATTCTTGCGCTCCATTACGTGGTCGGAGAACTCGTTGCCCACCGCGAAACCGAGGCGATACGGTTTGCCATCGTGGCCGATGACATAGAGGCCGCTAAGCTCCGGCTCCTCCCCCGCATCTTCGGCAAAGGGCGGCAACGGAAACGGCTTGCCCGGTCGCACGACGATGCTGCCGTCGCCCTTGTAGAACCACTCCGGTTGCACGCCGGCCTGGCCGGTCGCAGGTTTACCGCCCTCCACGCCCCACTTGAAGATGCGCATCGTGTCAGTCATGGCGGTTTCGTCGCCGACCTGCTGATGCATTTTGTCCCGGGCCGAAGCGCTGCCCAGGTGGGTCAGGCCGGTGCCGCTGACCAGCATGTGCGCCGGGTCCGGGTGATCCAGCGGTGGGAGGATTTGCAGATTGGCCAGCAGCGCTGAATAGTCGTGGCTGATGCCCAGCCCCAAGGTTTGAACCTGTTGCTCAAGATTGACGCCCGCCTCGATCGCCGCCAGCGCCAGATCCCGCACCGAGCGCGCATCCTGCACTTCGCGCACCAGGCCATCCTCGACCACGCCGACACGGCGCTCGCCGTTACTCAATTCGAACTGAACTAAACGCATGATTTTCTCCTGTTAACGCAAAACTTCAAAACAACGCAGGGTCCTGTGGGAGCGGGCTTGCCCGCGATGACGGCGGCACATTCACCATTGATGTGCCAGGCAGATTGCTATCGCGGGCAAGTCGAATCGTCGCACCGCCGCTCCCACAGGGTCGGTGGTGATTGCCTACTTCGTGTCAGATACGGGTCGCCCCACGCGCACTGGCCGCAAATTCATCGGCCGGCAGCACGTGTTTACGCTCCAGCAACCGATAAACCACCCCCGTCAGCACCAGGCCGAACACCATCACGCAAGACAGGAAGTACAACCCCGACGCCAGGTTGCCGGTGTATTCCTTCAGCGCACCGATCACGAACGGACCGATGTAGCCGCCGAGGTTGCCCACCGAGTTAATCAACGCGATCCCCGCCGCCGCACTGGCGCCGGCGAAGAAGCGACCCGGCAAGGTCCAGAACACCGCGGTGCAGGAAAACAGCGCGAACGCTACCAGGCACAGCGCCGCCAATTGCAGCACCGGCACGGTCAGCCAGGCGCTGAGGAACAGACCGATGGCGCCCAACACATACAGCACCGCCAGATGACCGTAGCGATCATTCAAGCGATCTGAGCTGCGCGGAATAATCAGCAAACCGATGATCCCGAAGATGTACGGCACCGACGACACGAAACCGGTCACCAAGTCAGTGCCACCGAATTGCTTGATCAACGTCGGCAACCACAAACCGAGACCGTAGATGCTCAGGGTCACCGGCAGATAGAACAGCGCCAGCAGCAACACACGTTTGTCCTTCAGCGCATGCAGCGGATTGCCGTGGCGGGTCTGGCCGTACACCTCCAGGTCCTTTTTCAGCTCGCCGGTCAGCCAGTCTTTCTCAGACTGGTCCATCCATTTCACCTGTTGCGGGCCGTCCGGCAGGTAACGCAGCACTGGCCAGGTCAGCAGGATTGCCGGCATGCCGATGACGATGAACAGCCACTGCCAGCCGTGCAGCCCAAGAATCCCGTCCATGCCCAACAAGCCGCCGGACACCGGGCCGGTGATCATCATTGCGATGGGTTGGGAAAGGATGAACAACCCGAGGATCTTGCCGCGATGGCGGATCGGGAACCATTGGGTGATGTAGTACAGAACGCCCGGGAAGAACCCGGCTTCGGCCGCGCCGAGCAGAAAGCGCATCACATAGAAGCTGTTCGGTCCCTGGACGAACGCCATGCCGATGGTGATGGCGCCCCAGGTAACCATGATCCGCGCGAACCAGCGCCGGGCGCCGAAGCGGTCGAGCATCAGGTTGCTGGGGATTTCCAGCAGGAAGTAGCCAATGAAGAACAGCCCGGCACCCAGGCCATAAGCCGCGTCACCCAGGCCGATGTCAGCGCCCATGTGCAGCTTGGCGAAACCGACCGCGGAGCGATCCACATAGGCGATCAGGTACAGCAGGATCAGGAAGGGAATCAGTTTCAGCGTGATGCGACGAATAAGCCGCAGTTCCTGGCCCATGAGTTCGGTCTCCGATTGTTGTTGTTATAGAACCTCGGGGGACGCCTCTCGCAGAAAACCGCCAGGGCCATCCCTCCGTTGAAAACGACTATATAGTAATACTATTTAACCAACAACACTTCCAAACAGCCGAAATTGCGCTTATGTTACGCCGTAGCTCGAACAATATAGTCATACAATAAGAGAATCGATCATGTCTGATAAGAAACCCACCCTGCGCTCCGCCCAATGGTTTGGCACCGCCGACAAGAACGGCTTCATGTACCGCAGCTGGATGAAGAATCAGGGCATCGCCGACCATCAGTTCCACGGCAAGCCGATCATCGGCATCTGCAACACCTGGTCGGAACTGACCCCGTGCAACGCGCATTTCCGGCAGATCGCCGAGCACGTCAAACGCGGGGTGATCGAAGCCGGCGGTTTTCCAGTGGAATTCCCGGTGTTCTCCAATGGCGAATCGAACCTGCGCCCCACCGCCATGCTCACCCGCAACCTGGCGAGCATGGACGTCGAGGAAGCGATTCGCGGTAACCCGATTGATGGCGTGGTGCTGCTCACCGGCTGCGACAAAACCACCCCGGCGTTGCTGATGGGCGCGGCCAGTTGCGACGTACCGGCGATCGTCGTCACCGGTGGGCCGATGCTCAACGGCAAGCACAAAGGCCAGGACATCGGCTCGGGCACGGTGGTTTGGCAGCTCAGTGAACAGGTCAAGGCTGGCACCATCACCATCGATGATTTCCTTGCGGCCGAGGGCGGCATGTCGCGCTCGGCCGGTACCTGCAACACCATGGGCACGGCCTCGACCATGGCCTGCATGGCCG
Source organism: Pseudomonas sp. JL3 (assembly GCF_031570575.1). Taxonomy (NCBI): domain Bacteria; kingdom Pseudomonadati; phylum Pseudomonadota; class Gammaproteobacteria; order Pseudomonadales; family Pseudomonadaceae; genus Pseudomonas; species Pseudomonas sp. JL3. The sequence continues at coordinate 369,926 of NZ_JAKWJK010000001.1, forward strand.
AAGCACTCGGCACTTCCCTGCCCCATAACGCGGCGATTCCGGCGGTCGATGCGCGCCGTTATGTGTTGGCGCACATGTCAGGCATGCGCGCAGTGGAAATGGTGCGTGAAGATTTGAAACTGTCGAAGATCCTCACCAAGGAAGCCTTCGAAAATGCCATCCGGGTGAACGCCGCCATCGGCGGTTCGACCAACGCGGTGATCCATTTGAAAGCCATCGCCGGGCGCATTGGTGTCGAACTGGACCTGGATGACTGGACCCGCATCGGTCGCGGCATGCCGACCATTGTCGATCTGCAACCCTCCGGGCGCTTCCTGATGGAAGAGTTCTACTACGCCGGTGGCTTGCCCGCGGTGCTGCGTCGCCTCGGCGAAGCCAACCTGATTCCCAATCCGAACGCCCTCACCGTCAACGGCAAAACCATCGGCGAAAACACCAAGGACGCACCGATTTACGGCCAGGACGAAGTGATCCGCACCCTCGACAACCCGATCCGCGCTGACGGCGGCATCTGCGTGTTGCGCGGCAACCTGGCGCCATTGGGCGCGGTGCTGAAACCGTCCGCCGCCAGCGCAGAATTGATGCAACATCGCGGGCGTGCAGTGGTGTTCGAGAACTTCGACATGTACAAGGCGCGGATCAACGATCCGGAACTGGATGTAGATGCCAATTCAATTCTGGTGATGAAAAACTGCGGTCCGAAGGGTTACCCGGGCATGGCCGAAGTCGGCAACATGGGGTTGCCGGCCAAGCTGTTGGCCCAGGGCGTGACCGACATGGTGCGCATCTCCGATGCACGCATGAGCGGCACGGCGTATGGCACTGTTGTTCTGCACGTTGCTCCGGAAGCGGCGGCCGGCGGACCATTGGCGACAGTGAAGGAAGGTGACTGGATCGAGCTTGATTGCGCCAACGGGCGTTTGCACCTGGATATTCCCGACGCCGAACTGGCCGCACGCATGGCCGACCTGCAACCACCGCAACAGTTGCTGGTGGGCGGTTATCGCCAGTTGTACATCGATCATGTACTGCAGGCGGATCAGGGTTGCGACTTCGACTTCCTGGTTGGTTGCCGAGGGGCCGAGGTGCCGCGCCACTCCCACTGACCCTTCCGCCGATCATTCCCACGCTCCGCGTGGGAATGCCTCAAGGGACGCTCCGCGTCCCAGCGCGGAAAATGACGCGGAGCGTCACGGGCTGCATTCCCACGCAGAGCGTGGGAACGATCAATCTCGCGCTAGCGACCATCACTCGCCGCGCCTGCTATCATGCGCGGCACCCCATCGCACAGGATCGCGCCGTTCCCCATGGATTACCGCAAACCCTCCGACCGCAAAAGCATGCACTCGCGCATCGTCCAGGAACTGGGCATGCAGATCGTTTCGGGACGGTTCAAACCGGACGACAAACTGCCCGCCGAAGCCCTGTTGTGCGAGGAATACGCGGTCAGCCGGCCGGTCCTGCGCGAAGCCACCCGGGTGCTGGTCGCCAAGGGCCTGGTGTATTCCCGCCCGCGAGTCGGCACGGTGGTCAAGCAGCGCAAGGAATGGCACATGCTCGACCCGGACGTGCTGCACTGGCTGATGCAAAGCAGCCCGCAAAATGAATTCTTTGATCTGCTGACCAGCGTGCGCAGCATCATCGAACCGGCCGCTGCCGCGTTGGCCGCACAGTTCGCCACCGACGAAGACATCGCCTCCATCAGTGAAGCCTACCAACGCATGGAAGCGGCGCCGACCCCGGAAGCGTTGTTGCAACCGGACCTGGACTTCCACAGCCGCATCGCCGACGCAACCCACAACGACTTGCTGGCGAACCTGTGCAACATGCTGTCGGTGGCGATTGCCGAAGCCTTGAAGCATTCCAACCAACGGCCGAACCTGCATGAATTGGCGCTGCCTCGGCATAAGGCGATTCTGACGGCGATCGAAAACCGTGATGCGCTGGGTGCACGGCATGCGACGTTGGTGCAACTGGACGATGCGCGTAATGCGCTGAATGTGGTGCTCGGCACCGATCCCTCATAACCACCACAATTCCCCTGGCTCATTGCCGCCACGTAGTCATCACTTAGATCATCGAATTGCCGGATGTGCGGTATCCCGTTACCTCACATCCATTGCGGCTTCGCCTTACTTTGCGTAACTCAACCCATGCAAAGGATTGCATCATGCCGATACCTGCATCCCCCCCCGCCACGGCGGATTTTACCAACATCATCGCGCACGCCGTCAGTGCCCGCTTCAGCTCCCGCCCCACCCTGCGCTCGGAAACCGCTCGCCTGCTCAAGGACGGCGTACTGGAAAAATACCCGCAACTGGACTTTGACCCTGAGCGAACCAAAATCGCGCAGCCGATTCCCAACGGGGCCTGGCGCCTCACGTTGCTGCTGGATTTGGTACTGGATTATCTGGCCAGCGGCACACCTGTCGATTTCAGCGAGCGGTTCGGTCGTGCCTGCTTTCTGACCAACCGCGCGCCCGCGCGACTGACTGTCGGCAAAACCACATCACGCCTGCCTGATTTCCAGGTGATTGCGGGGGTCATCCTTGATCTGCCCGACTTGCTGCACATCGGGTTTCAGGATTCGCTGACCCTTTACTGGAATGAGAAGGACGAGAGCGGCGTCAGCCGCTGGCAATGGCTGGGAAACTTGCTGGCCGGTGTCCTGCAGACAGCCGCGACCCGCCTGTCGAAAAGCAACCCGGTGCAGGCCGGGATTCTCGCGGAACTGGCCAGCCACCCGGACAACCAGCAGCGTCTCCAGCAACCCTGGTCAAAAGGCCCCATACAAGCCTGCACCCTGCAAACCACCCTGACCAAAGGTGACGTTTCCATTACGCTGCAGGCCTCCGAGCTCCTGGTGACTTGTGGTGAAACCCATTTGTTGTGCAGCGTGACCGGCAAAATCGAGCCCTTCTCTTCCCTGGAAGCTTTCGGCCTGGCCTGGGGCGCACGGTTTCAGCAGGCATACAAGGCCGATGTCATCACCTGGAAGCGGTTTGAACCGGACGGCAACATCTTTGACATTCAGGCTGCCCTGCCCCTGAACCGACAACTGGAAGATCTGGCTGCGCTCAAATTGCCCGCCAGCCAGGGCCTGGGCGAGTTGGCGAAACACGTTGACGCGATCACCGACGTCGCCACGCTGTTTATCGACAGCCAACCGGACGATGCGGTTTTTCAACCGATACAGGCATCGATTCCCAGGTGGTTGCAAGCGGCGACACCCACTGACCGCATGGCCTATCGCAAGCACGTCCTGGCAATGGCCAGCGTCAAGCAACAGACCCAGGGGCGCACCTTCAGCGATGGCATCGACGACCTTCGTATGTTTGCCCGAAAAGCCCTGCACAAGCAGATGCAAGATGATTATCCGTTGGCGCCCGGCTACAACTCCGACGAGCTGGAACTGACCTTTCATGTCCCCGTCGGTGACCTCGGCAGCGGCTACATCGAAACCGTCAAAATGACCCTGACCGAGCTGGCGATCAAAAATCTCGCCGCAAAACCCAGGGGCCGCATGACTGTCCGTCACACGGGAGATCAACTGATTCAGGAGTGGACTACCGACGCCTACCTGTTGGACCTGGTGAGCCGGGTCAATGTCGGCAAGCACTATCCCGAACTGATCGAAACCTTGCTGCTCGGCAACACCGACGACGCACGGGAGCGGGAACGATTGTTCGCGCTGGAACTGTCGGTTCATCTTCCCCTGCTGGCCCTCGAGCATTCGATCAAGGGTGAGCACGGGTTCACTCATCTGGGGTATCGCTATGTCGATGCGTTGATGAATCGCACCGCCGCCGAACGGGTCGTCGATGGACAGGCCGTGGTCATCCGGCCTCTGGCGTTCCAACGCAAGGACGGCGCCGCCTGTGATGTGGCCGCCAATATGTTCATCATCGAGCCTAAAGACTTGCAGGCCACTGGCCCACATATCCTGTATCGCCCGTTGTACAGCCCGTCACTGCAGCAATACGCCGCACGCAGCGACTTGCTCAAAGCGGTCGCGCAACAGGGCGCACTGCAAACCAGCGTGCTGACCTGGCTCCCGGACCGCGCACGTCCGGTTTACGACAACAACGGTTTCAATGAACCGCATATCAACCACTTTCACATCGGCGACGAGTTCTCGCCACCCGACAAGCCAAAACCGGCGATTCTGGCAGGCGACGAAGCTGCGGCCCAGTGGCTCAGTGCAGTGGAGGAAGGTCGATTGACGGCCAGCCTGTTCGCCAGCAACGCCCGGGCGCTGGCCGATCTGGCTGACAGGCAGTCAGTGTCCAATGCCGAAAGCCGTTGGGCGATTATCCTTGAGGGTGGCTGGCTGGTCTTTAACAACCTGGTACTGCCACTGTTGCGCGGCCCGGCAATGCTGGTGGGCTGGATGCTGCAAATCACCCATAGCCTGATCAACGACCTGCCCGCACTGGACAGTGATGACCCGACTGCCCGGAATCTGGCCTGGGTCGATGTGCTCTTGAACATCGGCCTGCTCCTTTTGCATGTCGCGCGAACTCAAGGTGAACGGCCTGCACTGGCGCCAGAGCGCATGGGCGAAGACAGTCCGGCAACCCTCGATCCGCTGCGCCGTCTGTTGCCACTGGACTTGCTGAATCCCGAGACAACCATCACCCAAGAAACACCCGGACTGCCCTCCGAACCGCCGGGCAGTGGCAATACGTTGCTGGATTTCAACCTGTCGACCGCTCGGGACTCGACCTCGGCGCGGCTGTTCAACAGGCTGCTGGCGGTCAAGGTTGCATGGCCGGCGTCCCTGCCAGAGCCTGTTGCGACCGGTCCTTTCAAAGGTTTGTACCGGATCGACAATAAATGGCACGCCACGATCGCCGGCCTGCTGTTTCGCGTGAGTGTCGTGCCCGGTTTCGGCGAGGCCTACCTGGTGCATCCCGAGCACCCCGACCATCCGGGAATCAAGCTCAAAACCGATGGGTACGGCCGATGGACGCTGGATCAAGGGCTGAAACTGCTCGGGGGAGGACGTAACGCCAGGCGGAATGCCCTGCGCGAGAGCAAACAGCAACGCATCAGCCTGCTGGAACTGAACCACCAGGAATTTTTACAGCAACAGACGCAGGTGCAAAAACGCGTTGATATCGCGGAAAAGCTGATGGAACTGAAAAGAAACGACCCCGCCAGCAGCGAACAGGATCGCGCCACTTTTCGCCAACGGTTCGTGGACGAGCTGGATAAACAGAGCGCAACCTACGTCACGGCGCTTGCCGAAATCCGCGAAAAAAGCGCTCTGAGCAAATCGGATCCCGATCCAAACCTGCAGCGCAGCCTGCTGGTGAATCTCATCAACAACGCGCGCAAACGTGTTGTCATCGCTGACCGGGAACGGGAAGCCACCAATCGCACCTACGCGGACTTGACCAGCGGTATCGAACACTTGCGCGAAGAAATCAAGGACAAGGGTAGCGTCGTGCTGGATCGATATTTCGAATTCATGCGCAGGACCTCCGAAGTCAACGAAACCATGATCAGGTTCTACGAAGAATCAGAGAGCCGACTTGCGGAGCTTAAACCCTTGTCTCGCTTGGGCTTGGAGGACTGGAAACGGTTGACCGACAATCGCTCCGAGAATGAATTGACCGCCTTGCGAGTCAAGTCCTACCAACTGGGCATCTTGCGGATTCTCAGCCTGAAGGAACTGGGGAGCGACACCATGGCCCCACTCGAACGCGCACTCGATCCCCTGATGTTGCTGTCTCGCTCCCATTCCGAACTGCAAACGTCTCGCACGTATAACAGCAGCGATCGGATCGCCGTTCTGGACAACCTGGTCGATCACTACCGCAAAGCACTGGACGGGCTTGAAAGTATCGGCATCTTCAATGCCGAAGAATTACAGCCAGCGGCCTTCAATCGTCTGCGAGAGATCATCGGTGAACTGCGCCTCGATGCCGAGCGACGTCTGGCCGACGACCTTCAAAACCTCCCGCAACCTTCGGTCTCCGAGCCCGCTCCGTCTTCACCCGGAACCAGCAAGCCCCCGATCCAGCGCCCCTCTTCATGGGCCAGTCGCAAGCGGGTCATCAAAACCGCCAAGGGCACTCTGATCGGCGATATTCGCCCCCGCGTGGCTAACCAGGGCGGAGACATTGTTGATATCAACGGTCCACTCGAAGATGCGCCACTGGCTTCTTTCCATGAACATGAGCCGAATGTCTGGGTAGAAATGGTCGAGGTCAGGCAGCCCGCGCCCAAGGCCTCCGCGCACTCCTACGCACAGCTCAAAGGGGATGCCCGCAAGGCCATCGCCAATGTCGACAAGCAGGTAAGGAAAATCGAGGGTTACGCGCAACGCGCAAGCTCACCCAAGGAAATTGAAGAGCAATTGCAACGCGAAGCACAAAAGCTGACCGGGTATGCCGAGGGCCTGGAACACCATGAGGCACCCTCGCCAAACCGGGAACAAGATGCCTCGTTAATCCGCGATTTACGCGATCACGCGCGAGCCCTCGACAGTAAGGCATCGGAACTGCGCATCCGCATGACACTGGCCCAGCCCCCCAGCAGTGAGGGTGTGGAGTTTCTGTTACGGTGCAAGGAGGTTTACCCACGCATGATTGGCAATCGCGTACAACTGAAAACCGGACGTAAAGACTTCATGCAGGAGTACGCCCTGTTGAACAAAGACGATCAACCCTGGGGGTATGCGCATTTTCACTATGAGCGCTTCGATGATGCCAAGACGCAATATACCCAGGCCCATCTGAAAACCAGGGAACAACGCTTCGAAACCTACGAATCGGCAATGGCCAAGGCTACAGATCCGAAACAGAAAATCGATATCCACCGCGGGATCATCAGCAAGGAACTGGCCAACAGTGCATTCCTGACGCTACAACCACGCTGAGTGATTCGGTCCCCCATAAAAAAGCCGCAACCTGAGTTGCGGCTTTTTGGGTCAGGCTGACGCCTAGTGAGCAAACAGCGAGTTGCCCTTCTGCCCCGCCAGTTTTTCCGGCTTGATCAGGAACCGCGCCAGTGCCGGCAACAACCACAGTGCGCCGAACATGTTCCAGAGCAGCATGAAGGTCAGCATCAGGCCCATGTCGGCCTGGAACTTGATGGCCGAGAAGATCCAGGTGCACACGCCGATCGCCAGGCACAGACCGGTGAACAGCACCGCTTTACCGGTGGACTTCAGCGTCTGGTAGTACGCCTCTTGCAGTGGCAGACCGGCACGCAGGAAGCTTTCCAGACGGCTGTAGATGTAGATTCCGTAGTCCACGCCAATCCCCACCCCGAGCGCCACCACCGGCAAGGTCGCCACTTTCACACCGATCCCCATGAACGCCATCAACGCGTTGCCGAGCACCGAGGTCAGTACCAGCGGCAGCACGATGCACAAGGTCGCCGCCCAGGAACGGAAGGTGATCATGCACATGGTCGCGACGCAGATGTACACCAGAATCAGAATGGTCAGTTCGGAGCGTTTGATCACCTCGTTGGTGGCCGCTTCGATCCCGGCATTACCGGCGGCGAGGATGAATTCCAGGCCTTCCTTGTTGTTCTCCTTGGCGAAGTCCTGCACCGCATGCACCGCGCGGTCCAGGGTTTCGGCCTTGTGATCGTTGAGGAACACCAGCACCGGTGCCAGGGAGCAATTGTTGTTGTACAGGCCATCGGCACGGGCGATGGAGTTGTTCAGCACGTCGGGGTTGCGCGACAGGGTTTCCCATTTCAGGTTGCCCTCGTTCATGCCCTTGATCATCTGCTTGGACACGGTCACCAGCGAGATCGCCGACTGCACGCCCTCGGTGTTCTGCATTTTCCACATCAGCTCGTCGATCGGCGCCATGGCCTCATAACGCGAGCAACCTTCGGACTTGGTCTTGACCATCACCACCAACACGTCGGAACTGGTGGAGTAGTTGTTGATGATGAAGCTGTTGTCCTTGTTGTATCGCGAGTCCGGACGCAGCTCCGGCGCGCCCTGGTCGAGGTCGCCGATCTTCAGGTTCTGGCTGTACCAGAGGCCACCACCGAAAGCGATCAGCGCCAGGGCAATGGAAATCGGGGCGACTTTGGGGCTGGCAAAGTTCGACAGCAGGCGCCAGAACGGATGTTCGCGGTGTGCGTCTTTCTTGCTGCGTTCGACCGCGCGTTTGCTGATCCCGACGTAGGAAATCGCCACCGGCAGCAGGATCAGGTTGGTGAACACGATCACCGCCACGCCGATGGACGCGCCGATCGCCAGCTCACGAATCACGCCAATGTCGATGATCAGCAGCGTGATAAAGCCCACCGCATCCGCGAGGATCGCGATCATCCCCGGCAGAAACAGCTGCCGGAAGGTGCGGCGAGCAGCGGTCAACGCGTTTTCCGCCTCGCTGGACTGCAAGGCGATACCGTTGATTTTCTGCACGCCGTGGGAAATCCCGATGGCGAAGATCAGAAACGGCACCAGCATCGAATACGGATCAAGCCCGAAACCGAAAAAGTGCATCAGGCCTAGCTGCCAGACCACCGCCACCAGCGTCGTGCTCAACACCGCCACGGTGCTGCGCATGCAGTTGGTGAACCAGTACAGCAGGATCAGGGTGATGACGAAGGCGACGCCGAAGAACATCACCACCATGACCAGCCCATCGATCAGGTCGCCGACTTTCTTGGCGAACCCGACAATGTGGATCTTCACGTTGGGGTTCTGGGCTTCGAACTTGTTGCGGATCTTGTCTTCGAGCTCGTGAGAGAACTTGCGATAGTCCAGCGCCAGCAACTTGCCCTGGTCCTGCGGGTCCGGGTAGGACTCCAGCAGCGGGATGTCGACGATGCTCGACTTGAAGTCGTTGGCCACCAGACGGCCGACTTGCCCGGACTTGAGCACGTTGTTGCGCAGCAGGTCGAGGCTTTGCTGGGAGCCGTTATAGCTCTGGGGAATCACTTCACCGCCGGCAAAGCCCTCCTCCGTCACCTCGGTCCAGCGCACACTCGGGCTCCACAACGACTTGAGGCCGGAACGGTCGACGCCGGAAATGTAGAACACCTCGTCGTTGATCTGACGCAGGGTCTCCATGTATTCCTTGGAGAAGATGTCGCCGTCGGTGGCTTCCACCGAGATCCGCACTGTGTTGCCCAGGTTCGCCAGATCGTTGCGGTGCTCCATCATTTTTTCAATGAATGGATGCTCGAGCGGGATCATTTTTTCGAAACTGGTGGACGGCCGGATCAGCGTTGCCTGCCAGAACAGGAAAACACTGACCAGCAGGCAGATGACGATGACTGCCGGGCGATTGTTGAAAATCAGGCGCTCAAGAAACGTCGCCTTGTCCTGATGAGGAGTGCTTAAGGATGTCATAGACCCGCCTTCTTATTATTTGCCCGGCTCATTTGGACGACCCGTTTTTTCCATTCTCTGCACCGGTGGGCGAAGTGACGCGAACGCCACCCTGTCCTGCCAGAATCAGATTACCGTTGCCCGCCGCCGTGACCGCCGAGACGGAGATGCGATCCGGGCGGTTGAACACGCTGAAGGTTTCGCCGTCGTCGGTGCTGCGAATAATGCTGCCGCCGTTGCCGACGATCACGATGGAACCGTCGTCGAGCAACGTGGCGCCGGACAGGCCGAACTCCAGTGAACCCCGTGCAGCCTTGAGTTCGACCTGCTCCCAGGTATTGCCGAAATCCGTGGAACGGTAGAGATTGCCGCGCAACCCATAGGCCAGCAGCGTGGCCGGTTGCGCAGTGCCTATCACACCGAACAGCGAGCCTTCGTAAGGGCCCTCAAGTTTTTCCCAGGTCTGCCCATCATCGGCGGAGCGGAACATGCTGCCCTGCTCGCCGACGATGAAAATGCCGGAATCCTTGACCGCGGCAATGGCGTTGAGGTGGTACTGGTCTTCGTTGTCGAGACGATCGCTGACGTCTTCCCAGTTTTTACCGCCGTCGGTGGTTTCCAGCAAGGCACCGTAAGCGCCCACGGCAAACCCGCTGTTAACGTCCTTGAACCAGACGTCGAGCAGCGGCGATTCGCGTGTCAGGTCTTCGAATTGTTTGGTCCAGGTGATGCCGCCGTCTTCGCTGGCGAGGATCTGCGCGTCATGGCCAACGGCCCAGCCGTGTTTGTCATCGACAAAAAACACCGCCGTCAGCAGTTGCCGGGTCGGCACCTTGGCCTGGGTCCAGGTCGCACCCTGGTCATCGGAATACAGAATGTGCCCACGATCGCCAACCGCCACCAGGCGTTTGCCGGCGTGTACGACATCAAGCATCAGGCCTTTGCTGGCCTTGGCGGACTCAACGGAATAAACCACGTCGGAGGCCGACGCGGCCGCGGCCAGCGCAGGCGCCGACAGCACGGTACAGCCCAACAGCGAGAGCGCTGTAGCCAGCAACGCGAACCTGCGTAACGCCGGCGGGCGGCCAATACTCACACCCATGACAGGCTCACTCATAGACCTTCCCCCACATTATTATTGTTAGGTCGTTCAACCCTTCAGGGCGCCGTAAGGGGTGCTCACCGGGATTGCCCTATTCAGAAGCATAGTCCTGAAACCCGCAATCCAGAGCCCCTTCGGAAGCTGGCTTATCCTATCGGGGTTTGGAAAGGTCTGACAATCGACGCCGCGTTATGTTTTGTTAACTGGAGGGGTATGGGGTGGGGGTGAATGGGGAGGCATTTCGAGGGGTGATACTCAGGAAGATCGTTCCCACGCTCTGCGTGGGAATGCCGCCATGGACGCTCTGCGTCCGCTGTTGAAGCTGTGACGCGGAGCGTCACGGGATGCATTCCCACGCGGAGCGTGGGAACGATCAGGTGAGTAAGGTCAGGCCAGGCTTTTGCTGACCACTTCGTACACGTCGCTGGACAGTTGCCCCGAAGCACGAATCCGCTCCAGTTCACCTTTCATCAACGCCTGACGAGCGTCGTCGTATTTGCGCCACCGAGTCAGCGGCGCCAGTTGGCGAGAAGCGATCTGCGGGTTAAACCCGTTCAGCTCGATCACTAGATCCGCCAGGAAGCGATACCCGGAACCATCGGCCGCGTGGAAGTTGATCAGGTTCTGCCCGGCAAACGCGCCGACCAGTGCCCGCACCTTGTTCGGGTTCTTGATGGTGAACGCCGGGTGTTGCATCAAGGCTTTGACTCGTTCCAGACCGCCCGGCAATGTGCTGCCGGCCTGAACGCTGAACCACTGATCCATGACCAGCGGATTGTCCTTGAAGTGTTCGGCGAAGGTCGCCAACGCCGTGGCTTTCTGTTCTTCAAAGGGGGAATTGACCAACACCGCCAACGCCGTCAGACGCTCGGTCATGTTGTCGCTGGTGTCGAATTGCTCGAGGGTCGCCGCCAAGACTTCCGGCTTGCCGCTGAGCATCAGGTACGACAGCGCTATGTTTTGCAGCGCGCGGCGGGCGAAATGCTCGGCCTCGGCGACATACGGCGTTTTCTTCGAGAGATCGCGATTGGCCTGATAACGCAGCCACAATGCCTCGAACAAACCTTCAGCCAATTGCTTACGGGCAAACTCGCGAGCTGTGTGAATGGCGTCTACATCAGCCACTTCACTGATCTCGGTCAGATACGCCTCGCCTGGCAGCGAAAGCATTTCGGCGACCATGGCCTGATCCAGCGTGTCGTCGGACAGCACGGTACGCAGCGCTGAAACCAAACGCTGATCCAGCACCAGCGCTTCGCCCTTCTGTTGCTGTTCGATCAACTCTTGCAGCACCTGCACCGACAATTGCTGACCGGCATCCCAGCGGTTGAAACCGTCGCTGTCGTGCTGCATCAGGAACATCAGCTGATCGCGGTCGTACGGGAAGCTCAGCTTCACCGGCGCCGAAAAGCCACGCAGCAACGAAGGCAGTGGTTTTTCAGCAATGTCGACGAAGGTGAAGGTCTGCTCGGCTTCGGTCACCGAAATAACCCGCGAGGTGCCTTGAGCACTGGCTTCACCGGCAAGACGCAGGGCAATTTCACCACCCTTGCTGTCCAGCAGGCCCAGTTCCACCGGAATCACGAACGGCAGTTTTTCCACCTTGTCCGGGGTTTCCGGGCAGCTCTGGCGGAAGGTCAGGCTGTAGGTTTTTGCTGTGGCGTCGTAGGACTCGCTCACCACCAAACGTGGGGTCCCGGCCTGGCTGTACCAGCGCTTGAATTGAGTCAGGTCAACGCCGTTGGCGTCTTCCATGGCCTTGATGAAGTCGTCGCAGGTCACGGCCTGGCCGTCATGGCGCTCGAAGTACAGGTCGCTGCCTTTGCGGAAACCGTCGGCACCCAGCAAGGTGTGGATCATGCCGACCACTTCCGAACCCTTTTCGTACACGGTCAGGGTATAGAAGTTGGAAATCTCGATGAAGCTGTCTGGACGCACGGCGTGGGCCATCGGGCCGGCGTCTTCGGCGAACTGGTGGGTGCGCAGATACGCCACGTCCTGGATACGCTTGACCGTCGCCGAGTTCATGTCGGCGGAGAACTCCGAATCGCGGAACACGGTGAAGCCTTCCTTCAGCGACAACTGGAACCAGTCGCGGCAGGTCACGCGGTTGCCCGACCAGTTGTGGAAGTATTCGTGGGCGACGATCGCCTCGACCCGCTGGTGCGCGGCGTCGGTAGCGGTTTCGGCGCGGGCCAGCACGGCGCTGGAGTTGAAGATGTTGAGGCCCTTGTTTTCCATGGCGCCCATGTTGAAGTCGTTGACCGCAACGATCATGAAGATGTCCAGGTCGTACTCGCGACCGTAGACCTCTTCGTCCCAGCGCATGGACTTCTTCAGGCTGTTCATCGCGTGCTGGCACTTGTCGATGTTTTCCGGCTCGACGTAAATGCGCAGCGCCACGGAGCGCTCGGTCATGGTGGTGAAGGTATCTTCGACACACCACAGGTCACCGGCCACCAGCGCAAACAGGTACGCCGGTTTCTTGAACGGGTCTTCCCAGGTCGCCCAGTGCCGGCCGTCTTCGCCCGGACCTGAGGCAATCGGGTTGCCGTTGGACAGCAGCACCGGATAGCTGTGCTGTTCGGCGACCACCGTGGTGGTGAACGTGCTCATCACGTCCGGGCGGTCGAGGTAATAGGTGATCTTGCGGAAACCTTCGGCTTCACACTGGGTGCAGAACATGGTGCCGGATTTGTACAGGCCTTCCAGGGCCGTGTTGGTTTCCGGGTGGATCCTGACGCTGGTGTCGACCGTGAAGCTTGTGTCGGTCGGTTGCAGGGTCAGGTGGTTCTCGGTCAACTGGTAGTCGGCGGCGCTCAGCTCGCGGTCAGCCAATGTCACCGACAGCAGTTCGAGTTGCTGGCCGTCCAGTACCAGCGGCGGCAGGCCCGGGCCACGCTCAGGATTGCGGCGCATCACCAGTTGCGCATGGACCAGGCTGTGGTCCTCGAACAACTCGAAGGTCAGGTGCGTTTCGTCGATCAGGTACTCAGGCGCCTGATAGTCCTTCAGGTAGATCATCTTCGGTTGTTCGGTGCGCATACTGGAATCCTTACTGATGCACGGCGAGCTGGTAGGCCGTGTATTTACGAATATTGATCACGCCGGTGTCGAAAATCAGGTACTGGCCCTTGATCCCCAGCAGCGTGCCTTCGGCAATCGGGTTCTTGTCCAGGTTGAAGCTGACAATCTTGGCCGGGTATTGCTCGACCGGGTAGCGGATCTCGAGCGGTTCGACATCGGTAATGGTCTGGATTGCTTGCAGGCCAAATCGTTCCTGCAAACCTTGCAAACCTTGGGCACAACTTTCAAACAGTTGATCGCGAACCTGCGCCAGGTCCACCGACACCGCATCGCCCTTGAGCAACGCACGCCAATTGGTCTTGTCGGCGACCTGGCTGCGGAACAGGTCTTCGACGAAGCCCGACTGCTGGCGGGTAGCGACGCGCATGATCGGCAAGGCCTGGCTGGCGCCCTGATCGAGCCAACGAGTGGGCAGCTGCGTAGCACGGGTTATGCCGACCTTGATCCCTGACGAATTGGCCAGATAAACCACATGATCGGTCATGCAGAATTTTTCGCCCCACTCAGGCTCACGGCAGGTACCAGCATCGTAGTGGCAACGCTCCGGGCTCATGATGCAAATGTCGCACTGCGCCAGTTTGGTCATGCACGGGTAGCAGTAACCCTGGCTGAAACTGGTTTTGGTCTTGCGTCCACAATGGGTGCAGTGGATCGCCCCAAGGTATTCCAGGCGCACTGTGGTGCCGATCAAGGGATTGACCGGTACCTCGGCGTCGCCCAGACGAAAAGCGTACTGAACGTTCGGCCCGTCAAGGCGCGCCGACATTTTGCTGATTGCACCGCGGCCAATCTCGATCAATGGATGGCATCCGATTTGAACAGAATGTTTGGCACTTCGATCGACTTCGACTCGCATTCCTGCGGGCCCATGTAGCCGGTGCGCTCTTCCTCGGGCAGGTTCTGGATTTCCCAGGCGATCATCGCTTGCAGGGACAGTTCGCGCTGCTCGGCGGTGAGTTTGCCACCGTCGGACCATTTGCCGATTTCCACCGCCAGTTTCAGGCTCTGGTAGATATCCGGGGTGATGTTTTTGATCATTTCGTTAAAAGAGGACATCAAGGGCTCCGCGCTCTTCATTCATAACTGTTTTAGACGGCCAGTTTACGGCGGTTGTACAAACCGCCCAACAAACCGGTGAAGCATCCGATGAGTAACCCGCTGACGTGGGCAGCGTTGGCAATCTGGCCAAAGCCGATCATAGAGACCAGCCCTGACAGGCACACCAGCAACCACACCAGCATCATCACCAACACCCCTCGGGGCAGGCGATACGCCGGGTTCGGCGATAGAACCTGGAAGATCCAGCAATGCCCGAGCAGGCCGTACAGCACGCCGGACAACCCGCCAAACAAGCTCGGGCCGCTGAAAAGGAACTGGACATAGTTGGATACCAGGCTGAACAGCAGCGTCAGGCCGATCAGGTTGATGCTGCCCTGGCGGGACTCGATGCGCCGCCCCAGCTCCCAGTACCACATGCCGTTCATGGCCAGGTGCAGGATGCCGAAGTGGATCAGCATCGGCGTCACCAGACGCCACCATTGCCCCGCCGCCAGGCTGTCGGCCAAGGGTGTGAAATGGATGTATTCGCCGACCACACGGAAATCGAGGAAGGTCAGCCAGCGTATCGTCTCGAGGTTATCGCCGAGCAGCGTCACCATGGCGACGATCAGGGTCAACAGCAGCACCAACGCCGTAGCCTTGCTGTGGCGCAATTGCTCGACGAAGCCCGGACGCTGCAGGGTCTGCGTCATCGGGATATCCAGTTGCTGATCGGGGTCGCCCGCCGGAAAGCGTTCGTACAATGAACGTACGTCTTCGCTGATGTTGGCCGGTACCCACAGCACTTGCTCACCCGCCTCTTCGCTGACCCGATGAGGCACTTGCATGCGCTGCAGCAGTTTGACGAACCCGCTCAAATCCACCGCCAGAGGCAGACGCAATACCGCCACCGCCGTCATCGCAACACCTCCGGCCGCTCGACATCGACCCAGACAAATTTATGCGGGTCGAGACGGGTTTCCTGATCCAGACGATAAGCGACCAGTTTGCCGTAGAGCACCGCGCTGTAATCCAGGCACGCCAGGTTCGGGCGGATCGGCGCCGGTTTGCCGCTGCGCCAGTAGTGGCCGACGAACAACAGCGGCTCATCGACGCCATAGCGCAGCAAGTTGTCTTTTTCGGTGGAGGACAGTGGCGTGCGGGCCACTGGCTCAGGCAAGGCGTCGGGTTGAAACACGATGTCTCCGTAGGTTTGCGGGTCGTCTTCCCAGAACTTGGTGCGGAAAAACGAACGCGTCAGGCCGTCACCGCTGGTCATGGTCAACCCGTGGGGCAAGCGCATGTCGGTGCCGCGCAACAGGCGATCGAACACGGTGCAGGCAAAACTGCCCGGCACCGCGGACGCCTGGAGGAAGTGTTCGTCGATGCAACCGTCGGGGAACAAACCGCGCAACGGTTCGATCAGGCTGGCATCCCAGCAGGCATGTACCACGCGGAAACGCTCGGCATCGACAAACAATGGCAGTTCATAGAACCATTGCAGAAAGTCGTGCCAATCCTGGGGGTGATCTTCGAACTGGGTCAGGGTTTCATGGAGCAGGCGACCGTGGCGTGGCGTATGTTCACGCACGAACTGCTGGCCGCTGCCCGGCAACGCCGGAGTGCTCCAGCCGAGGGCGTTGAATTCATGGTTGCCCATGATGCACAGCGCCTGACCGGCCTCGACCATGTCGTGGACGATGTGCAGCGCCTCGCGAATCCGCGGGCCGCGGTCGATGATGTCGCCGAGGAACACCGCCATGCGCGACGGATGCCGCCAGACACCACCGTGTTTTTGATAACCGAGCCGGTCGAGCAAGTGCTCAAGGGTCAGAGCGCAACCGTGCACGTCACCGATCAGGTCGTAGCTACGCGCGGGATCGAGCATCAGTCGCCTCCACCACCCAACTTGCTGCCCCAGCCGAGCTTGGTCCGGCAGACTTCATAGTAGTTGTGGTCCAGCGGGTGAATCAGCCGCAGCTTCTGCGCTTTTTTGCTGATGGTGATGGTGTCACCGGGCGCGCAGGTGAAGTGATTCTGCCCGTCACAGGAGACTTGCGGGTAAATCTGCATATCTTTGGACACAACGATTTTCAGCTCACTGTTGCCATCGACCACGATCGGTCTACCTGACAAGGTATGGGGGTACATCGGCACAATCACAATAGCGTCGAGCTTGGGATGCATGATCGGGCCGCCCGCCGATAGTGCGTAGGCGGTCGAGCCGGTCGGTGTGGCGACGATCAGGCCGTCGGCCTTCTGGCTGCAGACGAACTGGCCGTCGATGTACAACTCGAACTCGATCATCCGCGTCGATTTGCCAGGGTGCAGCACCACGTCGTTCAGCGCATCGCCCTGGCCAATGGCCTCGGCGTGGCGACGAACTTCGGCTTGCAGCAGGAAGCGGTTTTCCACCAGGTAGTGGCCGTCGAGCACTTCGGCGACTTTGACTTCCAACTCATCGGGGCGAATATCGGTCAGGAACCCCAGGCTGCCCCGGTTGATGCCGAGCACCGGAATATTGTGTCGGGCCAGCGCCCGGGCTGCACCCAGCAGGCTGCCGTCACCACCGACCACAATCACCATGTCACACACTTCACCGAGCATCTTGCGCGACGAAGTTTGCAGGCCATGACCCGGCAGGACTTCGGCGATGGTGTCTTCGAGGATCACGTGCAGGTGACGATCGAGCAGAAACCGTTTCAGTCGGCGGACGGTATCCAGCACCTGAGAACTGCCCAGGCGACCGATGATGCCGATATTACGAAATTGCTCCATGGGGCTCCTATTGGGACGCGGAGGGCCTGCGACGGCGAAAAACACGATTATGGGCGAAAGCGCGGCGTAGACAAAACCCTTTCAGCCACGACGGTGCGCTCGTGTTTCGGGCTATGCTCGCAAGATGATCCTATTTCCAGATTTGCTCCAGTTACCTCACCAGTTGCGCCACCCTGAAGTGCGCGACCTGGCCTGGGTCATCCTCGCGCCGCCGATGCTCAGCGTCACCCCGTGGCCGCAGCGTCACCCACTGGCCGGCAGCGACTGGGTGCAGGCACCGGAGCGCCTGGAACACTGGCTCAGGCAACTGGATCGCGACAGCTACGATTTGCTGCACTGGCTGGCCCAGGCCAGGACCCGGCGGCTGGGTTTGTACTACGAGCGCCTGTGGCAGTACGCCGTGCGGCACGCGCCGGGCATCGAACTGATTGCCGCCAACATGCCGATCCGCCGTGAAGGCCACACTCTGGGTGAACTGGACATGCTGCTGCGTGATCGCGACGGCGTGCATCACCTGGAACTGGCGATCAAGCTCTATCTTGGGCCACAGAATGGTGACGGCCATGACACCGCGCAGTGGCTCGGACCGGGTTGTCATGATCGGCTGGACCGTAAACTGAAGCACCTGAGCCAGCATCAATTACCGATTTCCGCACGGGCGGAAAGCCGTGCAGTGCTGGCGTCGCTGGATATCCAGCAGTTCAGTGCGCATCTGTGGCTGGGCGGCTATCTGCTCTATCCGTGGCCGGGGCAGGCCGAATCACCCAGCGGCGCGCACCCTCGGCATTTGCGCGGTAGCTGGCTGCATCAGAAGGATTGGGCGGACTTTGTCGTGCAGCGCCCATTCGGTCGCTGGCAACCCCTGCCCCGTCATGCCTGGCTGGCGCCGGCACACTATCCCGAGGAGCAGACCTGGAACGCTGAACAGCTGAGTGCATGGCTTAGCGACCTGGACCCGTTGGCACCGGCACAATTGATGGTGCGGCTGACAGAACGTACGAACGGGGATTGGGAAGAAGCCGAGCGGCTGTTTCTGGTGTCCGATCTTTGGCCGAATGTGCCGGGTAATGGTTGAGTTGTAGCAGCTGCCGAGCCTGCGAGGCAACTGCTACAGGTTACAAAGGGATAGTCATTGCTTTTTATGCTGCTCAACCCACAGCGCATACGCATCGATGAACTTCTGCAAGAACGGCCTGACCGACTCGGACAATTTGCCTGCCTCGTCGAACGCTGAACCGGCGCCGCCCAAGTAGGCTTCCGGCTGCTGCATGCACGGCACATTGAGAAACACCATCGACTGTCGAATATTGTGGTTGGCCCCAAATCCACCGACGGCACCTGGTGAAACGCTGATCACCGCACCCGGTTTGCCGTTCCAGGCGCTCTTGCCGTAGGGGCGCGAACCCACGTCGATCGCATTCTTCAATGGCGCCGGTACCGAACGGTTATATTCCGGGGTTACGAACAGCACCGCGTCGGATGAACTCACTTGTTGCCGGAAAGTGCTGTAGGCTGCCGGCGGTGATTCGCCATCGATGTCTTCGTTGTAGAGCGGCAAATCGCCGATTTCGACGATGTTCAGCTTCAGATTGGCAGGCGCCAGCTCGGCCAGCGCCAGCGCAACCTTGCGGTTGATCGACGCTTTTCTCAGGCTGCCGACCAGAACGGCGATCTCGTAGACGTTGCTCATGGAAAATTCTCGACTGTCCGATGGGAAGAGCTTCTAGTTATAGATGATCAGATGACGATTCAACCAGCGGGCGACGGAAAATCGCCGCCCCTGACTATTTTTTTCCTGTAGGAAAACTTACCTCGCCCAACCACGGTCTACAGAACCGCAAATTGAGTGATTTATCTCCAGAGGTTCTAAGCAGATGGCAGCAGTACTCGTCGGTCAGTTCCATGCAAGAGACGCGGAAGGCCGTGTTTATTCCGTGCATGAGTTCCAGGAATCCACCCCGTCGCACGACGGCCTCGCCGGCTCTGCGCCTGTCACCACCTATAAGCTGGCCATTGGCGACCGGCTCAACAAGCTCGACGACAACGAATTTGTGCTGGTGCAATCGGGCATTACCCTGATTCGCGAACCTGAAACGAACGTTGCCTCATAACCCGCTGTTATGAGCAGAAGTCATATGCACGCACTTGAGTTAGGATTCAGTGACTGACTCCCTCACCTGCTGAACATGGACTTCACGCATGCGTTTACGTCATATCGAAGTGATCCAGGCGCTCCTGCAGACCGGTCATCTGGGCACCGCCGCCGAATGGCTGCAACTGCCGGTGGCCGAGATTGAACGCACCCTGCGTGATGCCGAGGATCAGTTGGGTTTCATGCTGTTTGCCAGCGTGCGTGGTCGCCTGCAAGCCACGCGCGAGGCGCGGGAGCTACAGGTCGAGATCGCCCACGTCTATGAAGCCCTTGAGCCGGTCCAGCGACTGGCCAACAGCCTCAAACAATATTTGGCCCCACCCCTTCGAATCATCTGCACCCCGCCTTTGGCGCAACACCTGTTGCCACACAGCATCGCGGCTCTGCGCCGACGCCTCCCCGACGCACCTTGCACCCTCCTGAGCCAGCCGACACGCGAGATTGTCAGAAGCCTGCTGCTGCGTGAAAGCGATCTGGGCCTGAGCCTGCATGACCCGGACCACGCCGACATCCATTGCCAGGTCATCGCCCAAGGCAAGCTCCAGTTGCTGGCGCCCCATGGCTGGCTGCAACCGAAACAGAAGTACATCTCGCTGCAGGACCTGGCCGGCCAGTCGATGGTTGGCCTGGAAGGTCACGATCCGTTAAGCCCGGCGCTGGACAACAAACTGCATGCGCTGCGCCCTGCCCCGGTCATCCAGACCCGGGTCCAGACTCATCAAATGATGCGCAGCATGGTCGAGGCCGGCGAAGGCCTGGCGATCGTCGATCCGTTTACCGCCCTCGGCGCCAAATCGGCCGGGCTCGATGCCTGCCCGCTGGCGCCTGCCGTGCCGATCAACGTCTTTGCCTTGAGCCTCAAGAGCGCCGAGCCCTCACCGGCCGCTCAGGCGTTACTGGACATCATCACGGAACAAGCCGTGGCGATGCTGGCGAGCTGAGCGGGCTTTCCAGCGGATTATCGAACAGGCGATACCAGAACAACGCCACCTCAGCGGTGTTCGGATCGATCCCGCGATAGCGCAGATGATCGATCCCGCCGACCACATAGCCACAGCGCTCATAAAGCCGACAGGCGCCCAGGTTGTTGTTCTGGGTTTCCAGCATGATGCCCGGCAGTTTTTTCTTGCGACTCCAGAACTGCGCCACGTCCAGCAGCGACTTGGCCACGCCATGACGGCGCGCCGGAGCATGCACCGCCAATTCGTCGATATGGGCGAAGCCGTTCCAGTTAGTGCTGACCACCAAATGACCCACCGGCTCGTCATCCAGATAGGCCATGAAAATCGCGCTGTCAGTGGCATCGTGAAAACTGCTGAATTCCTCGGGATCGATGCCATAACACTTGCGATACGGGGTGATTGGCGTCACCGGCCACTGCGCCACCGGCTTACCGATTTGCGCGGCACCATAGGCGGCGACTTCAAAACTGAAATCACTGCCCCAGATATAGGCCGCAAACCCCTCATCGGCGACACGCACCGAGAGGCCTGGGTATTTGGGATTCATGACTGGTTGCATACTCGGAAAGGTCCTCATTCCTTGATGCAATCGACGGTGTAGTGCCGTCCATTGCCCTCGTCTTCGTGTTGCAAGCCATGCACATCGGCGACAAATCCGGGGAAACTACTGTCGAACGTACGGGCAAACTTCAGGTAATCGATGATCGAACGGGTCGACTCGGTGAAACGCTCGCCGGGCATGATCAACGGGATCCCCGGCGGGTATGGCACCAGCATTACCGCTGCGATCCGCCCGTCCAGAGCATCGATCGAAACAGCCTCAACCTCCCCGCGTACCAATTGATCATAGGCGTCCGCCGGCTTCATGGCGACTTCCGGCAGTACGGTGTACATGCGTTTGAGGTGTTTGGCCGTGGCATTGCTGCGATAACAGGCGTGCAATTGATCACACAGATCGCGCAAACCCATGCCTTGATAACGGGCAATATTGTGTTGCGCCACGCACGGCAGACAGCTGGCCAGGCTGACATTGGCGTCGTAACTGCGCTTGAACTCCAGCAACTCGGTCAGCAACGTGCTCCATTTGCCCTTGGTGATGCCCATGGAGAACAGCACCAGGAATGAATACAGCCCGGTCTTTTCCACGACCAGCCCACGTTCCCAAAGGAATTTGCTGACCACCGCCGCCGGAATCCCCCGCGCGCTCAGCGCACCGCCCGCCGTCAAACCCGGCATCACCAGCGTGACCTTGATTGGATCAAGCAGCACGTAGTCGTCGGTCACGCCGCCAAAGCCGTGCCAATCGGCGTCGGGTTGCAGCAACCAGTCTTTGGTGACCACCTGCTCGATACCTTCGGCCGAGGGTGGTTGCCAGATGGAAAACCACCAGTCATCGGCGGCGATATGCTGACGCAGATTAGCCAGGGCCCGGCGAAAACTCAGGGCCTCGTCGAACATTTCCTGCAACAGCGAACGCCCGGCCGGCCCTTCCATCATCGCCGACGCCACGTCCAGCGAGGCGATGATGCTGTACTGCGGCGAAGTCGAGATGTGCATCATGAATGCTTCGTTGAAACGGTCACGATCCAATTGCCTCGCCCCGCCGTCCTGAACGTGAATCATCGACGCCTGACTGAAGGCTGCCAGCAGTTTGTGCGTGGAGTGCGTAGTGAACACCAGCGGACTGTCTTCGCTGCGGGAGGTGCCCATACCGTAACGGCCGGCGAAGAACTCGTGAAACGCCGCGTAGGCGTACCAGGCCTCATCGAAATGCAACACCTCGACGCTGTTGCCCAGGCTCTGCTTGATCAGTTCGGCGTTGTAACACAGGCCGTCGTAAGTCGAGTTGGTCACCACCGCCAACTTGACCTTGGGCTCGCGGCCCTGAGTCAGCGGGCTGGCGTCGATCTTGGCCTGGATCGATTCGCGACTGAATTCACTCAACGGAATCGGGCCGATAATCCCCAGCTCATTGCGCTCCGGGCACAGGTACAGCGGAATCGCGCCGGTCATGATGATCGAGTGCAGCACTGACTTGTGGCAGTTGCGATCCACCAGCACCAGGTCATCGCGGGCCACCATGGAATGCCAGACGATCTTGTTGGCGGTCGAGGTGCCATTGATCACGAAAAAGGTATGATCGGCGCCGAAATTGCGCGCGGCTCTCGCTTCTGCCTCCGCCAGCGGGCCGGTGTGATCCAGCAGCGAACCGAGTTCCGGTACCGACACCGACAAATCCGAACGCAGCGTGTTTTCCCCGAAGAACTGATGAAACGCCTGCCCCACCGGGCTCTTGTGATACGCCACGCCGCCGCCATGGCCGGGGGTGTGCCAGGAATAATTGGAGTCAGCTGTGTGCTGTACCAGCGCCTTGAAGAACGGTGGCAACAGACCGTCCAGATATTTGCGTGCCGCGCGGGCAACCTGACGGGCGAGGAAGGGTACGGTGTCTTCGAACAAATAAAGAATGCCGCGCAGCTGATTGAGCTCGGCCATGGCGTCGGCCGGGGCATTTTCCAGGGTGACCTGCTCGCCCAGGGCGAAGATTGGCAGGTCCGGCGCCCGAACCCTTGCCAGGCGGATCAACTCGGCCATGTTATGTAGAAGATGAGCATTGGTGCTGGCGTCTTCGGCGGCAATCAACATGCAAGAGAGGCCGTGATGAGTCGAGGCGACCAGACGCCCTTCGTTGTAATCGACCGCCGAGACGATGCTGAAGCCTTCCTGCTCCAGTTCCCGGGCGATGCCACGCACACGATCACCGGCAACGGTGTCGGCCTTGATGTCGCGGTGGACGATCAGGACCGGGAATTTCAAATCTTTATACATGGGGCTCGGTGTCCTGAGGCGGCAGACCGTGGCCTGCCAATAACCTCAGGGTAGAGGGTTGAAGCGCATGTGGCGAGGGGGATGCCCTATAGCGGATCAACTGCCGCACTCTATTGTGGCAAAGATCGCGACGCCCCACCTGTAGCAGCTGCCGCAGGCTGCGTTCGAGGGCGAAGCCCTCGCCCTGCGCAATATCAGTAGGACCGTGTGTTGCTTGATTGCGACCGCTGCGCGATCGAACGCAGCCTTCGGCAGCTGCTACATGGAACGCACGCTGAATCAGGCCTGAGCCTTGGCCTCCGCCAATTGCTGCCACAGCGACGGCGCGCCGGCGGATTTGGCGATGGCTTCCAGACGTGCCATGTGTTGAGCCAAATCCTCTTCACTGGCACGAATGATCCGGATCGGCTGACGATCGGCTGGCAGACGACGGATTTCCGTGGCGGAGTTGTCCGCACCTTCACCTGAACCATTGCCATCGGACGCGTTACCGGCCAGCGACAGGCTGGTCTGGCCGCCGGTCATGGTCAGGTAAACGTCGGCGAGAATCTCGGAGTCGAGCAAGGCGCCGTGAAGTTCACGGCCGGAGTTGTCGACGCCATAGCGTTTGCACAAGGCGTCGAGGCTGTTGCGCTGCCCCGGGTGACGTTCCCGGGCCATCATCAGGGTGTCGAGGATCGAGCAGTGTTGCGTGATGTCCGCGCGATCGTGCTGGCCCATCAGGGCGAATTCGTTGTTGATGAAGCCAACGTCGAACGCCGCGTTATGGATGATCAGCTGCGCGCCCTTGATGAACTCGAAGAACTCATCGGCCACTTCAGTGAAACGCGGCTTGCCCACCAGGAATTCGTTAGTGATGCCGTGGACGCCGATGGCGCCTTCGTCACTCTCGCGATCCGGTTGCAGGTAAACGTGGAAATGCCGGCCGGTCAAGCGCCGACCGATCAACTCGACACAACCGATTTCGATAATCCGGTGGCCGTCGGTCACCGGCATGCCGGTGGTTTCGGTATCGAGTACAACGGATCTGGTGGCCATCAGTGCTCAGCTCTCAACGGGTCAATCGTGCAAAAGCGGCGATGTTAACACGCCCGCTGGTGTCTTTCAGATACACCGTGTTGCGGCCAATCGCGAGCAGGCTCGCTCCCACTGATCATTCCCACGCAGAGCATGGAAACGATCAGTGAAGGGTTTAGGCTTGTTTGTACCCACGCACTTCATCAACGCCACGGTTGGCCAGTTGGTCGGCCCGTTCGTTGCCATGATGGCCAATGTGCCCGCGCACCCATTTCCAGGTGACGTTGTGGCGGTTGACCTGCTCATCAAGCAGTTTCCACAGATCGGCGTTTTTCACCGGCTCCTTGGCCGCGGTTTTCCAGCCGCGTTTCTTCCAGTTGGCCATCCACTCGTTGATGCCTTTCATCACGTATTGGGAGTCAGTCACCAGCAGCACGTCGCAGGAGCGCTTGAGTTCTTCCAGGCCACGGATCGCGCCCATCAACTCCATGCGGTTGTTGGTGGTGTTGGCTTCGCCGCCCCAGAGTTCTTTTTCAACGCCCTTGCACACCAGCAACGCCCCCCAGCCGCCCGGGCCGGGGTTGCCCTTACAGGCGCCATCGGTGAAGAGTTCTACGCTATCGCTCATGCCAATCTTTCCAGAAAATGCGGTGGCTCGCCGATCAGTGACCGACGATGCCCGAGGCCGGGGCGAACCCGGCCGGGAAAATAAACAGGTATTACGGTTCGAGGTGACGACGGTTGACCTTGGCCATCGGCAACGGAATCAGCTTGCCCATCGGTTCGCGCCGTTCCTGGCGCACCGGGCGCAGGCCCACCACGATCTTGCGCGCGACCAATAAATAGAAGCCACCACCCGACAATTGCCAGTCACCGGCCTTGCGCTCCCAACCGGCCAGACGGGCCTGCCAGGCGGGCGACGCAAGCGGCGGACGATAGCACCCGAAGCGGCGTTTCTCCAGCGCAAAGCCCAGCAGATTCAGCCAGTCACCCACCCGCGACGGTGAAATGCAGCGGGCCTTGCGCAAGGCGTCATGGGCGAACACATGACGCAACCCCCAACTGCTCCAGGGGTTGATCCCGACAATCAGCAGATGCCCGCCAGGCCGGACACTGCTCGCCGCCTCGCGCAGCAAACCGTGGGGCGACAGGCAGAAATCCAGCCCGTGCTGCAACACCACCACATCGGCGGCGTGCTCGCTCAAAGGCCAGGCCTGCTCTTCGCAGACGATCTCGACTCCCGGCAAGGGCGCACCGAGCCGCACATTGCGCTGGACCTGCGGCGCCGACGGTGGCGTCTGCGCCGAGGGGCCGTAATGCACCAGGTAACCGCCGAAGAAGCGCCCCAACTCGTCTTCGAGCATGCGTCGTTCTTCGTCCAGCAGAAATTGCCCGATGGGCCCGGACAGCCATTCACGGGCCGCGCTGATCAATGTCAGCCACTCAGGATCGGCCTGAGCGAACGCTTTATCGGTCATTGCATTCTCCAACGCGCCAGGAAGTTCTAAGATGCGCCAATGTTTTCCGCTTGGCGAATCCGATGATGATACAGATCAGTGCCCTGCCCGCCTTCACCGACAACTACATCTGGTTGTTACAAGACCACAGCACCCACCGCTGCGCCGTGGTCGATCCGGGCGATGCCGCGCCAGTACAAGCCTGGCTCACGGCGCATCCGGGTTGGGTGTTAAGCGATATTTTGATCACTCATCACCATCATGACCATGTCGGCGGCGTCGAGCGGCTGAAAAAAGCGACAGACGCGACAGTCTATGGCCCGGCCAGCGAAAGCATCCCGGTGCGGGACGTGGCACTCAAGGACAATGACCGCATCAGCGTGCTGGGCTGGGACTTCGACGTCATCCAGGTGCCAGGCCATACCCTCGGGCACATCGCCTTTTATCACCAGGGCCATTTGTTTTGCGGCGACACCCTGTTCGCTGCCGGTTGCGGACGGTTATTCGAAGGCACGCCCGAGCAAATGCATCACTCGCTGAGCCGCCTCGCGGCGCTGCCCGAAGACACGCTGGTCTACTGCACCCACGAGTACACCCTGAGCAATTTGAAGTTCGCCGCAGCAGTCGAACCGAACAACCCCGACACCCTCGAACGACTGGCCAAAGTCACCCGGCAACGCGAAGCCGGAATCATGACGCTGCCTTCGACATTGGCACTGGAAAAGCTCACCAATCCGTTTTTGCGCACCGGAGAAACATCCGTTAAAGAAAAAGTGGACGAACGGAACGGACTCGATAACCGGGCTCCGAGTGCGGTTTTTGCTGCTCTTAGAGCTTGGAAAGATACGTTCTAGGCAGCCTGCTTGGTGATACAAAAATTCTGAATGGTTGACCGCAGGGGGTGCGCTTTCTAGAATCGCCCGACATTTTTGCCCGGAACTTACTTCCAGCCAATGTCGTCACCTATTCGTAAAGCCATCAATTCAGACGCATTGACCCGCTTGGCTCAAGCCATCGCGGTGGCTGTGTCCGCCACTTTGGCGGGCTGTTCCAGCCATGTGCCGCAGACCGAAGCGACACACACTCCGAATATCGCCGCCCGAGCCAAGCAAAAACCCATCTGGCTCAGTGAAAAACCAACACCGCAAATTCCACAGGACGTCTGGGAGCGCATGCGCCAAGGCTTCCAGTTGCAGGACAACCTGGGCGTCAACCCGCGCATCGAGCAACAGCGCCTGTGGTTCGCCAGTAACCCGTCCTTCCTCGAAAATGCCGGCGAACGCGGCAGCCTCTACATTCACTACATCGTCGAACGCCTTGAAGAACGCAACATGCCGCTGGAGCTTGCGCTGTTGCCGGTGATTGAAAGCGCCTACAACCCGATGGCCTATTCCCGGGCCAACGCGGTGGGTCTTTGGCAATTCATCCCTTCCACCGGGCGTTACTTCAACCTGCGTCAGACCCGCTTCTACGATGGCCGTCGCGACATCACCGCCTCGACCACCGCGGCCATGGATTACCTGACCCGCCTGCACGACATGTTCAACGGTGACTGGTTGCTGGCCCTGGCGGCCTACAACGCTGGCGAAGGTACGGTCAGCCGGGCCATCGAGCGCAACGAACGACTCGGCCTGCCGACCGACTACTGGAACCTGCCGCTGCCAGCGGAAACCCAGGCCTATGTGCCGAAGCTGCTAGCCCTGTCGCAAGTGGTCCTGGCGCCCGAAGCCTATGGCGTGAACCTCAATCCGATCGCCAACGAACCGTACTTCCAGGTCGTCGAAATCAACCAGCGCATGGACCTGTCCAAGGTCGCCGCGGTGGCCAATATCGACGAAGACGAACTGTTCCAGCTCAACCCGGCCTTCAAGCAGCGCACCACCATCGACGGCCCCCAGCATCTGCTAGTGCCAACGTCCAAGGCGCAACTGCTGACCGCCAGCCTGTCGACCATGGGCCCTGGCGAGCTGATCAGTCAGCGATCGCTCAAGCCGGTGTTCGAAGGCGCAGACGACAGCGAAATCGCCAGCCTCAAGCGCGCCTATCGAGTCAAACGCGGCGACAATCTGGGCACCATTGCCAAGGCCAACAAGGTCGACATCAAGGACCTGCAACGCTGGAACAAACTGACCGGCAAGAACCTCAAGGTCGGCCAGACCCTGGTGATGCAGGACACCACCAAGCGCAAATCCGGGCGCGTCAACACCGTGGTGGCGGCGAACAGCAAGACCAACGGCAAGGCAACCAACAAGACGCAACAGACCCAATACAAGGTCAAGCAAGGCGACTCGCTGTACATGGTCGCCAAACGTTTCAACGTTGAAATGCAGCACCTCAAGCGCTGGAACCCTCGGGTTGGCCAGGCGCTGAAGCCGGGGCAAATGCTGACGGTTGCTTCGCCGCACTAAGATTGATGTGATGCCGAAAAGATCGCAGCCCTGTAGCAGCTGCCGAGCTCGCGAGGCTGCGTTCGGCTGCGTAGCAGTCGTAAAAATCAGAGATTGCGGTACGTCAGGCAGACCACGTCAGCCGAATTCACGACTGCTGCGCAGCCGAACGCAGGCTTCGCCAGCTGCTACAAGTCATTCACCTGCACAATTAACCACGCATTAACCCCCTGTCTTTTTCCTGTCGATACAAGCTGTTACTGTACGGCCCACAAAGCCCAAGCCGCCTGGATCGGATCTCTGACTTGAAGCGTCCCCTCCTCCTGCTCCTGATCAGCCTGGCCTTGAGCTCCCCCGCAAGCGCGACGATCAGCGAAAGCCATGGTTATGCGCAGTTCGGCACGCTCAAGTACCCGGCCAGATTTACCCACTTCGACTGGGTCAACCCGCAAGCGCCCAAGGGCGGTACGTTGCGGGTGATGGCGTTCGGCACCTTCGATACGCTCAACCCTTACACATTCAAAGGCTCGAGCCCGGTTTCCACCGGCAACTTCCTGCAGTACGGCATCAACGAACTCAATGAACCGTTGATGGTCGGCACCGGCCAATACGCGCCGTCCGGCGATGAACCGACCTCCAGTTACGGCCTGATCGCCCAATCGGTGGAATACAGCGAAGACCGCAGCTGGGTGGTGTTCAACCTGCGCCCCGAAGCGCGTTTTCACGATGGCACACCGATCACCGCTTACGACGTGGCGTTCTCGTACCGATTGCTGCTCAAGGAAGGTCACCCGCAATACCGCACCAACCTTCAGGAAGTGTCGCGAGTCGATATCCTCAACCCACGGCGCATCCGTTTCGTCTTCAAACGCGCCGGCAATCCGTTGCTGATCCTGCGCCTGGGCGAGTTGCCGGTATTGCCCCAGCACTACTGGGAGGGTCGCGACTTCAAGGCCACCACCTTCGAGCCGCCATTGGGAAGCGGGCCGTATAGCATCACCTCGGTAACGCCCGGGCGGCAGATCGTCTTCGAACGGGTCAAGGATTACTGGGGCAAGGACCTGCCGGTCAATCGCGGCAAGTACAACGTCGATCGCATGGAAGTCGAGTTCTACCGTGACAGCGACGTAGCTTTCGAAGCGTTCAAGGCCGGTGAGTTCGACATTTACATCGAACACCAGGCGAAGAACTGGGCCAACGGTTACAACTTCCCGGCCGTGCGCCGTGGCGATGTGATCAAGGCGCAAATCCCGCACCAGATCCCGACCCAGAGCCAAGGCCTGTTCATGAACACCCGGCGGTCAATTTTCGCCGACGCCAAGGTCCGCGAAGCGCTGGGGCTGATGTTCGACTTCGAGTGGACCAACCGCACGCTATTCAGCGGCGCCTACAAGCGCGCCATGAGTTATTACCCCAACAGCGAGTTCTCCGCCACCGGGCTACCGGTCGGTCATGAGTGGCTGCTGCTCAAGCCCTATCGCGATCAGTTGCCCGCCAAGCTGCTCACCGAGCCGTTCAGCCTGCCGCAGACCGAAGGGCGCGGCATTCCGCGGGAAACCATGCGCAAGGCCCTGGAACTGCTCGCCGCGGCCGGCTGGAAGCTCAGCGGTCAGCGGCTACAGAACACCATCGGCCAACCGTTGCGCTTCGAGATCCTGCTGGTCAATCCGAACCTGGAACGCATTCTTCAGCCTTACGTCGAAAACCTCGCCAGCATCGGCATCGACGCACGGCTGCGTACGGTCGATCGCGCCCAGTACAAACAACGCCTCGATCAGTTCGATTTCGACATGATCCTGATGACCCTCAACCAGACCCTCAGCCCGGGCCTGGAGCAATGGCAGTACTTCCACTCCAGCCAGGTCGGGGTCAAGGGCAGCAAGAACTACGCCGGTATCGCCAACCCGGTGGTCGACCATTTGCTCGAACAACTGCTCGCCGCCCAGACCCGCGACGCACAAGTCGCCGCTGGCAAGGCGCTCGACCGAGTGCTGCTGTGGCAGCACTACATTATTCCCAACTGGTACCTCAATTATCACCGCCTGGCCTACCGCAACCGGTTCGCCTTCGTCACTACGCCGCCCTACACCCTGGGCCTGAGCGCGTGGTGGCTGAAATCTTCGGAGAAAGATCGATGAAACCCATACGCGCCCTGCTCTTGCAGGCCAGCGGTCTGTTGTTCGCCGGGCTGGCCTGCGCCGCCCCGCAACATGCCCTGACCCTGTACAACGAGCCGCCGAAATACCCGGCCAATTTCAAACACTTCGATTACGTGAACCCCGACGCGCCCAAGGGCGGGATCTTCCGTCAGGCCGGGTTCGGCGGCTTCGACAGCCTCAACCCGTTCATCAACAAAGGCGTGCCGGCCGACGACATCAGCATGATCTACGACACCCTGGCCAAACAGGGTCTGGATGAGCCGTTTACCGAATACGGCCTGATCGCCGGCAAAATCGAAAAAGCCCCTGACAACAGCTGGGTGCGCTTCTACCTGCGTCCCGAAGCACGCTTCCACGACGGCCACCCGGTGCGTGCCGAAGACGTGGTGTTCAGCTTCCAGACCCTGATCAAGGACGGCGCACCGCTCTTCCGCGGCTATTACAGCGACGTGGAGGAAGTGGTCGCCGAAGACCCGCTCAAAGTGCTGTTCAAGTTCAAGCATAAAAACAACCGTGAGTTGCCGCTGATCCTCGGACAGTTGCCGGTGCTGCCCAAGCATTGGTGGGCAACCCGCGACTTCAACAAGGGCAACCTGGAATTGCCGCTGGGCAGCGGCCCGTACAAAGTCAGCCAAGTGAAGGCCGGACGTTCGGTGCGCTATGAGCGGGTCAAGGATTACTGGGGCAAGGACCTGCCGGTCAATCGTGGCTTCTACAACTTTGACGTACTGACCACCGACTACTACCGCGACAACACCGTCGCGCTGGAAGCGCTCAAGGCCGGTCAGTTCGACTACTGGCTGGAATCGGCCGCGAAAAACTGGGCCAAGGCCTACAACATTCCGGCGGTGGCCGAAGGTCGGCTGATCAAGGAAGAAATCCCGAACGGCAACCCCACTGGCATGCAAGGCTTCGTGTTCAACCTGCGCCGCCCGGTGTTTCAGGACGTGCGCGTGCGTCAGGCACTGACCCTGTTGCTGGACTTCGAATGGACCAACAAGCAACTGTTCAACGGCGCCTATGCGCGCACCCGCAGTTACTTCGAAAACTCGGAAATGGCCGCCACCGGCCTGCCGGATGCCGATCAACTGGCGATCCTCGACCCGTTCCGCGGCAAAATTCCCGAGCAAGTGTTCAGCGAGGCGTTCCAGAACCCGGTGACCGACGCCAGCGGCATGATCCGCACTCAACAGCGCAAGGCCTATCAACTACTGCAAGAGGCCGGCTGGCGGATCGTCGACGACAAGATGGTCGACGCCACCGGCAAACCGGTGACCATCGAGTTCCTGCTGGCCCAGACCGAGTTCGAGCGGGTGCTGCTGCCGTTCAAGCGCAACCTCAGCGACTTGGGCATCGACCTGGTGATCCGCCGGGTCGACGTCTCGCAATACATCAACCGCGTGCGCTCCCGGGACTTCGACATGATCGTCGGCAGCTTCCCGCAGTCCAACTCGCCGGGCAACGAACAGCGTGAGTTCTGGATGACCGACGCAGCCGATAAACCCGGCAGCCGCAACTCCATGGGCCTGAAAGACCCGGTAGTAGACCAACTGGTCGAGCAACTGATCAACGCCGATTCGCGCCAAAGCCTGGTGGCCCATGCCCGGGCGCTGGACCGGGTGCTGCAATGGGGCTATTACGTAATCCCCAACTGGCACATCAAGACCTGGCGCGTGGCGTACTGGAGCCACATCGGCCATCCGAAGGTTTCGCCCAAATATGACATCGGCATCAATACCTGGTGGGTCAAGCCCGACGCGTCATTGCCGATAGAAGTCGAAACCAAACTGCAAGCCGACCCTGCGGGCACGGAGTAATCAGATGCTGGCGTATATTTTTCGGCGACTGCTGCTGATCATCCCGACCCTGCTCGGCATTTTGCTGATCAACTTCGTGATCATCCAGGCCGCCCCCGGCGGGCCGGTGGAACAGATGATCGCCAAGCTCGAAGGCTTCGAAGGCGCCACCAGCCGCATCGCCGGCGGCGGCGCCGAAGTGTCGGTGGCCGGCTCCGCCTACCGTGGGGCGCAAGGCCTGGACCCGGCGCTGGTCAAGGAAATCGAGCACATGTACGGTTTCGACAAATCGGCGCCGGAACGTTTGTGGATCATGATCAAGAACTACGCCACCCTGGATTTCGGCGACAGCTTCTTCCGTGACGCCAAGGTCATCGACCTGATCAAGGAAAAGATGCCGGTGTCGATCTCCCTGGGACTGTGGAGCACGCTGATCATGTACCTGGTGTCGATCCCGCTGGGGATCGCCAAGGCGACGCGACACGGCAGCCACTTCGATGTCTGGACCAGTTCGGCCATCATCGTCGGTTATGCAATCCCGGCGTTCCTGTTCGCCATCCTGCTGATTGTGGTGTTTGCCGGCGGCAGCTATCTCGACTGGTTCCCGCTACGGGGCCTGACCTCGAACAACTTCGATGAGCTCAGCACCGGCGGCAAGATCCTCGATTATTTCTGGCACCTGGCACTGCCGGTGACTGCATTGGTGATCGGCAACTTCGCGACCATGACGCTGCTGACCAAGAACAGCTTCCTCGATGAAATCAACAAGCAATACGTGGTAACCGCCAAGGCCAAGGGCCTGACCCGCCACCGCGTGCTGTACGGCCATGTGTTTCGCAACGCCATGCTGCTAGTGATCGCCGGTTTCCCTTCGGCGTTCATCGGAATCTTTTTCACCGGCTCGTTGCTGGTGGAAGTGATTTTCTCCCTCGACGGCCTCGGTTTGATGAGTTTTGAAGCAGCGATCAACCGCGACTACCCGGTGGTTTTCGGCACGCTGTTCATCTTCACCCTGCTGGGGTTGGTGGTGAAGCTGATCGGTGACCTCACGTACACTTTTGTCGATCCGCGCATCGACTTCGAAAGCCGGGAGCATTGAGATGAACCTGTCCCCTCTCAATCGCCGACGTTTCGAACTGTTCAAGGCCAACAAGCGTGGCTGGTGGTCGCTGTGGCTGTTCCTGATTTTGTTCGGCGCAAGCCTGGGTGCCGAACTGATCGCCAACGACAAACCGCTGGTGGTGCACTACGACAACGCCTGGTACTTCCCCGCCCTCAAGCGCTACCCGGAAACCGCGTTCGGCGGCGAATTCCCGCTGGAAGCCAACTACAAGAGCCCGTACATCCGCGAACTGCTCAAGGCCAAGGACGCCTGGGTCTTGTGGGCGCCAATTCCCTACAGCTACCAGAGCATCAACTACGACCTGAAAGTCCCGGCCCCCGCACCACCCTCGGCCGATAACCTGCTGGGCACCGACGATCAGGGCCGCGATGTGCTGGCCCGGGTAATTTATGGCTTCCGGATCTCGGTGCTATTTGCTTTGACGCTGACCATTCTCAGCTCGATCATCGGCGTGATCGCCGGGGCGTTGCAGGGTTTTTATGGTGGCTGGGTCGATCTGGCCGGGCAGCGTTTTCTGGAGATCTGGTCCGGGTTGCCGGTGTTGTACCTGCTGATCATTCTGGCCAGTTTCGTGCAGCCGAACTTCTGGTGGCTGCTGGGGATCATGCTGCTGTTCTCGTGGATGAGCCTGGTGGATGTGGTGCGTGCCGAGTTCCTGCGCGGTCGGAATCTGGAATACGTGCGCGCAGCCCGGGCGCTGGGCATGCAGAATGGTGCGATCATGTTCCGCCACATCCTGCCCAACGCCATGGTCTCGACCATGACCTTCATGCCGTTCATCCTGACCGGCGCCATCGGCACCCTGACCGCCCTGGATTTCCTCGGCTTCGGCCTGCCGCCGGGCGCGCCATCCCTGGGTGAACTGGTGGCCCAGGGCAAATCCAACCTGCAAGCGCCGTGGCTCGGTATGAGTGCGTTTGCAGTGCTGGCGCTGATGTTGAGTTTGCTGGTGTTCATCGGCGAGTCCGCTCGTGATGCCTTCGACCCGAGGAAGTGAAATGAATCAGGACAATCTGATCGCAGTGCGCGACCTGGCCGTCGAATTTGTCGTCGGTGAACGCGTGCAGCGGGTGGTCGAGGGCGTCAGCTTCGACATCAAGCGCGGCGAAACCCTGGCGCTGGTGGGGGAAAGCGGCTCCGGCAAATCGGTGACCGCCCACTCCATCCTGCGGCTGCTACCCTACCCGCTGGCCCGACACCCGTCCGGGACCATCACTTATTCCGACCGGAACCTGCTGGAACTGAAAGAGAAAACCATCCGCCACATCCGCGGCAACCGGATCGCGATGATCTTCCAGGAGCCGATGACCTCGCTCAATCCGCTGCATTCGATCGAAAAACAGATCAACGAAATCCTGGGCATCCACAAAGGCCTGACCGGCAAAGTCGCGACCAAACGCACGCTGGAACTGCTGGAGATGGTCGGTATCCCTGAGCCTGAGAAGCGTCTCAAGGCCCTGCCCCACGAATTGTCCGGCGGCCAGCGTCAGCGGGTGATGATCGCGATGGCCCTGGCCAACGAACCGGAATTGTTGATCGCCGACGAACCGACCACGGCGCTGGACGTGACCGTTCAACTGAAAATTCTCGAACTGCTCAAGGAATTGCAGGCCCGTCTGGGTATGGCGTTGTTACTGATCAGTCACGATTTGAACCTTGTGCGAAGAATTGCGCATCGCGTATGTGTCATGCAGCGCGGTCGCATCGTCGAACAGGCATCGTGCGAAGAATTGT
This sequence comes from Pseudomonas sp. JL3, assembly GCF_031570575.1. NCBI lineage: Bacteria > Pseudomonadati > Pseudomonadota > Gammaproteobacteria > Pseudomonadales > Pseudomonadaceae > Pseudomonas > Pseudomonas sp. JL3. The sequence continues at coordinate 404,860 of NZ_JAKWJK010000001.1, forward strand.
TCCGCGCGCCGCAGCATCCGTACACGCGGGAACTGCTGGCAGCGGAGCCCAGCGGCAAACCGGCGACCAATGTGATTGGCCCGCCATTGTTGCAGGTCGAGGACCTGAAAGTCTGGTTCCCGATCAAGAAAGGCTTTCTGAAAAAGACCGTGGACCATATCAAAGCGGTCGACGGCATCAATTTCAGCCTGCCCCAGGGCCAGACCCTGGGGATTGTGGGAGAAAGCGGTTCCGGCAAGTCGACGCTCGGCCTGGCGATTTTGCGGCTGATCGGTAGCAAAGGTGCCATCCGTTTTGAAGGCAAGCAGCTAGACTGCCTGACGCAGCAACAGATTCGGCCGCTGCGGCGGGAAATGCAGGTGGTGTTCCAGGACCCGTTCGGCAGCCTGAGCCCACGGATGTGCGTGAGCCAGATCGTCGGCGAAGGCCTGCGGATCCACAAAATGGGCACTGAGGCAGAACAGGAACAAGCGATTATTGCGGCACTCAAGGAGGTGGGTCTGGATCCGGAAACCCGGCACCGCTACCCCCACGAATTTTCCGGTGGGCAACGGCAGAGAATCGCCATTGCCCGGGCATTAGTGCTAAAACCGGCGTTGATTCTGCTGGACGAGCCGACTTCGGCCCTCGACCGCACCGTGCAACGCCAAGTGGTGGAGCTGCTACGTTCACTGCAAACCAAGTACAACCTGACGTATCTGTTTATCAGCCATGACCTGGCTGTCGTCAAAGCGCTGAGCCACCAGCTGATGGTGGTCAAGCATGGCCAAGTGGTCGAACAGGGAGACGCGCAAAGTATCTTTGCCGCTCCCAAACATCCGTATACACAGCAGTTGCTGGAAGCCGCTTTTCTGGCACCAGCCACTGCGCAATAAACCTGAAAAGAGGAGCAACACATGGGTTTTCTCGCCGGTAAGCGCGTACTGATCGTCGGTGTCGCCAGCAAGCTGTCCATCGCATCCGGCATCGCTGCCGCCATGCATCGCGAGGGCGCTGAGCTTGCCTTCACTTATCAGAACGACAAACTCAAGGGTCGTGTCGAAGAATTCGCACAAGGCTGGGGTTCGAGCCCTGAGCTGTGCTTCCCGTGCGACGTGGCCAGCGATGAAGAAATCGCCAAGGTCTTCGAAGCACTGAGCAAGAAGTGGGACGGCCTGGACTGCATCGTGCACTCCGTCGGCTTCGCCCCGGGCGACCAACTGGACGGCGACTTCACCGAAGCCACCACCCGTGAAGGTTTCCGCATTGCTCACGACATCAGCGCCTACAGCTTCGTGGCCCTGGCCAAGGCTGGCCGCGAAATGATGAAAGGCCGCAATGGCAGCCTGCTGACCCTGTCGTACCTGGGCGCCGAGCGCACCATGCCGAACTACAACGTGATGGGCATGGCCAAGGCTTCGCTGGAAGCTGGCGTACGTTACCTGGCAGGCTCCCTGGGCCCGGACGGCACCCGCGTGAACTGCGTATCGGCTGGCCCGATCCGCACCCTCGCCGCTTCCGGCATCAAGAACTTCCGTAAGATGCTGGCCGCCAACGAAGCGCAAACCCCGCTGCGTCGTAACGTCACCATCGACGAAGTCGGCAACGCCGGCGCCTTCCTGTGCTCGGACCTGGCGTCCGGCATCAGCGGCGAAATCATGTACGTAGACGGCGGCTTCAACACCACCGCCATGGGCAACATCGAAGAGTGATCTTCGGTTAGCCATGAAGAAACCCGCCTCTTCAGGCGGGTTTTTTATGCCTGCAATCTTGCAGCCCGCTCCCACAGTAGTCCGCGCCGGACACAGATTTTGCCATTCAACAATGACGGGCGTCGCGCATCGCCTCATCGACCAAGGCCAACAAGCCTTCCGCTGTCTGATGTCGCCGAGGATCAAACTCGATCTGCCCGATGCTGAAGCGAATGTCATAGCCACGATGCACGGTGGCATTGCGTTCATCGAGTATTTCTTCGAGTCGCGCTCTGACCGCGCCAACCTCCACCGCGCTGGCGCCTGTCAACAAGGCGGCAAACTCATCGCTGCCCAGCCGGCCGATCACATCGCTTTCACGAAAGGCGATGCGCAGTACGTCGGCAAAGGTTTTCAGGGCATCGTCGCCCTCGGCGCGACCGTACAACTGGTTGATGCGCTTGAAGTCATCAAGATCGAAAAAAAGCAGCGTCGCGGGTTTGCCCAACTGCAGGCAGGCCTCCAGCCCTAACTGAGCCAAAGCCTGGAAGCCGTGACGATTGGAGAGCAGCGTCAACTCATCCATGCTCGCCATCTGCACGCCCATCAGCTCTTGCTCAGCCTTGCGCGCCATGTCGCGCAGTACATCGCGATCTGCGCTGTCGAGGACGTTCGGCGTGCGCAAATCTGCGCCAGCGCCGGGTTTGACCGGTTTACCTGGGGTTAGCATCACTCACTCCTTGATGGATATGAACGTTAGAGTCGCTCATACCCGGTATGACTCCCTATAAGAGCGCCGCTGGTCAGCTTCCTGCCAACGGACACGGCCCTCCAGCGTCGGCCCAGAGTTTGAACTGGGTGACGAAAATATCGTGGGGCACCGGCACCGGCGCCCGCCCCTCACCCGGACGCCAGCCCCAAAGCACCAGTTTGTCCTCGCTGACATGTTTGATCAACGCCGCAAAATCACGATCGCCATTGCTGGATCGGTCCTTGATCATCGCGCACAACTTGTCGGCCGGCAGGCCTATCCAGGCCATTTTGTGCGTAGCCGGCGGCAGGCTCCAATGCGGTGCTCCGGGTGGCGCGTTGGGGCCATAACTGGCCGGCGGATTGCTTTCGGCATGACAGGTAGCGCAAGGCAAACCAGCCGCGCCTTTGCCGTCCAGGCCGCGAACCACATTCATTGCGTGAGGAATACCCGCGTCGAACTGCAATGGCGAATCGCCGGGGATATGACAGTTCTGACAACGCGGGCTCTGGAACACTTTCTGCACCGTGTCGAACGCCTTCACTGCCTCTTTATCGTCAGCGAACAGATCCGAGGCATAGCCACTCAGGCCGATCAGCATCACCGCGCCAAGAAACACATGTCGTCTCATCTCACACCCCCGACAGTTGCAACGGCAGTTCCCGCAGACGCTGCCCGGTCAGGGCAAACACCGCGTTCGCTACTGCCGGCGCCACGGGCGGCACACCGACCTCGCCGATGCCGCCGGGTTTGTCGCTGCTGGGGACGATATGCACCTCGACCACCGGCATCTCGTTCAGGCGCAGGACCTGATAGTCGTGATAATTGGACTGTTCCACCTGACCGTTCTTGAACGTCAGTTTGCTGTGCAAGGTAAATCCGAGACCGAAGGTGATGCCCGATTCCATCTGCGCGGCGATCCCCTGCGGGTTGACCGCAATGCCGCAATCCACGGCACACACCACCCGGTGCACTCGAATCGCCAGGTTGTCCTGGGACACCTCGGCCACCTGGGCGACATAACTACCGAAGGACTCGTGCACCGCCACGCCCAAGGCATGGCCGTCCGGCAACGGTGCTTTCCAGTTGGCTTTCTCTACCGCCAGATTCAGCACGCCCAAATGCCGTGGATGCGCCTTGAGCAAGGCGCGTCGGTATTCCACCGGATCCTTGCCGGCGGCGTCTGCCAGTTCATCGATCAGCGATTCCATGACGAATGCCGTGTGGGTGTGCCCCACCGAACGCAGCCACAGCACGCTGATGCCGGTTTGCGGTGAATGCAGTTCGACCTGGTGATTGGCCAACCCCACAAGGTAAGGGCTGTCTGCCACGCCTTCGACGGAGGTTTTGTCGACGCCGTCCTTGACCATGGTCGCCGCGAACGAGGTGCCCGTCAGGATCGACTGCCCGACCAGCACATGCTTCCAGGCCATTGGCATTCCGTCGGCACTCAGCCCAATGCGTGCCTGATGCAGGAATGCCGAACGGTAGTAACCGCCGCGAATGTCATCCTCTCGGGCCCAAACAGTTTTCACCGGCCCGCCCGCTGCCTTGGCGACGTACACGGCTTCGCTGACAAAATCCGAGGTCGGATTGGCCCGACGCCCGAAGCCGCCGCCGAGGAATTGGGTGTGGATCTCGACCTGTTCGGGTTTGAGCCCGCTGATCTTCCCCGCGATCATCTGATCCAGCGTCTGAAACTGCGTGCCGGTCCAGATTTCGCATTTATCCTTGGAGATTTTCACCGTGCAATTGAGCGGTTCCATCGGCGCGTGAGCCAGGTACGGCACGCTGTATTCGGCCTCAATCGTCTTCGCTGCTTTGCCCAGCGTCGCTGCCGTATCTCCAGCCTGACTGGCGGAAGTGCCGGGGGTGGCGGCGAGCTTACGGAAGCTCTCCAGCAGCTGTTGGCTGTCGAGCCCGGCGTTCGGCCCCAGGTCCCATTCGACCCTCAGCGCATCGCGCCCCAGCTTCGCCGCCCAATAATGATCGGCAATCACCGCGACCCCCGTGGGCACCTGCACCACTTTGTGCACGCCCGGCACCGCCAGTGCCTCGGCGCCTTCGAAGGATTTGACGCTGCCACCGAACACCGGTGGGCGAGCGACCATCGCCGTCATCAGCCCATCGAATTGCACGTCCATGCCGAACTTCGCCTGTCCGTTGATTTTCTCCGGGGTGTCGAGGCGCTTGGTGGGTTTGCCGATGACCTTCCAGTCCTTGGCTTCCTTGAACTTGATCGAGGCCGGATCAGGCACCGGCAGCTTGCCGGCGTCATCCGCGAGTTCGCCGTAAGTGGCGCGTTTGTCGCCGGCGATGACCACGCCCGATTCGGTGCGGATCTGCGAAGGCGCCACATCGAATCGCTTGGCCGCCGCCTCAATCAGCATCAAGCGCGCCGCCGCCCCTGCCTGGCGATAGCGGTCGAACTCCATCCAGGTCGACGTCGAACCGCCGGTAATCTGCATCCCGCCAAATCCCGGCAGGCCATAATCAGCAGCCGAGGCTGGCGCGTGTTCGACACGGATTTTCGACCAGTCGGCGTCCAGCTCTTCGGCGATCAACATGGTCAGGCCGGTCCAGATGCCCTGGCCCATTTCCGAATGGCCGAGCAGCACGGTGATGCTGTTGTCATTGCCAATGCGTAAAAAGGCATTGGGGGCGAAGACGTTTCCTTGATTCTCGGCGCCCAAGGCAAAGCGATTGGCCCCCGGAATGACAAACGCCACCACCAGACCACCGACCAACACTGCACTGCCCTTGAGAAAATCGCGACGCGAGACAGGGTTGATTCTGTTCATGGGTCAGCTCCCTTCGACGTGGTATCAACCGATCTCGGCGGCGCGTTTGACCGCGGCGCGGATTCTTGGGTAGGTGCCGCAGCGGCAGATGTTGCCGGACAGCGCCTGGTCGATGTCACTGTCGGTGGGCTTGGGGATCTTCGCCAGCAACGCGGCCGCCGACATGATCTGCCCCGACTGGCAATAACCGCACTGCACCACGTCGAGTTCGGCCCAGGCTTGCTGAACCGGGTGCGAGCCATCGGCGGACAAGCCTTCGATGGTGAGAATTTTCTGCCCGTGGGCCACCGCCGTGGCGGGTGTGATGCAGGAGCGCAGCGGCGCGCCGTCGACGTGCACGGTGCAGGCGCCGCACTGGGCCATGCCGCAACCGAATTTGGTGCCCGTCAGGTGCGCGACATCGCGCAGCACCCAGAGCAACGGCATGTCCGCCGGGACATCCAGTTCCTGGTCCTTGCCATTGATGTTAAGGGTCAGCATTGCGGGTTTCCTCAGACTCACGGTGTTCTGAAGGGGCGCCTCTGCCGCGACGCCATCATTTTTGTGCAGGAGCGAGCGGTGCGGCGATCCGACTTGCCCGCGAAGAACGATAACGCGGTGTGACAGCAATGACGCCTTCGCGAGCAAGCTTCGCTCCTACAAGGTCGGCGGGTTACGCGCGCCTCCCTACAGCTAAGCGCAATTTGACCCACAAGCCATGTTCATCGACCACCGGTCGCTTCCCATTCTCCCGACTTGTCGATCTATGGCACAACCGGACCACTACAGGCTGACTACGCTGATAATCCAGAGTGATTAACCCGCAGAGGAGCACCGCCATGCACCGCGTTCAAAAACTCACGCCTTGCCTGTGGTTCGACGATCAGGCCGAGGAAGCCGCGAAGTTTTACTGCGCAATCTTCGATCATTCAAAAATCGCCGGCATCACCCATTACGGCAAGGCCGGTCAGGAAATCCATGGCCGCCCGGAAGGTTCGGTGATGACCGTCAGTTTCGAGCTCGATGGGCAGAGCTTCACAGGCCTTAACGGTGGCCCGGTTTTCAAGTTCAATGAGGCGATCTCATTCCAGGTCAATTGCCACACTCAGGAAGAAGTCGACCACTTCTGGGGGCGCCTGTCTGCGGGCGGTCCCGTTGAAGCCCAGCAATGCGGCTGGCTCAAGGATAAATTCGGCGTGTCGTGGCAGGTCGTGCCGGTGGTTCTGATGGACATGATGAAAGACCCCGACACAGCCAAGTCCCAGCGCGCCATGGCAGCGATGCTGCAAATGAAAAAACTCGACATCGCCACGCTGCAACGAGCCTTTGATGGCGAGAGCTAATACACTCCAAAGCTGACCCGCCGAGGACACCGAGATGAAGCACAGCGTCGCCAAAGATACAGACAAAGCCCCGCGCTTCTGGCGCGACGACGCCCTGCCCTTCATCGAAGCCCGCTCCATCGCCGACGGTCGCGAGGTCTGCTACAGCCGGCATTCCCACGCGCATTTTTCTATTGGGGCGATCACCGCCGGGCACAGCACCTATATCCACGAGCAATCGGAGTTTCAGGTCAGCGCCGGCACCGTGGTGCTGATGAACCCCGGCGATGTGCATGCCTGCAATCCGATCGACGACCAGCCGTGGTCGTACCTGATGCTGTACGTCGAGACGCCCTGGCTGACCGATTTGCAGCATCAGCTCGGCTTCAGCGAGGACTCGGCGTTTCGTCGGTTCTCCACCACCCACAATCGTGACGTCGAGCTGTTTACCGGACTGAAGAGTTTGTACGAGATATTGGTCGATCAGCAGCAAGACGTGCTGTACAAGCACAGCGCGGCGGTGGAGTTTTTCACCGAGGTGCAACAGCGGCTCAATCCCATCGATCAACCGCTGCGCGAACCCAATTTCAAGCTGGAACGCGCCGCCGACTACATCCGCGACAACTGCACGCACCCGCTCAAGCTCGAAGACATTTGCGAGGCGGCCCAACTGTCGCCGTCCTACCTGATCCGCGCGTTCAAGCAGCATTACGGCATGACGCCCCATGCGTTCCTGATCAACCGACGCATCCAGTTCGCCCGGGATCAACTGCGCAGCGGCAGGTTGATCGCCGACGTGGCGCTGGAAGCCGGGTTTGCCGATCAGGCGCATTTTCAGCGGGCGTTCAAACAGCATCTGGCGGCGACGCCGGGGCAGTATCGCGGGTGACCGCAACAAACCAGCTCCCTCACCGCCGATCACGGCGTCATATAGACGAATATGGAAGTAAAGTCTGGTCTGTCGAGGTGTGTGAAGGTAGTGCCGTCCCACCTAACATTCCAATAGCCGAGAGTACCGGCAGAAGTTGATGTCCACGAGCCATGAACCTTGCCTGGAATCTGATAAGCCGCCGGAGTAAAGCTAAGGTAGTTATTTTGAAGTTCGGATTGAGAAAACAATCTTCCACCGTCAACAGCGGCAATTTGAGTGGCTTCCCGCCAGCTTCTTAGTTCCCAGTTAAAGACCACCCGTTGTACTTGGCCGGACGTAGTCACGGTAAAGCTCTTGGTCTGATTCGCGGCATCCTTGGCCGTGATAGTGGCGGCACCGTTCGCCCTGGCAAAAACCCTCCCGCGCTGATCTACCGACGCGAAATTCTCATCGCTGGAGAGATAAACGATATTGCCTACTCCCCCAGTAGCCTTTCGATCGACATAGCTACCAACTCGAGGGTTGGACGGCCACAAGTATTCAGGATACTGAGGTGGAAAAGGGTTCACGTAATACCGTGTGCCTGACAAGAAAACAGGAGATACATCCATTACCAGCTCAGGCAAAGCTGTACCCACCACCTGCGCCTGAGCCTCTTTGGAAACCCCAATGACCTTCCCACCCCTGATCTGCTCATAAACGACATGCACTTTACTGTCGGCAATGATCTTAACGTTGGGAATATCCACCGACATTTGCCCCGGCACCGGCCCGATCGTCAGTGTCACCTCATAGGTGGCCACCACGGTGCCGTTGCCGTCCACGGCGGTGAATGTCACATGGATCTCATCCCCCGGCTGCCAGAGCGATGCGATCAGATGGATCAACGCCCACAACGGCCCGCCGTTCAGCTTGCCCAGATCGACAATGCTCGGGTTGTCATTGTTCTCACTCAGGATCTCGCGAAGGATCGCCATCTCCAGTTCGTTTCGGTCGAGATGAACGTCAATCAGGCAGAGCTCCGACCAGTGATCATGCGGAGTGAACTGGCCCTGCGGCGACGTACCCGAAAGGTTGCCCACCTGGCTGACCACGTTGTACCTGATCGGGAACTGGGGGTTGTTCGGATCGTTGGCGAAATCATTAGCGAAGAGCGTGAGGACGACCGGCTTCGTCTCGGGGTTGGGATCCTGCGGTGTCGGGACGATCTGGTGCTTGATGATCTGACCGCCGCAATCAATGGTCAGCGTGTCATACAGCCGTTTGTGCGGATAATCCATTTCTAGGATCACACCCTTTGCCACCTCGCCGGGGCCAACGCTTTTCGGGTTGACGTCGATGCTCAACCGCGAATGCCCCACGCCCGCAACCGGATCTTCACCGGCTGGCGCATTGACGCTGTACAACACCTTAAGCTCTGCCGAATCCTCGTTGCCCGATTGGCGCTTGACCCTGCATTGAAACGTATTGACGCCATCCGTCAGCAACCCCAATGGCAGGCGCAGCTCGACCGCTTTGGTGTCGTCCATGACGATCTCGCTGTCGACCGGCGTTGGGCTGCCATTCAGCAACAGATCAACGACTTCATACTTCACCTGCCCCAGCCATGGCCCGAACAGCACCACAAGGCCCAACGGATCCTGGTAGTAATTGACGATGGACAATCCGACATCAGCGGTCGGATGAGTGATGGGGGACGTTTGCAGTGGAATGAAGGGGGGGGTCAGGGCGAAAATGCCGATGGACGCGGAGGCTGGATTGTTCATGGCGCAGGGCTCGCGATGTGATGAAGGGTTCGTCTCATCAAACCTGCGGGACGGCGAATTCGCTACTGTCAGATCTGACAGTAGCGATGAATGGTCGGGCAGAGGAAATTGAAAGATCAGTCACACACCTGGGGCATGTCAGGCTGCGATCTTGATCGTTCCCGAAAGCGCCCTGCGCATGGCCACCATAAAGGCTTCCCCTCAACCATAGAATCTCCCACAGGGAAAGCATTGGCAATAAGAGTGGTGCCGGGAACCACCATCGCAAACCTACGGCAACAACAAATACCCCGCACTCACCGCCAGCAACAACGCCATGCCCCGATTGAACAGGCGCATCCCCGCCGGATTGCTCAGGTAGCCGCGCAAAAACGTCCCGGCATACACCCAGCAACCTACCGACAAGTAGCAGATCACCAGATACACCGCCGCAAACTGCCACACCAGCCGCGCTTCGCCATCGGCGACAAATGCGCCCATCCCCGCCACACACGCCAGCCAGGCTTTCGGGTTGAGCCATTGCATGACCGCGCCATACAGCATCGACGGCGCCCGTCCCGACTCCTTGGCATCGAGCTGACCGTTATCAGTGGCCAATTTGAAAGCCATGAACAACAGAAACGCCACGCCGGCCCACTGCACCACCCGCGTCAGCACCGGCCAATGCTGCAACACCTCATGCAATCCCAGCCCCATCAACACCAACAACAGCACGAAACCCAAAGTCGCCCCGGCCACATGCCGCTGACTGGCGCGAAAGCCGAACTGCGCGCCAGAGCTCAACGCCACGATGTTCACCGGTCCAGGGGTAATGGAAGCCGCCAGCGCAAACGCGGCCATGGAAAGAATCAGACTCATCGCACACCTACTTCAATTCAGTTGAACCAGGCTTCACGGTAAAGAGCCGCCTGAACGCCGTATTGAAGAAAACTCCCCTCTGCGTTATTGCAAGCCTGTCGGGGCCTATACTTCAAGAGTCGGCACACTCGAAGCGGCATGCAATCGTGTTGGATGTAGGGGGTATCGCGTCGAGTGATCGTTCACGCAGGCCCCAGCCTGCCTTCGTCGTAGGGAGGAGAAGATCATGGCGCGTAAATACATCGACTGCCGCGAGTTTCCAAGCGATTCCAAATGCTCGGTCGCGCTGTCCGCAGACTCTGAAAACGAACTGCTCGAGGCCGCTGCACAGCATGCGGTCAGTGTTCACAAGCACACCGATTCACCGGAACTGCGTGCTCAACTGAAGACAATGTTTCACGACGGCACCCCGCCAGTTGAAGCACCGCGTCCCGCTTGATAAGGAGATCCCTCCGTAGGAGCTGCCGAAGGCTGCTCCTACGGGGAATCGGGATGGATGGGAGACCTTGGTTGATGTCAGGTGTCGGCGCTTGCTCAATTCACTTGAGCGCTTCAGAAAACTCGTTGGCTTGATGGGTTTCTTTCTGCCAACTCTATGCACTTCAGCGCCAGGATTGTCGTCGGGTCGACAAGCGCCACGGTGTGCCCATTGATTTCAAACGCCTCGCAATGGTCGAGCACCAGGGGCAATTCCGTACACTCCAGGATCAGAACCCCCGCCCCCAAGAAAAAAAGAAAAAAGGGACAGACCACGATTTAAGGCGAATGCCTGGCAATCGTAGTCTGTCCCCTGTTTTTCCTTTCGGCCAAAAGTGGCCGATGGTCGTTGCATTTCGCTTGTCGCCGGCGTTTGGCTAAGCTGAATAAACCGGGACGAACTGAAACCTTAGTAATGGCGACCATCAACGGATCTGGATTGGCATCAAGACGGTAACTCCCAAAGGAGACGACCATGTATGCAGTTATAAGAACCTACTTGGGTGCTGGTGCAAAGCAGCTTTTCGATCTTTTAGAACAGCGCAAGGCTGACGTCGAAGCTACCCTGCGGACAGTGCCTGGCCTGGTAAGCTACACACTGCTGAATACGGGTGATGGCGGTACGTCGGTGACTGTTTGCACGGACAAGGCCGGCAGCGATGCGAGCTTGAAAGTCGCACGCGACTGGATTCAGAAAAATGCCTCCAATATCCAGGCGAACCCGCCGATCGTGACGGAAGGTCCGGTCATTGTGCAGATCCAATAGCGCGTCTTTCCAGTTGATCCTACCTTAGAAGGGACAGGCGACGATTTAAGGCAAATGCCGAGCAATCGTGGTCTGTCCCCTGTTTTTAGCAATCGTGGTCTGTCCCCTGTTTTTCTTTCAATCTTCAAAGCCCCCTGAACCGCTCAGGACAGGCCGCTCACGACCGGTTGAATCTACTGCCGCAGCCGATAAAACCTCGATAGGTTCGCTCAAGGGTGTACTATCAAGCCCTGTCCATCAGATATCAGTTAGCCATGTCCACGCTAAGCGAAGAGAGCCGTCAGATCCTAGCTTCTCTGACGCACCGCGTTGGCCCCAACGCTGACATTGCAACAACTGCACAAGCGATCACTTCAATATTGCAGAATATGGACACTGCCCTCACGCCCATCATTGGCCAGCAAGGGGTTGCCGCGCTTTATCGCCGCAGCCTTCATCTGTGCGCCGCCAATCATCCTCGCCTGGCCGGCACTTATGACAGTGTGCAGGCCTCCCTGGATCTGACGGCCCTCAAGTCCGTACTCGTGGAACAAAGCGAAGCCGATGCGTTGTTTTTCGGTGAAGTATTGCTGACCACCTTCTACGAGCTGCTGACCACGCTGATCGGGCCCTCGCTCACCGCACGTTTGCTTCGTGGTGTGTGGGAACCTTCTTTGAGCGACACCCCTTCGCAGGAAAATTCGCCATGAGCACCAAAGTGACTATCAACCGTCTGGCCACCGGTGTGCCAGGACTGGACGAGGTGCTGGGCGGAGGATTGCCGGAGTTTTCGTTCAACCTGATCGCAGGCCCACCAGGTTGCGGCAAAACCACCCTCGCGCACCAGATGATGTTTGCCCTGGCGACGCCCGAACGTCCGGCGCTGTTCTTCACCGTACTGGGCGAGCCGCCGCTGAAGATGCTGCGTTATCAGCAGCAATTCGACTTTTTCGACAACGAAGCGATTAACCAGTCGATTCGCTACGTCAACCTGGCCGATGACACCCTGGCCGGTAATCTGGACGAAGTGTTGCGGCGCATCGTCAGCGAGGTCGAGGCGCACTCTCCGGCGCTGGTGTTCGTCGACTCCTTTCGTTCTGTAGTGCTGGCGAGTCAGACCCAGGACAACCCGAACAACAACCTGCCACAGTTCGTTCAGCAACTGGGCATGTTGATGACCACCTGGCAGGCGACGACTTTCCTGATCGGCGAGTATTTCACCGAAACCGATACCAACCCGATTTTCACCGTGGCCGATGGCCTGATCTGGCTGCGCCAGAGCGTTCAGCGCAACTCCATGGTGCGCAAGATGGAAATCATGAAGATGCGTGGCCAGCCGACACTGCCAGGGCTGCATACCTTCCGCATCGCGACGTCGGGGATCAAGGTCTTTGCGCCAGCGGCACCCAACCCGGCTGAAGCGCCGTTGGAGTTCCCCATCAAGCGCCTGAAAATGGGCGTTGCTCAGCTCGACGAGATGCTCGGCGGCGGCCTGCCTCGGGGCTATTCCTTGCTGGTAGCCGGGCCGTCGGGCTCGGGCAAAAGCATTCTGGCGGCGAGCTTCCTGGCCGAGGGCGCGCGCAATGGCGAAACCGGGGTGATCGCGGTGTTCGAACAACGGCCCAATCACTCTCAAAACACCACCCTCGCGGATCTGATCCAGAGCGGACAGGTCGGTCTGGTGGACAGCCGAGCTCCGGACCTGTCCATCGACGAGATCGTGCAGTTGCTGTTGAGCGAGATCACCCGGCTGAAAGCCACCCGCGTAGTGATCGACTCACTGTCGGGCTTCGAACTGGCGCTGGCGCCGACCTTCCGCGAGGACTTCCGCGAATCACTGTCGCGCATGGTCACTGCGCTGACCAGCGCCGGAGTCAGTGTACTCATGACCTCGGAGCTGGAAGACCGCTACACCGACCTGCGTTTCAGCCCTTACGGTACGGCGTTTCTCACCGACGCAATCATCGTTCAGCGCTATATTGAAGTGCAGAGTCGCTTGTTGCGCATCATGGCCGTGGTCAAGGTCCGGGCCAGCACTCACTCCGATGAACTGCGCCTGTACCGCATCGACGACAACGGTTTACAGATCGGCGAGATGTTGCCGGAACAGGAAGGTTTACTCGGTGGGCGGCCAACCCGGCAGCGTTTCAACAAGACAACGGATGAGCAAAAATAATGGATGACGCCGATGGCAAGAACGAGCAAGCGAAGGCCACTGCCGCTCGCGAACTGTTCTTGCTCGGCCAAAAAACCGTCGAGGCGCGCGCGGTGTTGTCGGCACTGAAAAAGGAGCTGAGTAATGCCAACACCCAGCTCGCCGATAACCAGCAGATCGAGCAACTGATCGAGGCCAATCAGCAATTAGTCTTGGCGATCCTCCTGGCGCAGTCCGATGCTGCAAAGCCAAAACGCACGCAGGAAGAACAACGCCTGTTTCTAGAGATGCGCGAGGCCAACGAGCAATTGGTGATCGCCGCCCTTAGCGCGCAACATTTGCAAGCCTCCGCCGAACAAACGTTGACGCAACAACGCAACGCCCTCGCCCAGATAGCCCACGAGCTGCGCAACCCGCTGACGCCCATCAGCATGATCGCCGGGCGCCTGGTGCGAGTGCCCAGTGAAGAACTACCGCGTATGCAGAGGTTAATCGAAGGTCAGGTACAGCACATGTCTCGATTGGTGGAAGACTTGCTCGATGTGTCCAGGGCCAGCACCGGCAAGTTTCACCTCAATTGCCGCATCGTGGACATGGCGCAAATCATCCAGGAGGCCATCGATGCGTGTAGCCCGGTAATGGCGGCTCACCATTTGCATTTCACGGCCAAGTTGCCCGAAGGTGCGCTGGTGGTGAACGGTGACCCAGTGCGGCTCACTCAGATCCTCGGCAATCTGCTGGGCAATGCGGCCAAATATACACAGGTAGATGGTACGGTCACGCTTTCGGTGGCCACTGAAGCCGATCTGCTGCGAATGAGTATTTGCGATAACGGCATCGGTATTTCTGCCACGGCGCTGCCGTTTATCTTCGAGTCCTTTGTCCAGGATGCTCACGCGGTCGGCTTCAACGGCGCAGGCCTGGGCATAGGTCTGACGGTAGTGCGTGAGTTGGTTCAAGCCCACGGTGGCAGCGTGACCGGCAAAAGCGAGGGTAATGGCAAGGGAAGCGAGTTCGTGGTGACGTTACCGTTGGCGAGCCATTGACGCCTCTTTGATGTTAGTTGGTCGAAAACGGCCATTCGTATTCAAAAACGGCCTTAACCAAGGCCGTTTTTTTAGGGGACACTCATTAGCCAACGCAAGGTGTACGGCGATTCGCATCCACCGCTGTATGGGTCAAGCCCCTCGTCACTCATGATAAAAATACGGCTCTCGTTACTGGAGACGTCGTTATGGACCTCGCTACCCTCTCGCTATTTCTGCCGGCCTGCTTCGCCCTGAACATGGCCCCCGGCCCGAACAATCTGTTGTCGGTCAGCAACGCCACTCGCTATGGCTATCGTCGCGCCTGCGTGGCCGGCGTCGGTCGCTTGCTGGCGTTTGCCGGAATGATCGCCTTGGCCGCCGCCGGATTGTCGGTGGTGCTGCAAACCTCGGAATGGCTGTTCTACGCGATCAAGATCATCGGCGCCGCCTACCTGTTGTACCTGGCTTGGCAATTGTGGCGTGCCAATCCCGAGGCCGAACAGCTTGTGACCGGCGCTCCAGTTGGAATTGTCGCTCTGGCGCGGCAGGAGTTCCTGGTAGCCGCAGGCAATCCCAAAGCTATCTTGCTATTCACCGCATTCCTGCCGCAGTTCGTCGACCCGACCCAGCCGGTAGCCGCGCAATTCATGGTGCTCGGCACGTTGTTCCTGCTGCTGGAGTGGATCGCCATCAGCGCCTACGCCTACATGGGCCTGCACATGCGCCGCTGGTTCGCCGAGCCACGGGGCAAGCGGATATTCAACCGTTGCTGCGCGGGGTTGTTGTCGGCAGCGGCTTCGATGCTGTTGATGGCGAAACGGGCCTGATCTTTACCCTTGGGACGGCCCTTTCAGTTCGACCTGGTTGCCGTCCGGATCGAAGCAATAGATCGACAACCCGTGGCCTTCGGCGCCAAAACGCACGGCGGCTTTCTCGGGCGTCAGGCCGAAGGACTGCAAGTGACTGACCAGCGCTTCCTCGTCGAACGGTTCAATGCGCAGGCAGAAGTGATCGACGTTGCGCCGTTCGTGGCCAGCGCCAGCACCGCCCTTGCGGCCGAGTTCGCCCTGGATGTCGACGAGGTCGATCATCGAGGTGCCTGCACGCAAATGCACCATGCCCAGATCGTCGCGGCGCTTGACCAGTTCGGCGCCGAATACCTCGCCGTAAAAAGTGGTGCTTCGTTCGAGATCCTTGACGCGCAGGACGATGTGATCGATGTGTTTGATCGTAAACGGTTGCATTAGGATGATTCCTGAAAATATCGTTTACAGGATTATCGGTGACCCGATGACTGTAGCTCAGGGCCACAAAAATTCACTGTCGATTTTCCGGTGGAGGCGCCGGGCGACGCGGCATATGCTCAGCCCATGAACCTACAAAACGCTGTGCTTCCGCCCCACGCCGAGATGGTTCGCGCCATGCTCGAACGCGACACCGCCTACGAGGGGGTGTTCTTTACCGCGGTCAAAACCACTGGCATTTTCTGCCGCCCCGGCTGTACGGCGCGTAAACCGAAGCCGGAAAACGTCGAGTTCTTCGCCCATGCCGACGAGGCGATGTCGGCGGGCTATCGGGCCTGCCTGCGCTGCAAGCCGCTGGACGCCGCGGCCATCGCGCCGGACTGGGTGCAGCGGCTGCTAAAATCCGTAGACGCCGATCCCGACCTGCGCTGGAGCGATGCCCAGTTGCTCGCCGAGGGCATCGAGCCGCTGAAACTGCGCCGCTGGTTCAAGCAGCATTTCGGCATGACCTTTCACGCCTGGCTGCGCAGCCGGCGCCTGGGTATCGCCCTCGGTGGTATCAAACAGGGCGAATCCATCGACAACGCCGCGTTCGACTCCGGCTACGAATCCCTGAGCGGTTTTCGCGATGCGTTTCAAAAGTCGTTCCATATCACGCCCGGCCGCGCCGCCCACAGCGAGCCACTGCTGTTCACTCGGCTGACCACCCCGCTGGGGCCGATGATCGCCATGGCCGAACAGCGTGGGCTGGTGCTGCTGGAGTTTCTCGATCGACCGGCACTGACCAAGGAAATCGAAGAATTGCAAAACCGTTATGGCTACGCCGTGGCACCTGGACACAACGGGCATTTGCAGCAAATCGAGGAAGAACTGGCGCAATACTTCGCTGGTAAACGAACCGAATTCAACGTGCCACTGCACCTGCCCGGCAGCGCTTTCGCCCGGCAGGTGTGGGCCGAGCTGATGAAAATTCCCTACGGCCAGACCACTACTTATGGCGCCATCGCCGCTCAACTCGGCAAGCCCGGCGCCAGTCGCGCCGTGGGCCTGGCCAATGGACAAAACCGCTTGGCGATTATCCTGCCCTGTCACCGGGTGATCGGGGCAGACGGCTCGTTGACCGGCTATGGTGGAGGACAACCGCGCAAGGCGTTTCTGCTCAGGCTGGAAAGCGCCGCGGTGCAAATCACTGAACAACTCGCATTCTGATCACTCCGCCATTTCTTTTCAGAAAGTCATAAGGAAGGACATTCGATGGACACACTCGACAATCAATTCCACCAATTGCACCAGAGCGGCCTGCTGATTCTGACCAACGTTGCCGATGCCACCGGGGCGCGACTGGTTGAACAGTTGGGCAGCAAGGCCGTCGCCACCAGCAGTGCGGCGGTGGCTTGGGTTCATGGTTATCCGGATGGCAACACCTTGCCGCTTGAGCGTCTCGTTTGCACCGTCGAATCCATCGCCCGAGTCATCACGGTGCCGTTGACTGTGGACATTGAGGCCGGTTATTCCGATGACCTGGGTCGGGTCGCGGAAGTGATCGACGCAGTCATCGCCGCCGGTGCCGTGGGGATCAATATCGAGGACGGCGTGTCGTCGCCCGAACTGCTGGCCCGCAAGATCGAAATCGCTCGTCAGGTCGCCGATCACCGGGACGTGAAGCTATTCATCAACGCCCGCACCGACGTGTATCTCAAGGGCTTGGTACCGGCCGAAGATCGCGTCGCAGAGACACTCAAACGGGCCGCGTTGTATCAGGCCGCCGGTGCCGACGGGCTGTTCGCGGCGGGCGTCACGGCGGCCTATGAGATCGAAGCGTTGTGCCATGGCACGACGCTGCCGGTGAACGTACTAGGTCTCGCGGGCCTGCCTTCGCCTGAAGAGCTGCAAGCCCTCGGCGTGCGCCGTTTGAGCGCCGGCTCGAGCATCGCCGAATTCCTCTACGGCGCCATGGCATCGTTGGCGAAAAGCTTTCTGCAAACCGGAAAACTCGATAGCAGCGACCTCAAGGCCTTCACTTATGGCCAAGTGAACGCCCTGCTGGCCCCCGCCGGCAAAGTTTGACCGCAAGCAATGGAGTGCGGCGCTACGGGGGGGCAGCTAATCTCCCCGCAGTCACCCGCGCTTCAGGATGCTCCATGCCCGATACCTATCAACTGGCCAGCGAATTTCTCTCGGCCGTCGACGCCGACTGGCAACGCCACATCAGCGCCGTCGGCCCCTGCCTGCATCAGCCCCATGCGGCCCGCGATCCTTATGAGTCGCTGGTGCGAGCGATTGCCTATCAGCAACTGCATGCAAAGGCCGGCGATGCGATTGTTGGCCGGCTGCTGGCATTGTTTCCGGCGAGCACCTTCCCCAGGCCTGAGCAGATTCTGGCGACAGACTTCGAGCAACTGCGCGGTTGCGGGTTTTCCGCCAGCAAGATCGCGACCATTCAGGGCATCGCTCAGGCGGCTCTGGACGGCATCGTTCCGGATTACGCCACGGCCCTGGCCATGGACGATGAAGCGTTGATCGAGCGCTTGATTACCTTGCGCGGCGTCGGGCGCTGGACGGTTGAAATGCTGCTGATCTACAGCCTGGAGCGGGCGGACATTTTGCCGGCCGATGACTTTGGCGTGCGCGAAGGTTATCGACGGCTGAAGGGGTTGGAGGTCCAACCGACTCGCAAGCAAATGATTGAAATCGGGTTGGCGTGGCGCCCTTATCGGACGGTGGCGGCGTGGTACTTGTGGCGGGTGCCCAGCCGGTAGACCGCGTTATCGTTCATCGCGGGCACATCCAACATAAATCCAACGGTCCAGGAACACTGACAGTCTAGGCTGTCTTGAGCCATCCCAAGATCCAACGGAGGTTCCCATGCAGCTCGAAGGCTCCTGCCATTGCGGCGCAGTGTCGTTCAGCCTGACCAGCACCCACCCCTACCCTTATCAACGCTGCTATTGCTCGATCTGTCGCAAAACCCAGGGCGGTGGCGGTTATGCGATCAACATCGCTGGCGATGCCGCCAGCCTCAAGGTGCACGGTCGCAAGCACATCTCGATTTACCATGCGCGGCTCAAGGACGAAGGTGATAAACGCGCCCGCCGCAGCACCGCCGAGCGGCATTTCTGTTCCGTTTGCGGCTCGGGATTGTGGGTGTTCAGTCCTGAATGGCCGGACCTTGTTCACCCCTTCGCCTCGGTCATCGACACGGCGCTGCCGGTGCCACCCGAGCACACGCACGTGATGCTCGGTTCGAAAGCATCGTGGGTGGAAATCCAGACACAGCCCGCTGATCGACAGTGCGATGTCTGGCCCGAAGAGTCCATCGCCCAATGGCATGAGCGCCTGGGTTTGAGCCGCTAAGCCATTCACAGTCTTTGACAGTTTCCCGACAAAGCTGTCAAAGATTGCTGGCCGGCACCCGCATAGCATGGGGCGCATTCAACTTCCCTTCGGGTGTTCCCATGTTCCGTTCGTTGTATCTGTCGTTGACTTCATGCTGCCTGCTTATCTCTTCCGACTCATTGCACGCCGAAGACTGGCGCTACAGCCTGCGCGCCGGTGCCGCCAGCGTGCCGCGTTATAGCGGTAGTGATGAACGCGTAGTCGCACCGCTGTTGGGGGCAAAGATCATCAGCCCTTATGGAGTTTTTCTCGATACTCAAAAAGGTCTGGGCTGGGCGTTTGATGAAGACGATTTCGGCCTGAGCGTGTACATCGGCGCCAGTGATGTGCGCAAGGATCGCAAGAGCGGATTCAAAGGCTCGGATGAGCTCGACGGCATGGGCTCGATCAAGTCGCGCCCGCTGCTGGGGCTGGACGGGACCTATAACATGGGGCCGATCATCCTCGGCGCGACCTTCGAACATGCACTGGAAAAAGACGATGACGATCACGACACCGGCTCGGCCTGGAACCGGCTGAAGCTGAGCATCAGCACACCGTTTTATGAAGGTGACTACGGCAAGCTCGTGGGCAGCCTCAACAGTCAGTTCGGCGACAGCAATTACGTGCGCACCTGGTATGGCGTCAGCGCGGCTCAGGCTTCACGTAGTCAGTTCCGGGCTCATGACACTCATGGCGGGCTGGTGAGTCGAGGCGCGGATTTGACGTGGTCGTTGCCGCTCGATGATCAGTGGAGTTTTTCGACGGTGCTGGCCGTTCAGTACTTGGCCAATGATGCGGCGGACAGCCCGATTGTGGCGCGACGGATGCAGACGTCGTTGGCTGGGCAGGTGGTGTACTCGTTCTAGGATCGTTCCCACGCTCTGCGTGGGAATGCAGCCCGGGACGCTCCGCGTCCCAAGAGCGGACGCAGAGCGTCTGTTGAGGCATTCCCACGCAGAGCGTGGGAACGATCAACGATCATCTATCTGGTAGGAGCGAGGCTTGCCTGCGAAGGCGTCCGCAAGAACGCCACAGCTAATCAGCATGCGCCCAAGTCATGCGAAACGACGCCCCGCCCCACGGCGAGTCCGCCACTTCCACTTGCCCGCCATGGGATTGCGACACCCGTCGCACCAGCGCCAGGCCCAGGCCGAAACCACCGGTGCGACGGTCGCGGCTGGCGTCCAGGCGCGAGAACGGTTCGAAGATTTTCTCCCGCCCGTCCAGCGGCACGCCCGGCCCGTCGTCGTTGACCCGCACTTCGTAATGATCGCCGGTGCGCACCAACGACACTTCCACCCGCTGATCGGCGTAGCGAATGGCATTGCGCAACAAATTGATCACCGCGCGGGCCATGAAGCGCGGTTCGATGCGAACCTCGTCGACCTGACATTCAACAATCAACAGCTGCACCCCGGCAGCCTCAGCCTCCAGCGCCACGCTGCCAACCACGCTGTCGAGCCAGTGGCTGGCCTGAATGTTCTCCCGCGTGATCACCGTGGCGCCGCGCTCAAGGCTGGCGTACGTCAGCAACTCGGAAACCATCTCTTCCAGCTCGCCGAGGTCGGCGTACATGTCGGCAATCAGTTCGCGATTCCGGGTCGCATCGGGTTGTTGCTTGAGCTGATCGAGTTCGAACGATAACCGCGCAATCGGCGTGCGCAGTTCATGGGACACCGCGTTGGTCAGCTCGCGCTGATTGGCGATCAAGCCTTCGATGCGCGCCGCCATCAGGTTGAAGTGTTCGGCCAGGTCGCGAATATTCGAACGCCTGGACAGCTGGATGCGCGATGACAAATCGTTATCGCCAAAGCGTTCGGCGGCCAGGCGCAGTTTCTCCAGATCGCGCCAGTGCGGGCGCACCCAGAATAACAACACGAAACCGATCATCACCGCGATCATCAGATAGGCCGCGGCAATATAGAACGGCATCAGACTCGGCTCGGCCGGCAGCATGATGCTGAGCAGTTGCGAACCGTCGTCGATGCGCGAGATGAATTGCGTGTACTTGTCGCGAATCACCAGCAGGCCCTGGGCCAACTCGGCTGTCTCCTGATCGGTCAGGGACAGTTGATCGGCCTCGACCAGGGTCAGGCCCAAGCCGTAATGGGGGCGCAAGGTTTCCAGTTGTCGCTCCCGGGCCGAACTGTCCAGGCCGCGCAACTGCTCGACCAGCGACCAGGCCTGGCCACGCCCCGCCTCTCGGTTGTAGCTCTGCATCTGACCGTCGAGAAGCGCATCGAACGTGCGCTCGACGGTTTGCAGGCCCAGTACCAGGCCAACCGTCATCACCAGAAACAGCCCGAGAAATAACCGCAGCATTTACAGCTCCCACGCAAAAGGATTGAACAGGTAACCCTTGCCCCAGATGGTCTTGATGCACACCGGCTCACGCGGGTTGTCCTTGAGCTTGCCGCGCAATTTGCTGATGTAGACGTCGACGCTGCGATTGAGGCCGTCGAAGGCAATACCGCGCATGCGGTTGAGGATATCGTCACGGGATAGAGTGTTGCCGGCGGCGCTGGCCAGCAACCACAGCAGTTCGAATTCCATGGTAGTGAGTTCGATACCCTCGCCCGCCAGGCGCACTTCGCGACAACTGCGGTCGATGCTCAGATGGCCGAATTCCAGCAAACTGCACACGCTGCTGTCTGGCATCTGACGGCGTTGCAAGGCGCGCAAACGCGCCAACAGCACCGGTGGTTTGATGGGTTTGATCACGTAGTCGTCGGCACCGGATTCCAGGCCGAGGATGTGATCGAGATCGTCTTCCTTGGCGGTGAGGATGACAATCGGCGTGTCGGAGACGCTGCGAATTTCGCGGCACACGTGCAGGCCGCTCTGGCCCGGCAGCATCAGGTCGAGCACCACGATTTTCGGTTTGAAGTCGAGGAAAGCGGCCAACGCGAGATCACCGCGGTGCACCTGCCGGACCTCGAAGCCGTGTTGGGACAGGAAATGCGCGATCAGCCCGGCAAGCTTTTCGTCGTCTTCCACCAGCAGTACTTTGCCAAAACCCAGGTTATCCATAACGACCGTCTGCCAACCCTTGAGTGAAGTGGCGGGCATTATGGCGTCAATCGCGGGCGGGACGGTTATCACAGGCAGCAAAAACCGGCCACGGGGGCCGGATTTTGGCGATGTTTCATTCTTTTAAGAGTTTTTTACAAACTGGATCAAAAGGCATTTGTAGGAGCACGGCTTGCCGGCGAAAACGTCCTTGAGATCGCCTTCGCGGGCAAGCCTCGCTCCTACAAGGTTATGCGGCGGCTGGGACACCACTGTGAAAGCGGAACTCCACATCCGGCGACTCGATCAACGCCTGCTCGGCGTCACGAACCTTGTCGATCACCTGGGCAATGTCCTTGGCGTCACCGTACTGATAGGCCAGTTTCAGGTAACCCTGGAAATGCCGAGCCTCACTTTTCAGCAGACCGAAGTAGAACTTGCCCAGTTCTTCATCCAGATGCGGCACCAACGCCTCGAAACGCTCGCAGCTGCGGGCTTCGATGAAGGCGCCGACCACCAGCGTGTCCACCAGCTTCACCGGTTCGTGGCTACGCACCACTTTGCGCAGCCCCGAGGCGTAGCGCCCGGCGGACAGCTGACGCAGCTCGATCTTGCGCTTTTTCATCAGGCGCATGACCTGCTCGTGGTGCACCAGCTCTTCCCGGGCCAGACGCGACATCAAGTTGATCAGATCGACGTGGGAGTGATATTTGGCAATCAGGCTCAACGCCGTGCTGGCCGCCTTGAATTCGCAGTTTTTGTGGTCGATCAGCAAGGTTTCCTGATCGGCCAGCGCGGCCTGGACCCAGCCATCAGGCGTGCGGCAGCCGAGGAACTCGTGAATTTCGGGAAGGATCATGGGGCTCACGGATAAAAGGTACAGAACGAAGGGCGCCGATTATACCGGGCTGCCGACAGACCACCAGCCGCGACCGTTGATATGCATCAAGTCGCCGAATGCCGACCAGCAACTATAGTTGTCCAACGCAGTGTTTTTTACCTTCCAGGAGATTCCGATCATGCAAGCCATTCGCAGCATTCTGGTGGTCATCGAACCCGAGCATTCGGAGAGCCTGGCGCTCAAACGGGCCAAACTGATCGCTGGCGTGACCCAGGCCCATCTGCATCTGCTGGTCTGCGATAAAAAGCACGATCACAGCGCGATGCTCAGTGTGCTCAAGGCGGCCCTGCTGGAGGACGGTTACAACGTCACCACCGAGCAAGCCTGGAACGAAAGCCTGCATGAAACCATTATCGACGTGCAGCAGGCCGAAGGTTGCGGGCTGGTGGTCAAGCAGCATTTCCCCGACAGCCCACTGAAAAAGGCCCTGCTGACCCCGGCGGACTGGAAGCTGCTGCGCTACTGCCCTACTCCGGTGCTTTTGGTAAAAACCGCCAAGCCCTGGACCGGCGGCGTGATCCTGGCAGCCATTGATGTCGGCAATATCGACGGTGAACACCGTACCTTGCACGCCAGCATCATCGACCATGGCTACGACATCTCCAGCCTGGCCAAGGCCCATTTGCACGTGATCAGTGCCCATCCGTCGCCCATGCTGTCGGCGGCCGACCCGACGTTTCAGCTAAAAGAAACCATCGAGGCCAGTTACCGCGAGCAGTGCAAGGCGTTCCAGGCCGAGTTCGATATTGATGATGACCACTTGCATATCGAGGAAGGCCCGGCGGATGTGTTGATTCCGTACATGGCCCATAAACTGGGGGCGTCGGTGACGGTAATCGGCACCGTGGCGCGGACCGGGTTGTCGGGGGCGTTGATCGGTAATACGGCGGAAGCGGTGCTGGATACGCTGGAAAGCGATGTGCTGGTGCTCAAGCCGGATACGGTCATGGATCATCTGGAGGAGATCGTGACCCAGCATTGAGATTTTCGGCGTCAAGTAGATCGCCATCGCGGGCAAGCCCGCTCCCACAAGGTCAATGAAAAACCTGTGGGAGCGGGCTTGCTCGCGAAGCTTTTAAGGTTTAACCGCCGAACGCATCCTTGAGAAACCCCGGCGCAATGTAGCGCTGGTAATGCGCCTCAGACAGCAGGAAAAATTCCCGATCAATGGCATCGCGCAATTCTGGCAGGTTCCAGTCACGGAATTCCGGCAGCAGCACCATCCCGTAGGCTTCCAGATTATTGATGACCCGCGCGCCCCGGGCGATCAGCTGATAAGCCCAGCAATATTCCGACTGATGGGGCACAAAGCGGATCTTGCGCTGTTCCAGCTGCAGACGCAGCAACGCAGGGTCGAAAATCTCTATCTTGCTGGCCATCACCTGCGACAACAGTTGCTCAAGACGCAGCCACACCGCGCGTTTTTCTTCCTCGTTGTAACCGTTCCAGTGAATCACTTCATGATGGAAACGCTTGCAGCCACGGCACACCAGATCACCGTAAACAGTGGAGCAGAGGCCGACGCAGGGGGTCTTGATGGTCTGATTGGGCATAGGTAGGCAAAACACGGGAAAGCAGAACAGGTCGGCATGTTAGCCCTTTGTCTAACATTCATCACCCCTCAAAATTAAGGGCCTAACTTACCTTTAATTTTTTTTTGCCGTAGAATCAGCCAGCCTTTTAAGGCGCCAATGTCCGTTAGAAGCTGTTTTCAAAGCGTCACGAGCACAGTCGTTCCTTCAGAGCGGTGTTGGCGAAGGGTTTTTCAGCGGTGAAAAACCTGACGCCAACCCTCATCAGCTCCCCGTTCTGCAGGCGTAAAACTTTGAAAGCAGCTTCTGTAAGGAATTGCCGGTAATTCTGGCTAAGCGGCCCACAACGCCACAAAGCGCATGAGTACGGCAATTTCGGGATGAGCGTCCCGGACACCCATTTGGGACCACTGATGAGGGTAATAACTGTGCTTGAAGCCTACCGCAAACATATCGAAGAGCGTGCAGCACTGGGTATCGTTCCCCAGCCGCTTAACGCCGAACAAACTGCAGGCCTGGTCGAGCTGCTGAAGAATCCCCCGGCTGGCGAAGAAGCCTTCCTCGTTGACCTGATCACCAATCGCGTTCCGCCAGGCGTGGACGAAGCGGCCTATGTAAAGGCCGGTTTCCTCTCTGCCCTCGCCAAAGGCGAAGCCAAATCCCCTCTGATCGACAAGAAACGCGCTGTTGAACTGCTCGGCACCATGCAGGGCGGCTACAACATCGTGACGCTGGTCAATCTGCTGGACGACGCCGAACTGGCGCCAGTGGCCGCCGAAGAACTCAAGCACACCCTGCTGATGTTCGATGCCTTCCACGACGTGGCTGAAAGAGCCAAGAACGGCAACGTTCACGCCAAAGGCGTTCTGCAATCCTGGGCCGACGGCGAGTGGTTCAAGAACCGCCCTGTACTGGCCGACAAGATCAGCCTGCGCGTGTTCAAGGTGACTGGCGAAACCAACACCGACGACCTGTCCCCTGCTCCTGATGCCTGGTCCCGCCCGGACATCCCGCTGCACGCCCTGGCCATGCTGAAAATGGCTCGCGACGGCATCGTGCCGGACGTGCAAGGCTCCATCGGTCCGATGAAGCAGATCGAAGAAATGCGCAACAGCGGCTTCCCGATCGCCTACGTCGGTGACGTGGTCGGTACCGGTTCGTCGCGTAAATCGGCCACCAACTCGGTGCTGTGGTTCTTCGGTGACGACGTTCCTTACGTGCCGAACAAGCGCGCTGGCGGCTTCTGCTTCGGCAGCAAGATCGCTCCAATCTTCTACAACACCATGGAAGATGCTGGCGCACTGCCAATCGAATTCGATGTCACCAACATCAACATGGGCGACGTGATTGACCTGTACCCGCACGCTGGCAAAGTCTGCAAGCACGGTACCGACGAAGTCATCACCACCTTCGAAATGAAGACCCCTGTGCTGTTGGACGAAGTCCGTGCCGGCGGTCGTATTCCGCTGATCATCGGCCGTGGCCTGACCGAGAAGGCTCGCGCCGAACTGGGTCTGCCAGCGTTCGACCTGTTCAAGAAACCGGATGCTCCGATCGAAAGCACCAAGGGTTTCACCCTGGCGCAGAAAATGGTCGGCAAGGCGTGCGGCGTAGCCGGTGTGCGTCCAGGCACCTACTGCGAACCTAAGATGACCACCGTCGGCTCTCAGGACACCACCGGTCCAATGACCCGTGATGAACTGAAAGACCTGGCGTGCCTGGGCTTCTCCGCTGATCTGGTGATGCAGTCGTTCTGCCACACCGCGGCTTATCCAAAGCCGATCGACGTGACCACCCACCACACCCTGCCTGACTTCATCATGACCCGCGGCGGCGTTTCCCTGCGTCCGGGCGACGGCATCATCCACAGCTGGCTGAACCGCATGCTGCTGCCCGACACCGTCGGTACCGGTGGTGACTCGCACACCCGTTTCCCGATGGGCATTTCGTTCCCGGCCGGTTCCGGTCTGGTCGCATTCGCCGCTGCCACTGGCGTGATGCCGCTGGACATGCCGGAATCGATCCTGGTGCGTTTCAAAGGCGAGATGCAACCGGGCGTCACCCTGCGTGACCTGGTTCACGCCATTCCTTACTTCGCGATTCAGGCTGGCTTGCTGACCGTCGAGAAGAAAGGCAAGAAGAACGCCTTCTCCGGCCGCATCCTGGAAATCGAAGGCCTGGACAACCTGAGCATCGAACAGGCTTTCGAGCTGTCCGACGCCTCGGCCGAACGTTCGGCTGCCGGTTGCACCATCAAGCTGTCGAAAGAGTCGATCACCGAATACCTGCAATCGAACATCACCCTGCTGCGCTGGATGATCGGTGAAGGCTACGGTGATGTGCGCACCCTGGAACGTCGTGCTCAAGCGATGGAAGCCTGGATCGCCAACCCTGAACTGATGGAAGCCGACGCTGACGCCGAATACGCTGAAATCATCGAAATCGACCTGGCCGACATCAAAGAGCCTGTGCTCTGCGCGCCAAACGATCCGGACGACGCCCGTCTGCTGTCCAGCGTTGCTGGCGAGAAGATCGACGAAGTGTTCATCGGTTCGTGCATGACCAACATCGGTCACTTCCGCGCTGCCGGCAAGTTGCTGGAACAGGTCAAAGGTCAGCTGCCAACCCGTCTGTGGCTCTCGCCACCGACCAAAATGGACGCTCACCAACTGACCGAAGAAGGCTACTACGGCATCTACGGCAAGGCCGGCGCACGCATGGAAATGCCGGGCTGCTCGCTGTGCATGGGTAACCAGGCACGTGTAGAGCCGAACTCCACCGTGGTGTCGACGTCGACCCGTAACTTCCCGAACCGTCTGGGTGACGGCGCGAACGTCTACCTGGCTTCGGCCGAGCTGGCGTCCGTTGCGTCCATCCTGGGTCGCCTGCCGACCGTCGAGGAATACATGGAATACGCTGGCAAGATCGACAGCATGGCGGCTGATGTTTACCGCTACCTGTCCTTCGACCAGATCGCCGAGTTCCGTGAAGCTGCTGCGAACGCCAACATCCCGGTCGTTCAAGCCTAACGCTGCAACGCCATAAAAAACGCCGCCCATCGTAAGATGAGCGGCGTTTTTTTATGCCTGCGCCACCTGCCCGGCCAACGTGAGCGATTGTTGTACGGCAACGTCGACACTCAGGTCGCTGAGAATGACCTGTTCGCGCTCCCGTGCGGGTAATATCGAGAGTACCGCCTGAGCCTGTTCCTTGAGCCGCGCCAGGATCAACAACATGTTCAGCGCCCGCACCTGCAAAAAGAACGCTTGCAGCGCTTCGATGCTGGTGCCGTCCAGATCGGGCGACTCTTCGAGACTGAGAATAATCGTATGCACCGGTGACTCTGAATGCCGGGCCAGGTGCAGCGCACCACCCAAAATGCGTTCCACGTTAGCGAAAAACAGTGGCTCGCTGGGCCTGACAATCAATATGCCGGGGGTTTCCACGGCTTGAGGATGACGTTGCAGATCGACGTAATCGTGACCGCTGCCCATTTTCCCCAGCACTTGAATATCCGCCGAAGACATCTGTTTCAGCATCAGCACCACGCTGATCACCACCGCCACCACCAAGCCGTCCAGCACCCCCAACACCAGCACCGCCGCCACTGCGCAGATCACCAGCAAACGGTCGCGACGCCAGATGAAATAGCGCCCCAATGGCTGCAGGCTCAAACCGCGCGCCAGAGCATGAATGACGATGGCGGCCAGCACCGGCTCGGGAGTCAGGGCGATGTAGGGCAGCACCGTCAATACGATGAACAAGACCACCCCCGCCGCCACCGCGCCGGCCATGCGCGAACCGGCCCCCGCCGCCTCATTGGCCGCCGTCGCGGAGTAACCGGCGCCCGCTGGCATGCCATGGAATAGCCCGGAAAGCAGATTGGCCGCACCGAGGGCCAGCAAATCGCGGTTCGAGGAGACGCGGTCACCGTGCTTGAGCGCAAACGAGGTGATCGATCCGTAAGACTCGGCATACAGAATCATCACCATGGCAATCGCCAACTCCCCCAGACGCAGCCAGTCGGTAAACGGCAACACCGGCAGCCGAGGCACTTCAAGGCTCAGGTCGATCACACCGATCATTTTCACCCCGTAGGCCGGCAAGTTCAGCCATTGGCCGGCCGCAATGCCGAGTGCCACCACCAGCAAACCTCCGGGCAACCGCCGGACCCGCGCGCACAGCCACAGCACCACCAATGACACGGCCGCCACCAGCGCGCCGACCCGATTCCACTGTGGCAACTGCTCCAGCAACTGCGGCATGAGGTGGATCAGATTGCCGCTGTTCAAGTGCACATCGACGGCGCTCGCCACCTGCTTGAGGATGATGGTCATCGCCAGGCCCAAGGCAAAACCGCGCAACACCGGTTTGGCAATGAACGAGGTCACGCTGCCGAGTCTGAGCAGCCCGGCCAGCAAAAAGAACCCACCGGTCACCAGCACCAGACCGATTGCCAGCGTCATGCGCAGGGCGGAATCACCGTTGGCCAGCGTGGCGGTGGAGGCAGCCAGAACGGCGGCGGAGGAAGAGGTCGCGGAAACGATGGCAAAACGGCTGGTGCCTAATAGCCCGTAGCACAGCAGACCGGCAAACAACGCAATAACCCCGGCCTGTGGCGGTAATGCAGCAATGCTGGAATAGGCGACCGCCTCGGGCAACAACAAACCGGCAATCGACAAGCCGGCCAATACGTCCAGCCAGCGATTGGGTATATCGGCACGGGGTTGCGCCGCTACGCCAGTGGCACCTGCCATAAGCGTCTCCAGAGAAAGCGCTCCACGATGATGCGCTAATACAACCCGCAGCTTAGTCGTTAATACCCTGCAATGGTGTGCTCTGGATCAGGTTGCACTGATCTGCGCAGGAGCGAGGCTTGCCCGCGTTATCGTTCTTCGCGGGCAAGTCGGATCGCTCTACAGGGTACGGGTCAGGCCGTCAGTGAATAGATCAACGCCGAAATCGCCACCAGGCCCACCGCCGTCACGAAGACGTTAGAGGCCTGACCACGAAAACGCGCCATGGCCGGAACCTTGCGGATCGCGTACATCGGCATCAGGAACAGGATCGCGGCGATGATCGGGCCACCGAGGGTTTCGATCATGCCGAGAATGCTCGGGTTCAGCGTGGCAACGATCCAGCAGACCACCAGCATGAACGCCGCGGTCATGCGGTCCAGCGTCTTCGGTGCCGGGCGTTTGCCGCTCTTGACGATCAGCCCCTTCAAGCCTTCGCTGGCGCCAATGTAGTGGCCCAGGAACGACTTGGAAATGGCCACGAAGGCAATCAACGGCGCCGCGAAGGCGATGGTCGGGTTGCTGAAGTGGTTGGCCAGGTACGACAGGATCGACAGGTTCTGCGCCTTGGCTTGCGCCAGTTGCGCCGGCGACAGGGTCAGCACGCAGCTGAAGACGAAAAACAGCACCATCACCACCATCAAGATGTGGGCGCGGGACAGGATCTGCGAGCTGCGCTCCTCGGCATGCGCGCCGTAGCGACGCTTCTGGTCCACCGCGAACGCCGAGATGATCGGCGAGTGGTTGAACGAGAACACCATCACCGGAATCGCCAGCCACAGGGTGTGCAGCAGCGCCGACGACTCAGGCAGTGTGGTCGCGGTGCTGAGGATGCCGCCATTCCAGTGCGGAACCAGGAACACCGCCAGGAACAGCAGCGCGACGATGAACGGATAGACCATCAGGCTCATGGCCTTGACGATCACCTGCTCACCGCAACGCACCACTGCCAGCAGGCCGAGAATCAATACGAACGACAACACGGCGCGCGGTGGCGGCATGATGTGCAGTTGATGTTCGAGGAAACTGCCCACCGTGTTGGTCAGGGCCACGCTGTAGATCAGCAGGATCGGGAAGATCGCGAAGAAATACAGCAATGTGATCAACGCGCCGGCCTTGATGCCGAAATGTTCTTCCACCACTTCGGTGATGTCGGCGCCTTCGCGGCCGGACAACACAAAGCGGGTCAGGCCACGGTGGGCGTAAAACGTCATGGGGAACGCCAGCACTGCCAGGATCAGCAGCGGCCAGAAGCCGCCCAGCCCCGCGTTGATCGGCAAAAACAGGGTACCGGCCCCAATTGCCGTGCCAAACAGGCCCAGCATCCAGGTGGTGTCATGGCGATTCCAGCTTGCGAGGCTCGCTGGTGTTGCCGCTACATAGCGTTCGTCGACGCTATTGGCCTGATCATTCATCCGGTCGGATCTCCGCTTTCCGGTCACTTGCCACCCGGTCAGGACGAGTCGGAAAAATCCGACAGGCAGCGCCCTGGCCGAAACAGGGGCGCGATTGTCCGGGATTAGTGAGCAGAAGCAAAGACTTAGCTGAGGAATGGTTATGCGGATCAGATGCGGTAAGGCGCAACACGTACTTTGTAGCAGCTTCGCAGGCTCGACATCTGCTACCGGCTATTTCATCGCGGACAAATCCTCTCCATCTGCCCCGCTCTGATCTAGTGTTGTCATTAGAAGGATCGCAGGCTTCGCCAGCTCCGACACCGGGAGCCAAAACCCCTGGCCATTGCCAAACCGCTCCGGCGCCAGCAATCTGAAGCGACGTTCGAGCCCCCAACATTCCGCTGCCCGCAGGAGCCCAGCATGACCGCAACTGTTCTGGTACTGGTTGAAACCATTAATGAATACCTGCCGATTCTCGAACATCAGGGGTTTCATCTGATCCTGGCCCCGACCCCGGCCGAGCGCGCCGCTGCCATTGCCCGACAGGGCAGTCAGATCGATGCGGTGCTGACGCGCGGTCCATTGGGCCTGCGCGCCGATGAAATTGCCGCCCTGCCCAACCTCAAGATCATCTGCGTGATCGGCGCCGGTTACGAACACGTCGACCTGCAAGCCGCCGCCGACCGCGGCATCACCGTCACCAACGGGGCCGGCGTCAATGCCTCTTCCGTCGCCGACCACGCCATGGCGTTGCTGCTGGCACTGGTGCGCGATATTCCCCGGGCCGATGCTGCCGTGCGTCGGGGCGAGTGGCCGAAAATCATGCGCCCTTCCCTGGCCGGCAAACGCCTGGGCATCCTCGGCCTTGGGGCTGTCGGCATCGCTATCGCCAAACGTGCCGCCAACGGCTTCGACATGAGCGTGAGTTATCACAACCGCCAGCATCGCAGCGACGTGCCCTATAGCTTCTGCTCGACGCCGACCGAACTGGCGCGCCACTCGGATTTCCTGATAGTCGCCGCACCCGGCGGGCTCGGTACCCAACACTTGATCAACAGACAGGTGCTCGACGCCTTGGGCCCCCAGGGGTTCATCGTTAATATCGCGCGGGCCAGCGTGATCGTCACGGCAGACCTGATCAGCGCGCTGGAACAGCGACGGATCGCCGGTGCCGCGCTGGATGTCTTCGATAACGAACCCCAGGTGCCGGACGCCCTCAAGGGACTGGCCAACGTGATTCTGACCCCGCATGTCGCCGGATTGTCCCCGGAGGCCACCCAAGGCACCGTGGAACTGGTCGGCAAAAACCTGACGGCGTTTTTTTCCGGTCAACCGGTACTGACTCCCATTGCTTTACCGCCGCCGACGGCAGCCACCCGGCACAATCACTAGAGGACGCCCAACAACGTCCACAGGCGCCGGGATTCGGCATCAGCGCTGATCAGCTCTCCAAGCAGCTCGCTCAGGGGTTTGTTGCCCCACTCCACGCCCCGCTTGATCAAATAGGGCACCGGGCTGTGGGGTTCGGTGCGCGCCAGGTATTCGGCGATCAACAGCAATTGCCGGTACGCCTCTTCACGATTCGCCGGCTCGCTGAACGCATGGGGTGCCGGGACGACGTCCGGCACGGCGGCCGGGCTTGCTGTCACCACCGCAGGTGTTTCGACAGGCGCCGGGGTTGGTTTTCGTGGATGCATGGCGATGAACTCCTGAACCAGCGTCAACAACGCTTCGATCACATCCTGCAATGCTTTGAAGCCTGGAGCCTGATTGCCGAGATAAGTGTCGCTCCACACCTCCAGGCGTTGCAGGTGCTGCTGGCTGAGCAGCAGCGTGCCCTGGCTGCGCAACCAGAATGACAACGGCGTGGCGCGAATCTGTTCGGTGAGTTTTTTCTGTTCGTTGCGCGCGTTCTCGGCCGAAGTCTTGGCCGTTTTACTGTCGCTGGCCTGTACCTGTTGCAGTTGCAACCGGCGCCAGGCATCCAGACAGAAACTATCGAACTCATTGTTGCGCGGCTCGAACAATGGCACTCGGGTCAGCAGCACTTCAGCGTAGCGTCGAGCCAGCCATTCGAGCGGTATCACCCGCCATGACTGATCGCCGTCCTCAGCCTGTGGGTGCAGGTGCTCGGGATAGCGCTCGCATAAGCCGGCAATCAGCGCCAGGCTGCCCGGCAACCCTTCGAGCCCGTCCTGATGCAGCCAGGCCTCACCCAGCCAGGCGCTAAGCATCAAATCCTTGCTGCGTTCGAGCAGCAGGCTGGTGGTCAGTTTTTCCAGTTCCGGCCATTGGGCACGCTTGATCGACGACTGCCACACCCCCGTGGGCAAACTGGTGTCGTCCTCACGGCGCAGTTCGCGCAACCGGTCGAACTCAGGCTCATAACGCAGGTCCTGGCCACAGGGGGACTCCACGCTGATCGGTTCGAGCAGTTGGGTGATCAGTTCCGGCAACGGCGTAGAAGGTTGATTCACAGGCCCTCCTTATTAGATTCGATAGCCGCGGTCGACCTCGTCACCATGAACGGTGAGCGCGGGGCCCGGGTTGGCAAGGGCTGAATGGACAGCGGCAATTTCGAGCCCTGGGTCATCAACGACAGGCGCACAAACATCAGGGTTTGCTCGGCGGTGGTGCTGCTGGACTGGGTCGTCACGGGCAGGCGCAAGGTCAACGGAAAATCGGTGTAGTCCATGTTCGGCTGGCGCTGCACCGACACGTGCGAGCGCATCAAGCGCAATAACGACCACGGCCCGCTGTACTCCCAGCCCGCTTCCAGATCCCGCACTACCAGGCTCGGCTGTAACGGATCGTTGGCCGGGCGCTGGTAGCCATTTCGGGCCCAACGCAAGGTCAGCCGAATCGGTTGACCGACCATCCAGCGCAGGTTCTGCTGGGGCTCGCCGGGGTAGCTGAGCTGTTGATTGCCGGCATTCAAGCCCCAGGCAATCACCTGATCGGCACCGCGCTCTTCCTCTCGATCGGTGCGCCAGCGCACGTCCATCTCCAGCCCCAGCACACCGCTCTTGTCGCGTACAAACATCGGGCCCAGCCAGGTGCTGGCTTGCTTCAGACGATTGAGAAAGTCCTCGGCGGCCAGGCGTTCTGGGGTCTGGCTCAAAACCAATCCGGCCTGCGCCACCGGCAAACGCTTGTCGATCAGCTCCAGCAAATGCTGGACCCTGGCCGGATCAGCGTCGGGGGCTTGAAGGCCATTGGCAAACGGAAAGCGTTCCGCCAGGTACTGATTGAAATAATTGGCCAGGTCGTTCCACGCTGCCGCCGCCTGTTGCTGTTGCAGGAACTGGCAGCGTTGCATGGCGGTTTGTTGCAAATCCACCGCCCGCAACGCCAGTGTTCCGCGTCCGGCAGACAGGTTGGCGGTTTGCAGGATCTGGCCGCAGGACGTGGCGTCCATTTCGATAAAGTCGCGACTGACCAATTGTTCGATCTGCGCCGGCGAACTGGCGGGGTTCTGCTCCTTGTACTTGAGCAGATCGTCGTTGAGCGCATTGAACTGCGTCACGCGTTCATAATCCAGCGCCGAGAGGTTCTGTTGCTGGACTTTCAGCCATTCCAGCGCCGAGGTGCGTCGCGCGGTGATGCCGAGCATGGTGTTGAATTGCTGCTTGAGGCTCAGTTTCAAATCCTGCACGTTGTTGGCGCCATACAGTTGCAGGCCGAGGTTTTTCGAGCCGTCCCACTGGCTGATTTCAGTGCGCCCGCTGAACAGCGGCTGGGCGACGATTTCGTCGAGGCCGCTGACGATTTCGGCCAGGGCGCGGCGGTTCAAGGCAGTTTGAAAACGCGTGGCCAGATCGCTGCGACGCACCTCGATAAAGGCTTTCAGCAAGGCAATCGCCTGGGAGGCCTGCACATTGAAAACGCCGCCATGGACCTGAGCATTGTGCTCGCGCAGGCTCGACAACATGGCCTTGACTACCGCGCCTTCGGCCGCTTGCAGCAAGGCTCCGCGATACGCCGGGGGAATGCGCGGCAGCTCTTCGGCGGCGTAACTCTTATAGCTGGCGAAATAGTTCAGCGCACTGTCGAGGTCGTCGCCATCAACGCCCTGCCCTTGCCCATTCGGGGCTTCGGAGCGATCCGCGTGTAAGGCGATGGCCACAAAGTCACGTTTGAACAACGCCTGTACCGCGTTGTTCAGCTGCACCACATGTTCCTGCAAGACCAGTTGCCCGCTGCCTTGCTGAATCAATAAATTGTCCCGGGAGCCGGCCTGGACGATCCATTGATCGCGAAAGCTCTGTTGCAGCTTGGCCGCCTGCATTTCCAACTGTTGTTCCAGTTGCGGTCCGAGCAAGGCGCTTTTGCGCACGTTGTCCAGCAACTCGCGATAGCCAGGCACCAGGTCCTGGCCTTTACCACGGCCCCACGCCGAATTCGTCAAGCCGATCACGGCTTGCAGGTCATCGACCAGCGCTCGCAAATCTTCGAGCTCGGTGAGGGAGTTACCACTGCCGGCTTCCAGCCGCTCCAGATGCAGCTTGAGATAACCGGCCTGGCGCACGAAATTGTCGGCCAGGAAATACTGGTCCAGCCAGCGCTCCATGAGCCCGAGGAAATTTTCCTCGATCACCGGGCGCTCGACGCTCAGGTCGAGAGGTCGCAAGTCGCTGCCATCGGCATCGAACAATGCCCGGTTGTAAAAACCGGCGCGGTGCAAAGTGCCGACGTTGAGGTTCAGCGACAACGCGTTGTTGCTCAGCAACACCAGGTCTTCAAGGGGCGCCTTGGGGTTGTTCAGCGCCTGACTGAACCACTGGTTCTGCTGTTCCAGATTCAACGCGCGCTCCACCAGATCCTTGGCCTTGACGTAGTTTTGCCATTGGGCCGGATCTTCGCTTTCGACGTTGCCTCGTCGTTCGGTGTTGCGGATGGTCTTGAGTTGCGCCAGCTCCGCGCTCAACAGGTCGCGCAACGGCAGCATCAAATGGCTCTGGGCGGTCAGGCGCAACTCGCTCGCCAACTGCGCATCCAGCGAAGAGAACCAGGAGGTCGGAAACACCACTGAGGTGAAGCTCCAGCCCGGCGCCTTTTCCAGCACCCGCCAGAAACCCTGGACGTTGCGCCGGGTCGACTCCAGCCGATGAGATTCATCGGTGACCGCCGCGTAGTTTTTCTGCGCCCCCTGCAGCAGGCGCGACAGTTCATGGGCCTCCTTGACCGAATCCTGCCAGACCCACAGCATGCCCGCGCCCCAGACCAACGCGACCACCAGCGCCACCCCACCGGTCACGCGCTGCCAGCGCTGACGCAGGCGTAACAGACGCGGCACCACCTGGGCCAGACCGCGCTCGGCGACCACCCGCCGCTGCCACAATTGCCGGGCGAAGGCGCTCTGCTGCAACCCCGTGTCATAGGCCGAAAATCCGTCGGCGCTGTCTTCCGAGGGCTGATTGGCAGTGAAATAAATACCGCGAAAACGCGGGGCCTCGCCTTGAGCATTGCCCTGGAAAACCGGCTCCAGCAGGCTTTGCAGATGGCGCCGCAAGGCTTCGAAACGTTCCGGCAAACCATACAGCTCAGTGCTCAACTGCCCGGACAAGGCGCCGATTTCGATGATCGATTCCGCCAAGGCCCGAGTAACCTGATCCAGCGCCTGATCGCTCCATTGCGCCTGCCAGACCGCATCGGGTCCGTGGGGCGAGGACCAACCCAGCGTGCGTTCGCGGGTCTCGACCGGCAGCGCAGTGATCAGCTCCTGAAAGCCCGGTAACTCTTCCATGCCGGTAATGACCACGTACACCGGCAAGCTCAGCCCGAACCGTTGCAACAAATCGATGAAGCGTCGACGCGCCGCCAACCCGAGGGTCGCGGCTTGCTCGACGTTGCCCAGTCGACTGATCGGCACCGTCCAGATCACTCCGTCCAGCGGACGTTGGCTGCGCAAACGCAGGATCAATCCCAACAAGCGCCACCAGCCGCCCCGTTGCAGGTGCATGCCTTCATCCGGCAAAAACAGCGCCTGGGGCACCACCAGTACCGCCCCTTCAGGGTCCGACCACCAGCGACCGAACCAGGCCGGTTTGTCGGTGGGCTGCAACCGCCACTGAGTACACAACTGCGTGCCCTGGGTTTCGTTGCCGAGCATCAGCAGCCATGGAATCTGGTAGCGGTCCTGGGCGCCCTGCTCCTGCTCCATGTGCCGCACCGCCAGGTAAAAACTGCGAATCGCCGCACCGCTTTGCGTGCGCAACCACCAGACCGCCACCCCGACAATCGCCAGCACCAACAGCACGGCGATGATGAGGCCGATAATCCCCAGCGTGCTCATGAGTCTTGCTCCGAGGCGGTCACGGAATCGGTCATCTGCAAGACCGGTTCGAGCTCCAGACGAATGTCACGCCAGAACAACTGCCCCAACCCGGTCAGCAGCAGCACCATGGCGAGAATCCCCAGGCCCAGGCGAAAACCGTCGGGCAATGAACGGCGCACCGGCAATTGCCTCGGCGGCACCGCCGAAGGTTGCTCGAGCCGGGCACTGACGTCGGCATAATCCGCCTCGTGCTGCCAGGCAAAGGTGAACAGCGCCAGGCGCCATTTTTCATGCTGGGCCTGACTCTGTTCACCGCGCAGACGTCCCTGAAACCCCAGCACCAGGCACTGCAAATAGACATTGGCCAGATCGCGAGTGGTGGGGATCTGCTCGTCCAGCAGTTCCTTGATCGCCAACGGTATCCGCTCACCGGCCTGACGGCTGGCGTACAGCCTCGATTCCAAGGGTTTTTCCTGCCAGGCTGACTGGCCCGGCCACGGCGTGAACAACAAGGTTTCATCGACCAGCGCGACAAAGGCATAGACCAGCGCCTGGACTTGCTCGGTGGCCGCATCGCCGACTTTGGCGAATGCCGTTCGCCACAGTCGTTGGGAGATTTGCGTGGACAGTTCGACCACCGCCTCCACCAGCGCTTCGTCTTCGCTGTCCTTGGGCAACTGGTTCCAGTCCTGGGACCATTGCTGCCAGGCCTGGCGAAAAGCACTGCTCAGCGGCGCTTCGTAAAGGCCTCGTGTACCCGACCCGACATTGCCCTCAGACATATGACGTTCCTTCCTTGATCAAGCACTTTCACTCGCCTGGGCCACAAACAACACCACTTGCCATGGACTGCTGACCAGCCTGGAAGCCGGCGCGGCAATCAGCAACGGCAACTGCCCGTCGAACCATTGGCCTTCGGCCGTCACCACAAACAACCGCGTATCGTCGCCGACGCTGTAGGCCACTTGTTCATTGCGACTCATGGCCTGATGGGACAAGCCGCTCATGCGCTGGCGACTGAGCATCGCAATGTGCGGCTGCGACGCAATGATCGCCCCGCGCAACCATTCGCTCGCGGCCTGCTCGCTGGCACCGTTGGGCATGCGCAAACCGATGACCAGTCGTTGGCTCGGCTGGTCGTCGGGCAATTGAATCGAGAAGAACTGTTCGTTGCGTTCGAATGCCAGGCTGCGATAACCGGCGCGGATCAGTTCGAGGGTCTTTTCCAGCCAGTCGAGCACCGCCTCATAGCCGCGCTGCAACTCAAGAAAATCCAAAGGAGCGAATGCCGGAACACCGGCCAATGGATCGAGCGCCGACCAGGCGCCAGCCAGCCCGAGCAGCAAGCCATACAGCGCCTGAGGCGTCGCCACCCGACTGTTCAGCAGGCCTTCGACTTCCGGCAGCCGCGCCCAGAGCGCCGTCAACTGGCGGCGAATTTCCAGCGCATCGTCCTGATTGCCGGCCTGCTGCGCCTGGCGCAAACGACCGGCGAGGAACATGCATTTCTCCCGCGCCCGGGCACACAGCGCCGCCACGCGCCGACCCACTACCGACTCGAGCAACAGGCACGGCGTCGGCGGGGTGTACGGCAACTGAAGAAAGCCGCCGCCCTCCTTGCGAATTCTCAGCAACGGCAAGCAGACCGAATCCGCCTTGTTCAACTGCGTGCACAAACGCGGATTCGGACGCCAGACTGTGATCGATTCCGGGTACTCGCCACTCGTGAGATCCGGCAACGCGTCGCCGACCACCGATTGCAATCGGCCCTTGAGCGGCAGTAATTGACCGGCGCGCCACAGCGGACTGATCGCCAGGTAAACGGTAACGGTGGCGTTGTCCGTGGCGTCGATCGCTTCACTGACGTCGAGCTCCAGCATCGGCCCGACACCAGCCTGCAGATTGACCGGCAAACCGTCCGGCAAGGTCGCCTGTAAATTGATCAGTCGTACGAGCCCGGCGCTCAATGCCGAGGGATCGAACTCAACGCGAGTCACACCCCAGAACCACGGATTACAGGCCTGGGCGAAATGCGCCACCAGCGCCTCGGCCCGCAGCCCTTGCAACTGAAAATGCTGGGGCAACAACTGCATGCCCTCATGCCAGCAAACCGCGTCAGGTAGCAGACTCATACGATTCCCTTCGACGTCTCGTGTAGCCGCGCCAATGGCGGCCTGGCCCTGTGTTCAGTTCGGGTGGTCGCTGACCAGCGTCATCTCGCGACTGTCGAACTTGAGCCAGGCGTTGCTCTGATCGTCCAGCCGTAACCGGTGTGCTCCGGGAGTGTTATAGCTGGCGAAGACTAAAAGTCCAGCCGCCCGCTTGCCCCCCAGCGGGAAGGGTTGTTTGTCGATGAATTGACCGGGTACCAGCTCCAGCCCCCAGACGGTCATCAGCTGTCGGTAGTCGCGCTGAAACTGCTCGCGTTCGGCGAACCACTGCCGGGCGGTGATGCCCGACAACTGCTTGAGCAGGTCCGCGTCGTTCACCGCGATGAAGTCCACCGCGATCGGGGTGTCATCGTTGGCGCGGGGCGCGACGTCCAGCGTCAGGTTATCGAGGTCGACGCGAGGCCCGAACAACGAACACCCGGCGAGTGACAGGAACAGAACCAAAGAAAATAAACGTGCGTACAAAATGAGTTTTCCTTTTCTCGACACGGTCCAAAATTGCTTTTTGTTTGCTTTTTTATAGACCTGTTCTAGCGTCTTGGGTAGTTCGGTCGGCACGACGAATGTGGAAGGTTCGTCAAAGGAATGACAGGTCCTCTGCCCTCCCTTTCTAACCTACGGTCCAGTAAGGGAATGCGATGAAACGGGCCTCCCGATGCATTGCGCCCGCCTCATGCATCGGAGTCAGCCACCATGGCAGAAAGTACTCAGCACAAGCTCGACAGGGTTCGTCCACCCCGGGTGCAAATCACCTACGACGTCGAAATCGGCAACGCCATCGAGAAGAAAGAATTGCCGTTGGTTGTCGGCATTCTCGCCGACCTCTCCGGCAAGCCTCTGGAGCCACTCCCGAAACTGAATGAACGGCGCTTCACCGAAATCGACCGCGACAACTTCAACGAAGTGCTCGCCTCGATCGGCCCGCGCGCCACCTTGCAGGTCAACAACACCCTCAGCGGCGACGACAGCAAACTCAACATCGAGCTCAACTTCAAACACATCGACGACTTCGACCCGGTCAAGGTGGTCGAGCAAGTGACTCCACTGCGGCGTCTGTTCGAAGCCCGTCAGCGTCTGCGCGATCTGCTGACCAAGCTCGATGGCAACGATGATCTGGACAAGCTGTTGCGAGACGTCATCGCCAACACCGAGGGCCTGCAAGAGATCAAGTCTGCCCGTCCGGAAACCGCTGCTCCCGCTCCTGCTGGCGACAGCGAAGCACCGGCAGAACCGCAAGCCTGATCGTTCATCCACTTAGGGAGAATTCGCCATGCCCGCCTCATCCGCCGCCCAGAGCCAAGCCAACGACAGTACAGCCCAGACCTTGTCTCTGCTCGATGAAATAATCGCCAAAGGCCGCATGGCCCATGACGACAGCCAGCAAGATTACGCCCGCGACATGCTCGCGGAATTCGCCACCCAGGTACTCGACGAAGGCATGGCCATCGACAAGGACACCGTGGCGATGATCAACGACCGCATCAGCCAGATCGACGAGCTGATCAGCGCTCAGCTCAACGAAGTGTTGCACCACCCGGACCTGCAAAAACTCGAAGCTTCCTGGCGCGGCCTGCACCTGTTGGTGAAGAACACCGAGACCAGCTCCCGGCTGAAATTGCGGTTGCTGAACGTGACCCAGAAAGAGCTGCAGAACGACTTGGAAAAAGCCGTCGAGTTTGACCAGAGCGCACTGTTCAAGAAGATCTACGAAGAGGAATACGGCACCTTCGGCGGCCACCCGTTCAGCCTGCTGGTGGGTGACTACACCTTCGGCCGGCACCCGCAGGACATCGGCCTGCTGGAGAAGCTCTCGAACGTCGCGGCGGCCGCTCACGCGCCATTCATTGCTGCCGCCAGCCCACGGCTGTTCGACATGAACAGCTTCACCGAACTGGCCGTACCGCGTGATCTGTCGAAAGTGTTCGAAAGCCAGGAGCTGATCAAGTGGCGCTCGTTCCGCGAAAGCGAAGATTCGCGCTACGTCTCGCTGGTGCTACCGCACTTCCTGCTGCGTCTGCCCTACGGCCCTGACACATCACCGGTGGAAGGCATCAACTACGTCGAAGACGTCAACGGCAGCGACCACGGCAAATACCTGTGGGGCAATGCCGCGTGGGCCTTGTCGCAACGGATCACCGAAGCCTTCGCCAAGTACGGCTGGTGCGCGGCGATTCGCGGTGCCGAAGGCGGCGGTGCAGTAGAAGGATTGCCGGCCCATACCTTCCGTACCACCTCTGGCGATCTGTCGCTCAAATGCCCGACCGAAGTGGCGATCACCGACCGTCGTGAGAAAGAGCTCAACGACCTCGGTTTCATCGCCCTGTGCCACAAGAAAAACAGTGACGTGGCAGTGTTCTTCGGCGGCCAGACCACCAACAAGTCCAAGCTCTACAACACCAACGAGGCGAATGCCAACGCGCGGATTTCGGCGATGCTGCCGTACGTGCTCGCGGCCTCGCGTTTCGCGCACTACCTGAAGGTGATCATGCGCGACAAGGTCGGCAGTTTCATGACCCGCGATAACGTGCAGACCTACCTCAATAACTGGATCGCTGACTACGTGCTGATCAACGACAACGCGCCGCAAGAGATCAAGGCGCAGTACCCGTTGCGTGAAGCCCGGGTGGATGTGACCGAGGTGGCCGGCAAACCGGGTGCCTACAAGGCCACGGTGTTCCTGCGGCCACACTTCCAGCTTGAAGAGCTGACCGCGTCGATCCGCCTGGTCGCGACCCTGCCGCCACCGGTAGCCGCCTGACCCGCCTCCCGCCGGGGCCGACCCGGCGGGATTCCCCCTGCTTATCTGGCACGATTACTTTCAGGAGTTTCATGCGATGGATGCAATCATTCTCGACCTCGGCGGCGACATCAAAGGCGATAGCCTGCTCGAGGGTTACAAGGACAAGATCGAAGTCATGTCCTACAGCCACAACGTGGCGATGCAGGTGACCAACGACGTCAGCAACTCGGAGCGCACCTCCGGCAAGCCGCACATCGGCGAATTCACCTTGACCAAATTCGTCGACAGCTCGACGCCCTCCCTCAACGAATATTGCTGCGCCGGCAAACCGATCCCGGAAGCCAAAATCACTATCGGCCGCAACGCCGCCGAAGGCAGCGGTCAGTTGATGCCGTTCATCATCTACACCCTGACCAACGTCGTGCTGTCCAACGTCAGCGTCAGTGGCGGTACCGGTGGCAAACCGGTGGAAACCCTGTCGCTGAACTTCACCAAGATCAAGTGGGAACTCACCGCCCAGAAAGACGACGGCACCAAGGAAGGCACGGCCGCCTCGACCTGGGACATGGCCGCCAACAAACTCATCAAAGCCAAGTAAGCGGACGCGTCGGCCATGGCAGGCACCGGCATTCTCCCACCGTTGTTCGAGCGCCTCGCCGCAAGCGAGGTCGACACCGTGCAGGTGTTCGATCGCCAGGGGCTGCTCGACTCGGTGCACACGGAGTTGCTGCGCCTGTTCAGTACCCGACGCGGCCAACGTCCACTGACCACCCCGCCGAGCATTCTCGACTACGGCATCGCTGACTGGACCGCCT
This sequence comes from Pseudomonas sp. JL3, assembly GCF_031570575.1. NCBI lineage: Bacteria > Pseudomonadati > Pseudomonadota > Gammaproteobacteria > Pseudomonadales > Pseudomonadaceae > Pseudomonas > Pseudomonas sp. JL3. The sequence goes on from NZ_JAKWJK010000001.1 coordinate 447,543, forward strand.
TGCAACAGCAGCGCAGCGATGACCGTCGTCAGTTGGCGCGGGAAGTCCGCGAGGCCATCACCCATTTCGAACCGCGCCTGCAACTGGGCGAAGTTCAGGTCAATCCGGTCCCCGGTCATCCGCAGCAACTGAGCATTCGGCTACTGGGCGAGTTGCGCAGTGGCCAGCAGCACTGGCCCGTGGCATTTGTCATCGAGAAGGTCAGCGATGGCCTTGAGGTGCGTCATGAGCGACTCGATTGACCCGCAACTGCTCGATTACTACCAGCGCGAACTGACCTGGCTGCGGCACGCCGGAAGCATTTTTGCCGAGCGTTACCCCAAGGTCGCCAGACGCCTGGAACTGTCCCCCGGTGAATGCCCCGACCCGCATGTCGAACGACTGCTCGAAGGTTTCGCCTTGCTCGCAGCACGCCTGCAACGGCGGCTCGATGACGACTACGCCGAATTCAGCGACGCCTTGCTCGAACAGCTTTACCCGCTGGCCATGCGACCGTTGCCGTCCTGCGCGATCGTGCAGTTCGAGCCGGATCCGAGCAAAGGCAACCTCGCCGGCGGCTACCCGCTGCCACGGGACACGCCGCTGTTCGTCACCACCAGCAAAGGCGAAAGCATCCATTTTCGCACCAGCGCCGCGGTTCGATTGTGGCCGCTGGAAATCAATGAAGCGCTGCTGCTGGGCAGCGACGAAGCCCAGGCCCTGACCGGTGTTGCACAAGCGCGCTCGGCCCTGCGCCTGAGCCTGCGTTGCCTCGGCGAAAGCCAGTGGTCGGAGTTGGCGATCAAACAGTTGCGCGTGCACCTGGCCGCCTCCCCGGTGATCAACGCCTGTCTGTATGACCTGCTCGGCGCCCACGCCGTGAAGGTGCTGGCCGGCCCCGTTGGTAGCGTGCCGAAAATGTTGGCGGGGCTGCCAGATATCGTCGGTTTCGCCAGCGACGAAGTGCTGTTGCCGGACGAGGACGGTGTGCATCCGGGCATGCGCCTGCTCGCCGAATACTTTGCCTTCCCGGACAAATTCAATTTCTTCGATATCCCGTTGGCCGGTGCCACCAGCGACAGCCAGACGCTGTACCTGTACATCGTCTTCGACCGCGCCCCGGCCAACCGTCTGCACCTTCAGGCCAGCGACTTCGCCTTGGGCTGTGCGCCGGTGATCAATCTGTTTCCGCGAACCTCGGAGCCCCTGCGCCCGGACGGCACCCGCAGCGAGTACCGCCTGGTCGCCGACAGTCATCGGGAAAACAGCGTCGAGATCCACAGCATCCGGGCGATGCGCGCCAGCTCCAGTCAGGGTGTGCTGCGCGTTCCCGCCTATTACGGCAGCCAGCATATCGGCGGTAAAAAGCAATGCTATTGGCACGCACGACGGGTCAGTGGCATGACCCCGAATCGTCTGGGCACCGACCTGATGGTGAGTCTGGTGGATACCCGGCTCGATCCATTGACCGAGGCCAGCGAATACAGCCTCACCGCCGAACTGCTGTGCACCAACAGGCATCTGGCCCAGAGCCTGCCGGCCGGGACGCCACTGGGTTTTGAACGACCAGGGCCAGTGGCCTGGGCTCGTCTGCGCAACCCACCCAGTCCGCAAAGCCTGCCACGTCTGGACGGCGAATCCCGTTGGCGGCTGGTGTCGCAACTGACCCTCAATCATTTGTCGCTGGTCGAGGGGCCACAGGCGCTGGAAGCCCTTAAGGAAATCCTCCAGTTGCACAACCTGCGTGACGAGGCCAGCGCCCTGCGACAGATCGACGGTTTGTTAAGTCTCGGCTGCGAACGGGTGATCGCCCATGTCGGCGAAGACGCCTGGCGCGGTTGGCGCAATGGGCTGGAAGTTCAGCTGCAACTCGATCCGCAGCATTTCGTCGGCAGCAGTGCCGTGTTGTTTTCAGCGGTGCTGGCGCAGTTCTTTTCACTCTATGCCACGGCCAATCGCTTCGTGCGCACGGTTCTGGTCCAGTCAGACAAGGAGGTCAAGACATGGCAACCCCAAGCCGGCATGCCACTCTCCCTCTGAGCCTGAGCCAGAAGCTGCGGCGTCATCCGCAGGCGTTCGAGTTGTTGCAGGCCTTGCTGTTGCTGGAGCGCGAACACCCGCAAGCCGAATCCCTGGGCAGCGGCACCGCGCCTCAAGCTGAAGCCCTACGCCTGCGCGGGCCGTTGACGCCGCTTTTTTCCGCCAGCGAAATCGAAAGCCTGACCCAGGAAGCGGGCCAGCAACCGACGCTCAGTACTCCGGTGTTCGGCCTCGGCGGGCCCGACGGTCCCCTGCCCTACGCCTATCAGGAATGGCTGCAACAACGGGCCCGCGCCAAGGACCATGCACCGGCCGAGTTCCTCGATTTGTTCCAGCATCGCTTGCTCAGTCTGCTGTACAAGGTGATGCGCAAACACCGGATTGCCGTCGGCTTCACCGCCCCCGGCGCGTCCCCGGTGCAGGCGCAACTGCGGGCGCTGACCGGGCTGCTGCCCAAAGCCTTGCAGGAACGTCAGGCCGTCCCCGATTCCGCCGTGCTGGCGTGCAGCGCGCTGTTTGCCGACGGGCGTCGCTCCCTCGCCGGTTTCGCCGCGATCGTGCGCGAGCATTTCGAACTGCCGGTCGCACTCAGCGCCTATGAAGGTGCCTGGCGGGAAATTCCGCCGGCCAGTCGCAGCCGTCTGCAACCGGGCGGGCGCAATCTGCAACTGGGCCGCAGCGCCGTGGCCGGCACCCGAGTCTGGGATGAACACGCCGGCATCCGCCTGACCCTCGGCCCGCTGACCTCGGCGCAGGCGGCACGATTTCTTCCGGACGGCGAATCCCATCCAGCACTGGCCAGCCTCAGCGCGCTGTATTTCGGCCCCGATCTGGATTGCACGCTGGTGCTGTTGGTGCGTGGTGCCAGCCCAATGAAACTTGGTCGCCAAGCCCCGCCCTTGCTCAGTTGGAACGGCGGCCTGCAACGCCAGACCAGCCTCGCCGTGCAACGGATCGAAACCCGCCTTCGTCAGCTGGAGATCACCTGAACATGGAACTGGCCAGCCTGATCGGACGCCTCAACCCGGACAACCGCCGCGCCCTCGAACGGGCCGCGCAACGTTGCCTGCAACGGGGTCATCATTACGTCGAAATCGAGCATCTGCTGCTTGAACTGCTGGACATCGAGGGCGGTGACTTCGCCTGGTTGCTGCCGCGCTTCGGCCTGGAGCGCGATGCCCTGACGGCGGAAATCAACAAGGCCCTGGAACTGTTCAAATCCGGCAGCACCCGCACCCCGGCGCTCTCGGCGCACACCATCGGCCTGCTCGAAGACGCAGTGGTTCAGGCCAGCGTGCTTGGCCTGGAAAGCATTCGCTCCGGCTTGTTGCTGTTGGCCTTGCTCGACCGCGACGAGCGCCGCAGCCTGCTGCTCAATAGCGCCTCGTCGCTGTTGAAAATTCCGCGGGAAGCCTTGCGCAGCAACCTGCTGGAATGGACCGAAAACTCACGTGAACACGTCGGCGGCACGCGGCCTGTCAATGCCGGCAAGCCGCAGCCGAAACAGGATTCGGTGCTCGATCAGTTCACCCAGGACCTGACCGCCGACGCCCACGCCGGGCGCATCGACCCCATCGTCGGCCGCGACGGCGAGATTCGCCAGTGCATCGACATCCTGCTCAGGCGTCGGCAGAACAACCCGATCCTGGTGGGCGCGCCGGGCGTGGGTAAGACAGCGGTGGTCGAAGGACTGGCCCTGCGCATCGCCGCCGGCGATGTACCGCCGTCGCTGCAGGAGGTCAGTCTGCGGGTACTCGACCTCGGTTTGTTGCAGGCCGGGGCCGGGGTCAAAGGCGAGTTCGAACAGCGGCTCAAAGGTGTGATTGACGCGGTGCGCAGCGCCGATAAACCGATCATTCTATTCATCGACGAAGCCCACACCCTGATTGGCGCTGGCGGCGCGGAAGGTGGCAGCGACGCGGCCAACCTGCTCAAACCGGCGCTGGCCCGTGGTGAGTTGCGCACCCTGGCCGCCACGACCTGGCTTGAGTACAAAAAATATTTCGAGAAAGACCCGGCCCTCGCCCGGCGTTTTCAGTTGGTGCAAGTCGAGGAGCCGGACGAAACCACTGCCGTGGAAATGCTCCGTGGCGTGGCCGCGAAACTGGAACAGCACCACGGCGTGCAGGTGCTGGATGCGGCGATTCACGAAGCGGTGAAGTTGTCCCACCGCTACATCTCCGGGCGCCAGCTGCCGGACAAAGCCATCAGCGTGCTCGACACCGCCTGCGCCCGGGTCGCCCTCGGCCAGCACGACGTGCCGCCACCGCTGGAAAGCCTGCGCCATCGCCAGCAGAGCCTCAAGGATGAAGTCGAACGCCTGCGTCGCGAACAGGCCACCGGGCTCGATCACCGTGAACGCATCACCCTGCTGGAAACCGAATCCGTCAGTAACGTGCAAGCCATTCGCGACCTGGAAATCCGCTGGAACGAAGAACGGATTGCCGTGCGCGAACTGCTGGAAACCCGCCGTGAGTTACTCACCTTGAGCGAGCGCGCCGACAACGACAAACCGGACGAAGCCACCGACAGCCGCATCGATCATCTGGCCGCCGAACTGGTACGACTCGAGGCCGGACTGGACGCCATTCGCCAGGACGATCCGCTGGTGCCGGAACAGGTCGACGCAAAAACCGTGGCCGCCGTGATCGCCGGCTGGACCGGCATACCCGTAGGCAAGATGCTCGCCGACGAAGCCCACGCCGTCCGCACCCTCGGCCAGCGCATGGGCCAACGGGTCATGGGCCAAAGCACCGCGCTGAACACCATCGCCCAACGCCTGCAAGCCTACCGCGCCGGCCTCACCGACCCACAAAAACCGGTCGGCGTATTCCTGCTGGTCGGCCCCACCGGCGTGGGCAAAACCGAAACCGCTTATGCGTTGGCCGACGCGCTCTACGGTGGCGAACGCAACCTGATCAGCATCAACCTTTCCGAATACCAGGAAGCCCACACCGTCAGCCAACTCAAAGGCGCCCCGCCCGGCTACGTCGGTTACGGCAGCGGTGGCGTACTCACCGAAGCAGTGCGGCGCAAACCCTATTCAGTGGTGTTGCTCGACGAAATCGAAAAGGCCCACCCGGATGTGCTCGAAGCCTTTTACAACGTCTTCGACAAAGGCGTCATGGAAGACGGCACCGGGTTGGTGGTGGATTTCAAAAACACTGTGATGTTGGCTACCAGCAACGTCGGGGCTGAGTTGCTGCTCGACACACCGGTCGCGCAACTGGGCACCGATGCGTTCAACGAAACGTTGCACAAAGTCCTGCTAAAAGCGTTTCGGCCAGCGTTTCTGGCGCGTATGACGGTGGTGGCGTATCGGCCGCTGGATGAGGCGACGCTGGAAGGGATTGTGTTGGCGAAACTGGAGAAGTTGCGCGGACGGTATAAGGCTGCGACCGGGAAGCAGTTTGAGTTCGATGCCGGGATTGTGCAGGCGGTGTTGGCCAAGTGCAGTGCGGCGGGTGCGAGGGATGTCGAGAATGTGTTGATGACGCAGGTGACGGGGAAGTTGGCGGAGTGGGTGTTGGAGTAGCGAAGCTGATCGCGAAAAATTCAACAGTCACTATTTAATGTGTCGATATAAAAGGAGTTAGTCATGGCACCTGATGGAACTACGAAAGCGTTACTTGCTCGCCACTTTGGTAATTTACCCGGCCCGGAGAAGGAAACGTATGACGTTGCACAAGCGCTATCGGAAGTATTGAAACATAATGGTGTATACACCCCTGGGGTAGTCGCTGTTTGTTGGTCCGCGCAAGGGTATTGGTACACAGCTGTATCACCCGACATACAGAGAAACATCAAAGCAGTCGCCGGTGCAGTTGGCGTGACCAACTGGTTGTTCTGTGCGACCCGCTTGGCCATTGATGCAACCAATTACAACTATGAACAGGGAATCTGTGCTTGCACCACGACCCTGCCGGTAATAAGCGGGAATTATGCTAACCCGGGATGCGCGGAGAAAAAAATCATCAGCTCGGTGCACCGGTGGGGAGATGTGATCGAACAGCTTTCCCTGATCGGACACCCCGACATTGACAACACAAGAGTCCTTCACTCTTACGTAGCCGTCGGAGATAAACACGGCGCCTACCTCGCCCCCTGCAGCAGTTGCCTTCAAGTTGCAAAAATTTACGCTCAATGAAGGACGGTGGCACTTGAGAATCGGAAGTTTCAACGTTGAAAAAAATGGCAAGTCCTCGACACTGGACAAGCAGACGCAAGTCGATTTCTTTATCCACAATTGCTGCTCCAGCAATTATTGGGACGCGGATATTGTTTTCTTATGCGAAATACATTCAGCGCAGATCGACAACTACCGCTCGAACCTCGCAGCCATTTATCAGAATTACAGCGTGTATTCCTTCACCGGCGGTTATTCAAATGCCTACATTGTCCTGGTCAAAAGTTTTGAAGCCCTTCAAGTGTGCAGCCAGGGCAGCCTGCTTGGCTTGAACAGGGACCTGATTGCCGTGGAGGCTCACGGAGTGAGGGGTTACACCGGTTATGTTTTCCTCGCGCATTTCAAGTCCGGACAGAATGGACTGACCAGAAGTCAGCTCAAGTCCTGCACAGCGCTGGGTGGAAGATGGGTAGCAACGGGCGACCTGAACCTGGATTATCAGAACGTCGGGCAACTCGACACTGCGGGGCTTGCCTATGAATGCTGGGGAGGCCAACAAACTCAAAATAAAGGTGGCATTCTCGACTGGGTCTTGGCGTCAGTGGATGTGACGGTCGCTCCCGTTGATCTCACCGGGCTTGGACATGTGTTTGATATGTCCGGCCCCGATCATCGTCCTATTCTTTTCGACGTCACCGGTTGATGGTCATCGGCTGAAGATTCAATTGCCGTTGTCACGCTGCCCCATGGTTTAACCAAGGCCACTTTATGCCCCGCACCACCGACAGCAACACCAGCCTTTCCCTCACCGCCACCTCACTGTCGGCGCTGTACCCTGAATCGCTGTCTGGCGAAGAAACCCTGAACGCTCTGGGCTCGCAAATCCTGAACGGCCTCAACGACGGCGCCTCCCTCACCCTGACCACCGCCGTCGCCACCCACGTCACCGCCACCCTGCACAACGACGCCCTGACTCGCCCGTTGGACGCACTGGTCGCCGAAATCCGCCAACTCCCCGCCGACGCCACCGCCGAGCGTTATCAGCTTGTACTACGGCAATGGCTCTGGTGGCTGACCCTGGCCAGCAACAATCGCGTGTTCCAGAACCTCAGCACTTCAGACATCGTCACCACCATTTTCAAGGCCCACGCCTTCACCGACTTCAAGCTCTCACTCACCGGCACTTACACCCCGCGCGAATACTGCGTGCAGTACGGCGAAACCGATTTCGCGTTCGTTTCGCGGCTGCTGGAAGAAGAAGGGATTTTCTGGTTTTTCACCCACGAGGACGGCAAGCACACGCTGGTGCTGGGCGACAGCAACGACGCGTTCGTGCCGATCCCCAACGGGCCGAAGGTCAGCTATCTCGGCCAGCAGTTGGGCGAGCGTGAATTGCATGGCATTCGCTCCGGGCAGGTCTGTGTGCAGGCGGTGGCCGGGGTGTATCGGGCGACGGATTATGAATTCACCACCCCGACCACTTCGCTGTACGGTCAGGCTGAAGCGGTGGCCGGGCCACGGTCGATGTACGAACATCCGGGTGGCTACAACGCCAAGGCTCGGGGCGATGCGCTGACCAAGCAGCGGGTCGACGGGTTGCGCAGTCAGGAGAAGCGTTTTGTCGGTGAGAGTGACTGCCGCTGGCTGGTGCCGGGGCACTGGTTCACCCTCGCCGGGCACGATGACTCAACGTTGAATATCGATTGGGTGGTGACGGCGGTCACTCACGAAGCCAGCCATGACAGTTATCGCAACCGCTTCGAAGCCATCCCCAAGGCAACGCCATTCCGCCCGCAACGAACCACGCTGAAGCCACGAATGCACACCCAGACCGCCGTCGTCGTCGGCAAGTCGGGCGAAGAAATCTGGACCGACGAGTACGGCCGCATCAAGTTGCAGTTCCCGTGGGATCGCGATGGCAAGAACGACGAAGCCAGTTCCTGCTGGGTCCGTGTGGTGTTGCCCTGGAGCGGCAAGGGTTTCGGCATGCAGTTCGTGCCGCGCATCGGCCAGGAAGTCATCGTGACCTTTATCGACGGCGACCCGGACCGACCGCTGGTGACCGGTTGCGTCTACAACGGCGACAACGCCCTGCCCTATGCACTGCCGGCGAATCAGACCCAATCCGGGATCAAGACCCAATCGTCCAAGGGCGGCGGTGGTTTCAACGAGCTGCGATTCGAGGACAAGAAGGACGCTGAAGAAGTATTTCTCCAGGCGCAGAAAGATCTGAAGATCAACGTGCTCAACGACACAATCGCCACCGTCGGCCACGACGAAACCCTGACTGTGCAGAACGCCCGCACCCGCACGGTAAAAGAAGGCGACGAGACCGTGACCCTGGAGAAAGGCAAACGCAGCGTGACCATCCAGACGGGGAGCGACACTCTCGATGTGAAGGACAGTCGCACGGTGACCGTGGGCGCAGACCAGACCCACAGCACCGGTGGCAACTACACGCACAAGGTCACCGGTGATTACAGCCTGACGGTGGACGGCAACCTGACCATCAAAGTGACCGGCACCCTGACCCTGCAAAGCGGCGGCAGTTTCACGATCAAGAGCGGCGCGGATCTGGCGGCCGAGGCCAGCACCTCGATCAGCCAAAAGGCCGGCACCTCACTGAGCAATCAGGCCGGCACCTCACTGGAGAACAAGGCCGGCACGACAATGACCAACGATGCCGGGATCAGCCTGACCAACAAGGGCGCTGCCTCGCAGACCGTGGATGGCGGCGGCATGCTGACCATCAAGGGTGGTCTGGTGCAGGTCAACTGACGAGGAGAACCCATGGCCATCACGCCGCTGGATTTGCAGCAGAACGATAAACAGCTCAAAGGGCGCTTGCTCGATGGCCAGCTAGACGGTGCGCTGCACATCAAGGATGACGGGCGCGCACAGGCTGATTTGCACTACAACCGAGGCGAGCTGCAAGGCACTACCCTGCTCTACCACCCCAATGGCAAGGTCTCGGCGCAGTTGCCGTTTGTGCGTGACAAGCTGCAGGGGGTTGCCAGTTTCTATGCCCCCGAAGGCAGTCTGCAGCGCAAGGCGACTTATCGCCGAGGGCTGTTGCATGGCGAGGCGTTCAATTATTTTCCCGATGGGCAACTGGCGGAGGTCGAGTTTTACCGCGACGGTGTGCGCGACGGGCGCTATCAACGCTTTCATCCCAACGGCAAGCCGGCCGTCGAGGCTCGGTATCTCAACGGTCAATTGCTGGAGCCGGAACAGGGCTTCGCCAGCGACGGACGACCATTGGACGCCGACGGCAAGCCGATCTCACGAGTGCGCTGGTGGTTCAGACGCTGGAGCGATCCCGAGCAGGCCTAAGCTCTGTTGTGGGCGATCAGGGAATCAGCATCTGCATTTGCCCCGGCATCACGATTTTGATCACTCCGGCCCAGTTGCACATCAAGGTGCTATTGGCATCGATGGCCGGCATGCCGCCCAGCAGCAGGGTCGGCGCGCCGCCGGGAATCCAGGGGGTGGCAGTGGCCGGGATGCAGGGCATCGGCGTCAGTACGCCAAGCGCCGCGGCGGTGGCGGCCGCGACCATCGGGTTGGCCATGCTCATGCACGTGCCGAACGGCATGACGTTCACCAGCGGAATGTGATCCATGATGTTCGCCGCCGGCATGCCTCCGGTCAGTGTGCGGTTCACTGGCAGCACGTTGAGTACCGCCGGTGCCGCGCCGAAACTGCATTGCAGGGTCGCGGTGGCGCAAACTTGCGGACAGCCCATGTCGAATCTCCTTCCTGGAAAGCGGCGCTCCCCTGAAACCATAGTCCGCCGAGCCTGTTCGTGCACATCAGGAACGCTGATTATCCGGCAACACGCTAACCTATAAGACCGTGCCGCGCTTGTGGCCACCCCGGCGCACCATTAGATTAGCCAATGATGTCTGGCCTCCAAAATAAGCAGAAGGGATAAGCATGGCGCTTACTGACCAGTCCACCCGTATCCGCTCCGGCGAAGAACTCGATGCCAGCCTGATCGATCCGTACCTCAAGGCGCACATTCCGGGCCTGAGCGGCTTGCCGAAAATCAGCCAGTTTCCGGGCGGGGCGTCGAACCTGACTTACCTGCTGGAATACCCCGAACAGGAATTCGTCCTGCGTCGGCCACCGTTCGGCCACAAGGCCAAGTCCGCCCATGACATGGGCCGCGAATTCCGCATTCTCAATCAGCTGCGGGACGGCTTCCCCTATTGCCCCAAAGCCTATGTGCACTGCACCGACGAGTCAGTGATCGGCGCCGAGTTTTATGTGATGGAACGGGTCAAGGGCATCATCCTGCGCGCCGAACTGCCGCCGGAACTGGGCCTTGATTCAGCGAAGACCGAAGCCCTGTGCAAAAGCTTCATCGACAAGTTCGTGGAACTGCACCAGGTCGACTACAAGGCCTATGGCCTGGGCGACCTCGGCAAACCCGAAGGTTATGTCGCGCGGCAAATCAAAGGCTGGAGCGATCGCTACGAAAAAGCCCTGACCCCGGATGCGCCGAAGTGGGAAGCGGTCAAGGCCTGGCTCAACGACAAGATGCCGGCCGATCACCCGACGTCGAGCATCGTCCATAACGATTACCGCTTCGACAACGTGATCCTCGACCCCGACAACCCGATGCAGATCATCGGCGTGCTGGATTGGGAACTGACCACCCTCGGCGACCCGCTGATGGACCTGGGCAACACCCTCGCCTACTGGATCGAAGCCGACGACCCGGCGCCGGTGCAATTGATGCGCCGCCAGCCAAGCCACGCTCCCGGCATGCTGACCCGCCGCGAGTTTGTCGATTACTACGCCGAGCGCGCGGGCATCCAGATCGACAATTTCGACTTCTACTACACCTACGGCCTGTTTCGTCTGGCCGGCATCGTGCAGCAGATCTACTACCGCTTCTTCCATGGTCAGACCCAGGACAAACGCTTCGCGCAGTTCATTCACATGAACAAACTGCTGGAGCAGATGAGCCTGCAAGTCATCTCGAAATCCAGCCTCTGATCACGGCCGCTGACCGGGCCCAAAAACAAGGAAAAATCATGTCCAAGACTCAGTTGTTCGACCTCGACGGCAAGATCGCTTTCGTCTCCGGCGCCAGCCGCGGCATCGGTGAAGCCATCGCCAAACTGCTGGCGCAGCAAGGTGCCCACGTCATCGTTTCGAGTCGCAAGCTCGACGGTTGCCAGCATGTTGCCGACGCAATCATTGCCGCTGGCGGCAAAGCCACCGCCATAGCCTGCCACATTGGCGAGATGGAGCAGATCACCCAAGTCTTCGCCGCCATCCGCGAACAGTTCGGGCGCCTGGACATCCTGGTCAACAACGCGGCGACCAACCCGCAGTTCTGCAACGTACTGGATACCGACCTCAGCGCCTTCCAGAAAACCGTCGACGTGAACATTCGCGGCTATTTCTTCATGTCGGTGGAAGCCGGCAAGCTGATGCGCGAGCACGGCGGCGGCAGCATCATCAACGTCGCCTCGATCAATGGTATTTCGCCAGGAATCTTCCAGGGCATCTACTCGGTGACCAAGGCAGCGGTGATCAACATGACCAAAGTCTTCGCCAAGGAATGCGCGCAATTCGGCATCCGTTGCAACGCCTTGCTGCCGGGTCTGACCGACACCAAGTTTGCTTCGGCTCTGGTGAAAAACGACGCCATATTGCAAACGGCGCTGCAGCAGATTCCGCTCAAGCGTGTGGCGGATCCGAGTGAAATGGCCGGTGCGGTGTTGTACCTGGCGAGTGATGCGTCGAGCTACACGACTGGGGTTTCGTTGAATGTGGATGGGGGGTTCTTGTCCTGATCCGATTTACCGGATGAACAAAGGCAGCCTTAGGGCTGCCTTCTTTTTTTGCCCTAATTGATCGTTCCCACGCTCCGCGTGGGAATGCAGCCCGGGACGCTCCGCGTCCCAAAGCGGACGCAGAGCGTCCATTGAGGCATTCCCACGCAGAGCGTGGGAACGATCACGAGAAAGAATTTTAATTCCACCATTTGCAAATAAGGAATATTTATTCCATTAATAGCCCTCCTGAAAATAAAAATCCAAAGGACCCCGGCTATGCGCGAACTCGGTATCGGACTCATCGGAACAGGTTTTATGGGCCGCGCCCATGCCTTGGCCTTTCGCAATGTCAGCGCCGTTTTTGAATTGCCGCTGAACCTCAAACTCGCCGCCCTCGCCGACGCCGACCCGCAACGCGCCCGACATTGCGCCGACGCCTGGGGTTTCGATACCGCTCATAGCGACTGGAAACAACTGATCAATGACCCCAAGGTCAACCTGGTCGCTATCACCACCCCTAACCATCTGCACTACCCCATGGCCATGGCCGCCCTCGCCGCCGGCAAGCCGGTGTACTGCGAAAAACCGCTGGCGGTGAACCTCGAACAGGCCAGCGCGATGCGTCTGGCTGCTAAAGCCGCAGGCGTGGTAACGCGGGTTGGTTACAACTACCAACACAACCCGATCATCGGCCTGGCTCGAGATTTGATCCAAAGCGGCGAGTTGGGGCAGATCATCAGTTTCCAGGGCGAATTCAGCGAAGACTTCATGGCCGACCCCGTATCAACCTGGTCCTGGCGCTGTGACGCCGATTACGCCGGCGGTGCCTTGGCGGACCTGGGCAGTCACTTGCTGGCCATGGCCCGTCATCTGCTGGGCGACGTCGAGGCGGTGTGTGCGGATACCCAGACCGTGCATGTACAACGCCCCGTAACGTCAGGTGGCCAGGAGCAACGCGAGGTCGCGGTCGACGATCAGGTCCACGCGTTGCTTCGGTTCGCCAATGGCGCACGGGGGACGTTCAGCAGCAGTTGGCTCAAACACGGTTACAAGAATCACCTGAGTTTTGAAATCAGCGGCACTCGGGGCACCCTGGCGTTCGATCAGGAACGCTTGAATGAGCTGCGGCTCTATCGCGAAGGGCAAGGCGGGTTCCAACGGTTGCTGGCGGGGCCGGATTTACCGGGTTACGCCGCCTTCAGCCCGGCGCCGGGGCATCAGTTGGGTTACAACGAACTCAAGACCCTTGAAGTGCATGAGTTGGTGATGGCGCTGGCCAGCCTGGGTCAGGACGGGACAGATTTCGAACAGGCATGGGAAGTCGAACGCCTGGCGACAGCGATTCGTTTGGCGGCACAAGAGTCGCGGTGGGTCAGGATCGAAGAAGTCTGACCCGCCACTCAGGCCACACCCGCCAGTCGCACAGAGGACCACTGGCGGTACACGCCATCACACCGGAGCAGGCTTACTGAGTAACGCAACGGGTCAGGGTCGTGGTCCGGGTCACCTGCCCTTCAGCCCTCATCTCACCCTGCACATCGGTGTTTTCGGAGGTCTGACAGGTACGAACCGGTGGCGGTGGCGGCGCAGCAGGTGGCGGCGGCGGCGGACTGGCGCAACCACCCAGAATCGCCACGCAGAGTGCGAGCGACAGTGGCGAAAAAACACTTTTCCCAAAACTGTTCATAGGCTGACCCGCGGTAAGTAATCGACATTTTCCGCGACACAAAAACCACACCGCACACCTCGCGGCCCCGTCACAGAAAAGAAATACCTCGCATTCCTTATAGCCCAGCCACCCGCCAATGCCAGAAAAACACCGGATAGACTGGCTTTGGCTTTTGACCTACCTCAATAGCCATCGCGAGCAAGCCCGCTCCCGCAGTGGATCGGAGGACATCTGCGAGAGACAAGCCAGCGCCTATAAAGCACTGGAGCGATGCAGGCCACTACTCTCAAGCTCATACCGCAACTCATCAACCAAAGCCGCCACCGCTTCCGGCGTCCTGAGCGTCGCCACGCTCAACCCACTGACCACCAGATCCACCTGCCCCGTTGCCGGGTGATAAAGCTTCACCGTCAACGAATTATCCCCCGTGAGCGCACACTCACAGGCCAACGGCGAAAAGCTGCGCTCCAGCTGCGTACGTAATTGCGCCAGATAATTCATCCTGAGTCACCTTGGCGACGGCGCAAAATCGACTTCACGCTTGATCTGTTCGCACCCATGTGGTTGTTCCTTTAGCTGCATCGAAGAGGAAGCGATACCGACCCGAAGCCACGTATCGCACCCTGACAGCCTAGAAAAACCACCCCCCTCAGCAACACATCAAAATGCACCATCCCAACTAGTGCATTTGCATCTTAACGTTGTCCCTTGGGCCGCCTCTCGCTGGAGAACAGACCCCGTTCACGAGCCCATACAATCGCTTCACTGCGACTGTGCACGTCGAGTTTGGAATACACCGTCGAGACATGATTGCGCACGGTATTAGGCGCCAGTTTCAGGCGCGCGGCGATTTCCTTGTCGGCCAGGCCTTCACAAATCAGGCCGAGCACATCGCGCTCCCGGGCGGTCAGTTCGGTAAACGACACACTGGGCAATTGCGGAGAATTGACACTCTTCACATTGGCCAGTTTCTCGATCAGCGTGCGGCTGAACCAGGAAGCATCTTTCATCACCTCTTCAATCGCCGACACCAACTCCAGCTCGGTACGTTTGCGCTCCGTGATGTTCATCAACACCAGCAGGTAGCAAGCGCCGTCCTGAATATTCACAGTGTCTGCGGAGACGGCGCAATCGATCACCCCGGCATCCTTCCTGCGCACCCTGACATCGACGCGATCCACGCTCCCGGTTTTCTCCAGGGCCGCAAACAGGCGCGTGCGAGCGCCCGCGTCATCGATGAAGCCGAGTTGCGCCACGGTCTTGCCGAGCACCTCTTCACTGGGGCACGCGAGGGTGTCGAGGAAGGCTTCGTTGACGTCCATCACCACTTGATCGCCGGCGCTGCATACCAGGATCGGCACCGGGGTGAGACGAAAGGCTTTGGCGAATCGTTCCTCACTCTGGCGCAGGGCTATTTCGGCCTTGTGCCGCAGCTCCATGTCGACGAAGGAAAACAGCATGCAAGCTTCGTCGTTGAACTCCAGCGGCTGCCCGGCAACGATCACCTGTTTGCTGCCACCGTCGGGTAATTGCAGTTCGGCCTGCATCTGCGGAATGGTTGCCCCGTCACGCAAACGCTGCTTGGCCAGGTCCTTGTTTTCAGCGCGCTCCAGCACATCCAGTTCATAGGTCGAAGCGCCGATCACTTGATCACGGGCATAACCGGTCATTCCCAGGAAGCCCTGGTTGACTTTGATATAGCGCAAATCGCTGAGGCGACAGATCACCGCCGGGGCCGGGTTGGCGTTGAAGGTCGTTTCGAAACGCTGCTCGGCGCTGGCCCATTCGGTGACGTCGTTCATGATCAGCACCAACGACTCCGGCTCGCCGGCGCGGTCGGCCAGCACCATGCTGCGCACGCTGTGGACCCAGGTGTGCTCATCGTTTTCGACTGGCGTCAACTCGACCAGCACATCGCTGAACATCTCGCCGCGGGCCACGCGGCTGATTGGATAATTCTCCGTCGCCACCGGGTGATTGTTGCGATAGCGCAAGGCAAACCGCTTCGCGTACTCCCTGGCATTGGCGCCCAGCTCACCGATCCGACTGACACCGTGCATGGCCAGCGCGGCGTCATTGGCCCAGAGAATGGTCTGGTCGAGTTCCAGCAGAATCACCCCATCGGACAGGCCGGCGATGATCTGCTGCAACTGGCGGCGATTGGTTTCGGTGGTCAGGACGTCCTGGCTCATTGGATCTCCACAATTGCGGCAGCGCCGTTACGCGCTGCCCTGTGAAGATTACGACCGCGGGGGGTTGGGATAGTGCAGCAAACATCCCCGGCATCACGCTCTGCTACAGGTCTTCACCCGTTCGATCGTTCCCACGCTCTGCATGGGAACGATCAGTGCCTGCACTGAATTACTGCACAGCCAACGAACCCTGCAACCCCGCCAACTTATCCGGGTTACGCATGATAAAAATCCGCCTCACCCGCCCCGCTTCGTCGAACCCAAACGTCATCGAAGCAGTAATGACCCCGTCCGCCTTGATGATCACGCCTTGTGCCCCATTGATTTCGCTGGGCAGCCATTCGCAAGTCTGCCAATAGACGTGCAACGACTGACCGATGAAATTCAGCACACTGTTGATGCCAAACAGGGTTTCGCGGATGGCCGAGGCCTTGCCGCCGCCGTCGGCGCAGAGTTCGACGTCTTCGGCCAGCAGCGCGGTCAGGGATGCAGTCGAGCCGCTGGCGATGGCGCTGTGGAAGGCGCTCAGCAACTGGCCCTGACGCGCCGGCTCCGGCTGATAGCGGATTTGCCCGCTACCCAGACCGGCCTTGGCCCGGGATACCAACTTGCGGCAAGTCGCTTCCTGGACCCCGATTGCCTCCGCCACTTGGGCGTAATCCATGTCGAAGATTTCGTAGAGCAAGTAAGCGGCGCGTTCCTTGGGGGTCAGCCGTTCCAGCAAGAGCAGGAACGCAGTGGACAATGACGAGGCCAGTTCATGCATGTGTTCGGGTGAATGCTGGTGGGTGGTGTGGATCGGCTCCGGTAGCCAGGTGCCGATGTAATCGACCCGTGACGTGTGCGCTGAGCGCAGCAGGTCGATGCAGTGCCGGGTGCAGGCCGTGGTGAGCCAGGCGGCCGGCGTGGCGATGGAGGCCCGGTCGGCCTCCAGCCATTTGATGAACAGCTCTTGCACCACATCCTCGGCTTCGGTGCGCGAGCCGAGAATGCGATACGCCAGACCGAGCAAAAAGGGCCGGCGCTGTTCGAACACAGCGGCGGCGTTTTCAGCGGAGTTCATCGATCAGTGCCTCGACACCTGCAATCGGTTCCACAGGTTGATCATGCCGATCTCGGCCGTCAAGGCACCGATCTGCGCATCGTTGAAATGCTCGCGCAAGTCGCCGCGCAGGCTGGCGTAATCGGTCTTCTCATCCAGTACGGTCAGGGCTTCGGTCCAGGCCAGGGCGGCGCGTTCCGAGGCACTGAAATCGCTGACATGGCGCCAGACGATCAGGCGGTCCAGGCGCTCGTTGGTTTCATTGGCCTCGCGCGCTTCGCGGGTGTGCATCTTCACGCAGAAACCGCATTGGTTGATTTGCGAGGCGCGCAGGTGCAGCAGGTGTTTGAGGGTCGGGTCCAGGTCATGACTGTCGAGGGAGACGTGGACTTGGGTCAGGCTTTCGAAAACCTGAGGGATGGATTGCAGCAGATTGACCGGTTGGGTGTTGGACGACATCGTATTGCTCCGCTAATTGAGGGGTTCAACAAGATGACGATTGAGGATTCGGTTTTGTGACGCGGGTACCCAAAAGCTTGCCGGCATCTGCCCCGGCCCGGCGCTGGTGTTGCTACCGACCGGCCACTGGCAGGCCTGGGTGTTCGTCATCGCCATGCTGGCGGGGATGCTGATGTTCAAAGCGTTGCAAACCCGCCGTTGAGCATCCCGCCAACCCAATGAGGCTATCGAACAACCGATGCCTCAAGCCGCCTGCTTGCCACTGGCAATCGCATCCGAAGCCGCCAGCATCGCCCGCAACAACACCGCACACCCGGCAGCGAGGTCATCCGGCGCGGCGTTTTCGATTTCGTTGTGGCTGATGCCGCCTTCGCAGGGCACGAAGATCATCCCGGCCGGGCCGAGTTCGGCGAGGAAGATCGCGTCATGCCCTGCCCCGCTGACGATGTCCATGTGCGACAAACCGAGCCCTTGAGCCGCGCCGCGTACCGCTTCGACGCAGCCTTTGTCGAAGTACAGCGGCGGGAAGTCGGCGGTGGGGGTCAGTTCGAAGGTCAAGCCGTGTTCTTCACAGGTGGTTTCGATGACTTCGCGGACTTCGGCGATCATCGAGTCCAGGCGTGCCGGTTCCAGATGACGGAAATCCAGGGTCATGCGCACTTCGCCGGGAATCACATTGCGTGAGCCGGGGTAGGCTTGCAGGCAGCCGACGGTGCCGCAGGCGTGGGGTTGATGGCCGAGGGCGGCGCGATTGACCGCTCCGACGATCACCGAGGCGCCGACCAGAGCGTCCTTGCGCAGGTGCATCGGTGTCGGGCCGGCGTGGGCTTCGACGCCGCGCAGTTTCAGGTCGAACCATTTCTGCCCGAGGGCGCCCATCACCACGCCGATGGTTTTGCGCTCATCCTCAAGAATCGGGCCTTGCTCGATGTGCGCTTCGAAATACGCACCCACGGCGTGGCCACTGACTTTGCGCGGCCCGGCATAGCCAATGGCGTTCAGGGCTTCGCCGACGGTCACGCCCTCGGCATCGACTTTGGCCAGGGTTTCTTCGAGGGTGAATTTTTCCGCGAACACGCCAGAGCCCATCATGCACGGGGCAAAACGCGAGCCTTCTTCGTTGGTCCAGACCACCACTTCCAGTGGCGCTTCGGTTTCCACGCCCAGGTCATTGAGGGTACGCAAGACTTCGACCCCGGCCAGCACGCCGAAGCAGCCGTCGAACTTGCCACCGGTGGGTTGTGTGTCGATGTGGCTGCCGGTCATCACCGGCGGCAGGTTCGGATTGCGCCCCGGACGACGGGCGAAGATATTGCCGACGGCGTCGATGCTGACGGTGCAGCCGGCTTCCTCGCACCAGTTCACGAAAATGTCCCGGGCCTGGCGATCGAGGTCGGTCAGGGCCAATCGGCAGACACCGCCCTTGACCGTGGCACCGAGTTTGGCCAGATCCATGAGCGACTGCCACAGACGGTCGCGGTTGATGTGCTGATGGGTGGACTGCAGAACGTCTAGGGCAGCGTTCATGGTGATCTCCTCAGTTTTTCTTCTGATAGTTCCCACGCTCCGCGTGGGAATTCATCCGTGGACGCTCTGCGTCCGCTTCTGGGACGCGGAGCGTCCCGGGCTGCATTCCCACGCAGAGCGTGGGAACGATCACACCGCCGACTTCACAGCAGTCGGACTCGGCCGCATCACGCTCAACCCGTAATAAATCAGCCCACCAAGGGCCGAGCCGGTGAACCAGCCGTAGCTGTAAAACCAGCTGAATGCATCGCTGCCCAGCGACAGCAGCGTCAACGCCACCGGCACGCCGAACGCGATAAAACCGAACCAGTTCCACGCCGGGTAAACGTCATCGCGGTAAAGTCCGGCCAGATTGAGTTGCTGTTTCTTGATCAGGAAATAGTCCACCACCATGATCCCGGCGATAGGGCCCAGCAGGCTCGAATAGCCGAGCAACCAGTTGGAATACACCGTCTCCAGGCTCAAATCCGAGACGATCAGCCCCAGTTTCTTCAACAGTTCATGGGCCATCAGCGCCAAGCCGACCAACCCCGTGAGGATCACCGCTTTGGTGCGGTTGATGATCTTGGGCGCAACGTTCTGGAAGTCGTTGGTCGGCGACACGATGTTGGCCGCGGTGTTGGTGGACAACGTGGCGATGATGATCAACGCCATGGCCAGGGCGACCCAGACCGGGCTCTGGATATGGCCGATCAGGGTGACCGGATCGGAGACAGTGACGCCCACCAGTTTTACCGAAGCGGCCGTCATCACCACGCCGAGGGAAGCGAACAGGAACATGGTCAGGGGCAAGCCGATAATCTGCCCGATGATCTGATCCTTCTGGCTTTTTGCATAGCGGCTAAAGTCCGGAATGTTCAGGGACAAGGTCGCCCAGAACCCGACCATGGCGGTCAGCCCGGCGGCAAAGTAACTGACCACGCTGGCCCCTTCCGGACGCTTGGCCGGGATCGCCATCAATTCGCTCATTGATACGTTCGGCATCGCCCACACCAGCAGCCCCACACCGACTAGAACCAGTAACGGAGCGGACAGTGTTTCCAGCCATTTGATCGAGTCCGCGCCGCGAATCACCACCCACAGGTTCAAGACCCAGAACACCATGAAACCGATCACTTCACCGGTGCCGCCAAGGGCTTTCCAGCCATCGAACACCGAGCCAAGAAACAGGTGAATCGCCAGCCCGCCGAACATGGTCTGGATGCCAAACCAGCCACACGCCACCAAGGCGCGGATCAGGCACGGAATGTTGGAACCGAGAATGCCGAAGGATGAGCGCAGCAACACCGGAAACGGAATGCCGTACTTGGTGCCGGGAAAGGCGTTAAGGGTCAGCGGGATCAGCACGATGATGTTGGCAAACAGAATTGCCAGCAGCGCTTCGCCGACGGTCAGGCCGAAATAGGCGGTGAGCACGCCGCCGAGTGTGTAAGTCGGCACGCAGATCGCCATGCCGACCCATAACGCGGTGATGTGCCATTTGTTCCAGGTTCGTTCGTGCACCTTGGTCGGTGCCATGTCGTGGTTGTAACGGGGACTGTCGAGGACGTCGCTGCCGGCTTCGAGCTCAAACAAGCCGTCGCGCTCGGTCACTTGCGATCTGATCTGTTGCATGGCCGCTCCACTGTTCTTTTGATTATTTTTGCTCATCAGGGCTGGCGCAACGCGCGCGAGCCGGACGATGGCCGGAGAAACTGACAACTTTTATGGCCCGGCCAAGGTGTCAGCGGCGGCATCAATAAACGTGCCGGGTGCCCCGCTTACGTATCGGGCAGTGCCATAAAATTTCGCTAACCAACTGATGTTAATCAGCTTTATTTATCTAACCATTGAATCCGCGGTGAGTTGCCATGCCACTCAGGCCGAATGTCAGGCAAGTTGTCCGAACAGTCAGGACTCAATCTGGTGCGTCGAATTTTTTTTAATACTGCGCCTCAACCATAGACCATCCTCAAGCGGCTGATTTCACATAGAAAATCTTGACCATATTTCGAACCTGTCAAGTGCGTCAAAATGGTGAGATGCCTCACCATTTTGGTGATTTTCATTTTTTATCGTTATTTTTCAATCAGTTAAAACAGACATAAGCTTATAAAAAATATTCTTGCTCAATCGACAAACTGCAGCTAGCGTCTATTCTTGACAGCGCTGACAGGAATACACCGATTGGCGTCTGCTTCATATAAAAACATCTAGAACCGGCATCAGTCGGTCATGCCTGCGAGGAACTCGGAATGTCTCTGTTGATCCGTGGCGCCACCGTTATTACCCATGATGAAAGTTATCGCGCCGACGTCTATTGCGCCGAGGGCGTGATCAAAGCCATCGGTGAAAACCTCGATGTTCCCGCCGATGCCGAAGTGCTCGACGGCAGCGGCCAATACCTGATGCCCGGCGGCATCGACCCGCACACGCATATGCAGTTGCCCTTCATGGGCACGGTCGCCAGCGAAGACTTCTTCAGCGGCACCGCGGCGGGGCTTGCCGGCGGCACCACCTCGATCATCGACTTCGTGATTCCCAACCCGCAGCAATCGTTGATGGAGGCATTTCATCAATGGCGCGGCTGGGCGGAGAAGTCGGCGTCGGACTACGGTTTCCACGTCGCCATTACCTGGTGGAGCGAACAGGTCCGCGAAGAAATGGCCGAGTTGGTCAGCCATCATGGGGTCAACAGCTTCAAGCATTTCATGGCCTACAAGAACGCAATCATGGCCGCCGACGATACGCTGGTGGCGAGTTTCGAGCGTTGCCTGGAATTGGGCGCGGTGCCGACCGTGCATGCGGAAAACGGCGAGCTGGTCTATCACCTGCAACGCAAGTTGATGGCCCAGGGCATGACCGGGCCGGAAGCGCACCCGCTGTCGCGGCCTTCGCAGGTGGAAGGTGAAGCCGCGAGCCGGGCGATCCGCATCGCCGAAACCCTCGGCACGCCGCTGTACCTGGTCCACGTTTCGACCAAGGAGGCCCTCGACGAAATCACCTATGCCCGCAGCAAGGGCCAACCGGTTTACGGCGAAGTGCTGGCCGGGCACCTGCTGCTGGACGACAGCGTTTACCAACACCCGGACTGGCAAACCGCCGCCGGTTACGTGATGAGCCCGCCCTTCCGTCCACGCGGCCATCAGCAAGCCCTTTGGCACGGCCTGCAATCGGGCAACCTGCACACCACCGCCACCGACCACTGCTGCTTCTGCGCCGAGCAAAAAGCCGCCGGTCGTGACGACTTCAGCAAGATCCCCAACGGCACCGCCGGGATCGAAGACCGCATGGCGGTGCTCTGGGATGAAGGGGTAAACACCGGGCGCTTGTCAATGCAGCACTTCGTTGCCCTCACCTCCACCAACACCGCGAAGATCTTCAACCTCTATCCGCGCAAAGGGGCGATCCGCGTGGGCGCCGATGCGGATCTGGTGCTTTGGGACCCGGAAGGTACACGAACGATTTCAGCCAAGACCCATCACCAGCAAGTCGACTTCAACATCTTCGAAGGCAAGACCGTACGCGGCGTGCCGAGCCACACCGTCAGCCAGGGTCGAGTGGTGTGGGCCGACGGTGATTTGCGGGCCGAGCGTGGTGCCGGTCGGTATGTCGAACGGCCGGCGTATCCAGCGGTGTTTGATTTGCTGAGCAAGCGGGCTGAGCTGAATAAGCCGACAGCAGTGAAACGCTGAACCTGTACTCCCGACCCGATCGTTCCCACGCTCTGCGTGGGAACGATCAGCCCACCAGAGGCAGTACCTCAAATAACCGTGAGGCCAACACCGTGATCAAGACCCTGAACCACCTCCCGCATCCCCATGAGGACGCGGCCGCCCTCGCCGGCCATTTCACCGATCTGGCGCCACCACTCAACGACCGTCAGGCGCATCTGGAAGCGTCGCGCTGCCTGTATTGCTACGACGCGCCGTGCGTGAATGCCTGTCCGAGCGACATTGATATTCCGTCGTTCATCCGCAATATCCATCAGGAAAATGTTCAGGGCGCCGCGCAGAAAATCCTCTCGGCCAACATCCTCGGCGGCAGTTGCGCCCGAGTCTGTCCGACGGAAATTCTTTGCCAGCAAGCCTGCGTGCGCAACAACGCCCAGGAATGCGCGCCGGTGCTGATCGGCCTGTTGCAACGCTATGCCGTGGACAACGCACACTTCAGCGAACACCCGTTCCAGCGCGCCGCCTCAACCGGCAAGCGTATCGCCGTGGTGGGTGCCGGCCCGGCCGGTTTGTCCTGCGCGCACCGTAGCGCCATGCACGGCCATGACGTGGTGATTTTCGAGGCGCGGGAAAAGGCTGGTGGCCTCAACGAATACGGGATCGCCAAGTACAAACTGGTGGACGATTACGCGCAGAAGGAGCTGGAATTCCTGATGGGGATTGGCGGCATCGAGATTCGCCACGGGCAGAAACTCGGCGACAACCTGACCCTCAGCGAACTGCATCAGCAATTCGACGCGGTGTTCCTCGGCCTCGGTCTGGCCGCCAGCAAACAGTTGGGACTGGCCCATGAGGATGCCCCCGGCCTGCTCGCCGCCACCGACTACATCCGCGAACTGCGCCAGGCCGATGACCTGACGCAACTGCCACTGGCCGAGCGCTGCATCGTCCTCGGTGCCGGTAACACCGCCATCGACATGGCCGTGCAAATGGCTCGCCTCGGCGCTCGCGATGTGAATCTGGTGTACCGCCGCGGCGTCGAGGACATGGGCGCCACCGCTCACGAACAGGACATCGCCAAGGCCAATCAGGTGCGGCTGCTGACCTGGGCGCAACCCGAAGAAGTGTTGCTCAACGATCAGGGCCAGGTGCGCGGCATGCGCTTCGCCCGCACCCGGTTGGTGGAAGGTCGCCTGCAAACCACCGGCGAAACCTTTGAACTGGCCGCCGATGCGATCTTCAAAGCCATCGGCCAGACCTTCGATACCGCCGCCCTCGCCGACCCGCTGGCCCGTGAGCTCAAGCGTCAGGGCGACCGCATCCTCGTGGACGAACAGCTGCGTACCAGCATTCCCGGTGTGTATGCCGGCGGCGACTGCACCAGCCTCGATCAGGACCTTACCGTGCAGGCCGTGCAGCACGGCAAGCTGGCCGCCGAGGCCATCAATGCTCAACTCATGCTCAACGTGGAGGCTGCGTAAATGGCCGATCTCTCGATTGTTTTCGCCGGCATCAAGGCCCCCAATCCGTTCTGGCTGGCCTCCGCGCCGCCGACCGACAAAGCCTACAACGTGGTCCGCGCGTTCGAGGCTGGCTGGGGTGGCGTGGTCTGGAAAACTCTGGGTGAAGACCCGGCGGCGGTCAACGTATCGTCGCGTTACTCGGCGCATTTCGGGGCCAACCGTGAAGTGATGGGCTTTAACAACATCGAGCTGATCACCGACCGCTCGCTGGACATCAACCTGCGGGAAATCACTCAGGTCAAAAAGGACTGGCCGGACCGCGCACTGATCGTGTCGCTGATGGTGCCCTGCGTCGAAGAGTCGTGGAAAAACATCCTGCCGCTGGTGGAAGCCACCGGGGCCGATGGCATCGAGCTGAATTTCGGCTGCCCCCACGGCATGCCGGAACGTGGCATGGGCGCGGCGGTCGGCCAGGTTCCGGAATACGTCGAGCAGGTCACCCGCTGGTGCAAGACTTATTGCTCGCTGCCGGTGATCGTCAAGCTCACGCCGAACATCACCGACATCCGCGTCGCCGCCCGTGCCGCTTATCGGGGCGGGGCCGATGCGGTGTCACTGATCAACACCATCAACTCGATCACCAGCGTCAACCTGGAACGCATGGTCGCCAATCCCGCCGTCGGCAGCCAAAGCACCCATGGTGGTTATTGCGGCTCGGCGGTGAAGCCGATTGCGCTGAACATGGTCGCCGAAATCGCCCGCGATCCGCAGACCCAGGGCTTGCCGATCTGCGGGATTGGCGGGATTGGCAGTTGGCGCGATGCCGCGGAATTCATTGCGCTGGGCAGCGGCGCGGTGCAGGTGTGCACGGCGGCGATGCTGTATGGTTTCCGGATTGTCGAGGAGATGAAGGACGGTTTGTCACGCTGGATGGACAGTCAGGGCTACGCCAGCGTGTCGGAGTTTTCCGGGCGTGCGGTGGGCAACACCACGGACTGGAAGTACCTGGACATCAACTATCAGGTGATTGCGAAGATTGATCAGGAGGCGTGTATCGGTTGCGGTCGCTGCCACATCGCTTGCGAAGACACCTCGCACCAGGCGATTGCCAGCCTCAAACAGGCGGACGGTACGCATAAGTATGAAGTGATTGATGATGAGTGTGTGGGGTGCAATCTGTGTCAGATCACGTGTCCGGTGCAGGATTGTATTGAGATGGTGCCGATGGATACGGGCAAGCCGTTTCTGGATTGGAACCATGATCCGCGCAATCCGTATCACGTTTCCGTTTGATGATCGTTCCCACGCTCTGCGTGGGAATGCCTCAATGGACGCTCTGCGTCCGCTCTTGGGACGCGGAGCGTCCCGGGCTGCATTCCCACGCAGAGCGTGGGAATGATCTGGTTACGGCTCCAACCCGATCCCCCGCAAGATCACACTGGTCACCGTCTGCACCGCCCGCTCGAACTGCATGTCCGACAGCGGCTGGTGATCATTAAGAATATTCACCTGATGGTCGAAGTCGGCGTAGTGCTGGGTCGAGGCCCAGATCATGTACAGCAGGCTGGAAGGCTCCACCGGCAGGATGCGTTTGTCCTCCACCCACTGGCGAATTTTCGCTTCTTTCATCTTGGCCCAGTCGTACAGGCTCGCGTCCAGTTTCTCACCCAGTGTCGGCGCACCGTGGATGATTTCGTTGGCCCAGACTTTCGAGCCGTAAGGGCGGCTGCGGGAATGGTTCATCTTGGCGCGGATGTAACTGCTGAGCACCACGCGCGGGTCGTCGAACATCTCGAAGCACAAGGCGTCCTGCTTCCAGACTTCCAGCAACCCCAGGAGCACCGCGCTGTACAGCTCGCTCTTGGTACTGAAGTAGTAATGCAGGTTGGAACGCGGTAATTGTACTTCGGCGGCGATGTCGGCCATGGCGGTGCTGCCGAAACCTTTTTCGGCGAAGACTTTTTCAGCCCCCAACAGAATCTTTTCGACGTTACTGCGACGAATCTCGATCTTGTGATTGCCCATGAGGGCTCCCTGACAACAGCGTTGGTCAAGACTAGCATCCGCTCTGGATCGGGGCGACAGGGGAAAACGAAACTTCGTACAGCGGTCTTGCGGCTCGGTGGGTCGGTGTTGATGGCCTTCAACAAGTCATCGTATAACTTGTGATTGACATTCCCTCAAAGCCTCGCAAATAATCGCCGCCAGTGTTGTACGACGACGTATAACAAAAACAAAAATAACAAAAACCAGGGAGCGTTACTGTGAGCAGACTCGCCCGCAATTCCTTCACCAGCACCCCTCGCCCCACCTTCTCCCGTCGCCATACCCTCAGCCTGATCGGTTGCAGCAGTCTGGCCTTCGCCCTGCCCATGACCGGCCAGGCCGAAGGTTTCGTCGATGACGCCAAGGTCACGCTGAACCTGCGCAACGCCTACATCAATCGCAACTTCACCAACCCGAACAATGCCCAGGGCAAGGCTGAAGAGTGGACGCAAAACTTCATCCTTGACGCCAAATCCGGGTTCACTCAGGGCCCCGTCGGTTTCGGCGTGGATGTGCTCGGTATGTACTCGCAGAAACTCGACGGCGGTAAGGGCACGGGCGGCACGCAATTGCTGCCGATCCATGATGACGGCCGCCCCGCCGACAATTTCGGTCGTCTGGGTGTGGCGCTGAAAGCCAAGGTGTCGAAAACCGAATTGAAGGTCGGGGAATGGACGCCGGTGTTGCCGATCCTGCGCTCTGACGATGGTCGCTCGCTGCCGCAAACCTTTCGCGGCGGCCAGGTCACCTCTACCGAAATCAGCGGCATGACGCTCTACGGCGGCCAGTTCCGCGGCAACAGCCCGCGCAATGACGCAAGCATGGAAGATATGTCGATGAACGGCAGAGGCGCGTTCACCTCCGACCGCTTCAACTTCGGTGGCGGCGAGTATGCGTTCAATGAAAAGCGCACTCAGGTCGGCGTCTGGTACGCGGAACTCAGCGACATTTATCAGCAGCAGTATTTCAACCTGAGCCATAGCCAGCCAATCGGCGACTGGACGCTCGGTGCCAACCTCGGTTACTTCATCGGCAAGGAAGACGGCAGCGCGCTGGCCGGCGACCTCGACAACAAAACCGCGTTCGCCCTGCTCTCGGCCAAATACGGCGGCAACACCTTCTATGTCGGCCTGCAAAAACTCAGCGGCGACAGCGCCTGGATGCGCGTCAACGGCACCAGCGGCGGCACGCTGGCCAACGATAGCTACAACGCCAGCTATGACAACGCCAAGGAACGCTCCTGGCAGGTGCGCCACGACTACAACTTCGTCGCCCTCGGCATCCCCGGCCTGACGCTGATGAACCGCTACATCAGCGGCGATAACGTGCACACCGGGGCGATCACCGATGGTAAGGAATGGGGTCGCGAATCGGAACTGGCTTACACCGTGCAAAGCGGCGCACTGAAGAGCCTCAACGTCAAATGGCGCAATGCAACCATCCGCCGCGATTTCAGCACCAACGAATTCGATGAAAACCGCATTTTTATCAGCTACCCGATTTCGTTGTTGTAAGGCGGACATTGCTGGCGGCATAGAACCCTGTGGCAAGCTCCCTCGCCACAGGTGAGCGCGCTCATCGGATGAACATGACCCTCCGTCAATTTCAACCAAAGTCGCGTTGACAAGCATCGGAAAGCCCAACAATACTTCAGCAAGTCATACGACAACCTACAACAAGCCCAATAACAACAATTTTCTGTGCAGGGATTCACATGACGACCACACCCCCATTCAATCGCCTGCTCCTGACCGGCGCCGCCGGTGGCCTCGGTAAAGTCCTGCGCGAACGCCTGCGACCTTACGCCAACGTACTCCGTCTGTCGGACATCGTCGACATGGCGCCAGCCATTGATGATCGCGAAGAAGTCGTGCTGTGCGACCTCGCCGACAAGCAAGCGGTACATCAACTGGTTGAAGGCGTGGATGCAATCCTGCACTTCGGCGGCGTGTCGGTAGAGCGTCCGTTCGAAGAGATCCTCGGCGCCAACATCTGCGGCGTGTTCCATATCTACGAAGCGGCCCGTCGCCATGGCGTGAAGCGGGTGATTTTCGCCAGTTCCAATCATGTCATCGGCTTCTACAAGCAGGACGAAACCCTCGACGCCCACTCCCCTCGCCGACCGGACGGCTACTACGGTTTGTCCAAGTCCTACGGCGAAGACATGGCCAGTTTCTACTTCGATCGCTATGGCATCGAGACCGTCAGCATCCGCATCGGCTCCTCGTTCCCGGAACCACAGAACCGCCGAATGATGAGCACCTGGCTGAGTTTCGACGACATGACCCGACTGCTCGAACGCGCCTTGTACACCCCCAATGTCGGCCACACCGTGGTGTACGGCATGTCCGACAACAAGAGCGTCTGGTGGGACAACCGGTTTGCCGCACATCTGGGTTATGCGCCACAGGACACGTCCGAAGTGTTCCGCGAAAAAGTCGAAGCCCAACCAATGCCCGCCGAGGATGATCCGGTCCGGGTCTATCAGGGCGGCGCCTTTGTCGCGGCCGGGCCGTTCGGCGACTGAACCCTCGCCAATCCCCTCCATAAACAACCCAAGGGAATGCGTTGCCATGCAAGCCGAATTGATTGTCGATGCCCGCAATGCGGTCGGTGAAAGCCCAGTGTGGGTCCCCGAGGAAAACGCCCTGTACTGGGTCGATATTCCGGCCGGTGGATTACAGCGCTGGAATGCCGACAGCGGGCACGTTCACGCCTGGAAAGCCCCAGAAATGCTCGCCTGCATCGCTCGTCACAGCGCGGGTGGCTGGGTCGCCGGCATGGAAAGCGGATTCTTTCACCTGCACCCACACAACGATGGCAGCCTCGACAGCGAACTGCTGGCCCACGTCGACCACGCCCGCCCGGACATGCGCCTGAACGATGGCCGCTGTGATCGTCAGGGCCGTTTCTGGGCCGGCAGCATGGTGCTGAACATGGGCGCCAACGCCGCCGACGGCACGCTCTATCGCTACAGTGCCGGACAACCCGGGCCGCTCGACGCCCGGCTCAGCGGTTTCATCGTGCCCAACGGCCTGGGCTTCAGCCCGGACGGCAAGACCCTGTACCTCTCGGATTCGCACCCGAACGTGCAGCAGATCTGGGCCTTCGATTACGACATCGACAGCGGCACACCGTCCAATCGTCGACTGTTCGTCGACATGCATCACTTCCTTGGCCGCCCCGATGGCGCGGCGGTGGATGCCGAAGGTTGCTACTGGATCTGCGCCAATGACGCCGGGCTGATTCACCGCTTCACCCCCGATGGCCGACTGGATCATTCGCTCCCCGTGCCGGTGAAGAAACCGACCATGTGCGCCTTCGGTGGCAGCCAGCTCGACACCCTGTTTGTGACCTCGATACGCCCCGCTGACGACCATGACGAACAGTCGCTGGCCGGCGGCGTGTTCGCCCTCAACCCCGGCGTCAAAGGCTTGCCGGAACCGGTGTTCAACGAATTGTTTTAACCCCTCTGCTGCATCGCTGTGCCTTGCATAAAAAAAACAACAAGACTGGAGACACACCCATGGATTTCAAACGTACCTTGCTCGCCGCTGCACTTCCCATCACTGCAGCACTCACCTTCACCCTCAGCAGCGCCGCCCAGGCGCTGGAAATCAAATTCGCCGACATCCATCCCGCCGGTTACCCGACCGTGGTCGCCGAAGAACAGTTGGGCAAGACCCTGGTGGCCGACAGCAACGGCAAACTGACGTTCAAGATGTTCGCCGGCGGTGTGCTCGGCTCGGAAAAAGAGGTCATCGAACAGGCCCAGGTCGGCGCCATTCAGATGGCCCGGGTCAGCCTCGGCATCGTCGGGCCGGTGGTGCCGGACGTGAACGTGTTCAACATGCCGTTCGTGTTCCGCGACCAGGCGCACATGCGCAAAGTCATCGACGGTGAGGTGGGTGACGAGATCCTCGACAAGATCACTAACTCCGAATTCAACCTGGTCGCCCTGGCCTGGATGGATGGCGGCACGCGCAATATCTACACCAAAAAACCGGTACGCAGCCTCGCCGACCTCAAAGGCATGAAAATCCGCGTGCAAGGTAACCCGATGTTCATCGACACCATCAACGCCATGGGCGGCAATGGCATCGCGATGGATACCGGCGAGATCTTCAGTGCATTGCAGACCGGGGTCATCGACGGCGCGGAAAACAACCCGCCGACCCTGCTCGAACACAACCACTACCAGAACGCCAAGTTCTACAGCCTGACCGGGCACTTGATCCTGCCCGAGCCGATCGTGATGTCGAAAATCACCTGGGAAAGACTCAGCCCCGACCAGCAAGTGCTGGTGAAAAAAGCCGCCAAAGCCGCACAGGCCCAGGAGCGCACGCTGTGGGATGCGAAGTCGGCCAGCAGCGAAGAAAAACTCAAGGCTGCCGGCGTCGAGTTTATCACCGTCGACAAAAAACCTTTCTATGAAGCCACGGCTTCGGTCCGGGAAAAATACGGCGCGCCTTACGCCGACCTGATCAAGCGCATCGAAGCCTTTCAGTAACCCTCCCTGCATTCATGAAAGGCTCGGCACCGTTGACGAGTGAATCGTCAGCGGCGCCCGGTTACGGTGAAACCCGATGAAGAATCTGCTGCTGCGCATCAACGACAGGATTTACATGACCTGCATCTGGGTCGCGGGCTTGTCGGTCCTGGCCATCGCCTTGATCATCCCCTGGGGCGTCTTCGCCCGTTACGTCCTCGGCACCGGCTCTAGCTGGCCGGAGCCCACCGCGATTTTGCTGATGATGGTCTTCACCTTCATCGGCGCCGCCGCCAGTTATCGCGCCGGAGCGCACATGGCCGTGGCCATGCTCACCGACCGCATGCCCCCCGAACTGCGCAAGACCATGAGCATCGTTTCGCAACTGCTGATGGCGACCATTTGCCTGTTCATGGCCATCTGGGGCACCAAGCTCTGCCTGTCCACCTGGAACCAGTTCATGAGCTCTCTGCCCACCCTGCGCGTGGGCATCACCTACATGCCGATCCCCGTGGGCGGTGTGCTGACGCTGATTTTCGTGCTGGAAAAACTCTTGCTCGGTGACCAGAGCAACCGTCGGGTCGTGCGTTTCGACCTGGTTGAAGAAAGCGAAGGTGCCGCATAAATGGACGCTCTGATTCTGCTCGGCAGTTTTATCGCCTTGATCCTGATCGGCATGCCGGTCGCCTACGCCCTCGGGCTTTCTGCCCTGATCGGCGCGTGGTGGATCGACATCCCGTTCCAGGCGCTGATGATTCAGGTCGCGGGCGGCGTTAACAAATTCTCGTTGCTGGCGATTCCGTTCTTCGTGCTCGCCGGCGCGATCATGGCCGAAGGCGGCATGTCGCGCAGACTGGTGGCGTTCGCCGGAGTGTTGGTGGGGTTCGTGCGCGGCGGGTTGTCGCTGGTGAACATCATGGCCTCGACCTTCTTCGGCGCGATTTCCGGCTCTTCGGTGGCGGACACGGCGTCGGTCGGTTCGGTGCTGATTCCGGAAATGGAACGTCGCGGCTACCCGCGGGATTTCTCCACCGCCGTGACGGTCAGCGGTTCGGTGCAAGCCCTGCTGACGCCACCCAGCCATAACTCGGTGCTCTACTCGCTGGCCGCCGGCGGGACCGTTTCGATCGCTTCGCTGTTCATGGCCGGCGTGGTGCCGGGCCTGATGATGAGCGTGTGCCTGATGGTGCTGTGCCTGATCTTCGCCAGAAAACGCAACTACCCCAAGGGCGAAGTCATCCCCATGCGGCAGGCGCTGAAAATCTGCGGTGAAGCCATGTGGGGCATGATGGCGATGGTCATCATTCTCGGCGGCATTCTCTCGGGCATCTTCACCGCCACGGAATCGGCGGCAATCGCGGTGCTGTGGTCGTTCTTCGTCACCATGTGCATCTACCGCGACTACAAATGGAGCGAGCTGCCCAAGTTGATGCACCGCACGGTGCGCACTATCTCGATCGTGATGATCCTGATCGGCTTCGCCGCCAGCTTCGGCTACATCATGACGCTGATGCAGATCCCGGCGAAGATCACCACGATGTTCCTGACCCTGTCGGACAACCGTTACGTGATCCTGATGTGCATCAACGTGATGCTGTTGTTGCTCGGCACGGTGATGGACATGGCGCCGCTGATCCTGATCCTCACGCCGATTCTGATGCCGGTGATTCTGGGCATTGGCGTGGACCCGGTGCAGTTCGGCATGATCATGCTGGTGAACCTGGGGATCGGCTTGATCACACCGCCGGTGGGCGCGGTGCTGTTTGTCGGCTCGGCGGTGGGCAAGGTCAGTATCGAAAGCACCGTGAAAGCGCTGCTGCCGTTCTATGCCTTGCTGTTCCTGGTACTGCTGGCCGTGACTTACATTCCCGCCATTTCGCTGTGGTTGCCGCATTTGGTGTTGTGACCCCTGCAGGAGCCAGGCTTGCCGGCGAAGGCGTACTCAAGAACGCCTTCGCCGGCAAGCCTGGCTCCTACAAAAGCCTCATTCATTCATGTCCCACAAACATTCATATCGCTGGTCAACATGACGCCAACACTCCCGGAACTCGAAGACGAACTCACCCGCCTCACCCTCGCCCCGGAACTCGGGGCGAGCATCGTCAACTGGACCGTGAGCAGCACCGGCCAACCGCTGTTGCGCCACAGTGACCACCACGCCTTGAACACCGGCCTGCCCGGCAAACTTGCCTGCTATCCCCTGGCACCGTGGTCGAACCGCATTGCCGAAGGTGGTTTCGACTGCCCCGATGGCTGGCTCGCACTGACGCCCAACAGCCTCACCGATCCCTTGCCGATTCACGGCAGTGCCTGGCAACAGCCGTGGCAGATCGTCTCGCACAGCCGCGATGAAATCGTCCTGCAACTCGACAGCACCACGCCCTTCGCTTATCGCGCAAGACAACGTTTCCATCTGAGCGAGGGCACGCTGAGCATCGGTTTACAGGTCACTCATCTGGCCGAACACGCCGCCTGGCATGGGCTCGGTTTGCACCCCTACTTCCCGCGCACTGCAGGCACTCGGTTGCAGGCGCGGGCGCGACAGGTCTGGTTGTGCGACAGCACAAAACTGCCAACACAACTCACTTCGATACCCAAGGATTGGGACTTCAGCCAGCTCCGGGCATTACCCGAAACGCTAGTGGACAACGGCTTTTGCGAATGGGACGGCCACTGCCTGATCCAGCAACCCGAGCTGGGTTATGAACTGGAATGCCAGGCCACCGGCAGCGACTACTGCCTGCTCTACTGCCCCGTGGGCCTGGAATTTTTCTGTATTGAACCGGTGAGTCACCCGGTCAACGCCCATCACTTGCCGGGTCGGCCAGGGTTGCGTTTGTTGGAGCAAGGCCAATCCGCCGAGCTCGGTTTCAGCCTGCGCTATCGCTACGCCAATAGCTGAGTCAGCACCGCGCGCAACTTGCCGGGCTTCACGGGTTTGTTCAGCAGCGGCGCGTCGAGGCGCTGCAATGAGCGCCGGCACTGGTCGGTGCGGTCGGCGGTGATGATCACCGCTGGAATCGCCTGGCTGAAATGCTCGCGCAAATGCCGGACCACCTCACAACCCACCACCCCGTGATCCAGGTGATAGTCCGCCAGAATCAGTTCCGGCGCCTGTCCCTGCAAAGCCACCAACGCGGTGGCCTCGTCGGTAGCGGTGACCACCTCGCAGCCCCACTGCCCGAGCAGCGCGCTCATGCTTTCAAGAATGCTGACTTCGTTGTCCAGCACCAACAGCCGCCGGCCCGGTAACGGGTTGCCGGTACTCGGCTGCGGTGCGGCCTGGCTGATCGGCAGCGGGATCTCATGGGAAATCGGTACTTCGATGCTGAACATCGAACCGCGCCCCGGCAGCGAATGAACCTGAATCCTGTAGTCGAGGATCTTGGCGATGCGTTCGACAATCGCCAGCCCCAGGCCCACACCCTTGCGATCGGCGGCGCGCCCGACGTCCAGTTGGTTGAACTCGAGGAAGATCGAGTCAAGACGATCCGCAGGAATCCCGCGCCCGGTGTCCCAGACTTCGATACGCAGCGCATCACCCCGGCGTCTTGCCCCCAGCAGAATGCAGCCTTCGTCGGTGTAGCGGCAGGCATTGCTGAGGAAGTTGCGCAGAATCCGCGTCATCAGCCGCAAGTCGGTATGAATGGCGTAATCGCCCATGTGCACCCGCAGGTTCAACCCGGCTGCCGCGGCCACCGACTGAAACTCCGAGACCAGTGGCGCGAACAATTCGTCGAGGCGGTACAGGGCAATGTCCGGCTTCACCGCAGCCTGATCGAGGCGGGAAATATCCAGCAGATCGGTGAGCAAGTCTTCGGCCCCTTCCAGCGCCTGATGCGTGCGCTCCACCAGCACCTGCTCGACGTCGGGCAGCTTGCGCTCGCGCAAGGTCGAGATCAGCAAACGCGCGGCGTTGAGCGGTTGCAGCAGGTCGTGACTGGCGGCGGCGAGGTATTTGTCCTTGCTGCGATTGGCCGCCTCGGCGGCATCACGGGCGTCGCGCAAGGCTTCGGCGATCTGTTTACGCTCGGTGATCTGTTGGTGCAGATTGCGGTTGGCGTCCAGCAACTCATTGGTGCGCGCGGTGACCCGTTGCTCCAGTTGATCATTGAGCTGTTGCAAGCGCTCCTGGGCCTGTTTGCGTTCGGTGATATCGGCGACAAAGCCCTCCACCAAACCTTCCTGATCCGGCTTGAGCAGCAAGTTCATCAATACGTCGAGGACGCTGCCGTCCTTGCGCCGCAGCTGAGTTTCATAGCCCAGCAGGCTGCGCTCGCGCTGGAGGATTTCGCCGATGCTTTCCAGCTCTTGTGCCCCGCCGACGAACAACGTGCCCGCCAGGTCCGTCAGGGAAAACAGCACCTCCTGCGGGTTTTGATAGCCGAGCATCCGCGCCAGGGCCGGATTGGCGGCGCGCATGCCTTCCAGCAGGCTGGCCTGGAAGATCCCGTGCACCGCGTTTTCGAACAGCCATTTGTAGCGGTTGCGTTCGGTTTCCAGTTCATCCAGGCGCGCGGCCAGTTCCGGGTAATGACTCTTGCGCGCCGAGTGGTTGCCTAAGCCGAGTAATCCAGCCAGCGCCCGTTGTTGCTCGTCAGAGGGCTTCGCCATAGACGACCTCGACGTCGCGCTGACTGGATTCGCGCGGGTTGGTAAGGATGCACGGGTCGTGCATGGCGTGTTGCGACAGGAACGGAATGTCCGCCGTACTCACCCCGTGCAGGCCCAGGGTTTCGTGGAAGCCGATGGCGTGCTTGAGGGCGATCAGGTGGTCGACCAGACGCCCGCAAATCTGCCGGTGATTGAGGCCACGGCAATCGATACCGAAGGTCTCGGCGATCACTTTGAAGCGCTCCGGCGCCGAGCTGTAGTTGAACGCCACCACGTGTTCCACCAGCACCGCGTTGCACAGGCCATGGGGCAGATCGAGGAACCCGCCGAGGCTGTGGGACATGGCGTGCACCGCGCCAAGGATCGCGTTGGAGAACGCCAGCCCGGCCTGCATGCTGCCGAGCATGATTTTTTCCCGCAGGGCGATGTCGCTGGGGTTGGCGATCATTTGCACCAGATTGCCGTTGATCAGCCGCATCGCTTCCAGCGCGTGGGGGTCGGTGAGCGGCCCGTGACCGGTGGAGACAAAGGCTTCGATGGCATGGACCAACGCGTCGATGCCGGTACAGGCCGACAGGAACGGGTCCATGCTCAGGGTGGTTTCCGGATCGATCAGCGACACGTCCGGCACCGCGGCCTTGCTGACGATGGAAAATTTCATGCGTTCTTGCTGGTTGGAGATGATCACGAACTGCGACACGTCGGCCGACGTGCCAGCGGTGGTCGGGATCAGGATCAGCGGCGGACTGGGCATGCGCAACATGTCCACGCCCTCGAATTCGAGGATGTTGCGCCCGTGGGCGACGACGATGCCGATGCCTTTTCCGCAGTCCATCGGACTGCCGCCGCCGATCGCCACGATCACATCGCAGTGATTCTCCCGGTACAGCTCGGCGCCGAGCATGACCTCTTCAATCCGCGGGTTGGGCGAAACGTCGCTATACAAAAAGAAATCAATGCCCTGGGTTTGCAGACTGGCCTCGACATCGGCGACCCAACCGGCGGCAATCACCCCAGGGTCGCTGACCACCAGCACCTTGCGGGCGCCGAAGGTCTTGGCGTAGTTGCCGACATTGTGCCGACAGCCGGCACCAAAGATGATTTCAGGCGAAACGAATTTACGCAGCTGGCTGAGATTCTGGCTCATTGGAAAGCCTGTTTTTATTGTTTTGAAAGGTAAAGTCCACACTAACGCATCCGGCTGCGAATGCAATCAGACCAATGGATAGCGAGCCAGCCCGGGGGCGCACTCCGATTTCAGATTCACTGAAAATCCCTGTGGGAGCGGGCTTGCCCGCGATAGCTGTTTTACAGTCAACATCAATGTTGAATGTGCTGGCCTCATCGCGGGCAAGCCCGCTCCCACAGGGCTCTGTGTTCACAACTCATCCACGATAAATCAGCCGCGAAGCCTTTTCATTGCGCAAGGTCAGGTGCTCCATGCCCTGCCCCGGCGCGTCGGCTTCGTCCCGGGCCTTGAGAATAACGTCGTGGTGCGGCGACTTGCTGCACACCGGGTCGGCATTGGCGGCATCGCCGGTGAGCATGAACGCCTGGCAGCGGCAGCCGCCGAGGTCCTTGTGCTTTTCATCGCAGGAACGGCACGGTTCTTTCATCCAGTCATCGCCGCGAAAACGGTTGAAACCGAAGGAGTCGTTCCAGATGTGCGCGATGCTGTGCTCGCGCACGTTGGGAAACTGCACCGGCAACTGGCGGGCGCTATGACAAGGCAACGCCGTGCCGTCCGGGGTGATGTCGAGAAACAGGTTGGCCCAGCCATTCATGCAGGTCTTGGGGCGCTCTTCGTAGTAATCAGGGGTGACGAAAATCAGCTTGCACGGGTGGCCCTCGGCTTCAAGCCGCTGGCGATACTCGTTGGTGATCCGCTCGGCGCGCTGCAATTGTTCGCGGGTCGGCAACAGGCCGACGCGGTTGAGTTCCGCCCAACCGTAGAACTGGCACGTCGCCAACTCGACGAAATCCGCCTCCAGCTCCAGGCACAGTTCGATGATCTGCGCGATCTGGTCGATGTTGTGCCGATGGGTGACGAAGTTCAGCACCATCGGGTAGCCCTGGGCCTTCACCGCCCGGGCCATGGCGAGCTTCTGGGCAAAGGCCTTGCGCGAGCCGGCGAGCAGGTTGTTCACCTGTTCGTCGGCAGCCTGAAAGCTGATCTGGATATGGTCCAGCCCGGCAACCTTGAAATCGCGGACCTTCTGTTCGGTCAGGCCGATACCTGAGGTGATCAGATTGGTGTAGTAACCCATGTCCCGCGCCGCCTTGATCAGCTCGGCCAGGTCTTGCCGCACCAACGGCTCGCCCCCGGAGAAACCCAGTTGCGCAGCGCCCATCTCCCGCGCCTCGCGGAACACCCGAATCCATTCTTCTGTGCTCAACTCCTCACCCTGTTGGGCGAAGTCTAGCGGGTTGGAGCAATACGGGCATTGCAGCGGGCAGCGATAGGTCAGCTCTGCCAGCAACCATAGCGGTGGACCGGGTTGCTGTTCGATCCGGTTCACAAGGCGATCCCCCGGTGCCAGACCCGCTCGGTGGTGACGGTGTGATACGGCGGGCGATCCAGCTCATAGGCCATGCTCATCGCGTCGAGCATGCTCCACAGCACATCGAGCTTGAACTGCAGAATCTCCAGCATGCGTTGCTGGCCTTCGACCGTGATGTAGTGCGCCAGGGTGATGCGCAAACCATGCTCGACATCACGCCGGGCCTGGCTCAGACGCGTACGGAAATAGTCGTAACCGGCCGGGTCGATCCATGGGTAATGGGTGGGCCACGCATCGAGTCGAGACTGGTGAATCTGTGGCGCGAACAGTTCGGTCAGCGAGCTGCTGGCCGCTTCTTGCCAGCAAGCGCGACGGGCGAAATTGACGTAGGCGTCCACGGCAAAACGTACGCCCGGCAGCACCAACTCTTGCGAGAGGATTTGTTCGCGATCCAGCCCCACTGCTTCGCCCAGTCGTAGCCACGCTTCGATGCCGCCTTCACTGCCGGGGACGCCGTCATGGTCGAGAATCCGTTGCAGCCATTCCCGGCGCACGTCGCGATCCGGGCAGTTGGCGAGGATTGCCGCGTCCTTCAGGGGAATATTCACCTGGTAATAGAAGCGATTGGCGACCCAGCCCTGAATCTGCTCACGGGTGGCGCGCCCGGCGTACATGGCTTGGTGGAATGGGTGGTGGATGTGGTAATAGGCGCCTTTGGCGCGCAGGGCTGCTTCGAATTCGGCGGGGGTCATGGGGGAGTCAGTCATTGCGGTTCTCCGGGGAATAACCGTTGGGTTCTGCGGTGTCTGGTCGGGCCTCATCGCGGGCAAGCCCGC
This sequence comes from Pseudomonas sp. JL3, assembly GCF_031570575.1. Taxonomy (NCBI): domain Bacteria; kingdom Pseudomonadati; phylum Pseudomonadota; class Gammaproteobacteria; order Pseudomonadales; family Pseudomonadaceae; genus Pseudomonas; species Pseudomonas sp. JL3. The sequence goes on from NZ_JAKWJK010000001.1 coordinate 485,971, forward strand.
TCCCACAGGATTTAGGTGATCTCTGTGGGAGCGGGCTTGCCCGCGATAGGGCCTTCAGCTACAACACAATGTCCATGCCGTCATAAGCCACTTCAATCCCGCGCCGCTCCAGCAAGGCGCGCTCGGCCGAGTCTTCATCGAGGATCGGGTTGGTGTTGTTGATGTGGATCAGCACCTTGCGCTGGCGATTGAAGCCCTCCAGCACGTCGAGCATGCCGCCGGGGCCGCTTTGCGGCAGGTGGCCCATCTCGCTGCCCAGGCTCTGGCCGACTTCGCACACGTGCATTTCATCGTCGCGCCACAGCGTGCCGTCCAGCAGCAGGCAGTCGGCGCGCTGCATCCAGCTCAATACCTCGGCATCGATCTGCCCCAGCCCCGGCGCATAGAACACCGATGCACCGCTGCGCAGGTCTTCGATGAACAGGCCAATGGTGTCCCCCGGTTGCGGGTTGCCACGGTTGGGCGAATACGGCGGTGCATTGCTGACCAACGGAATCGCGCGAAATTGCAGGTGTGGGCAGGCCGCGATACTGAACGGCTCGCGATCCAGTTCGATGGATTGCCACTGCAAGCCACCGTTCCAGTGTTTGAGCATGGTGAACAGGGGAAAGCCGCTGCTCAGGTCTTCATGAACCCGCTCGGTGCACCAGACCGAATGCGGGCAGCCTTCGCGCAAGCTCAACAGCCCGGTGCAATGGTCGATCTGACTGTCCAGCAGGACGACACCGGCAATCGCCGTGTCACGCAAGCGTCGGGCCGGTTGCATGGCCGGGAAGCTTTCGAGTTGCGCGCGAATATCCGGTGAAGCATTGCAGAGCACCCACTCCACACCGTCGTCGCTCAGGGCAATGGACGACTGCGTGCGGCGTTGTGCGCGCAGGTTGCCGTTGCGCACAGCGGCGCATTGACGGCAGTTGCAGTTCCATTGCGGAAAACCGCCGCCAGCGGCGGAACCGAGAACGCGGATGTGCATGGTATGCCTCCAGAAGGCAGGCCCGGCCAACGCGACGGCTGACCGGGCGATCAATCAACGGTTGGCGAAGTACATCGTCACTTCGAAGCCAATGCGCAGATCGGTAAACGCGGGTTTATTCCACATGGGTCAATCCTCTTCTTGTGCCGGATGATTCCGGTAAAGCCATTAATGCACGGGAGAAGAGATGACCGAATGCTACTTTCGAAGGAGGTTGTGGGGTGCGTTGGTAGGGGGTGTTGCGCGGTCTTCAAGTACACCCATAACCCTGTGGGAGCGGGCTTGCCCGCGATGGCGGTGTCACATTCAACACATGCGTTGACTGACAGTTCGCTATCGCGGGCAAGCCCGCTCCCACAGGTTTCAATGGTGTTCTGGCGGGCTAGAAGAACCCCAGCGGATTGATGTCGTAGCTCACCAACAGGTTTTTGGTCTGTTGGTAATGGTCGAGCATCATCTTGTGGTTCTCACGGCCGACACCGGACTTCTTGTAGCCACCAAACGCGGCATGGGCCGGGTACAGGTGGTAGCAGTTGGTCCAGACGCGCCCGGCCTTGATCGCCCGGCCCATGCGGTAGGCGCGGTTGATGTCGCGGGTCCACAGACCGGCACCCAGGCCGAACTCGCTGTCGTTGGCAATCGCCAGGGCTTCGGCTTCGTCCTTGAAGGTGGTGATCCCCACCACCGGGCCGAAGATTTCTTCCTGGAACACACGCATTTTGTTGTGACCCTTGAGCAGGGTCGGCTGGATGTAATAGCCAGTCGACAAATCGCCTTCAAGGCGCTCGGCCGCGCCGCCGGTGAGCAGTTCGGCGCCCTCCTCCTGAGCGATTTTCAGGTACGAGAGAATCTTGTCGTACTGCTGCTCGGACGCCTGGGCGCCGACCATGGTTTCGGTGTCCAGCGGGTTGCCGCGCTTGATCTTGACGATCTTCTGCATCACCACTTTCATGAAGTCGTCGTAGATCGACTCCTGCACCAGTGCGCGAGACGGGCAGGTGCAGACTTCGCCCTGGTTGAAGAACGCCAGCACCAGGCCTTCGGCGGCTTTCTCGATGAACTGCGGCTCGGCGTTCATGATGTCTTCGAAGAAGATATTCGGCGACTTGCCGCCCAGTTCAACGGTGCTTGGAATGATGTTCTCGGCCGCGCAATGCATGATGTGCGCGCCCACCGGGGTGGAACCGGTGAAGGCGATCTTGGCGATGCGCTTGCTGGTGGCCAGCGCCTCACCGGCTTCGCGACCGAAACCCTGGACGATGTTCAGCACGCCGGCCGGCAGCAAGTCGGCGATCAGCTCGGCGAACACCATGATCGACAGCGGCGTTTGTTCGGCGGGTTTGAGCACGATGCAGTTGCCGGCAGCCAGGGCCGGGGCGAGTTTCCAGGCGGCCATCAGCAGCGGGAAGTTCCACGGGATGATCTGCCCGACTACGCCCAATGGTTCGTGGAAATGATAGGCGGTGGTCAGTTCGTTGATCTCGGCGGCGCCGCCTTCCTGGGCGCGGATGCAACCGGCGAAATAACGGAAGTGGTCGGCGGCCAGCGGTACGTCGGCATTCAGGGTTTCGCGCACGGCCTTGCCGTTGTCCCAGGTTTCGGTGACGGCGAGGATTTCCAGGTTCTGCTCGATGCGGTCGGCGATTTTCAGCAGCACCCGTGAACGATCCTGCGCCGAGGTTTTACCCCAGGCATCGGCGGCGGCATGAGCGGCGTCGAGGGCTTTTTCGATGTCGGCGGCGCTGGAGCGCGGGAACTCGGCGATCACTTCACCGGTGACCGGTGAGGTGTTGGTGAAGTACTCGCCGTTGATTGGGGCAACGAATTCGCCGCCGATGAAATTGCCGTAGCGCGGTTTGAAGGAAACGACGGCGCCGGGTGTTCCGGGTTGTGCGTAGATCATGGTGGGCCTCTGTCTGGGTCGATGCTATTGGGTAGTAGGTGATCGTTCCCACGCTCTGCGTGGGAATGCCTCAACGGACGCTCCGCGTTCGGCTCTGGCGGGGACGCAGAGCGTACCGGGATGCATTCCCACGCAGAGCGTGGGAACGATCAGGTTTGTGGTTGCCTGGGTTAATGCTTGGCAACCAGGTCTTTGGGCAGTTTAAAGGTCCAGAGCATGCCGCCCTGGTTGAAGTCCTTGACGCGCTTGGCCACTTCGCCGCCCCACAGCGGTACCGCGCCGCCCCAGCCGGAGAGCACCGAGACGTATTGTTCGCCGTCCATTTCCCAGGTGATGGGCGAGCCGAGCACGCCGGAACCGGTCTGGAATTCCCAGACTTTTTCGCCGGTCTTGGCATTGAACGCCTGCAGGAAACCTTCCGGCGTACCGGTGAACACCAGGTTGCCCTTGGTGGTCAGCACCCCGCCCCACAGCGGCGCGAAGTTCTTGTGGCGCCAGACTTCCTTGCCGGTTTTCGGGTCGATGGCGCGCAGCACGCCGATGTAGTCTTCATTCAATGGCTTGATAGTGAAACCGGCGCCGAGGAACGCCGCGCCTTTCTTGTAGGCGATGCCTTCGTTCCAGATGTCCATGCCCCACTCGTTGGACGGCACATAGAACAGGCCGGTGTCGCGGTTGTAGGCCATCGGCATCCAGTTTTTCGCCCCCAGGAACGCCGGCGCGACGAACACCGAACTGCCTTTGGCTTCGGAGCCCGGCGCACCCGGACGGCTGGCTTCGTTGTAGATCGGCCGACCGGTTTTATCCAGGCCGCTGGCCCAGGTGATCTTGTCCACGAACGGGAAGCCGCGGATGAATTTGCCGTTGGTGCGATCCAGCACGTAGAAGAAACCGTTACGGTCCGCGGTGGCAGCGGCTTTGATTTCCTTACCGCCTTCGTTGTAGTTGAACGACACCAGTTCGTTCACGCCGTCATAGTCCCATCCGTCGTGGGGCGTGCTCTGGAAGTGCCATTTGATGGTGCCATCATCCGGGTTCAGCGCCAGGCGCGAGGACGAGTAAAGGTTGTCGCCAGGGCGCAGGTGCGAATTCCACGGTGCCGGGTTACCGGTGCCGAACAGCAGCAGATTGGTTTCCGGGTCGTAGTAGCCGCCCAGCCAAGGGGCCGCGCCGCCGGTTTTCCACAGGTCCCCCGGCCAGGTCTTGCCCGCTTCGCCGCCGGAGATGCCGTTTTCTACCGCTTTACCGTCCTTGTAGACATAACCCATGTGGCCTTCAACGGTTGGTCGGCTCCACAGCAGGCTGCCGTTTTTCGGGTCGTAGGCTTCGATCTTGCCCACCACCCCAAACTCGCCACCGGCCACGCCGGTGATCAATTTGCCGTTGATGACCAACGGCGCGGCGCTGATGGAATAGCCCTCCTTGTGGTCGGCGACTTTCTTGCTCCAGACGACTTTGCCAGTGTCCTTGTTCAGGGCCACGAGTTTGGCGTCGAGGGTGCCGAAAATCACCAGATCGCCATACAGCGCCACGCCACGGTTGATCACGTCACAGCACGGGCGGATGTCATCGGGCAGGCGTGCGTCGTATTGCCAGAGCTTGCGACCGGTGCGCGCATCCACCGCGAATACGCGTGAGTAGGAGCCGGTCATGTACATCACGCCGTCCTTGATCATCGGCTGCGCTTGCTGACCGCGCTGCTTTTCCCCGCCGAACGAAAAGGCCCAGACCGGGCGCAGATCCTTCACGTTGTCGACATTGAGGGTGTCCAGCGGGCTGTAGCGCTGACCCTGGACGCCCAAACCATTGGTGACGACCTGCTCCGGGTTCTTCGGGTCCTGGAGAATGTCTTGATCGGAGACTGCGGCCAATGCCTGGCCGGACAACAGCATGGCACTGAGCAGCATGCTCAAAACGAAGGGTTGGCGACGTGCGGGTTGGGTCATGACGGCTGCCTCTGCGGTTTTTGTTATACCCGGGAAATTTTCCCGGTCTGGTGCAGATTCTTGGGCGCCGCCGCCCTTGCAACAATTACCCGCAGTGCGGAGATTGCTAGTTCCTTAGTACCGGGTCGGAGGAGATGAACACAGGATTGATCGTTCCCATGCTCTGCGTGGGAATGCCTCAACGGACGCTCCGCGTTCGGCTCCGGAAGGGACGCGGAGCGTCCCGGGCTGCATTCCCACGCGGGAGCGTGGGAACGATCATCACTTGCCCGCGGCGGAATCCACCCGCCTCATCTGCCCCCGTTCGTAACGCGGGTACAAATGGCTGACGCTGCGAATCAGCTCATAGCGGCTCAGGCTGATCCCGGCGAAACGCTCGGGGATGGGGCTGCGGATCATCTCGGCCATGTCGCTGCCATGGGCGGCGCCGTCGCGCATCAGCTGGTCCAGCCAGGTCAGGTAATCGCGCATCTGTTCGAACGGTTTTGTATCCGTGGCCACGGGGCCATGGCCGGGGACAACCAGCGTCCACGGCAAATCTTGCAGGGTCGCGATGTCCGCCAGCCACACCGACAGCCCTGGACTGTTAGGCGTGGTCAGGGCGCGTTGATAAAACACCAGGTCCCCGGCAAACAGCACGCCGGTTTTCTGGTCGAGAATAGCCAGATCCGCGCCGGTGTGCCCACCCAGACTCAGTAGGCGCAAATCGTGATTCCCAAAACTTTGCACACCTGGCATCAGCGTCTGCGTCGGCAACACCACTTCGGTGCCGCGCATCCAGTCGCCCACCAGCCGATACATGTTCTCGGCCATGGCATCACCCTGTTGACGCAACAGCTCGGTGGTACCGGCCAAGGCGCCGATCGGCACATCGGTGAAAGCCTGATTACCCAGCACATGATCGGGATGGTGATGGGTCAGCAGCACCTGGATCACCGGCTTATCGGTAGTCGCCGCAATCGCTTTGCGCAGAGCTTCGCCATAACGTTTCGACGGCCCGGTGTCGATGACCACCACGCCCTGTTCGGTGACGATGAACGCGGTGTTGACGATGTTGCCGCCGTTGCTCTTGGTGAAATTGTCGGTGCTGCCTTCCAGCAACCAGGTGTCTTCGGCGATCTGCCGGGGCTTGAGTGCGTAATCGGGATCGGCCAAGACCGGCAGGCTCAGGCTGATGAACAACAGCAGCATCCAGCGCATCACACGCTCCTTGGGTCAGGGTATGGCCGCATCGAATTGATTGCCGCTGTTGTCGCGCAGCATCAGGCGCGTCTGCCCTGCGCCTTCGATGTCGAAAGCCAGGTTGGGGTTTTCGCTGACCGCCGGGAATAACTCCAGACGCGCCAGCAGTTGATCATTTTGATCGCGCAGCTCTGCGTGACTGATGAAGAACTCCGGGATGCCGCCGACCATGCCGTTATCCATTGGATGCGCCACCTGCAAACGCACGCGACTGAACTCACCACGGGGATAACGACCGCCGAGCACTTCGCCGATGTGTTCTTCCCAGCCCGGCTGGGTGCGCACCACGCTTGGCGCCGTGCAGCCACCGCCCGCCGCGTCGATCAGGGTCGAGCCGACATGCCACAGCCCGTCGCGGGTCAGTACCGCCGCGCGCAATGGCGTGGCCTGTTCAACGCGGATGCGAATCGACAGCCACGGCAGCACACCGGTCAAGGGTTCGAAGTCGACGATTTTCGGCAGTGGATTGAGCTCGGCCCAGGCGAGGATTCGCACCACTTCGCCCTTGAACGCCCGGGCGTCGATTTCCAGCGGCACTTGCCGGGCGTCTTCGGCAAATGGCGGCGCGAGCAACTTGACCCGCTCGTCGAACACGAATGGTGCGTCGCCGAGCATCTGCTTGTGATAGAACGCCCACATCACCGAGGGCACCGGATCGACTTCAACCGCCTGCGCGGCCAAGGGCAACCAACAGGCCAACAGCCAACGCGCGCGCCAGTTCATTGTTGATACATCTCGGGTACGTCATACCGCAGGCCATAATGGGCATAAATGCTTTTGACCGTGCCCTCGAGAATCAACGCTTCCAGCGCCTCTTCAACGGCATAGGCCAGTTGCCGGTTGCTTTCATGCACCGCCATGCCGATCTCCCAAAGCTGCTTGCCCATGTTCGGATAGGCGTTTTCCGCCAGCGCCACTTGCGGGTCGGCGGCCTGATGAACTTGCCAGTCGATCTCCCCGCGCATGGCCATCACCGCGTCGACTTCACCGGCCTTCATCGCGGCAAACGCCTGAGGCACGCCGGGGTAATGGCGAGTCTTGGCGGCGAGCATGCCGTTAAACGCCGAGGTCAGGTAAAACGACGGCACGCTGTCGACTTCAACGCCAATCGGGTGTTGCTGAAACACCGCGACGCTGGCCACCGAATCCAGCCGGCGACGGTCATAAGCCACTTGCCATTGTTCGGTCTGGTACGGCCCGAACATCACCACATGGCCGTTTTCCAGTTCGCCCAGTTCATTGCGTTTCTGTGAGTAATCGCGATCGTACGGCACGCGCATCATCAGGTCGGCCAGTTGCTGATTGTGCAGCTGACTGGCCCGCCAGATGTAATCGCGCAGGTCGTCGTCGAGCTTTTCCCCGGCGGGCGCCCAGATCAGTTTCAGGCGTACCCCCATGGCCTTGGCCAAGGCCTGGGCGAGTTCAACATCGACCCCACGAGGCTGGCCGGCGTCTTCGAAACTGTAGGGGGCGAAATCCTTGTAGACCGCGACTTTCAGCTCGGCGGCGGCGATCATTTCGTCATAGGTCCGGACCTGTGCCTGCGCTGCCTGGCAGCACAGCCACACAGCGCTGATCAACACCGCGAGCAGGCGCATGGGTCACTCCTCGACGTGCACGCTGTCCAGGTAGGTGCGCACCGCCCACAAGGCTTCCTGACTCAAGTAGTCGGCCATCTTCGGCATGTACACCCGGCCGTCACGCACGGCGCCATGGCGCACGCGTTCGACGAACCATTCATCACCGGCCTCGCCGACGTCGAGCATGCGCAAGTCAGGGGCGATGCCGCCGGACTTGGCTTCCAGGCCATGACAGGCCGCGCAGTTCTGGTTGTAGGCCGAAGAGCCGATTTGCACGGCTTTATCCCGTTCCGGGGAGGAACGATAAGGGTTCGCCGCCGCCCAACCATCGGCATCGACCTGCACACCGGCATCCTTGATCGGGGTCAGTCCCTGGGTTTCGACGGCTTGGGGTACCACGTTGCCGTGGGCCCAGACGGAACCTGCGCTGATAAAACCGGCCAGCAGTCCGGCAACGAGCAAGGCGTTGCGTTTTGTTGTCATTGTTATGCCCTCAAGATTGCACGCAAAACCTCTTTGAAGAGGCTATGGCACCCATCTTAGGAACGGCTTTGCGCCAACCCCATGCTGCTTTGGTGGTCGCGGCCTACTCCCTTGGTAGTAGGGCTTGCGGCGCAGGCCCACCCAATACGGGGCGCGCGCCGTGAAGCTTGTCGACGCCGATCAGGGTCAGGATCAGCAAAAATGGCAGGAGCAGTGCTTTGAGAATTCGCATGGTCAATCTCCCCCCTTGAGTGATGGCCGTTGTAGCCCATGCTAAAACCGCGCCGCCTGGGGTGAGTTACTACCTTGGTACTGGCCCATCGGTACTTTCTGCATATTTCCCCGCCCGTCCAGGGTTCCTATGCTGACGCTACCTGTGATGGAGTGCCTTTATGCGCCAGCTCGCCCCTTACGCCTTGATCTACCTGCTGGCGATTGCCTGCGCCGCCGGGGTGGCGACCCAGAGTCAGGCGGCGGATGCACCGTTGCGGGTGCGAATCGGCTACCTGGGTTATCGCCCCGACCCCGGTCCGTTGCTGTCGAACGTTATTCCCGAACCCACCGATGCCGGCCTGCGCGGCGCCGAACTGGCGATCACTGACAGCAACAGCACCGGGCGCTTTCTCAATCACAGCTACAGCCTGGTCAGCGCCAGCGTCGACAATCCGGATGCGCTGATCGAAGCGGCCAAAACCCAACACGAACAGGGCCTGCGCCTGTTTGTGGTGAATGCACCGGTGGAAACCCTGCGCCGACTCAGCGCCGTGCTACCCGACAGTCTGCTGTTCAATGCCGGCAGCCCCGATGACAGCCTGCGCAGCACCGACTGCCTGCCGAACGTGCTGCACAGCCTGCCAAGCCGCGCAATGCTGGCCGATGCGCTGGCGCAATTTCTGGTGCTGCGTAAATGGCAACGGGCGCTGCTGATCGTCGGCCCCACTGCGGACGATCAAGCCTATGCCGCCGCCCTGCGGCGGGCGGCCAAACGTTTCGGCCTGCAACTGGTGGCGGAAAAAGCCTGGAGCTTCGATAACGACCAGCGCCGCAGCGCCCAGGCCGACATGCCGCTGTTCACCCAGACCGCCGAGTACGACGTGGTGCTGGTGGCCGATGAACGCGGTGACTTCGGCGAGTACGTGCCCTACCAGACCTGGTTCCCACGGCCGGTCGCCGGCACCCAGGGCCTGACCCCGGTGGGCTGGCACAAGTCCGTGGAAACCTACGGCGCCGCGCAGTTGCAGAAGCGCTTCGAAGCCCTGGCCGGGCGCTGGATGAACGACCGGGATTTCGCCGCCTGGATGGCCGTGCGCAGCATCGCCAGTGCGGTGGGCAAACTGCGTCAGGCCGATGCCATGGCGATTCGTACGCTTGAAATCAGCGATCAATTGCCGCTGGACGGCTTCAAGGGTCGCAAGCTCAGTTATCGGCCGTGGAACGGTCAGTTGCGCCAGCCGATCCCCATCGTGCAACCCCGGGCGCTGGTCAGCACCTCGCCGCAAGACGGTTTCCTGCACCCCGTCAATGAAATGGACAGCCTGGGTTACGACAAAGTCGAGGTTAGCTGCCGCTTTCTCTGATCGCCTTTTTCACGACAACAACAATAAGGAATCTGCCATGCGCCGCACCCTGCTTTCCTGCGCCCTGCTGCTCGCCGCCGGGCACGCCGCTGCCAGCACCGCCTGGGTCTCCAACGAAAAGGACAACAGCCTGAGCCTGATCGACATGCAGACCCTGCAAGTCACCGACACCCTGCCCGTCGGCCAGCGCCCGCGTGGCCTGTTGCTGTCCCACGACAACAAACTGCTCTACATCTGCGCCAGCGATTCGGACCGGGTCCAGGTGATGGACGTCGCCACGCGCAAGATCATCAAGGAACTGCCCTCGGGCAAGGACCCTGAGCAATTCGCCCTGCACCCCAACAATCGTTGGTTGTACGTCTCCAACGAGGACGACGCGCTGGTGACGGTGATCGACACCGAAACTTCCAAAGTGCTCGGGCAGATCAACGTCGGCGTCGAGCCCGAAGGCATGGCCGTCAGCCCCGATGGCAAGTGGGCGGTAAACACCAGTGAAACCACCAACATGCTGCACTGGATCGACACCAGCACCCAGACCCTGGCCGACAATACCCTGGTCGATCAGCGGCCGCGTTTCGTCGAATTCAATCCCGATGGCTCGCAGCTCTGGGCTTCGGCGGAAATCGGCGGCACGGTGACGATTCTCGACGTCGCCAGCCGCAAGATCCTCAAGACCCTGACCTTCCAGATCAAGGGCGTGCACCCGGACAAGGTCCAGCCAGTGGGGATCAAACTCAGCGCCGACGGCAAGTACGGTTTCGTCGCCCTCGGCCCGGCCAACCATGTGGCGGTGATCGACGCCAAGACCTTCGAGATACTTGATTACCTGTTGGTAGGCCGACGGGTCTGGCAGATGTCGTTTACCCCGGATCAACGGCAATTGCTGGCCACCAATGGCGTCAGTGGCGATGTGTCGGTGATCGATGTTGCCAGCCTCAAGGTGACCAAATCCGTGAAGGTGGGGCGCTATCCGTGGGGCGTGGTGGTGACGCCATGAACGCCCTTGAAGTCAGCGACCTGAGCTTCGCTTACGGCCAGCGCGAGGCCTTGCGTCAGGTGAGTTTCAATCTGGCACCCGGGCGTTTTGCCGCGCTGCTTGGACCGAACGGCGCGGGCAAGTCGACCCTGATCGCCCTGCTCACCCGCCTTTATGATGTGCAGCGCGGTGATATTCGGGTCGGCGGCTGTTCGTTGCGCAACGCGGCACGTCCGGCGTTAAAGCAATTGGGGGTGGTGTTTCAGCAAAGCACCCTGGATCTGGACCTCAGCGTCGAGCAAAACCTGCGTTATCACGCCGCGCTGCATGGCTTGTCTCGACGCCAGACCGGGCTGCGGGTCGACGCCGAACTGGCACGCCAGGCCCTCACCGAACGCCGTCGCGAACGGGTGCGCGAACTCAATGGCGGCCACCGCCGGCGGGTGGAAATCGCCCGCGCGTTACTGCACGAGCCAAGCCTGTTGTTGCTCGACGAGGCGAGCGTCGGCCTCGACCCGGCCAGCCGCCTGGCGCTCAACCAGCACATCCGCAGCCTGTGTCGCGAGCAGAACATCAGCGTGCTCTGGACTACTCATCTGTTGGATGAAGTGCAGCCCAGCGACGACTTGCTGATCCTGCATCAAGGCCGTCTGGTGGCCAGCGGGCAGGCTGATGCACTGAGCCTGGAACATGGCGGCGACCTCGGATCGGCCTTCGCTCACCTGACCACCTCCTCAGGGGCAGTCGTCCAATGAACGCTTACTGGCAATGTTTCAGCGGTATCGTACTGCGCGAATGGCTGCGCTTTGTGTTGCAGCGCACGCGGTTTCTCAGCGCGCTGGTGCGGCCGTTGCTGTGGCTGCTGGTGTTCGCCGCCGGTTTTCGCGCGGCACTCGGCATCGCCATCATCGAGCCCTACGACACTTACATTCCCTATGAGGTTTACATCATCCCGGGCTTGGCCTGCATGATCCTGTTGTTCAATGGCATGCAAGGTTCGTTGTCGATGGTGTATGACCGGGAGATGGGCAGCATGCGCGTGCTGCTGACCAGCCCCCTGCCCCGCACCTTCTTGCTGTGCAGCAAATTGCTGGCGACGTCGCTGATTTCGCTGTTGCAGGTGTACGCCTTTCTCGCGATTGCCTGGCTGTACGGCGTGCAACCGCCGGCCATGGGGTTGTTGCTGGCCTTGCCAACATTGCTACTGGTGGCGTTGATGCTCAGTGCGCTGGGCCTGTTGCTGTCCAACGCCATCCGCCAACTGGAGAACTTTGCCGGGGTGATGAATTTCGTGATCTTCCCACTGTTTTTCCTGTCGTCGGCTCTGTATCCGCTGTGGAAAATGCGCGATTCCAGCGAGTGGTTGTATTGGCTGTGTGCCTTGAACCCGTTTACGCATGCGGTGGAACTGGTGCGGTTTGCGCTGTATGAACGCTTCAATCCGTTGGCGCTGGCGGTGTGCGTGGGGTTGACGCTGGTGTTTGCCCTGCTGGCGGTACTCACCTTCAACCCGCAGCATGCGGCCCTGCGCAAAACCAACTGACGACTCCGATCAGCACCCGGCAACCGGATCGTTCCCACGCTCTGCGTGGGAATGCAGCCAGGGACTGCTCCGCGTCCCAAGAGCGGACGCAGAGCGTCCGGTGAGGCATTCCCACGCAGAGCGTGGGAACGATCAACGGGCAAAATTACTACTTTAGTACTGGTTTACCTGTCTATCGTCGCATTCACAACGCACCGCTACTGGCATGTAATGGGTTCATAACTATAAGGACTGAACCCCATGCCGCGTGCACGATGTGTTCTGCTGTGCCCTTCCCTCGCCGCGCTGTCGTTGAGCCTGTTGCTGGGCGCCGCGCAAGCCGAAACAGCGCTGTTCTCCGCCGAAGGTTATCGCATCGGTTTATACCGCAGCCCGACCCCGACCCAGCTCCAGGGCGCGAGTATCATCGACACGCCCGCCCTGCAAAACCTGCTCAAGCAGACGCCGCAACCGCTGCTGATCGATGTCTACCGCCGGCAATGGCTGCAAGGCCGTTTCATCGAAGACGAGCCCCACGAAAACCTGCCCGGCAGCCATTGGCTGGCCAATACCGGTGACGGCGACCTGACGCCCCCGTGGCAGGATTATTTCTCGCGCCATCTGCAGCAATTGACGGCGGGCGATCTGACGCGACCGTTGGTCTTTTACTGCCGCTCCGATTGCTGGTTGAGCTGGAACGCGGTAAAACGCGCCGCTTCCATGGGCTATAAAACACTGTATTGGTACCGCGACGGACTGGATGCGTGGCAAGCGGCAAATCTGCCCCTGACGCCGGCCCGGCCCGAGCCCTTTCCCTGACTTGAGCGCTTGCGTTGTTGCCACACCCTGATCAAAAAAATAATGAGGTGAAAGGCCATGTACAAAATTCTGATTGCCGACGATCACCCGCTGTTTCGCGAAGCTATTCATAACGTCATCAGCGACGGTTTCCCCGGCAGCGAGGTCATGGAAACCGCGGACCTCGACAGTGCCCTGGCCCTGACCCAGGAACACGATGACCTGGACCTGATCCTGCTCGACCTGAACATGCCTGGCATGCACGGCCTCAATGGCCTGATCAACCTGCGCAACGAGGCGCCGACCATTCCGGTGGTGATCGTCTCGGCCGAACAGGACAAGCAGATCGTGCTGCAAGCCATCACCTATGGCGCAGTGGGGTTCATCACCAAGTCATCGCCAAGGGTACAGATGACCGAGGCGATCCAGCAGATTCTCAATGGCAATGTGTACCTGCCGCCGGACATCATCCGCACGCAAAAAAGCGCCACCCATCGCCGGATGAATGACACCCCGAGCTTCCCGCCCGAATTGCTCCAGGCGCTGACCCGCAAGCAGTTGCTGGTGCTGGAACGCATGACCAAAGGTGAATCGAACAAACAGATCGCCTACACCCTGGAAATCGCCGAAACCACGGTCAAGGCTCATGTCTCGGCGATCTTGCGCAAACTCAATGTGCACAATCGGGTGCAGGCGATATTGAGTGCCGGGGATATTGATTTCGGGTCGTATCTTCGGCGTTGAGCTCACATCGATCGTTCCCACGCTCCGCGTGGGAATGCAGCCAGGGACGCTCCGCCTCCCAAAGAGCGGACGCAGAGCGTCCGGTGAGGCATTCCCACGCAGAGCGTGGGAACGATCAAGGCCGGCGGAGCGTGGGAACGATCAAAGAAAACTCAAGGCCTGCCGAGCAAATGACTCATCGCCGTCTTGAGTTTCATCGGCCGCACCGGTTTGTGCATCAGGGTGTGGCCCAGTTCGCGGATCTGCTGTTTGAGTTCGTTGCTGTAGTTGGCGGTGATCATCATCGCCGGGATCGCCGAGGCGCGGCGGGCGTTGATCCGGGCCACGGCGTCGACACCATTCTTCTCGTCATCCAGGTGATAGTCGGCAATCAGCAGGTCGGCTTCGTCGTGATAGTTATCCACTTGCCGCGCCAGGTCCTCCTCCGACAACGCCGTGATCACCCGGCAGCCCCAACCTTCGAGCAAGGTGCGCATCCCGGCGCAAATGGCCGCGTCGTTGTCCAGCACCCACACCCGGGCACCGCGCAGGCGCTCGAGCATCGGTTCACTCATCAACAAATTCGGTAACGCCTTCGGCGCTGTGGCGCTCAAAGGCACTTCGACGGAAAACATCGAGCCTTTGCCCGGCCATGAACGCACATGAATGCGATGACCAAGAATACGGGCGATTTTCTCGACAATCGCCAGACCCAGCCCCAAACCGCGATCCTGATCCGGGCGTTGCACGTCACCGCGTTTGAACTCCTGAAAAATCTCCTCCAGGCGGTTTTCGGCAATGCCCATGCCGCTGTCCCAGACTTCAATCGTCAACCGCTGGTGATGCCGCCGGCAACCGAGCACCACTCGCCCGCTGTAGGTATAGCGAATGGCATTGCTCAGCAGGTTGCGCAGGATCCGCGCGAGCAACTGAATGTCGCTGCGCACCAACGCGGAGCACGGGATGAAATGCAGCTCGAGACCTTCGCTGCGGGCCACCTGGGTGTATTCGGCGGCGAGGTTTTCCAGCAATTCGCTGAGGGCAAACGGTGCAATGTCAGCCTTGATCACCCCGGCATCGAGTTTGGAAATGTCCACCAGGGTGCCCAACAGGTTTTCCACGTCTTCCAGGGAATTGCTGACGTTGCGCACCAGATTCTCGTTGGCCACCGGCTCCCGGCGTTCCAGCAAAGCGCTGGTAAACAGCCGCGCGGCATTCAGCGGTTGCAGCAGGTCGTGACTGACCGCCGCGAGAAACTTGGTTTTCGACAGGTTGGCCTGCTCGGCCTCGAGCTTGGCTTCGCGCAAGCGCGACTCCACTCGGCGGCGCTCATCGATTTCACGCCGCAATTGGTCATTGAGAGTGGTCAGTTCGGTGGTGCGTTCGCGCACCCGCAATTCAAGGTTCTGATAAGCCTGATGCAGCGCCTCGGCGGTGCGGCGGCGCTCGGTGATGTCGCGGATCAATACGAAAATCCCCACCACTTCCCCGGTGGCCAGGCGATTGGGCACGTAGGAGCGCAGCATGTAGCGCTCCTGATTGTTGATGTTGGTTTCGGCGAACTCGAACGTCACGCTTTCGCCGGCCAGGGCGCGGGCCACGTAAGCCTCCAGGCGCTGATAGTGCTGTTCGCTGTGCACTTCGCGCAGGCTCTGCCCGAGCATCACGCCCCGGGGCCAGCAGTACCATTCTTCGTAGACTTTATTGGTGAATTCGTAGACCAGATCGGCATTCAGGTAGGCGATCAGCGCCGGCACATGGTCGGTGATCAGGCGAATCCAGCGCTCGCTTTCGCTGAGGGCTTCGGCGTGTTGATAACGTTCGGTGATGTCGGTGAAGGTATTGACGAAACCGCCGGTGGGCAATGGATGAGTGCGGATTTCCAGGACCCGGCCATCGTACAGGCGCTGCTCGCATTCCTGCACGTACCGCCCGTTGGCATCGCGGCTGGCCGGGGTCAGCAGGTTCAGTTCACTGTCGGCGATCACCTCGGCGAACGGCCGATGGGCCGCCACCGGAGCCAGGCCGCTGAGTTCCAGAAAGCGTCGGTTCCACAGTTCCAGAATGCCCTCGGCGTTGACCATCGCCACCCCTTGGGACAGGTTGTCGACCGCTCGTTGCAACAAGTGCGACTTCTGCGCCACGGCCTGCTCGCGGCGCAGGGTTTCGCTGAGTTTGACGTCGGTAATGTCGGTGAACAGGATCACCCGCCCGCCTTCCTGGGTCGGCCGTTCACTGACTTGCAGCCAGCGCCCGTTGTGCAGGCGGTAGAGCAGGTTTTCATCGGCATGCCCCCGGGGCTCTTCGCTGAACAGCCCGGTCGAGGTCATCAAGCGTTTGACCTCGCGCAGGCGCATCCCGGCGTTGATCCGCACGCGGCTGTTGCCCCAGAACGCCTTGAAGCGGCTGTTGAACAGCACGATTCGCTGCTCGGCATCGAACAGCACAAAGGCGTCGGAGATGCTTTCGATGGCGTCGATCAAGTGTTGGTGGGCGGTTTCGGCCCGCAGCCGCGCTTCGCTGAGCAAGTGATTGCCGGCCTTGAGTTCGGCCATGGCCTGGTTCAAGGCATCGGTGCGCTCACGCACCTGCTCGGCCAGCACTACCGAATGCTGGAACGCCGCATACGGGTCGTTGCCCCGGGTGATCCCGGACTCGATGCGCTCGATCAGCGCGCCATTGATGCGCTGCAGTTTGTGGTTTTCGTGGCGCAGGCTGGCGATCTGCGCCTGCAGGTCAACGCTGTCCAGGGATGCGTCCTCGGGCAATGGCAACCCCGGTGAAGGTCTGGTTGATGTGCATGCCATTGAACTGTTCTCCGTAGGTGTTGAAACCCATCACCCGTTGCTCCCGCAGGAACGCGCCGATCTGCTCGAGACTGCCGGCATCTTCCAGTTCCAGGCGCCTGAGAAAACAGTCGCAGCCGATGGTCAGCAGCAGGTCGCCGAGACGTTCCTGCAAACCGTCGAACAGGTTTTGCAGGTTCGGCAGCATGGGGCCGGGGCGCATGACGGTAAGGACGATGCCGTTTTCCACCGCGCAGTAGAAACTCAGGCTCAGGTCCGGATGAACCTGCTGGATCGCCCGCACGTAATACTGATCGTTGATCCGCACTGCCAACGGGTGCGCGGCAAAGACTCGGTAATCGAGGTCTGCCACCGCCACGCCGATGTGCCGGGCGTACTCTTCGGCGGCTGGTTCGGCGTTGAGTTCGAACACCCGGCGCGAGGCGCTGTCGGCGGCGGTGACCACCAGTTTTTCGACCCTGGGCAGGATGTGATGGGTGGTGAACACTTCGAAGTCCAGCCAGGTATTGACCAGCACCACCACCGCCGCGCCGCTGTGAAACTCGCCGCCGAAATACACGTGGGTGTGGGTCAGGTAGTTGTCGTCGCCGGCCGAACCACCGAAATGCGGAATATCGCCCAACGCCGCGCTCAAGGCGGCGAGCACCATTTCTTCACGACTGGACAAGCCATCGAGCAAGGTCAGGGCAAAGCTGTTGCCCTTGATCGGCGCCAGGGTGTTGCTGCGACAACCACTGACCAGGCGCTCGACCATTTGCTGGGCATCGATCAGGCTGAAATGCTCCATTTCATCGATCAGTTCGGTGGAAATGGAAAAGTGCCTATGATCGAAGCCCACCGCGGTCACGCAGCTGCGGCCATAACCTTGGGGAGTGATTTCGCCGGCACTGGTGCAGCCCACCAGGCGAATGCCGCCGAAGCTCTGCTGCAACGCCTGGCCCAGCGCCTGCAAGTCGTACTCGGCGGAACAGAAGAACAGCACGAAGCCCAAATGCGGGTGCAAAAGTTGTCGCGCCAGGTCCTGGGCCGCTTGCTGGGCATCGGTGGCCTGGGACATGGCACTGACTACACCGTCGTTGTGAACCTGCTGCATCATTGCCCCTCGCCGGTGCGCCTGTATGAGGCACGAGTGTACGAAGTCAGCGGGTTGCGACGAATGCTACTTGGGTAGTGGGTGGGTGGTTCGATGGGATGAGAATGAGGGTCTGATTAATGGCGCACCAGCGCAATTGTGGCGAGGGAGCTTGCTCCCGCTGGACTGCGAAGCAGTCCCCTAATACTGGCCGATGCGCGACCAGAATCGGGGCCGCTTCGCGACCCAACGGGAGCCAGCTCCCTCGCCACAAGTAGTGGTTAGTCAGCCCCTACCAGGTCAACACCGCCCCCACCGCAAACGTATCGGTGTCTTCATTCTGGGCGCTAGTGTCGTGGCCGTTGATTTCGAACTGGTTGTACTCGGCCACCAGCTTGAGGTTGTCGTTGACGTCATGGAACAGCGCAACGCCGCGAGTCTCGTAATCGGCACCGCTGCCCACCACGCCGTTGCCGTCGTCCTCGGTCTTGCCGTAAGACAGTGCCAGTCGGTTCTTGCCCAGTTTGTAGGAGCCCTGCAACAGGTAACCGTCGCTGTCGACATTGCGCAGGGTCGGTTCGCCGGCGTTGTTGGTGAAGAACGGGTTGATGCCCTTGGCCTGGAAACCGGAGCCGGTCAGCGACAGCCCGCCCATCTTCGCCTGCACGCCGTAACCGACGCCTTTGGAGGTGACGGACTCGACGCTGGAATCGGTGTTGTCCGAAGTCTGGTAGCTGCCGTTGAGCCAGCTGTAAATCTTCGCCCCGCCGACGTCGAATTGATAGGTGATCTCGCTCTCGGTGCGAGGGTTCTCCTGGTACGCCTTGCCCGTCGCGCTGCTGTCGTTGGTGTCGACCGGGTCCATGATCCCCACCGCCACCCGCAAACCGTCCATCACCGGGGTGCGATAGGTAATCTGCGACGTCGGGAACGGGTACGGGTAACCGCTGCCGATGTTGCCGAACGACACCCCGCCGCCGTCCACCAGGCCCAACGTATCGCTGACCTGCCCGTAACCGGCCAGCAGTTCGTCGAGCAGGATGTTGGAGCGGGCAAACAGGCCGAAGTCCTTGCCGATCAGCACCTCGCCCCACTCCGGGTTGGCCACTGTGCCGTAGAACTGCCGCACGTCGATGGCGGTGTCGGTACCGTTGGTTTCGCTGTCGTTGATGGTCACCCAGAACGAGGCGCGGGCGCCGAGCTTGAGGTCATCGACCTGCTTGCCCATGTTGAAACCCAGGTAGTTGGGCAGAAACCCCATCTTCACCCGCGCCTGACGCCGGTCGTACTGCTCGCCAGCCCGGTCCACATCGCTGTTGACGTAGAAGGCGTTGATATAGCCATCCGTGGAGAACGTGGTCTGGTCCTTGTCGTACAGCATGATCTCGGCCTCGGCCATTGAGCTCAAACCAAGGGACGACAGGCTGGCGATGAAGGCCGGCAAGAAACGATGCTTGAAGTTCTTATTGTTGTGCATGGCGCGCTCCGCAACGGGGGACTTGATGTCGGAGGCGATTATCGAAAGCTGACCGGCGGCGTCATACGCTGCCTTGGGGGCGATTGTCAGGTGCTTTGGGCAGGCCGGTGGCGCGCGGCAAATTCGGCGTAAGACCACCCGCCGGCCAGGCCCGGAACTTAGGGTGTAAGCCTGTGACCCCCACAGGCGTCCACAGGAACCGGTGCGCGCTAGGCGAGCGCTCTAAACAGCATGTAAGCGGCGACCACCACGCAGATGCTGGCGAAGCCGATCTGCAGTCCCCGGGCCGGCACCCGCGCGCAGAGTTTTCGACCGAGGATCATCCCGACGATGCTGGCGACAATGAACGACCCGCCCAAACCATCGATCCGTACCCCGGCGTGAAAAGCGCCGATCACCCCGATGATCGAAATCAGGCTGATCACCATCAACGACGTGGCAACGATGCCGCGCATCTGCACATCGGTCAGTTGCTTGAACGCCGGCACAATCAGAAAACCACCACCGACCCCGAGCAGCCCCGAGACGACGCCGGTCACCGCACCGAGGGCGGCGAGGGTCGCGGTACATTTGGCGGTCCAGGAAAAACGCCCGGTCTGCTGATCGAGCATGCAGTTTTTCTGACCCCAATTGGCATGGCCGTGATCGCTGGGGCCGTCGTCGAGCTTTTCCGGGCGCAGCATCCGCCAGGCCACCATGATCATCAGCAAACTGAACAGCACCTTCAGAATCTTTTCCGGCAACTGATGGGCGAAGTAGATACCCACCGGCGCAAACACCGCGCCGAGCAAAGCAATCAACAGCGCCGCGCGATAGCGCACCAGGCCATGGCGCAAACCGTCGACCGCACCGATTGCCGCCGCACAGCCCACCGCGAACAACGCGACCGGCGCCGCCTGGGTCATGGTCAGACCCAGCCCGAGCACCAGGGCCGGCACTGCAAGAATACCGCCACCGGCGCCAGTCAAACCGAGCACCAGGCCCATGACCAGGCCAAAAAAACTTGCCAGCAACATAAAACACTCATGATCCGCGAAAAAAGGCCGGGGACGCCCGGTATCGATTGAGTGACAGGATAGAGCCCGCACAGTTTTTTTCATTAATTGAATTGATGCGGGGCTGGTCAACGCAGGGAAAATGAAACTACCCTCAAGGCTTGTCCAAACAGAAACGGCCACCATGCCCGCCTTGATTGAAGCCTTCCTCGACCCCGCATCGTCGACCTACAGCTACGTGATCTACGAGCACGATGGCGGGCATTGCGCGATTGTCGATCCGGTGCTGGATTACGACCCCGCCGCCGGGCGCACCGCGACCGTCCAGGCTGACAAAATCATAGCCTTCGTGCGCGAACACCAGTTGCAGGTGCAATGGCTGCTGGAAACCCATGCCCATGCCGATCACCTGTCCGCCGCGCCTTATTTGCGTCGGGAACTGGGGGGCAAGATTGCGATTGGTGAGTCGATCAGCAAGGTTCAGGGGGTGTTCAAGACGCTGTTCAACCTCGAACCGGGATTTAGCGTCGATGGTTCACAGTTTGATCACCTGTTCGCGCCGGACGAGTCATTCCGAATCGGCAATCTCAAGGCCACGGCCCTGCACGTTCCCGGGCACACCCCGGCGGACATGGCTTATTTGATCGACGGCGATGTGATTCTGGTGGGCGATACGTTGTTCATGCCAGACGTCGGCACTGCGCGCTGCGACTTCCCTGGCGGCAACGCCAACCAGATGTTTGCCTCGATCCACAAACTGTTGGCCTTCCCCGCCAGCGTGCGGCTTTACGTCTGCCACGATTACCCGCCCCCGGGTCGCGCCCCGCAATGCCAGAGCACGGTTGGCGAGCAGCGCAAAAGCAATATTCATATTCACGATGGCATTGATGAGGCCGCATTCGTCGCCATGCGCACCCGGCGCGATGCCGGGTTGGGCATGCCGACATTATTGTTGCCGGCGATTCAAGTGAATGTGCGGGCGGGGAATTTGCCACCGGCGGAAGAGAATGGCGTGACTTACCTGAAGATCCCCCTGAACCAACTCTGACCCACGCCATCGATCGTTCCCACGCTCCGCGTGGGAATGCATCCCGTGACGCTCTGCGTCACATCCGGAAGCGGAACGCGGAGCGTCCCTGGCGGCAACGATCAGTTGGCCAGGGTCAGGCCATTCGCCGGCAACGGCAACGCCGTCTTATACCGCACCTGCTTGAGCGCAAAGCTCGAACGGATGTTCGCCACCCCCGGCACCTTGGTCAGAAAATCCATCATGAAGCGCTCCAGCGACTGAATGGTCGGCACCAGCACGCGGATCAGGTAGTCCGGATCGCCGGCCATCAAATAGCACTCCATCACTTCCGGGCGATCCGAGATCGCCTCTTCGAAATGCTGCAACGCCTCCTCCACCTGTTTCTCCAGGCTGACGTGAATGAACACGTTCACATGCAGCCCCAGCAGGTCGGCATCCAGCAGCGTCACTTGCTCGCGAATCAGCCCCAGTTCTTCCATCGCCTTGACCCGATTGAAGCACGGCGTCGGCGACAGGTTCACCGAACGCGCGAGGTCGGCGTTGGTGATGCGCGCGTTCTCCTGAAGGCTGTTGAGAATGCCGATATCGGTACGGTCCAGTTTGCGCATGAGACAAAACCACCTGTTTTTTATGTTTATGCAGATTTTTTATCCTCAAATGACCTCAGGCGCAACGAAACAGAGAGAAATATTCTTCTTGGGCCGGCCTATGATTGTTGTAGGACAAGAATTCTTTTACCGAAGAATGACTGCCAGCTCACTACAAGAAATTCACAAGATCGAGCGTAGAAGCCATGAACCAAGCGTACGAACCGCTGCGCCTGCACGTTCCCGAACCTTCGGGCCGCCCCGGCTGCAAAACCGACTTCTCCTACCTGCATCTGACTGACGCAGGCTTGGTGCGCAAACCCCCAATTGACGTTGAACCGGCCGACACCGCCGACCTGGCCAAAGGCCTGATTCGCGTGCTCGACGACCAGGGCAATGCCCTCGGCCCGTGGGCTGAAGGCGTACCCGTCGAGATCCTGCGTAAAGGCATGCGCGCCATGCTCAAGACCCGGATTTTCGACAACCGCATGGTGGTCGCCCAGCGTCAGAAAAAAATGTCGTTCTACATGCAAAGCCTTGGCGAAGAAGCCATCGGCAGCGCCCAGGCCCTGGCCTTGAACATCGACGACATGTGCTTCCCCACCTACCGTCAACAAAGCATCCTGATGGCCCGCGAAGTACCGCTGGTGGACCTGATCTGCCAACTGCTGTCCAACGAGCGCGATCCGCTCAAGGGTCGTCAGTTGCCAATCATGTATTCGGTAAAAGATGCCGGTTTCTTCACCATTTCCGGCAACCTCGCCACCCAATTCGTTCAGGGCGTGGGCTGGGGCATGGCTTCGGCGATCAAGGGTGACACCAAAATCGCCTCGGCCTGGATCGGCGATGGCGCCACCGCTGAATCGGACTTCCACACTGCCCTCACCTTCGCCCACGTCTACCGTGCGCCGGTGATCCTCAACGTGGTCAACAACCAGTGGGCGATCTCGACCTTCCAGGCGATTGCCGGTGGTGAAGCCACCACCTTCGCCGGACGCGGCGTCGGTTGCGGCATCGCCTCCCTGCGGGTCGATGGCAACGATTTTGTCGCGGTGTACGCTGCTTCCTCCTGGGCCGCCGAACGCGCGCGCCGCAACCTCGGCCCGACCATGATCGAATGGGTCACCTACCGCGCCGGCCCGCACTCGACGTCTGATGATCCGTCCAAATACCGTCCTGCCGACGACTGGAGCCACTTCCCGTTGGGCGACCCGATTGCGCGCCTCAAACAGCACCTGATCAAAATCGGTCAGTGGTCCGAAGAGGAACACGTCGCGGTCAGCGCCGAGCTGGAAGCCGAAGTGATCGCCGCGCAGAAAGAAGCCGAGCAGTACGGCACCCTCGCCGGCGGCCAGATTCCGAGCGCCGCGACCATGTTCGAAGACGTCTACAAAGAGATGCCGGAGCACTTGAAGCGCCAGCGTCAAGAGTTGGGGATCTGACATGAACGATCACAACAACAAAATCGAGTTGGAAACCGCCATGACCACGACCACCATGACCATGATCCAGGCCCTGCGCTCGGCCATGGATGTGATGCTTGAGCGTGACGACAACGTCGTGGTGTTCGGCCAGGACGTGGGCTACTTCGGCGGCGTATTCCGTTGCACCGAAGGTCTGCAGAACAAGTACGGCACCTCCCGTGTATTCGACGCACCGATCTCCGAAAGCGGCATCGTTGGCGTCGCCGTGGGCATGGGCGCTTACGGTTTGCGGCCGGTGGCCGAGATCCAGTTCGCCGACTACGTGTACCCGGCGTCGGACCAGATCATTTCCGAAGCAGCACGCCTGCGTTATCGCTCGGCCGGCGAGTTCACCGCACCGATGACCCTGCGCATGCCTTGCGGTGGCGGCATCTATGGCGGTCAGACCCACAGCCAGAGCATCGAGGCGATGTTCACTCAGGTCTGCGGTTTGCGTACCGTCATGCCGTCCAACCCTTACGACGCCAAAGGCCTGTTGATCGCCTCCATCGAAAACGATGACCCGGTGATCTTCCTCGAGCCAAAACGTCTGTACAACGGCCCGTTCGACGGTCACCACGAACGTCCGGTAACCCCGTGGTCGAAACACCCGGCCGCACAGGTGCCAGACGGTTACTACACCGTGCCGCTGGATGTCGCCGCCATCACCCGTCCGGGCAAGGACGTGACCATCCTGACCTACGGCACCACGGTTTATGTGTCGCAAGTGGCGGCTGAAGAAACCGGTATCGACGCCGAAGTCATCGACCTGCGCAGCCTGTGGCCGCTGGACCTAGACACCATCGTCAAATCAGTGAAGAAAACCGGCCGTTGCGTGATCGTTCACGAAGCGACCCGCACCTGTGGCTTCGGCGCCGAACTGGTCGCCTTGGTGCAAGAGCATTGCTTCCACTACCTGGAAGCGCCGATCGAGCGCGTCACCGGTTGGGACACTCCCTACCCGCACGCGCAAGAGTGGGCGTATTTCCCTGGTCCGTCCCGTGTGGGCGCGGCTTTGCATCGGGTTATGGAGGTCTGAATGGGCACGCACGTTATTAAGATGCCGGACATTGGCGAAGGCATTGCAGAAGTTGAATTGTCTCAGTGGCACGTCAAGGTCGGCGACATGGTCGTCGAGGATCAGGTGCTGGCCGATGTCATGACCGACAAGGCGATGGTCGATATTCCGTCCCCGGTACATGGCAAGGTGATTGCCCTGGGTGGCCAGCCTGGTGAAGTCATGGCGGTTGGCAGCATTCTGATCAGCATTGAAGTTGAAGGCGCGGGCAACGTTAAAGAGTCGGCTCAGCCTGCCGCAGTTAAAGAAGCGCCGGTTGCAGCACCAAAAGTTGAAGCCGCTGTTGAAAGCAAAGTGGTTGCGGCGCCTCGCCCGGCCGCCGTATGCCAGGGACCGATGGTCGCGCGCGAGGCCGATGAGCGTCCGCTGGCCTCCCCGGCCGTGCGCAAACATGCGCTGGACCTCGGTATTCAATTGCGTCTGGTGCGTGGCACCGGCCCTGCCGGGCGGATTCTGCACGAAGACCTCGAAGCTTATCTGGCTCAGGGTCAGTCGAACGCATCGACCGCCACCGCCGCTTACGCCCAGCGCAACGACGAACAGCAAATCCCGGTAATCGGCATGCGCCGCAAGATCGCCCAGCGCATGCAGGACGCCACCCAGCGCGCTGCCCACTTCAGCTACGTCGAAGAAATCGACGTCACCGCCGTCGAAGAACTGCGCGCACACCTGAACGAAAAACACGGCGCGACCCGCGGCAAGCTGACCTTGCTGCCGTTCCTGGTTCGCGCGCTGGTCGTGGCCCTGCGCGACTTCCCGCAGATCAACGCCCGTTACGACGACGAAGCGCAAGTCATTACCCGCCTCGGCGCGGTGCATGTGGGCGTCGCCACCCAAGCCGACATCGGCTTGATGGTGCCGGTGGTGCGTCACGCCGAAGCCCGGAGCCTGTGGGACAGCGCCGCAGAAATCTCCCGTCTTGCCACCGCCGCACGCACTGGCAAGGCCAGCCGCGATGAACTGTCCGGCTCGACCATCACCCTGACCAGCCTCGGTGCCCTGGGTGGCATCGTCAGCACCCCGGTGCTGAACCTGCCGGAAGTGGCGATCGTCGGCGTGAACAAAATCGTCGAACGGCCGATGGTCGTCAAAGGCCAGATCGTGATTCGCAAGATGATGAACCTCTCCAGCTCCTTCGATCACCGCGTGGTCGATGGCATGGACGCGGCGCAATTCATCCAGGCCATCCGTGGCTTGCTCGAACAACCCGCCACCTTGTTTGTGGAGTAAGACATGCAGATTTTGAACACCACACTGCTGATCATTGGCGGCGGCCCCGGCGGTTATGTGACGGCGATCCGTGCTGGTCAGCTGGGCATTTCGACCATTTTGGTGGAAGGCGAATCCTTGGGCGGCACCTGCCTGAACATCGGCTGCATTCCATCCAAGGCGTTGATCCACGTCGCCGAACAGTTCCACCAGACACAACATCACAGCCAATACTCGGCGTTGGGCATCAGCGTGTCGGCGCCGACCCTGGACATCGGCAAGAGCGTCGAATGGAAGGATGGCATTGTTGATCGCCTGACCACCGGCGTCTCGGCACTGTTGAAGAAGCACAAGGTCCAGGTCATTCAAGGCTGGGCCAAAGTGATCGACGGCAAAACCGTTGAAGTCGGCGACACGCGCATTCAGTGCGAGCACCTGGTGCTGGCCACCGGTTCGAAAAGCGTCAACCTGCCGATGCTGCCGATTGGCGGGCCGATCATCTCCTCCACCGAAGCGCTGGCGCCGAAAAGCGTGCCGAAACGGTTGGTCGTGGTCGGGGGCGGTTACATCGGCCTGGAGCTGGGGATTGCCTATCGCAAACTCGGCGCCGAGGTCAGTGTGGTCGAGGCGCAGGATCGCATCCTGCCGGCCTACGACGCCGAACTGACCCATCCGGTGCATGAAGCACTCAAGCAACTCGATGTGAAGCTTTACTTGAAACACAGCGTCGAAGGCTTTGATTCACAAGGAAATACGCTGCAAGTTCGTGACCCGAACGGCGACATCCTGAATCTTGCAACCGATCAGGTACTGGTGGCCGTGGGTCGCAAACCCAACACTCAAGGCTGGAACCTCGAAGCCTTGAATCTGGACATGAACGGTTCGGCGATCAAGATCGACAACCGTTGCCAGACCAGCATGCGCAACGTCTACGCCATCGGCGACTTGAGCGGCGAACCGATGCTCGCCCACCGCGCCATGGCTCAGGGCGAGATGGTCGCCGAACTGATCAGCGGCAAACACCGCGAATTCAACCCGACCGCCATCGCGGCCGTGTGCTTCACCGACCCGGAACTGGTGGTGGTCGGCAAGACCCCGGACGAGGCCAAGGCTTCGGGGCTGGACTGCATCGTGTCCAGCTTCCCGTTCGCCGCCAATGGCCGGGCGATGACGCTGGAGTCGAAAAGCGGCTTCGTGCGAGTCGTGGCGCGCCGTGACAATCATGTGATCGTCGGCTGGCAAGCTGTCGGTGTAGGCGTGTCGGAGTTGTCGACGGCGTTCGGCCAGAGCCTGGAAATGGGCGCTCGTCTGGAAGACATCGCCGGCACCATCCACGCACATCCGACGCTCGGCGAGGCGGTGCAGGAAGCTGCGTTGCGTGCTTTGGGCCACGCGTTGCACCTGTAAACCGGACCTGATTGATCGTTCCCACGCTCCGCGTGGGAACGATCAGTACGATCAGTAACTGCAATCCGGGCTGCGAAATGGGCCCGGAATGAAGTATTGTTGTCCCCATCCAGAAAAATGTCAGAAGCCTTGAACCGTTTCGACGGTTGTTAAGTGATAGAGGGTGTCATGGGTAACGAAAGCATCAATTGGGACAAGCTGGGTTTTGACTACATCAAGACAGACAAGCGCTATCTGTCGCACTGGCGTAATGGCGAGTGGGACAAAGGCACCCTGACTGAAGACAACGTGCTGCACATCAGCGAAGGCTCCACTGCCCTTCACTATGGCCAGCAGTGCTTCGAAGGCCTGAAGGCCTACCGTTGCAAAGACGGTTCGATCAACCTGTTCCGCCCGGACCAGAACGCCGCACGCATGCAACGCAGCTGCGCGCGCCTGCTGATGCCGCAGGTGTCCACCGAACAGTTCATCGAAGCGTGCAAGGACGTGGTCCGCGCCAACGAGCGTTTCATTCCGCCTTACGGCACCGGCGGCGCGCTGTACCTGCGCCCGTTCGTGATCGGCGTGGGTGACAACATCGGCGTGCGTACCGCGCCCGAGTTCATCTTCTCGATCTTCTGCATCCCGGTCGGTGCCTACTTCAAGGGCGGCCTGACCCCGCACAACTTCCTGATCTCCAGCTACGACCGTGCCGCCCCACAAGGCACCGGCGCGGCCAAGGTCGGTGGCAACTACGCCGCCAGCCTGATGCCAGGCTCCCAGGCCAAGAAGGCGCACTTCGCCGACGCCATCTACCTGGACCCGATGACCCACACCAAAATCGAAGAAGTCGGCTCGGCCAACTTCTTCGGGATCACCCACGACAACAAGTTCGTCACCCCGAATTCCCCTTCGGTGTTGCCGGGCATCACCCGTCTGTCGTTGATCGAGCTGGCTAAAACCCGTCTGGGTCTGGAAGTGGTCGAAGGTGACGTGTTCATCGACAAGCTGTCCGACTTCAAGGAAGCCGGCGCTTGCGGCACCGCCGCGGTGATCACCCCGATCGGCGGCATCAGCTACAACGACAAGCTGCACGTGTTCCACAGCGAGACCGAAGTCGGCCCGGTCACCCAGAAGCTCTACAAAGAGCTGACCGGTGTACAGACTGGCGACATCGAGGCGCCAGCGGGCTGGATCGTCAAGGTTTGATTTGACGCGACTGTCCGTTTGAACACAAAAGCCCGGCCTTCACGTTGAAGGCCGGGCTTTTTTTCGTCCGCGTTTCGTGGAAAACGTCACTAGACTTGCCACGTGTAACAGCCACTAACAGGTGCCACCAAAACCATGGGAAAACTCTGGCGAAAGTATCTGGCCTTGCTGGACACCGACTTCACCACGCAAGTATTCGACAACATCAAGAACCTGCTGGTGTGTGCCCTGCTATTCGCGGCGGGCACCAACGCGTTGCACGGCGGCCATCACGTGTTTATGGGACTGTTCGCTTCAAGCCTCGCTGGTTGGGGGCTGATCCTGGTGTCGGCAGTACTGATGCTGCTCAATGTCAGCGACGGAATACGCCGGCTGTCCAGGTTGCCGTATCACACGGCGTTTCAGATCATCCTGGGGCTGGTTTACCTGGTGCTCGCAGTGCGGGTGGTGGAGATCGTCTGGGACTTCAGGGCGTAGCGGTCACGGCACGAGGCGTTTGCCAACTCAGCTCATCCTGAGCAATCCGGGCAAACAACCACTCCACAAAGATCCGTGCGTGCGCGGTCACGTCCAGCGCAACACCGTAGTAATAACGCGGCAACGGCATGCGCAACTCGGGCAACGGGCAGATCAGGTGTCCACTCAACAGATGGTTGCCCAGCAAAGAGGTCGGGCACAAGGCAAGGCCCTGTCCCTCCACGGCGGCCTGAAGCACCAGGTGCATGTGATCAAACTGCCGGGTGACCTGAGCGGCTGACTGACTTTGGTCAAAGTGCATGGCCCAATTGTGCCAGTCTTCGCGGCGGGCCTTGGCGGTCAGTAACGTGTGGCGGCTCAGGGACGTGAGGTCTTCAAGCGGCAGGCGCTCGATCAGCGATGGCGCCGCGACCAGCAACAATTCGTCTTCGAACAGTGCTCGCGCCTCAATCGCCGGTGCCCAATCGTCACGACCACGGCGAATGACGATATCGAACCCGTCGCGTGCCTGATCGGGCGCCTGGGTTTGAGTAATCACCTGCGGTTTGATGCCGGGGTGCTGCGCAATGAAATCCGCCAGCCTGGGCGTCAGCCAAAGCACGGCAAAGGACGGGCGCACATTGATCTTCACGGTAGGCAGCGAGGCATGTTGCTTGAGTGCAGCGGCGGCGTTGGCGATCTGCGACAGCCCGGCACTGACCTGCTCATAAAAGCGCTGGCCGGCCGGCGTCAGCACCGATTGACGGATGCGTCGCTCGAACAACAGCACGCCCAAGTACTCCTCAAGCAATTTGATGTGCCGGCTGACGGCACTGTGGCTGACATGCAGCTCTTCGGCCGCCAGGCTGAAGCTCTGATGACGAGCAGCAACGGCAAAGGCGCGAACAGCATTAAGAGGCGGTAGTGGATTTTTCATGCGTCTAATTTAGTCACCTATGCGCTGCAATTAAAGCGTTTGTCACGCCCTCGTCGTCACGCCAATCTGCCAGAACGCAGCCAGCGTCACCTGACGGAGCAAGACATGAACAGCTACGGACTCTTTGTACTTTTCGCCACCCTGACCATTTTGAGCCCGGGGCCTGGCGTGGTCCTGACCCTGTCCAACGCAGTGCGCCACGGCTGGACGGGAGCGGTGCCGGGCATTCTGGGGATCGCGTCGGGGGCGTTCGTCGTCGCCGCCATCAGCGCCACCAGTGTTGGCCTGATACTCAGCACCTCCGCGAACGCCTTTACCGCGTTGAAGTACGCAGGGGCCGCCTATTTGTTGTACCTGGGCTACAAAAGCTGGCGCTCGGATCGTTTCAGCACGCTGCTTGAAACGCGGCCCTCAAGCCCTGGCTATCGCTTCCTCGAAGCGGCTTCGATGCAGCTATTGAACCCCAAAGCGGTGTTTTTCTTTCTGGCGGTGTTCCCGCAATTCATCGACACCTCGGCGCACTTCTACGCCCAGTTCTTCAAACTGGTCGCTTCCTACAGCGTATTGGTGATCCTGGTGCATGGCGGCTATGCCTTGCTCGCCAATGCCGCCAAAGGCTGGTTATCGAGCCCGAAGGGTTCCTGGCTGACCGCGAAAGTCTCGGGCGTGACCTTCGCCGGCTTTGGCGTGCTCATGGCCTCGGCCAGTCGCTAAGCCGCAGGACTGGCGATCGCGCGGCGCTTGTTCTCGGTGGATGTGAGTGGTGCTGCCGTTCCCTGAACCGGAAGGTCAACGGCGAAGCGGCGACTGAGTTCCTTACGCCCCACCATCGTCAACGCCAACGCCCGACTGTCCAGGTCCTGCGTCACCCATTTGCGTTTGATCGCCGTTTGCAGCAACGCCGCGCCCAAGGCACCGCCCAGATGCGGCCGGCGCATGCTCCAGTCCAGGCACGGGCAGGCGAAGCGACGGCGCAAGGTGCTGAGGTTATTGACGTCGATACCCAACCCTTCGAACAACGCTTCGCCGCTTTCGCTCAGTCGATAAACCTGCTCATCGGTTTCCAACAACCACCCCGCTTCGATCATCCGGTCATGCAGTAACACCGCCAACGTGCCGGCCATGTGGTCGTAACAGGTGCGGGCAAATTGCAGGCGATCCGGGGTGCGCGGGTTGAACCTCGGCGCGGCGTTCTGGCCGATCACCATCAGCGCTTCCAGCGCTTGGGCCACGCGTTTGTCTGCGAGGCTGTAGTAGCGATGGCGACCCTGAACGTGCAAACGCACCAGCGCCAGTTCCTTTAGCTTGGCCAAGTGAGCGCTGGCGGTCGAGGCACTGACTTCGGCAACCGCTGCCAGCTCGGTGCTGGTGCGGGCGTGGCCGTCCATCAACGAGCAGAGGATTTTCGTCCGGGCCGGCTCGGCAATCGCGGCCGCCACTTGGGAGACGCCAATGTCGTGTTGTTCTGCGTTCATATTTCGCTCCCGGACGAATCAAGGCCCTTTCGAACTGGAGATAGTAGCAACACTTCTCAACCACCGATAAGGCTGCGACCCATGGACCCGATCATCGCTGCGACTCACGCCGATCCTTACCCTTACTACGCGCAATTGCGCGCCGAGGGTGGGCTGGTTTTTCATCAAGGACTGAAACTGTGGGTAGCCAGCAGCGCCCGAGCCGCTGCCGCCGTGCTGGCGCATCCGGACTGTCATGTGCGGCCGTCCCACGAGCCGGTGCCCAAGGCCATTGCTCAAGGCATGGCCGGCAAGGTGTTCAGTCAGTTGATGCGGATGAACGAGGGCGCACGACAGCGTTGCCCGAGGGCGGCGATTGAGCCGGGGCTGGCGTTGATCGACGTGAACGAGGTCAATGCATTGGTCGGCGCTCGGTTGATCACTCCGGGCGCCGATGGGCTGTACGCGGCGATGTTTCGCGGGCCAGTCTGTGTGGTGGCGGCGTTGCTGGGGTTCTCTCCGGCTCAGGGCCGGGCCATCAGCGAGCTGACCGCCGACTTCGTCGCCTGCCTGTCGCCACTCAGCGATCAGGCGCAACTGGACGCTGCCCATGTCGCGGCGGAACAGCTGAAGGGCTATTTCATCGAGCTTCTGGACGACCCAAGCAATCGAAGCGCCCTGCTCACCGGTATCCGGCAGCGTTTCGCGGCGACATCGACCGATCCTGAAACCTTGATCGCCAACCTGATTGGCCTTTTCTCCCAGACCTGTGAAGCCACTGCCGGGCTGATCGGTAATGCGCTATTGGCGTTGATTCGAAACCCACAGTTGGATTCGGCTCCAGTTGATGACCTGATCGCTGAAGTCCAGCGCTTCGACCCGTCGGTGCAAAACACCCGCCGCTTCGTCACCGCGCCGTGTGAAATCGATGGTGTCAGCCTGAACCCCGGCGACGTCATTCTGGTGCTGTTGGCCTCGGCCAATCGCGATCCGCAACTTAATGATGATCCCGACACGTTCCTGCTCGACCGCCCGAACCGCCGCAGCTTCACTTTCGGCGCGGGGCGTCATCAATGTCCGGGACAGGTGCTGGCCATGAGCATTGCCAGTGCGACGCTGAGCAAAATTCGGACCATGAAACCCGCGCTGGACCGGTTGACCTGGCACTACCGCCCTTCCCTGAACGGCCGCATTCCGCTCTTTGCCTGAAAGACACTTCAAGCGTGGCGATGCTCGATCGTCAGGTGAGACAACTCATGAACCGGCGCCAGGCGTTCGCGAATGGCGTCGGCACTGACACCCGCCACGGCCACGACACTGACAATCGCCGCCCGCGCCTGAGGGCCGACTTGCCAGACGTGAAGGTCACTGATGCGAACATCGTCCGCCGATTCGAGCAACTCACGAATTTCGGCGGCGACGTGTTCATCGGTGGTGTCGAGTAACACGGCGGCGCTGTCACGCATCAAGCCATATGCCCATCTCGCGATCACGATGGCACCAACAATCCCCATCACCGGGTCCAGCCAGACCCAGCCCAGGTAGCGCCCGGCCAACAATGCCACGATGGCCAGCACTGAGGTCAACGCATCGGCCAGGACATGCAAATACGCCGAACGCAGATTGTTGTCGTGATGATGAGCGTGGGCATGACTGTGATCATGATGATCATGGCCGTGATGTCCATGATTGCCCGACAACAGAAACGCACTGACGATATTCACTGCCAGCCCCACCACCGCAATCACCGTCGCTTCGGTGAAAGCCACAGTGGTCGGCTGAAACAGTCGCACGATGGATTCGCCAGCGATGCCGATCGACACCAGGCCCAGCACTATGGCTGAAGCAAAACCCGCCAGGTCCCCGACCTTGCCGGTACCGAAACTGAAGCGCGAATTGTTGGCATGTCGTCTGGCAAAACCGTAAGCCGCCGCGGCAATACCCAAGGCCCCGGCGTGGGTCGCCATATGAAAACCGTCCGCCAGCAGTGCCATGGAACCGGTGATGTACCCGGCGGCAATTTCGCCAATCATCATCACGAAGGTAAGGACCACTACCCACAACGTGCGGCGGGCATTGTCATCGTGGGCCGCCCCTAGAAACAGGTGGTCGTGGGCATAACGCGAAGGTTGAGGTGTCAGTGACATGGCGGTGGCCTCTATTTCGAGTAACGGCGAATGGCTTGCAACAAGTCTTCAACGCCTTCGGCGCGGGCTTCATCGCTGAGTCCGGGATGCGCCACATGTTCACGGGCGTGGGCGTCGATGAACTGATCCATCAGACCATTGACCGCTCCGCGGATCGCCGCGACCAGATGTAAGGTTTTGGCGCATTCGGCGTCGGACTCCAGCGCCCGCTCCACCGCCTGGACCTGACCGGCAATACGCCGGACACGATTTAGCAGGTCGTCTTTGTGTTCGTGGATGTGCGACATACGTATACCCCCTACCCCTATATGGCGTGCATGGTTACCGATATAGCCGGGGCTGGCAAGTCAGGTTGACCGATCGTTCCCACGCTCTGCGTGGGAATGCAGCCAGAGACGCTCTGCGTCCCAAAGAGTGGACGCAGAGCGTCCGGTGAGGCATTCCTTTGCTGCGCGTGGGAACGATCAAAATGCTCTGATCAAGGCAGGAAAAACCGATCATAAAGGCAACATTCAGGGAGTTAAAAAGTGAGCCTTCTCTACCAAGATCCGACAATGAGCCATGAGGAAGCGACGAGGCTTCTAGCTAGCGACGTAGAAACCAACGTTGCCGCCGCATTGATTTCTATTGGCCTGAATGAGCAAGACAAGACCTGGGCTCAGAACACCTGCCTGAAATACCTCGAGAGTGAGTCCGAATCAGTTGCAGCATCTGCCATCACCGCGCTCGGTCACATAGCCCGCAGACAGGGTGATCTGGACTTGGATGTTGTACTTCCGGCCCTTGAGAAGGTGAAGAAAAATTTCCCCTCCCTGGAAGGAACCGTGACGGACACCCTTGATGACATTGAGACATTCACCTGACTCGCCCATCAGCAAAAGGGCATTTGCCGTGAACCGGGCGCTGAAGAACATCGACCCGCAGCAATAGCCGCCGTCACCGATCGTTCCCACGCTCTGCGTGGGAATGCAGCCAGGGACGCTCTGCGTCCCAAAGAGCGGACGCAGAGCGTCCGGTGAGGCATTCCTTTGCTGCGCGTGGGAACGATCAAAAAACCCGCTATCTCCTCACAGAGACAGCGGGTTTTATCGTTTCAGCTCACACGCCCATCAATCATCCCGCGTCAGCACTTCCAGCAGTTCAATCTCGAAAATCAGATTCGAATTCGGCGTAATCGCCCCCATCGAGCGCTCGCCATAGGCCAGATGCGCCGGCACCAGCAGCTTGCGTTTACCGCCGACCTGCATGCCCATGATTCCCTGGTCCCAGCCCTTGATCACCCGTCCCGTGCCAATCACGCATTGGAAAGGTTTGCCCCGGCTGTAGGAAGAATCGAATTCGGTGCCGTCTTCCAGCCAACCCCGATATTGGGTGGTGATCAGCGCGCCTTTGACAGCGGCTTTGCCGTCGCCCACTTCAAGGTCGATTACCTGCAACTCATCATTCATGACATTCACTCAATCTGTGCGCTTGCCCGAACGGGCTTGATGGGCGCCGTTTTCCCAGAAATGCAGGCTATTGGCAACCGTTTCGCTCTGTATCTGGCAGTGGTCGTGAACCAGGCACTGTACGAAAACTGCCTGATCGCCACTCGGCGACTTTTCGTACAGCCCCTAATTTACACAACAGGACTTATGTAACCCGACAATACGCCGATACCGTGCAGCGGCACGGAAGCACCGAAGCAGCACTTACACCATAGAAGGCAGGAGCCTGAACAATGTTTGAACACATCTGGCGCAGCATCCATTCCCCGGGCTACTTCCCCAACGTACTGGAGTGGATGATCCATATTCTCCTCAACCCGTTCATGGTGATTATGTGCCTGATGGTCGGAGCGCTGGCCGGTAAATGGTGGAGAGCCAGCCCCTACGGCAGCCTCATTTGTTATGTGGTGTTCTTGAGCCGGTCGTCATTCTATCGGTGGGGAAGCATTTTCCCCGAAGCCGGCCTGCCTGCGCTGTTAATTGATGGCGCACTGCTGGCCCTCCTCGGCTTCTATTTGAAAGGCGTACTCAGAACCCGCTCAGAAGCAAAACCCGAAGGCCATTGGTTGCGCTGGCTTTATCAAAGCCTGAAGGTCGTCATGCTGACAGTCATGGTGCTGTTCTGGGTACTCGTCGTGCTGATTGTCGTGACCTTCACCGTCTCGGTCGCGACCCAACCGTCAGTGGCGCACTGACCCACCTCCTGCTTGCCAGGGTCTGTACGAAAAGTCGCCAAGTGTCGATCAGGCAAGGCAAAAACAGGCGATGAAGCGGAGTTTACGGGTTGTAAATGAGCATTCCGAGGCTGTTTTTAACGCAGCATGATCGACACGCAGGCAGTTTTTCGTACAGAGCCTTAATATACCCGCCACCTCCCCCACGGTTCGATACACCATGAGCGCAATTCCTCAATGAGTCAGCTCTGGATCGATATCACCATCGGCTCACTGACCTTTGCGCTGATCATCGCGCTGATCTGGCGCGATCGTTCGTTGCAAAAGCAGTTGGCCGAGTGCCGTGCGCTGATCGACAGCCTCACCGAAGGACAAAGCATCCACCAGGAGGGCGACGCCGAGCGTTTCAAACGCAGCCAATACTTCGCCCGCATCGGCACCTGGGACTGGGAGGTTGATACCGACAAGCTCTATTGGTCGGATGCAATCTACGGGATGTTCGGGTTCAAGATCGGAGAGGTAACGCCCTCCTACGCCCTGTTCTGTTCCTGTGTGCACCCGGACGACCGGGCCAAGGTCCGCGCCGGTGAATTGCGTTGCCTGGAAACCGGCGAAAACCACGACGAGGAATACCGCGTGGTCTGGCCGGATGGCAGCATCCGCTGGCTGCGGGAGACCGGCAATGTGGTCAAGAATGAGCATGACGCAACGATCAAGATGATGGGCGTGGTCCGCGACATCACCGAAGAAAAAGCCTCCGCCAGTTATCTGCAACACTTGGCCCATTACGACCCGCTGACCGGCCTGCCCAATCGCCTGGTACTCGAAGAACGCTTGTCCGACGCCCTGGAGCAGGCCCGCCTCAGCGCCACGCGGGTGGCGCTGGTGTTTGTCGACCTCAATGGGTTCAAGGCGATCAACGACCACTACGGCCATGCCGCCGGCGACCGCGTGCTGATCACCACCGCGACACGCCTGAAGAAAATCCTGCGTTCAACCGACACCGTTGCCCGGATCGGCGGCGACGAGTTCGTGGTCATCCTGCAAGGACTTCCCCAAGGCAACAGCCTGCAAGACGAAGCCCGCAGCATCTGCCAGAAAATCTTCATCGAACTCGCACCGCCGGTGACCATCGGCAACGACCAGCGCCACATCGGCAGCAGCCTTGGGGTCGCGGTGTTCCCGGACCATGCACCGAGCATGGACCGGTTGATTCACATTGCCGACCTGGCGATGTATGAGGCCAAGCGCAGCGGGAATAATCAGTATCGGTTGGGCTGTCAGACGGTGAGCCGGGTCTGATGCAGGCGCCTCAGATCTTGAACTGTTTGACCAGGACTTCGAGGCCGCGCCCAATGCCGTGGAGGTCATTGACCGTCTGCACGCCACGCTGGGTTTCATCGGCAACGCTGTCGATTGCCCGGGCGATTTGATGCACGCTGCGGTTAATCTCCTCCGCCACCGAAGTTTGCTCCTCCGCAGCACTGGCGATGTGCGCGTTCATGCTGTTGATAGTGGCGATTAATTCGACGATGTTGCCCAACGACTCACCGGCCTGATAAGCCTGAGTGCTGGCCCCCTCCCCGGCTTCACCGGATTGATGCATTGAGGTCACGACGATGCTGGTGGCTCGCTTGAGGCGCTCGATCATCGCCTGAATTTCCTGGGTGCTTTGCTGGGTACGACTGGCAAGAGCACGTACCTCGTCGGCAACCACCGCAAAACCTCGCCCGGCATCACCGGCACGGGCGGCCTCGATGGCCGCATTCAGGGCCAGGAGATTGGTCTGCTCGGCAATCGAACGGATGACATCGAGCACCGTGACAATTGCCGAAACGTCGCTTTGCAGGCAGTCCAGAGACGCACCGCTGCGTCCCAGGTCCAACGTCAGTCCCTGAATACGAGCAATGCTGCCGTCAACCACTTGCCGGGCGCGTCGAGTCTGCTGATCGGTTTCCATGGCCGCGTCCGATGCACTCTGAGCACTGACCGCGACTTCCTGCGCCGCCGACGACATTTGATTGATCGCCGCCGCTACTTGATCGGTCTCCTGACGCTGCTGCTCCATGGCCAGGTCCATATGCCGGGCCTGCTTGGCCACTTGCCCGACAGCGTTGCTCAATTGCCCGGTCATTGCCACGATTTGACTGACCAACCCATGAATTTTGCCGATAAAAGCGTTGAATGAACCGGCCAACTGGCCGAACTCATCCTGGCTGCCGACGGGTAAGCGTCGGGTCAAATCCCCCTCACCGGCAGCAATCTCGTCAAGACTGTCGCGGATCAGTGTCAGCGGCCGCAGGCCGGCATTGACCAATAGCAGCGCCAATACGCCAATAATTGCCAGCAACACCACGGCCACCATGATGATCCCGTAAACAATACTGCTCACCCGTCGGTCGATGTCCGCACGAACCTGCGCCACCTGGGTTTCAATGCTGTCCAGATTGACGGCAGTGACCACTACCATGTCCCATTTGGGCAGGAAAAAACTGTAGGCCAGTTTCGGCACAACTTTATCGGTATTGACCAAGGCCCCGGCGTAGTTGACGTAGTGCGAGTCGTTCTTTGCTGCCGCGACCATCTCGCGATTCAGATAAACCCCGTCGCGGTCCTTTCGATCGCTCATGTTGGTACCCACACCTTCGCTGCTTTCACCGCGAAACAGGCGCACGACTTGACTGTCGTAGCCGATGAAGTAGCCGTCATCGCCATACTTCATTTTCGACAGTTGGCTGATAGCCAGGGCCCGACTTTGCAGGTCGCCACTGTTTGCGTTGTTATACAACCCTGCTATGGAACTGCGGGCGATGCTTGCATAATCTTCGAGCCTGGCCCGACTCTCGGCCAGCAACCGATCGCGGGTTTGCGTGACTTCCTGCTCCGCCAACGACAGCAGAATCTTGCTGGTGGTGATACTCAATACCACTGCGAACAACACCACGGGAAGTAATGTGAGCAGCAGTATTTTTCGTTTAAATGACATATCCGGTTTCCTTCGTCGCGCGACCTGGACTGCTAACTGAAAAGGCGCCCGCAGCCTGCTGCGAGCACCTTCCGGCGCCGTTACCAGAGAGCAATGTCGTAAGTGAAATAGATCCGGTTGCTGTCACGTCCACGCGCGAAGTCCGAGCGGTAGACATAGTTGCGCAGCTTCACGCCAAGCCCCTTGAACGTGCCGCTCTGGACCACATAGGCCAGTTCCGTGTCGCGTTCGGACTCTTTGATGTTGGTGTCGGACTTGCCGTCGTTGCCTTTGAGATAGCGGGTCATGAACGTCAGCCCGGGCATGCCCATCGGCGCAAAGTCGTAACCGTAGCTGAGCATCCAGGTCTTCTCGTCCTCTTCGATGAACTTGCCGATGCCGACGTTGCTGAACGAGTACACCGTCGCACCGCTGATGTACGGCAGCCCGGCGTCACCGCTGAGTTGTTGATAACCGCCGCCAAAGGTGTGCCCCGCCACCGCGTAGGTCAGCTGACCGCTGAGCATGTCGTTATCGATTTTCGAGGCGTAGGCACGGCCCGCGTCCTTGCTGTTGAAATAGCGCAAGTCGCCGGTCAACACCCCGGGCCCCATTGGCAGATCGTGCTGGATGCCGGCAAAGTTCTGGCGATAGAAGTTTTCCAGTTCACCGTAGAAGTAACTCAGACGGGTATTCTTGCCGAGTTTGTAATCACCACCGGCGTAGGTGAAATCGCCACCTTTGTCGCCTGAATAACCGTCAGGAACAATCGACACGCTATCGGTCGAATCGCGCAGCTTGAATCGGTCCAGATGACCGCCAGTCAGGGTCAGGTTTTCGATATCGGTGCTGGTGACTTGTCCACCCTCGTAGGTCTGCGGCAGCAAACGCGCATCGTTGTAGATCAGTACCGGCGTTTTGGGCAGCAGAGTGCCGTATTTGAGGGTGGTCTTGGCCAGTTTGATCTTGGCCGCAGCCCCGGCACTGGCGAACTCGTCGGTGGCGCGGCCGTCATCGTGTACCGGCAACAGACCGGTGCCACTGCGGCCACGCCCGGAATCGAGTTTGACACCCAGCAGGCCCAATGCGTCAACCCCGAAACCGATAGTGCCGGGGGTGAACCCCGACTGGAAATCCAGCAGGAAACCCTGGGCCCACTCGGTGCGCTCACTTTTGGCGGTTCTGGCCGAACGCGCACTCAAGCCATGTTCATCGCGAAAGTTTTCGTTGAAATAGACGTTGCGCAGTTGCAGCTTCAACTTGCTGTCGTCGATGAAATCACTCGCACCGGCAGCGGCCATCGGCAACACGCCCAGAAGAGGAAGAAAAGCCCCGCGAGTCAGAAAATGGGTCATGTCGAACTACTCATATTGTTGTTTTAAGGATGCACGTGACCGCGCGCCCGCCGTCGGGAGCGTGGAGTTCTATCAGCGGCGAGTCAGGGGTGAATCAGGAGAACAGCGTCAAGGCACCGGTCAGCAGGGCTAAAGCTGTGACCACCAGGGAAGTGAGCACCGCCCATTTGAAGGTGGCGCGCTGGAAGTCGCCCAGGTCGCGATCGACCATCCCCACCAGCAACAGGGTCGAGGCCACCAGCGGGCTCATCAAGTGCACCGGTTGGCCAAGAATCGACGCCCGGGCGATTTCCACCGGGTCGATCCCGTAGGCTGCCGCCGCGTTGGCGAGGATCGGTACCACACCGAAGTAATAGGCATCATTGGACAGCACGAAGGTCAACGGCATGCTGGTGATCGCCACCACCAGCGGGAACAGGTGCCCCCAGGACGGTGGAATCCAGTCCACCAGGGTTTGCGCCAATGCGTCGACCATTTTGGTTCCAGAGAAAATCCCGGCAAAAATACCAGCCGCAAACACCAGCAGGACTACAGTCATGGCGTTGCCGGAGTGTGCGAGGATGCGTTCTTTCTGAATGTCCAGTTGCGGATAGTTGATCATCAGCGCCAGCACGAAGCCAATCAGAAACAGGATTGCCGAGTGCATGATCCCCATCACCAGCGCGACCATCACCGCCGTCACCAGCATCAGGTTGACATAGGCCAGTTTCGGGCGTTTGTGCGGCGTGTCCTCAAGAATCGCCTTGATGTAGCAATCACTCCCGCCGCTTTGCAGCTGGACGTTGCCAATGCGTTTACGTTCGGCGCGGCCCAGCAGGAACGCGGTGAATACCACCCAAGCAGCGCCGCCGATCATGGTGGGCAACAACGGAACAAAGTAAGCCCCGGCATCCAGCCCCAACGCGGCAATCGCCCGGGTCGCCGGGCCGCCCCAAGGGGTCATGCCGCTCATGATGCTCAGCGACAGCATGGAAATGGTCGCCAGAATCATCGGGTTCATGCCGATGCGCTTGTACAACGGCAGCATCGCCGCGCAGGTGATCATGTATGTGGTCGTGCCGTCACCGTCCAGGGCGACAGTCAGCGACAGCAGCGCAGTGCCGACCGCGA
This sequence comes from Pseudomonas sp. JL3, assembly GCF_031570575.1. NCBI lineage: Bacteria > Pseudomonadati > Pseudomonadota > Gammaproteobacteria > Pseudomonadales > Pseudomonadaceae > Pseudomonas > Pseudomonas sp. JL3. Next base: position 526,592 of record NZ_JAKWJK010000001.1, read on the forward strand.
TTTTCATCGGGTCGCCGTTGACCCGCTTGAGAATCTTGCGGATCAGCGGATCGAACAGCCCCGAGTCGATCATCAAACCGAAAAACAGAATTGCGAACAGCAGCAGCGCTGCCGACGGGGCAACCATTTTCAGACCGTCGAGCATCATTTTGCCGGTGGTTCCACCAAAACCGCCGATGACTGCAAAGACGATCGGAACAATGGTCAATGCAACGATCGGTGACAGACGCTTGGTCATGATCAGGAAGGTGAACACAACCACCATGGCCAAACCGAGTAAGGCGAGCATAGGGCAACTCTCTTGTTGTTATGGAATGCGTGGCCGACGCGCAGGCGAACGACCCCGAGCCCGCCAGGCGACGCGATCGGCGACGTCCGGCAGCAGGTAGTAAAAAGGTTAGTGTTTGCAGCGCTTACGCAGTACTAAATGTGCGTGGTGGTCCCGACGCGGTCCCAGGTTTGATCGCCCTCCGGGACAGCTGGTGTTTTACCGTCCAGGGTATCGAGCAGGACCTGACGGTCGCAGGCGTTCTCCGAGATAGAGATCACCACGGTCGCCACGGCGTTACTCGCCAGGCTGGTCAAGGCCCGCGCTTCAGACATGAAACGGTCGATCCCGATCAACAGCGCCAGGCCTGCCAGCGGAATGTCATGGATCACCGTGAGCGTGGAAGCCAGTGCCACGAAACCGCTGCCAGTCACCCCTGCCGCGCCCTTGGACGACAGCAGCATGATCGCCAGCATGGTCAAGGTTTGGGTCATGGTCAGGTCGATGTTGCAGGCCTGGGCAATGAAAATTACCGCCAGAGACAGGTAGATCGCCGTGCCATCGAGGTTGAACGAGTACCCCGTCGGCAGCACCAGCCCCACTACACCCTTGCTGCAACCCAGGGCCTGAAGTTTCTCCAGCATGCGTGGCATGACCGGCTCAGTGGAGGACGTTCCCAACACCACCAGGAATTCTTCGCGCAGGTAACGCAGAAGCTTCCACAGGCTGAAGCCGTGGGCGCGGCAAATGCTTCCCAGCACCACAAAGACGAAGAAGGCGCAGGCAACGTACAAGGTCATGATCAACTTCGCCAGCGAACCCAGCGAGGTGATGCCGTACTGTCCGACGGTGAACGCCAGTGCCCCGAAGGCACCGATCGGCGCAAAACGCATCAGGTAGGAAAAAATCTTGAAGACCATCTGCGATGCCGCTTCCAGTACGTCGAGCACTGGCTTGCCACGTTCACCCAGGGAAGACAGGGCGAAACCGCACAGCACCGCGATAAACAACACCGGCAGCACTTCACCTTTACTGAACGCACCTATAAAGGTGTCGGGGATGATGTGCATGAAAAACTCGACCACCCCAAGCTTCGCCGCCGACTCGGTGTATTGAGACAGGCCCGCTGTACTCAAATGGCTCGGATCGATGTTCATGCCCACGCCCGGCTTGAACACGTAGACCGCAACCAGGCCGATGATCAGACTGATCACCGTCAGCCCGAGAAACAGCAGCATGGTCTTGCTCAGCAAGCGGCCAAGGGAGCGTTTGTCGCTCATCCCGGCGATGCCGGTGACGATGGTGCAGAACACCACCGGCGCAATCATCATTTTGATCAGCTTGATGAAGGCATCACCCAACGGCTTGAGGGCAATGGCCTGCTGAGCCCAGAAGTGTCCGACCACGACGCCCAGCAGCACGGCGCAGAGGATCTGGAAGTAGAGCGATTTAACAACTTTCATGGCATCACCCATTTTTAGAATTGTTCTGATGCAAAAACGACAGTGACTGCGCGGGAAGGCTACCCGGCGAGCCGTTGGGAAACCGGGGCATACACAAAGCCGGAAAACAGCCTTCGGGCGGTACGAACAACGGAGGCGCGGATTGTCTCACCGTTCTCACCGGTGTAGGACAATACGACATCGATGCCGCCGCTCGGGTGCTCGATCCGCACCTGTTGCAGACGCGGCCCACCGGTATGACCGAGCATGTGTGCCACAACGCTGCCTTCAGTGACACACGCGGTGGCCAGACCGATGGAACCGGTAATGGCCAGCGCACGGTGGCAGTTATGCGGCATGAAGTAACGAACCTGCAACGTGCCACCGGCCTTGGCCGGTGCAACCAGCACAGGCTTGGGGATGACCTTGTCGCTGACGTCGCCCAGGCCCATGGCCATGCCGGCCCGCAGCCGCAGGGCTTCGAGACGGTGCATGAAGTCTTTGTCGGCATCCAGTTCGGCCGGCGTTTCATCGCCGCGTTTGCCCAGGTGACGCGCCTCGATGATCAGCATCGGCATGGCCATGTCGATGCAGGTCACCGGAATGTCGTCGAACCAGTCCTGGGTGCTGCCGGTTGGAAACAGCTTGCCGGTCTTGCTGCCCGCCGCGTCAAGGAATGTCAGTTGAACCGGTGCCGCGGTGCCAGGCACGCCATCGATGGCGGTGTCGCCTTCATAGCTGACTTTGCCGTTTGGTGTCTGCACATCAGAGGTGACGAAGGTGCCGGTGTTGAGATTGCGAATCCGCACGCGAGTCAGTTCATCGGTCGCCTTGACCAGGCCCTGCTCGATGGCAAACGGCCCGACCGCGCAGAGCATGTTGCCGCAGTTCGGGGCGGTATCCACCCGACGCTGGGACACCATGACCTGAACGAACAGGTAATCAACATCGGCATCGGGATGTAACGAGGGGCTGACGATGGCGACCTTGCTGGTCTGCGGGCTGCCGCCGCCGATGCCGTCGATCTCCAGTTCGTGACCGGAGCCCATCACCGAGAGCAACAACTCATCGCGCTCTTCAACCGAAACCGGCAGATCCCAGGCGAGAAATACCGGTCCCTTTGAGGTACCACCGCGCATCAGCACACAAGGAATTCGTTGCATGGCCACTAACTCTTGTTAATCAATAGGGGTAATTGATGTCTTGCAAACAAGAGTGACAGGGAAGTAATTGTGTTTCCAATGCAAAGATCGGAGCAATTATTGCGTTTCACAAAAGAAAGTTTTAACGTTCAAGAACGTGATCCAACGCCCTCCCCAACGAGATAAAACATGGAATATGAGCTTCAGGACATCCGATCTTTCGTAAAAATCGCCGAACTGGGGAGTTTTCACGAAGCTGCCGATGCACTGCATCTGTCGCAACCAGCCTTGAGCCGGCGGATAAAAAAACTTGAGGAGGGTTTAGGGACTACGTTGCTCGATCGCACCACACGCAAGGTCAGCCTGACCAGCGTCGGCCGCGACTTCCTGCCCAAGGCTCGTCGATTACTGGATGACTTCGACGACTCGATCCTGAACATCCGTGAGCTGGCCGAACGGCAAATCGGTCAGGTGACCCTGGCCTGCATTCCAACCGCTGCGTTTTACTTCCTGCCGTCGGTGATTCGTCTTTATAACGAGCGCTATCCGAAAATCCGCATCCGCTTGCTCGACCTCAGCGCCAATGAAGGGCTCGAAGCAGTGTTGCGGGGGGAAGCCGACTTCGGCATCAACATGATGAGCGGCCAGCACCCGGACATCGAATTCGTTTCACTGGTCAACGAACCCTTTGTCCTGGCCTGCCGTCGCGACCATGAACTGGCCCAGCGGACGTCCGTGACCTGGTCCGAACTGAGCGATTACCGGTTGATCGGCGTCGGTCGCCTGAGCGGCAATCGTATGTTGCTGGACCACGCCCTGTCGGGCCTGAGCTGGCGTCCGCAGTGGTTTTATGAAGTGCAGCATTTGTCCACCTCGCTGGGCATGGTCGAAGCCGGGCTAGGGGTTTCCGCCATGCCGAGTCTCGCGATGCCGGCAGCGGATCACCCGACACTGGTGAGCATTCCGCTGACCGATCCTGTCGTGAACCGGACACTCGGCCTGGTGTACCGTCGGGGCGCATCGTTATCGCCGGCGGCGGAGAAGTTCGTTTCGATTCTGCTCGAACAATGGCCCCACTGAGCCATGGAGCTCGATCAACAACCTCGTTGCTGACTGAACAGACGCCAGCCTTTATCCTGACGCCCCGCTGAAAATCGGGCGAGCGCCGCTCTCGCCTGCCCCACCCAGGAGTTCGCCATGCCCCACGAAGGCAACCTTTTACAAGCCGCTGTCGTCTTTTTATTCGCGGCGGTGCTCACCGTCCCCTTGGCCAAGCGCCTGCAACTGGGGGCGGTGCTGGGTTATCTGTTTGCCGGGGTGATCATCGGGCCGTCGGTGCTGGGCTTGATCGGTAACCCGCAAAGCGTCAGCCACATCTCCGAACTCGGGGTGGTGTTGTTGCTGTTCATTATCGGCCTTGAGCTGTCGCCGCGACGCTTGTGGGTGATGCGCAAATCGGTGTTCGGCGTGGGTCTGGCGCAGGTGCTGCTGACCGGATCGGTGATTGGTGTGCTGGCATTGTTCGTGTTCGGCCAATCCCTGAACAGCGCCATTGTGCTGGGCCTGGGCCTGGCGTTGTCGTCTACTGCATTTGGTTTGCAAAGCCTGGCCGAGCGCAAGGAATTGACCAGCCCCCATGGGCGGTTGGCGTTCGCGATTTTGCTGTTCCAGGACATCGCCGCGATCCCGTTGATCGCGATGGTGCCGCTGCTGGCCGGCGGTGATCACACCACCACTGCCGCCGAGGACTTGAACCACGGTTTGCGGGTGCTGGGCAGTATCGCGGTGGTAGTGATCGGCGGGCGTTATCTGTTGCGACCGGTGTTTCGCGTGGTAGCCAAGACTGGTCTGCCCGAGGTGTCCACCGCCACTGCGTTGCTGGTGGTGATCGGTACGGCGTGGTTGATGGACCTGGTCGGTGTGTCCATGGCACTTGGCGCATTCCTCGCTGGTTTGCTGTTGGCGGATTCCGAATATCGCCACGAACTGGAAGCGCAGATCGAGCCGTTCAAAGGCCTGCTGCTGGGGCTGTTTTTCATCAGTGTCGGGATGGGCGCCAATCTGAGTTTGCTGCTCAGTGCGCCGATTGTGGTGCTGGGGCTGACGGTGCTGCTGATCGCGATCAAGTTGCCGCTGCTGTTTGTGGTCGGTCGACTGGCCGGGGGCTTGGGCAAGGTCGATGCGATTCGTTTAGGGATTGTGCTGGCGGCCGGTGGTGAGTTTGCTTTTGTGGTGTTCAAGATCGGCCGGGATCAGGGGCTGTTCGAGCCGCGCCTGTACGACTTGCTGGTGCTGACCATCACCCTGTCGATGGCACTGACGCCGCTGTTGCTGCTGGCCTGCGCACGACTGGTCAAACCCAAGGTTCAACCGGTGGAAGTGCCGCAGAAGTTCCGCGAAATCGACGCCGACACACCCCGCGTGGTCATTGCCGGCATGGGCCGTATGGGGCAGATCGTGGCGCGGATTCTGCGGGCGCAGAACATCAAGTTCATCGCCCTCGACACCTCGGTGGAAACCATCGAACTGTCCCGCAGCTTCGGCGGCGTGCCGGTGTTCTATGGCGACCCGATGCGCCCGGAAATCCTCAGCGCCGCCAAGGTCGAGCAAGCGGAGTTTTTCGTGATTGCCACCGATGATCCGGACACCAATATCAAGACGGCCGAGGTGGTGCACAAGCTCTACCCGCACATCAAAATCATCGCCCGCGCCCGTAACCGTCAGCATGTGCACCGGTTGGTGGATGTCGGGGCGCAGGCGGTGCGGGAAACCTATTACTCCAGCCTGGAAATGACCCGACGGACCCTGGTTGGACTGGGTCTGACCCAAGCCCAGGCAGATGCGCGGATCAAGCGCTTTACCCATCACGATGAACAGGTGCTGGAAGCCCAGCATGCGGTGTATGACGATGCGGCCAAAGTGATGCAAACGGCGCAGGAAGCGCGGGCGGAACTGGCAAAACTGTTTGAGTCCGATCAGTTGGAAGAGGAAGCGGGTAAGGTTTGATCCAGATCGTTCCCGCGCTCCGCGTGGGAATGCCGCCATGGACGCTCTGCGTCCGCTCTTGAAATGTGACGCAGAGCGTCACGGAATGCATTCCCACGCAGAGCGTGGGAATGATCATCTGACAAGGAATCCACGATGACTGACCAGACCTCCCCCGCCCTGAAGGAAATCTTCAACGCCGAACGCCTCGCGCACATCGCCACCGAGATGACCGCGGTCTATCCCGGCTTCGATGCCAAGGCTTTCCTGAAACTGGCCAAAACCGGTCTGGCGGAATTGTCAGTCATGCAACGCATGGCCCGCGTCAGTGAATGCCTGCACGCGGTGTTGCCACTCGATTATGAAGAATCCCTGGACGTCCTGCGTGCCCTCGCCCCGCGCCTGAACAGCGCCTTCGTCAGCATGTTTTTGCCGCATTACGTCGCGACCTACGGCGCTCACACGTTCGATCTGTCGATGAATGCGCTCAAATATTTCACGTCCTTCGGCTCATCGGAATTTGCGATCCGGCACTTTCTGCGCAGCGATATCGAACGCTCCTTGGCGCTGATGCACGATTGGTCGCTGGATGACAACGAACACGTCCGGCGCCTGGCGAGCGAAGGCAGCCGACCGCGCCTGCCATGGTCGTTCCGCCTGGAACAAGTCCAGGTCGACCCTACACTGGCGGCTGCGATCCTCGACAACCTCAAGGCCGACGACAGCCTCTACGTACGCAAATCCGTGGCCAACCACCTCAACGACATCACCAAGGATCATCCCGAGTGGGTCCTGGCGCTGATCGAGGGTTGGTCGCTGGACAACAAGCATACGGCGTGGATTGCCAGACACGCGCTGCGCAGTTTGATCAAACAAGGTAACAAGCGGGCGCTGGCAATCATTGGCGCAGGCGGCAAGCCCGAGGTTGAAATCATTGACGTGAAGGTCGAACCGGCGGTGATTCGCCTGGGTGAGAAAATCACCCTGTCTTTCAGAGTGAAGTCCACGGTCCCGGACAGTCAGCGATTGGTGATCGATTACGCGATCGATTATGTCAAAGCCAACGGCAGCACCTCGGCAAAGGTGTTCAAACTTAAAGCCCTCACGCTGTCCGACAATGCCAGCGAAGCCATCAGCCGCAGTCAGCACATCAAGGAACTGACCACCCGCAGGCACTATGCCGGCCGGCACGCGGTGCACATTCTGGTAAATGGCGAACGCTTGGCCAGCACCCAATTCCGAATTATCGCTGACGCTCATTGACGCCCACACCAGAGCCGCCCGGCAGCATGCGCGTGAGCGTGTTGTCGCGGACCCAGTAGTGATGGAACAACCCCGCCGCTGCGTGCAAACCAATCAACCAGTAGCCAGTGCTGCCGAGCAATTCATGCCAATGCTTGAGTTGCTTGGCCAGATCGGGATCAACCGCCACCGGCGCCGGCAGGAAAAAACCGAAATACGGCATTGGCTTGCCCCCGGCGGCCAGCATCAACCAGGCCAGTAGCGGCGTAGCGATCATCAGCCCATACAGCGCCAGGTGCATGAGGTGCGAGACGCCCGTCTGCCAGGTGGGCGGGACCGGGGTAATCGGTGGTCGGGGCGTGAGGCGCCCGAGCAAGCGAACCCAGACCAGCGCAAAAATGCTCAACCCGAATACGCCGTGCAGCCCCAGAAACAGGCCCCTCAAGGCATGCCCACGGGGCAGCAATCCTTTGATCTCGATGCAGCCATAAACACCGACGAACAGCGCCAGCATCAGCCAGTGCAAGGTGATCGAGAGTTTTCCATACCGGTGTACTGCTGAATCTCGGGTCATACAGGGCCTCGTGAAGATCAGTGGCGGCTGCCGATTCATTTCGTACAGCCTGGATCCGGTTTCGTCGAACCGACCGGCGCCACCCTGCCCGTCCAGTCTTAAGACAGTCTGAAGGTCCACCTTCAGACTCCGTTAAGAATTGCCTTTGATACTCCTCCCAAACTTACTCAGGGAGGCGTTCTTGCCCATGCCCGATTTCGACTGGAACATCCCTCTGCCCCTGCACTTCGGCCAAGCCGAAACTCCGCAGATGAGTCTGGCCAGAGCCTTGCCGGACGATCCCCAGCGTCCGGCTTTCGAAACCTTTATCCAGCAGCGTTTTCGAAAGGCCCACGGCGCCGACATCCGCCAATTCATGCCGCAGCTGTTCGGCATGAGCGATGCGTCAGGCACGCTGTGTGCGGTGGCCGGCGTACGACTGGCCGGAGCCGAGCCCTTGTTTCTGGAGCGTTACCTGGACGAGGCCATTGATCCGCTGATCAGCGACGCTGCCGGTCAACCCGTGGACCGGGCCGGTATTGTCGAGGTGGGGAACCTCGCCGCCAGCGATACCGGCAGCGCGCGCCTGAGCATCATCGCCATCACCTACCTGTTGGCCATGGGCGGGCTGGAATGGGTGGCGTTCACCGGCAACATCGGGCTGGTGAACAGTTTTCATCGCCTGGGCTTGAAGCCGGTAACGCTCTGCGCCGCCGACCCTGCGCGGCTGGGCGACGACCGTCACCTCTGGGGCAGTTATTACGAGAGTCAGCCATGGGTGCATGTCGGCAATATCCGCGCCGGTTTCATCCATTTGCGCAACATCGGTCTGTTCAATCGCCTGGGGTTGCCGACGTCCCTTGAGGAGTCCACCCATGTCGCCTGAAATGGAGCGGTTCAAGCAGACCCTGCGCAATCACGCTGAACGCAAGACCAACGCCATCGCCTTGTGGGGCGATCAGTTGAAACTGGACTACGCCACGCTGTACGCCGAGGTCATGTACCGCCAACAGCGTCTGCGCGATGAGCACGTCAAGGTGGTCGCGTTGGCCCTGGATAATGGCACCGAGGCAATGCTCTGGGACCTGGCCGTCCTGTTCGAAGGGCTGACTTGCCTGACGTTGCCGCCCTTCTTCAGCCCGGCGCAACGCAATCATTGCCTGCAACAGAGCCAGGCCGAACTGGTGATTGCCGAACCGGAACTGGAAGCCGAACTGCAAGCGGCGGGCTACGAAAAAAACGGTGAATTCTGGTGTCGCACCTTCAGCGGCCCGAACCTGATACCCGAAGGCACCGCCAAACTGACCTTCACCTCAGGCACCACCGGCACGCCCAAAGGCGTGTGCCTGAGCGCCGAGAGCCTTTTGCGGGTGGCCCGTGAACTGGATCAGGCGAGCAAGCCCACCGATCCGCGGCATCACCTGGCGCTGCTGCCCCTGGCGATTCTGCTGGAAAACCTAGGCTGCTATGCCGCGCTGTATGCCGGCGCGACCTTGAGCGTGCCGAGCCAGAAAACCCTGGGCATTCAGGGTGCCAGCGGTGTCGATGTGCCGCGGCTGTTGGGTTGTCTGGCCACCCGAAAACCGGAAAGTCTGATTCTGGTGCCGCAGTTGCTGCTGATGCTGGCCAGCGCCGCCGAGCAAAAAGCATTCAACCCCCAATCGTTGCGTTTTGCTGCTGTGGGCGGTGCGCGGGTTTCCGAAGAATTATTGCATCGCGCCCAGCGCATCGGCATTCCGGTCTATGAGGGTTACGGGTTGTCGGAATGCTCGTCGGTGGTGTGCCTCAATCGCCCAGGCGCGCGCCGCCCAGGCAGTGTCGGCCGGCCCCTGCCCCATGTCGAGATTCGCCTGGCCGATGACGGCGAAGTGCTGGTCAAGGGCTCAACCCTGCTCGGCTATCTGGGGCAAGCCCCCTTCAGTGATGATTGGTGGCCGACCGGCGATCTCGGCGAGTTCGACCCGGAAGGTTTTCTTTACCTCAACGGGCGCAAGAAGCATCAGTTCGTTACCAGTTTCGGCCGCAACGTCAATCCGGAATGGGTCGAGGCCGAACTCACTCAGCGTCGTCACATCGCTCAGGCGTTTGTCTATGGCGAAGCGATGCCAACCAACCACGCCCTGCTCTGGCCCCATCGGCTGGACTGCACCGATGAAGAGCTCGCCGCCGCCGTGGCCCAGGCCAACGAGGCCTTGCCCGATTACGCCCAGGTTCATCACTGGACTCGTCTCGATCAACCGTTCTCCGCCGCCAATGGCTTGCTGACCGCCAATGGCCGACCGCGCCGCGACGCCATCATCGAGCGTTATCGGGCGCAGCTCACTGAATCCGTTCTTTCCGAGGAATCCGCATCATGAGTTTTTTCGACACCTTGCAAGACGCTACCCAGCAGGAACGCCACGAGTTGTTCAACCTGCCGATCATCCGCGATGCCCTTGAGGGCAAGGTCAGCCTGGAGAGCTACCGCGCCTTCCTCGCCCAGGCCTACTACCACGTGCGCCATACCGTGCCGTTGATGATGGCCTGCGGCGCGCGGCTGCCGCAGCGGCTGGAATGGTTGCGTAAAGCGGTATGCGAGTACATCGATGAGGAATACGGCCACGAACAATGGGTACTTGACGACATCGAGGCCTGTGGCGGCGACAGAGAGGCGGTGCGTGACGGTCGTCCATCGCTGCCGATCGAATTGATGGTCAGCTTCCTCTACGACCTGATTGCCCGGGATAACCCGGTCGGCCTGTTCGGCATGGTCAACGTACTGGAAGGCACCAGCATTGCCCTGGCCACCCATGCGGCCGGCAGCATCCGCGAGCACCTGGCGCTGCCGGAAACCGCCTTCAGCTACCTGAGTTCCCACGGCTCGCTGGATATCGAACACATGCAAACCTACCGCCGACTGATGAACACACTCGAAGACCCAGCGGATCAAGCCGCGGTGATTCATGCTTCGAAGGTCGTGTACAAGCTCTATACCGATATGTTCCGCGGCTTGCCCCGCGATGGGGAGAACCTGCATGCAGCTGCATGAAGCCCGTGTGGTTTTGACTGGAGCCAGCGGCGGTATCGGCCTGGCCATCGCCAGCGCCCTGTGTGCCAGTGGCGCGCGGGTGTTGGCCGTGGCCCGGCACCAGGAGGCGCTGGAGCCCTTGCTCGAACGCTACCCGCTGCACCTGTGTTGGATCGGCGCTGACCTGACCGTCCCCGGCGACCGACACAAAGTGCTGGCTGCGGCCGAAGCCATCGGCGGCATCAACCTGCTGGTCAACGCCGCCGGGGTCAACCACTTCGCCATGCTCGAACAGCTCGATGACAGCGAGATCAATGCGATGCTGGCGGTGAATATCAGCGCGCCAATCTGTCTGACCAAGCTTTTGCTGCCGATGCTCAAACAAGCCGAGAGCGCCATGGTGGTGAATGTCGGCTCGACCTACGGTTCCATTGGCTACCCCGGTTACGCCAGCTATTGCGCCAGCAAATTTGCCCTGCGCGGTTTCTCCGAAGCCCTGCGCCGGGAGCTGGCCGACACCCGGATCAACGTGCTTTACGTCGCCCCCCGGGCGACCCACACCGGCATGAACAGCCCGGCGGCCCAGGCGCTGAACGATGCGCTCAAGGCCAATGTCGACGATCCGCAAACTGTCGCCTCGGCGGTCATCCGCGCCATTGCCGGTGACCGGCGCGATTTGTACCTGGGCTGGCCGGAACGCTTTTTCGTTCGCCTGAACAGTCTGTTGCCGCATCTGGTGGACCGTGGCTTGCGCAAGCAGTTGCCGCTGATCCGTCGCCTCAGTCAGAAGCCCGATAACGAGAGCCTCAAACCATGAAAAGAATCGTCACTTGCCTGCTGCTCGGGGCGTTGAGCCAAAGCGTCTGGGCGCTGGACGCCGCCGATCAGCAGCGCCTCAATGGCATTCAGCAAAGTTGGGCGCACATTCAATACGAATTGCCCGCCGAACAGCGCACCGCGGCCTTCGAAAAGCTCGCGACCCAGGCCTCGGCGTTCACCCAGGAACGCCAATCCCTGGCCGAAGCGTGGATTTGGTCCGGCATTGTCACCAGCAGTTGGGCCGGCGCCCAGGGTGGCCTCGGCGCCCTGAGCAAAGCCAAGGCCGCCAAAGTCGATCTGGAGAAAGCCCTCACCATCGATCCCAAGGCCCTGCAAGGCTCGGCCTACACCAGCCTTGCGGCGTTGTATGATCGCGTGCCCGGCTGGCCCATCGGTTTCGGCGATGCCGACAAGGCCGAACAACTGTTAAAGCAGGCCTTGCAACTGAACCCGGCCGGCATCGACAGTCTTTATTTTTGGGGCGATCACCTTTACCGTCAAAAGCGCTATGGTGAAGCCAAGCAAGCACTGCAAAAAGCCTTGCAAGCGGCGCCCCGCCCTGGTCGGGAAAGCGCCGACGCCGGACGGCGCAAAGAGATTGAAGCGTTACTGGTGGACGTGAACAAGAAACTCAACTGACAGGAGTCCGCGTGCGTTTATTACTGATCGAGGATGACGTGGCCCTCGGCGAGGGCATTCATCAGGCCCTGGGCCGTGAGGGTTACACCGTCGACTGGCTGCAAGACGGCAGCAGTGCCTTGCATTCACTGCTCAGCGAGACGTTTGACCTGGCCGTGCTCGATCTCGGCCTGCCGCGCATGGACGGTCTGCAAGTGCTGCGTCGCCTGCGTGAAAGCGGCTCCAACCTGCCGGTACTGATCCTCACCGCCCGGGATGCCACCGAAGACCGCATCGCCGGGCTGGATGCCGGGGCCGACGACTACCTGATCAAGCCCTTCGACCTGGCCGAACTCAAGGCTCGCCTGCGGGCCTTGTTGCGACGCAGCGCCGGGCGCGCCCAAGTGCTGATCGAACACGCCGGCATCAGCCTGAACCCCGGCACCCAGCAGGTCAGTTATCAAGGCGAGCCGGTGGCGCTGACGCCCAAGGAATATAAATTGCTCCACGAATTGCTTTCGCCGCCGGGCCGGGTCATGACTCGCGATCACCTGATGCAACTGCTTTACGGCTGGAACGAAGAAGCCGAAAGCAACACCCTGGAAGTGCATATCCATCACCTGCGCAAGAAATTCTCCACCGACCTGATCCGCACCATTCGCGGTGTCGGGTACCTGGTGGAGGAGCGTCGATGACTTCGATCCGGCGTCGCACCCTGACGCTGATCATCGGCCTGATGCTCACGGGTCTGGCAATCATCAGCGTGCTCAACCTGCACGACAGCAATCACGAGATTGCCGAAGTCTACGACGCCCAACTGGCCCAGAACGCCCGGCTGTTGCAGGGTGTGATGCGCATGCCGCTGGCCAGCAATGAACACGCCGAACTGTATCAAGCGTTCAACAAGGCCTTGAGTGAAGCGGTGCCGAGAGTCGATGGTCATCCCTATGAAAGCAAAATTGCCTTTCAGGTGTGGAATCGCAAGGGCGAAGTGCTGGTGCACACCGCCAGTGCCCCCTCCTTCACTGCGCCGCCGACGAAGCCCGGTTTCAGTGATGTGGTGGATCTGCACAACCGTCATTGGCGGGTGTTCATGCTCGAAGACAAACAGAATGACCTGCGCATCTGGGTCGGTGAACGGGACGACGTGCGTGCGGACCTGGTAGACCGGATCGTGCGTCACACGCTGTGGCCCAATGTGTTGGGCAGCCTGATATTGGCGGCCATGGTCTGGCTGGCCATTGGCTGGGGGCTCAAACCCCTGGCCGATATGGCGGCGACGTTGCGGGCACGGCACAGCGGTTCTCTGGAGCCGTTGCAACTGACCCCGTTGCCCAGCGAACTGGAACCGATGCAAGCGGCGCTCAATCGCATGCTCGCGCAAATTCAAGAGGTGCTGGGCCGCGAGCGGCGCTTCATTGCCGACGCCGCCCACGAATTACGCACGCCACTGGCCGTGCTGCGGGTGCATGCGCAAAATCTGCTGGAAGCCGGCACGGAACAGGAGCGTCGTGAGTCTCTGGCGTTTCTGATTGCCGGGGTCGACCGCACCAGCCGCCTGGTCAATCAGCTGCTGACCATGGCCCGTCTCGAACCCAAGGCCGTGGCGCCGGTGCTGCACAGTATTGATCTGAGCGAAACCGTGCGCGCCAGCCTGGCCCAGCTCACGCCCTGGTTACTGAGCAGGAACCTGGAACTGGCCTTCGACGTCGATGACCAGCCTTTTGAAGTCCTCGCCGACGCCGCCGACATCGACATCGCCCTGAACAATCTGGTCACCAACGCCGCGAATTTCTCGCCGGAGCATGGCGTCATCACCGTGCAATTAAGCCAGGAGGACGGGTTCTACAACTTGAGCGTCCAGGACCAGGGGCCGGGCATCGACGAAGCGGATCGCGCACGGTTGTTCGAACGTTTTTACAGCCGTGGAAATACCGGCGGCGCAGGGTTGGGGCTGACCATTGTCAGCACCATTGCGACGCGGCTGGGTGGGCGGATTACGCTGGTCAATCCGCCGGAAGGCGGGTTACGGGCGACCCTGTCGATTCCCGATGGCCAGCACCACAGCACTGTGCAACGGACCACCCGAGAGTTGCCGCCCAATGGCTGAGCGACTGCGTGCCAAACACAATCCCCTGTGGAGCGAGGCTTGCCCGCGAAGGCGTCAGGTCTGGCACACACTCTCCCAAAATCAAAAGATCGCAGCCTTCCGGCAGCTGTTACACCTCTCCCTTAAGAGCTGCCGAAGGCTGTGATCTTTTGATATTTATTATCCCAGCAACAACCCCTGCTCACGCTCACACAACTCCACCACGTAATCCCACAACACCCGCAGCCTCACGGACTTGTGCAGCTCGCGCCGCGTACTGATCCAATAGCTGCGCTGGATGCTTTCGTCCGGCAACAACGGCACCAGTTCGGGGTCGGTACTGGCCATGTAGCACGGCAGCACGGCGATTCCCAGGCCCGAGCGCGCGGCCTGTTGCTGGGCAATGACGCTGGTGCTGTGAAAGACCACCTGGGGGTTGCGGCAGAAGCTGTTGAGGAACATCAGTTCCTGGCTGAACAGCAAGTCGTCGACGTAGCCGATCCACGCATGGCGACCGAGGTCTTCGCGGCTGCGTAGTGGCGGCGAGCGGTCCAGGTAGGCCTGGCTGGCGTAGAGCGCCAGTCGGTAATCGGTGAGTTTGCGGGTGACCAGCATGTCGGCGGCCGGGCGTTCCAGGTGGATGCTGATCTCGGCTTCACGATTGAGGATGCTGACGAAGCGCGGCACTGCCACCAGTTCCACTTCCAGCCCCGGGTAGCGTTCGAACAAGCCGTTCATGCGGTTGGCGAGGAACATGATGCCCAACCCCTCCGTCACCCCGACGCGGATCTTGCCCAGCGGCGCGGATGATTGGGTGATTTCTTCCTGCGCCAGCAGCGCGACGTTTTCCATGGCTTCGGCGTGTTTGAGCAGCGCTTCGCCGGCCGGGGTCAATTCGTAGCCTTGAGCATGCTGCACGAACAGCGCGGTACCGAGGCTTTTTTCGATGGCTTCGATGTGCCGGGCCACGGTGGCGTGGGTGGTGTTCAAACGCCGAGCGGCGGTCAGCAAGCGGCCGCTGCGCTGCAATTCGAGAAAAAACCGCAGGTCATTCCAGTCGAACATGAACCATCCTTGACGTTATGCCGTTAACGACGCTGTTTAAAAACGCACAGCAGCTGCGCAAAAACTAACATTCTTTTAACGAAAGCTAACAACTAGGATGACCGACAACAAGAACAACAATACGAGGTCAGGGATGCAGACTTCCCTTGATGAATACGACTACATCGTGGTCGGCGCCGGGCCGGCCGGTTGTTTGCTGGCCAATCGACTGTCGGCCAACCCGCAACACCGCGTGCTGCTGCTCGAAGCCGGCGGCCGCGATAACTACCCATGGATTCACATCCCCGTCGGTTACCTGTTCTGCATCGGCAATCCACGCACCGACTGGTGCTTCAAGACCGAAACGCAACCGGGCCTGCATGGCCGCGCCCTGAGCTACCCGCGCGGCAAGGTGCTCGGCGGCTGTTCCTCGATCAACGGCATGATCTACATGCGCGGCCAGGCCGGCGACTACGACGGCTGGGCGGCCGAGGGCAATGCCGGTTGGGGCTGGCAAGACGTGCTGCCCCTGTTCAAACACAGCGAAAACCATTTTGCCGGCGACTCGGAATTTCACGGCGCTGCCGGCGAATGGCGGATCGAGCGCCAGCGGCTGTCGTGGCCGATCCTCGATGCCTTCCGCACAGCGGCCGAGCAAAGCGGCATCGCCAGCATCGATGACTTCAATCAGGGCGACAACGAAGGCTGCGGCTATTTCCAGGTCAACCAGAAAGCCGGTATCCGCTGGAACGCGGCCAAGGCATTTCTCAAACCAATCCGCCAGCGCGCCAATCTGACGGTGCTGACCGACGTCGAGGTGGACCGCGTGCTGCTGGAAAACGGCCGTGCTTCGGCGGTCAGCGCACGTTGGCAAGGCCAGGCGAAAACCTTCAAGGCGCGTAAGGAAATCGTATTGTGTGCCGGCTCCGTCGGGTCACCGGGCATCCTCCAGCGTTCCGGCATCGGCCCTCGCCCGCTGCTGCAAAAACTGGGCATCGGCGTTGCCCATGAACTGCCCGGCGTGGGCGGCAACTTGCAGGATCACCTGCAATTGCGGCTGATCTACAAACTGGAAAACGCCCGCACCCTGAACCAGATTGCCGGCACGCTGTGGGGCAAGATGGGCATGGGCCTGCGTTATTTGTATGACCGCAGCGGCCCGCTGTCCATGGCCCCGAGCCAACTTGGTGCCTTTGCCCGTTCGGGGCCGGAGCAGACGTCGGCGAACCTCGAATACCACGTGCAACCCTTGTCGCTGGAGCGTTTCGGCGAGCCGCTGCACGCCTTCCCCGCCTTCACCGCTTCAGTCTGCGATCTGCGCCCGCAAAGCCGTGGCCGGATCGACATTCGCTCCGCCGACCCGCGGGAAGCGCCGCTGATTCAACCCAACTACCTGAGCCATCCCGAAGACTTGCGAGTGGCGGCCGATGCCATCCGCCTGACCCGTCGCATCGTCTCGGCACCCGCGTTGCAAGCCTTCAAACCGGTCGAGTACCTGCCCGGCGCCAGCTTGCAGAGCGAAGAACAACTGCACGAAGCCGCCGCCCGGATCGGCACCACGATTTTCCACCCGGTGGGCACCTGCCGGATGGGCAACGATGCAGACGCGGTGGTCGACGCCGAGTTGCGCGTCCACGGCATTCCCGGCCTGCGCATCGCCGACGCCTCGATCATGCCGCGCATCACCTCGGGCAACACCTGCTCGCCGACGTTGATGATTGCCGAGAAAGCTGCGCAATTGATCCTCAATTCTGTTGTAAACACCAACCCTGTGGGAGCGGGCTTGCCCGCGATGACGGTGTGACATTCAACATCACTGTTGACTGAACCACCGCCATCGCGGGCAAGCCCGCTCCCACAGGGATTGCATTAGATTCACGGACATCGAGCATCACCCCCTACAAGGAACACGCAACACCAGTGGAACAACAAAAACAATCACTGTGAGGGATACCGATATGTCAGAACATGTTCAGCCCCTGGAAGCCGTCCGCAGCGTCGGCACCAGTCAGGAAACCCAGAAAGTCATCTTCGCCTCCTCCTTGGGGACGGTGTTCGAGTGGTACGACTTTTTCCTCTACGGCGCCCTCGCGGCGGTCATCAGCAAACAATTCTTCGCCGGGGTCAACGACACCACGGCGTTCATCTTCGCACTGATGGCATTTGCCGCTGGCTTCATCGTGCGGCCGTTCGGCGCGCTGGTGTTCGGACGCCTGGGGGACATGATCGGGCGCAAATACACGTTCCTCGCGACTATCGTCCTCATGGGCCTGGCAACGTTCTGTGTCGGCTTGCTGCCAACTTACGCAAGCATCGGCATTGCCGCGCCGATCATCCTCGTGGTGCTGCGCATGCTCCAGGGTCTGGCGCTGGGCGGTGAGTATGGTGGCGCGGCCACTTACGTTGCCGAACACGCGCCGATGGGCAAACGCGGTTTCCACACCAGCTGGATTCAGTCCACCGCCACCCTCGGCTTGCTGCTGTCGCTGCTGGTGGTGCTCGGCTGCCGCTACTTCACCGGTGACCAGTTTGAAGTCTGGGGCTGGCGCATTCCGTTTCTGTTTTCGATCGTGCTGCTGGGCATCTCGACCTGGATTCGCCTGAGCCTGCACGAGTCGCCTGCGTTCGTGAAAATGAAGGAGGAAGGCAAACTCTGCAAGTCGCCGCTGCGCGATTCCTTCGGTAAATGGGACAACCTCAAAGTGGTGCTGATTGCGCTGTTCAGCATCAACGCCGGGCAAGCGGTGACCTTCTACGCCGCACAGTTCTATGTGCTGTTCTTCCTCACCCAGTTCCTGAAAATGGACCCGGCCCTGGCCAACAGTCTGTTGATCGTCAGCGTGATCATCGGCGCGCCGTTCTTCATCTTTTTTGGCTGGCTGTCGGACAAGGTCGGGCGCAAACCAGTGCTGATGATCGGCCTGCTGCTGGCCACCGCGCTGTACTTTCCGATCTTCAAGTCCATCGCCCACTACGCCAACCCGGCCATCGACCAGGCCAGCCGCCAGGCACCGATCACCGTGCTGGCCGACCCGGCCACCTGCACCTTCCAGTTCGACCCGGTGGGCAAGGCAAAATTTGATAGCCCGTGCGACAAGGTCAAAACCTTCCTGGTCAAACAGGGCCTGCCCTACAACAGCGAAGCGGCTCCGGTCGGCAGCGCCGTGCAGGTCAGCATCGGCGAGGTGACAATCGACGGCTACGATGAGGCTGCCCTGCGCGGCGCGGTGACCCTGGCCGGCTATCCGTCGCAAGCCGACACTCAGTTGATCAACAAACCGATGATCGTGGCGCTGATCGTCGCACTGATCATCATCTCCGCCATGTGCTACGGCCCGCTGGCGGCACTGATGGTCGAACTGTTCCCGACCCGCATCCGCTATACCTCCATGTCCCTGCCCTACCACATTGGTAACGGTTGGTTCGGTGGTTTTCTGCCGACGGTGTCGTTTGCTCTGGTGGTGTACACCGGGGATATTTTCTATGGGCTGTGGTACCCGGTGGTGATTACCGGGGTGAGCCTGGTGGTGGGAATGATGTGTTTGCGGGAGACGAAGAATGTGGATCTGGATAAAAACTGAAAGCTAACGGGAGGTTGGTTTGTGGCGAGGGATTAACTTCCCTCGCCACAAAATGCTTTCTGCACATCAGGTTTTGAGCACCTCAAACGTCACTTCCTCAGGATAGAACGCCACATACCCGCCAATCTGCGCAACCGACACCTTGGGGTGCTCATAGCTCCATACCGCATTGGCACTTTCATGTCCGGGGATCTGCAGGCTGTAATAGCTGGCATCGCCCTTGTACGGGCAGTAGCTGGTGTGGTCGGTGCGGGCGAAATACTGTTCAGCGATGTCCTCCCGCGGGATGTAGTACACCGGAGGATAATTGGTCTCATGCATGACCAGCGCGCGAGTGGACGACGCCACTTGAATGCCATGGAACTTCACTACCACGCAGCCGGGTTGGGGCTCGATGGTGATGGGTTTACCGGGACCAGGGGCTTTCATGGATAGGACCTCTGCTGCTGTTGCGCTGCATCCGTGACCCATCAGGTATACCCCATGTTTAAGCATCGCGAGCACTTCGCAGCCGAACGGAGCGTGCTTCAGTCGCTGGATTGACCGCTGTCATCACCCGCAACAGCTTAGGCTGTACATCCATACAGATAAAGATTGCTCCATCGCTCATCAGCCGCCATTCTGTGCACCTCTCGAACACTGATCGATGATGGTGGTTATGCAGCTGTACCTCTGTGAAAAACCTTCCCAGGCCAAAGACATCGCGGCCGTGCTCGGCGCCAAGCGTCGGGGCGACGGCTGCTGGCTGGGAACGGGCGTCACGGTGACCTGGTGCATCGGCCATCTACTGGAAACCGCACCGCCAGATGCCTATGACGCGCGTTACAAGCGTTGGGTGCTGGCGGATCTGCCGATCATTCCCGAAAAATGGAAGATGACCGTCAAACCGCGTACCGCCAGCCAGTACAAGGCGGTCAAGCGTTTGCTCGGCGAGGCCAGTGAACTGGTGATTGCCACCGACGCCGACCGTGAGGGCGAAATGATCGCCCGGGAACTGGTGGAGCATTGCCGTTATCGCGGGCCGATCCGGCGACTGTGGTTGTCAGCGCTGGATGATGCATCGATCCGCAAGGCACTGGCGGCGCTCAAGCCGGGGGCCGAGACGTTCAGCCTTTATCATTCGGCATTGGGGCGCTCCCGGGCCGACTGGCTGATCGGGATGAACATGAGTCGGCTGTTCACCCTGCTGGGGCGTCAGTCCGGCTATCAGGGTGTGTTGCCGGTCGGTCGGGTGCAGACGCCGACCTTGCGGCTGGTGGTGGATCGCGACCGCAGCATTGCCGATTTCGTCCCGGTCGCTTATTGGGCGATCGATGTGCAACTGCTGCACGACGGCGCCGCGTTCACCGCCCAGTGGCGTGCGGCCTCCGACGCTTGCGACGATCAGGACCGCTGCCTGAATCAGGCGCTGGCTCAGAAAGCGGCTACAGCCATTAGCGGTGCGGCGAGCGCCCGGGTGATCAAACTGCGCACCGAGCGGATGCACGAAGTCGCGCCTTTGCCGTTCGATCTGGGCACGTTGCAGGAAGTCTGTTCGAAGAAGCTCGGGCTCGGGGCTCAGGAAACCCTCGATATTGCCCAGGCGCTGTACGAAACCCACAAAGTCATTACCTACCCGCGTAGCGACTGCGGCTACCTGCCGCTGAGTCAGCACAGCGAAGCCCCGGGTATTCTGGCGGCGCTCCGGCAGGCCGACCCGGCCTTGAACGCCTTGCACGAACACCTGGAGCCCCAGCGCCGCTCACGGGCCTGGAACGATGCCAAGGTCAGCGCTCACCACGGCATCATCCCCACTGCTGCGGCGAAAAACCTCGACCGCCTGGCAGGCAAGCAACGGGCGGTCTACACCCTGATTCGTGCGCGTTACCTGGCGCAGTTCCTGCCCAACCATGAATACGACCGGACCCAGGCCGACTTCGACTGTGCCGGTGAAGCCTTGCGCGCCGTGGGCAAGCAGATTGTCGAACCCGGCTGGAAACGCGCCCTGCCCGAGGCCCTCGTGCCTGCCAAGGGACGCGAAGCACCGGCGCCGCAAACATTGCCGGCACTGGCCGAAGGGCGTGACTGCGCGGTGGCCGATGTGAAACTCAAGGACCTCTGGACCCAGCCGCCCAAACCGTTCACCGAAGGCGATCTGATCAAGGCGATGAAGAACGTCGCCAAACTGGTGGAAGATCCACTGCTCAAGCAAAAGCTCAAGGACACCACCGGCATCGGTACCGAAGCCACCCGCGCCTCGATCATCCAGGGCCTGCTGGACCGCGGCTACCTGATCAAGAACGGCAAGGCCCTGGCCGCGACGCCGGCAGCGTTCAGCCTGATCGACACCGTGCCGCGCGCGATTGCCGATCCCGGCACCACGGCGATCTGGGAACAGGCCCTGGACATGGTGCAGAGCGGTGAAATGAGCCTGGAAGAATTCGTCACCAAACAGGCTGCGTGGATGAGCAAGCAGGTGGCACGTTGCGCTGGCCTGAACCTGACCATCAGCGGGCCGGCAAGCCCGGCCGGGCGTGGCGCCACACCGTGGAAAAACAAACGCAAACCGGCCAAACGCAAGCCCTCGACCGGTACCAAACGGGCGGCGAAACCGGCGAGCAAGGCTTGAGGGCAGTTCGAGCGAACTGAAATGGTCTAGTGTTCTTCAACATCAATTAAAGTGCGGAACCTGTAGGAGCGAGGCTTGCCCGCGAAGAACGATGACGCGTAAGACCTGAAAAACCGCGGTGCATTCTTCGCGGGCAAGCCTCGCTCAGGTTCTGCGTCTTAACTTACCGGCATTAGGGTAAGCCCGTCCTCACATGGATTGCGCATCAGGCATCAGCCCTGCTTTCTGAAAGGTACGACCATGACGACAATCAGAAGCCAGCCCGCGATAGAACTGCACGCCACTCAGCGCGACGAACTGGAAACCATCGAAAACCTGATGCAGTTCTACGTGTATGACTTCAGCGAATGGCTGCCGCTGAAACTCGGGGAACATGGCTTCTTCAACATCCAGCCCAGGCTTGATTACTGGCGCAATCCCGCAACCAGACCGTTTCTGATCAAGGTTGACGGCGAGCTTGCCGGTTTTGTGACCGTGGATAACGAAACCCATATCGTCGGCGCCGAACACAACATCGGCTACTTTTTTATCAGTCGACGCTTTCGTGGCCAAGGCGTCGCGAAGTTTGTCGTCTCTGCCCTCTTGAACCGGTTCCCCGGTCAATGGCAGATTTTCCACATCGATGCCAACCAGCCGGCGCGGCTGTTCTGGGCCAGGGTGATACCTGATCTCATGGGCAGTGAATTCACCCTGCATCACCTGCCGATCGACGGTTATCCATGCACCGTTTACAGCTTTAAAAAATCGCAGCCTTCGGCACCCGCACAACCCCCTTAGGAGCGAGGCTTGCCCGTGAAAGCCATCACGCACGCTTGACTTTCTAATTCCAAAACCACTTTGTCCGACAATATGTAGTGAACAAAAATAATCACTACAAAACCGTTGACGCCTCCGATTTGCCCTTGCATGATGCAGACATCTCCCCGATCGGGAGTACAGGCAACACGTTTGAGCAAGCTCGTCTGACCGCCGAGCTGTTTTTCCCGGATACACGCTGCCCACAAGGCAGATTGAAGAAGCTGACCTGGCCTGAACGTCCAGTACAAAGGACGAGAAGCGCTGGCGATCAATCCTCATGAAGCTTGTGGCCGACCCTGAAAATGTCGGCAGTGGCCTCCAGGTTTTCGCTGCTTCTCTTCGTTGTGACGCTATTGCGTAGCAGTTATTCAACACGACTACATGCAGCAGACGCGGGACCCCGTCGTATTGACGGCCGACCGCTGACGTCCTGGTTTCGGTGCCAGGGATCAACTAACCGATGGGCTACTTGTATTAGCGAATCAACTTTGAAAGATCACCAAATGGTCAAGGGGCTTACAATGAATCTGAACAATCAACCTACTATCGATGAACTGGCTCGTTTGTTCGCTGCGCAAAAAGACAGCCAGGACAGCCATATTCTGTGGATCAGCAAATCGGGCCAGGTTCATATCGACTGCCTGTCGCCCCATGCCCACGAAGAAGAGTTCGACCGCAGCAACCAGAACCTGCTCGCCCGACTGAAGATGTACCGTCGCGGCCAGGGTTATGTCGGCAAAAAAGCCGCGGCCGACAAGGACTTCATCGGTAATGTGCTGCAAACGCTGAATCAGGCGTGGGCCTCGCTGCAGAACCAGAACGAAGTTCGGGTGATTGATCGGTTGTATTGATATCCCCTCTCAGTAATGAAAGAAGGCCCCGCTCGGAATATCGAGCGGGGCCTTTTCGTTTGTCTCGTGCGCACCAAACAAAGCTATGGTTAACCCTATGCCCTGCTGGATTTCTGGAGGCTTGCGATGAACAAAATCCTGATATTCATAGTGTTCGCGATGGCGAATGTTGCTCATGCGAACACCCTCCCTGGCATTCCCTCATTCGATGTGGACTGCCCCGGCAAAGTCGTCGTCCATGCGGATCAGGACGGCCCGGTATTGATCAACAGTAAAGTGGCGGAAACCAAAGCCATCAACGATCGCCGCTTCGAAGCCAAGGGTTCGGGCATCACGATTACGATCATCCTCGCCGATGACGATTCGGTGACCGTGTCCTCCACCGGCAAGGCTCCCAATGGGCTGTGCCAATCAGTGGATGACTGACTTCGCCGACTCGACCGCAGCCGCACCCATTACCAGGTCCATAAAGGCCAGCGACGCCGCACTGTGATAATTGTTTTTGCGCCGAAGCAGCGCGGCCCCTCGGTTGGGCGCCTCCCCCAGCAGCGGAATTTTGCGTAATGCCCGTTCCGCAGTGGCGATGGGTTCCGGCAGGATGGTGGCCATCGGCGCGTGGCGAATGACCTCCAGCAGCGTACTCACCGAGTTCACCTCGACTGCCACTTTGGGCGTGATGTTCTGTTGCCGAAAATACCCGTCGATGGAGGATCGAGTGATGAAATCCGGCGTCAGCAACGCGAACTCCAGTTGCGTCACCTCCTTTGGCGATAGCGGGCTCTGGCGCTCGTACAACGGATGACTGCGCCCGACCATCACGCCCAAGGTCTCGACAAACGCCGGCACGCACTCGATATCGGGGCTCCTCACCGGTGTAAAAGCAATCGCAATGTCCAGCGAGTCATCGAGCAACCCGGCCTCGATGTCATCCATCGATAACTCGAAAATCTGCAGATGGATGTTCGGGAATTTCGCCACGTAGTCGCGCACCAACGGCCCCACCAGATACGCCATGAACGTTGGCGTCATGGCCAGTCGCAAGGAGCCCCGAGACAAATCCTTCACGTCATGCAGTGCGCGTTTCCCCGCTTCAAGTTCCACCAGCACCCGACGGGCACTTTCGATATAGGCCAGCCCCGCATCGGTCGGTTTGACCGTGCGCGAGGTGCGGTCGAACAGGCTGACGCCCAGGGTTTCCTCCAGTTGCCGGATCTGCTGGGACAGCGTCGGTTGAGAGACGTGCAACGCTTCGGCGGCGCGGGTGAAGCCACCGTGGTCGGCGACTGCCAGCAAGTAGCGCAAATGTCGGAGCAGCATGGGTACACCATCTATAGGCAGGACTTATGCGATGCATTGTATATCGGTCTTGGACGCTATGGATCAATCGACCGAAGATGGCTCCACTTTCCAGCCACAACCGATAGGAGTCACACCATGCAACAGTCCCACGCTTACCAGGACCCAAGTCTGGCCCTGACCACTTCGATCCTCGATGCCAAGGCGCGCAAAAATCTGTCCTGGCAGGATCTGACCGACGGCACCGGCCTGGGCCTGGCCTACGTCACCGCAGCCCTGCTCGGCCAGCATCCGCTGCCGGAAGCCGCCGCCAAGGTGATTGGCGAGAAACTCGAACTGGACGCCGACGCCGTGGCCCGCCTGCAGATCATTCCGCTGCGCGGCAGCCTCTCGGGTGTCCCGACCGACCCAACCATCTACCGCTTCCACGAAATGATCCAGATCTACGGCACCACGCTCAAAGCCCTGGTTCACGAGCAGTTCGGCGACGGCATCATCAGCGCGATCAACTTCAAGCTGGACCTGAAAAAGGTCGAAGACCCGGAAGGCGGTTCCCGTGCCGTGATTACCCTGGACGGCAAATTCCTGCCGCTGCGTCCGTTCTAAGTAACTGGCCACCTTTAGCAAGCGATACCCCGTAGCAGCTGCCGAACGCAGCCTCGCAGGCTCGGCAGCTGCTACGCCCCCTCATTCATTGCAAGGAAGTCCGCCATGAAAGCGCTTATCGACGGTTTATTGAAGTTCCAGAAAGAAGCTTTCCCACAACGTACCGACCTGTTCAAACACCTGGCCACCACCCAGCATCCCGGCACCTTGTTCATCACCTGTTCCGACAGCCGCGTGGTGCCGGAACTGCTGACCCAGCAAGAGCCCGGCGAACTGTTCGTGGTGCGCAATGCCGGCAACATCGTGCCCTCTTACAGTCCGCATCCCGGCGGCGTGTCGGCCACGGTCGAATATGCAGTCGCGGTATTGGGTGTGACGGACATCGTGATCTGCGGGCATTCGGATTGCGGCGCCATGACCGCCATCGCCCAGTGCAAATGCATGGATCACCTGCCCGCCGTCAGTGGCTGGTTGCAACACGCCGAGTCGGCCAAGGTAATCAACGATTCCCGCCCTCACGCCAGCGACGCAGCCAAGGTGAATTCGATGGTCCGGGAAAATGTCATCGCCCAACTGGCGAATATCCAGACTCACCCAAGCGTGCGTCTGGCCCAGAAAAAAGGCCTGCTGAACCTGCATGGTTGGGTTTATGACATTGAGACCGGTTCGGTCGATGCCTTGGATACCGACAGTCACAGTTTCGTGTCGCTGGCCGAACACCCGGGCACTTGCGCCGTGCACGGCAAAACGGTTGAAGCCGCCTGAAGGTGTCGCACGCACAAGCTGCGCCAGGCTTGGCGCAGCGTTATAACCGCCAATGCGATGCTCACAAGGCTGTCATTTGTCGTCCGACCGACGCTCAGGCGTGTCTTCAGCGTTGGGCGCTTCAGGAGGATGCCCTGGCGTGAACACATGGGTGAGCAATTCGCTGGCATCGATGTTGACGACACCGGGGACCGAACGTGCCACTGCAACAGCCTGCTCACACTGTCTATGGGTGTTGACGCGACCGCTCAATGCCACCGTGCCCGCATGGGTTTTGACATGGACATTCAGGCCAAGGGTGGTATCGGCCAATGTCAGGGCCGACTTCACCCGGGTGGTAATCCACGCGTCGTGAACGACCGTTTCCAGACCATGGGAGTAATGTTGGAAGGAATGAAGTTTCATGGCGCAATCCTCTCACACGTAATCAGATGCGCTGTCCGTCCCCGTGCAGACACGGACACATATTAAGTATAGTGCGTGCCGTTGCCCTCGGTCGGAGGGCTGTCCCTGATGCGGGCAAGTTAATAAAAGCGACGCAAATCCTGTGGGAGCGTCTCAGCGTTTGACCGACAGATCCGTCTGGGTCATGCGGCTACGGATGGTGAACACGCCATCCCCCGAGAGAATCGCGCTGCGTGCAAACAGGCGCCCACTCTCCCAGTTCGAAAGCCCCAGTTCTGGCTTGTTTAGCGCGTACTGCCCGTCGACCCAGCGAGTAATCCCGTTGCCGACAAAAGGTGCGTTGACAGCGTTGTAGAAACGCTCCTGCGCCGGGGCATCTTCACTAATCAGCGACACGGTGAATTGCGGGCTGTAGCGATTGAACAAAGCGATGGCCTGGTCCAGGTCGTCGACGATCTTCAGGCTGACTTCCGGGGTTTCTTCCCATTCCCACTCGCGACCCAATTGATCCTCGGGCAGCGGTTCGGCCAACGCTTCGGTCTGATAGCCTTCGGCGCGGTACACCTCGACGCTCGCGGTCTGCCAATCGGTGGGCAAATGCTGCTCGCTACCCTCGACGATATGCAACTTGCAGCCCTGGCCCCGAGCGGTGCCAGCCTGTTGCAGTGCGTCGAGAAACAGCGGCACCAGTGCGGCGGCGCGATCGCGGTGGATCAGGCAAACGTTCAGTGTGTTGCAGACCTTGCGGTCCAGCGAGTTGCGCACCACGGCGGCGAAGCGCTGGGCATCGGCGTCCTTGTCGGCGATAAGCCATGCACCACCGGTGCCGTGCAGACTGACGGCAGTGCCGGCCTGTTGCGCGATGCTGCCCAACTGACTGACCGCACGTCCCGAACCACGGGCCACAGCCAATGAAAGGCGTCGGTCGGCGAACATCGCCCAGCCGGCGGCGTGATTGACGCTCTCCACCAGCGAAACTGCTCCGGTCGGCAATCCGGCGTCGGCCAGAGCCGGGTTCAATGCATGGGTGACGATGGCCTGGGCGGTGCCCAACGCATCGCTGCCAATGCGCAGCACCGCGGTGTTACCGGTGCGCAATACACCGGCGGCGTCGGCAAAGACATTCGGCCGGCCTTCGAACACGAACGCGACAATACCCAGCGGCGACACCACTTGCTCGACTTTCCAGCCGTCGTGCTCGACGCAACTCACAACCTTGCCGCGGGTGGCCGGTGCATCACGCCAGGCCCTGAGGCCGGCGATCATGTCGCCGCGCATGCGTTCATCGGCGAGCAACCGCGTGGTGGAACGCCCGCGCGCCTTGGCGCGCTCTATGTCGGTCAGGTTGGCGGCCGCAATCAAGGCCCAGCATTCCGGGGTTTCCAGGCGTTGCGCAAAGCGATCGAAAAACTCGCTGATGGCTTGATCCGAGACGCCGGACATCGCCGCGAACGCCGCTTCGGCACGTTCGATGGCGACCGCCGCCGCTTGCTGGTCCGCCACCGGGATCAGCAGCAATTCGCCGCTGACCTGCTCCACCAGCAGATGGTCGCCGGGCTGAAAGCGCGCCGCCAGTTCGGGGCTGACGACAGTGACACGATTACCGGCAAAAGGGATCGGCGTGCCAGCGACTAGACGTTCGAGCGCAAGAGACATGAAGCGGTTTCACCATGCAGGGGAGCGGCCAGAAAATGTATAGGAAAATCCGTGAAGCGTCATTCACCGGGGCGCAGTCGGTTACTTTTTCGCCAGTCGAAATACATCTTGCTCCAGGCGATTGCTCCCCTGTTTGCGCCACCCGGCGCTCGCGTCATAGACCACCAGCAGCAAGGGTTCTTCGACGCCTGCAGTGCTGACAAAGGTCAGTCCTTCGGCATGATCGCGGCCTTTATCCTCGCCTTGCCCGTAAGGAACCTCCAGGACCGGCGTCAATTGTTCGCTGAAGACAAAACTTTCCTCTGTTGGCCTGGCGCCGTCGAGCCATCGAAATACGCTGACAGGCCCATCGAGGTTCATCGTCGGCCCGGCCAGGATCAACATGTCGTCGCCATCGATGCACAAGTCCCTGACGCCGAGCCCGCCCAACTGGAGAAAATGCTTTCGATACTTTCGCCCTCCAGGCCCGATTTTTTTCAGCGTCAGCGTGTGGGCGGCTTTGTGATGGTCCTCGGGTTCGACCTCCAGAATAATTGTCCAGCCCCGCAGCACAGGCCCTCGCAACCCGATAAAAACACGTTTGCCGTTGATCTCGAGGCCTTCGGTATCGAAGCCGTTGTCCTTGCCGGGAATGTGCAGGAATGCCCCCACATGCTCGTCGTCCTTGAGCTCATCGAGCAGTTCGTTACCCAGTCGATTGCCGGCCAATTGGGCAGCGACTCGATCATCGCTGGCGGTGCTCTTCACCAACGTGAACGTCCCGTTTTCTTCGATCACCGGAATCCGGGCCAGGAGAAAACGATTGCCATCGCGGCTGACAGTTGCCAGACGCTCGGCGTTTTTCTTCAGGGACTTGGTGCTATCGGTTTTTTTCCGTATCAGGCTGTGAGACCCCACAATCCAGAGATACCCCGTGTCGGGGTCGTAGCTCATGCCTTCCAGGTCTGCCTCAACGAATTCTTCGCCATCCTCAGGGATGACCGGCAGCGCCAACAGGGATCCCAGCGAGAACTGTTTGTGCTGGTCAAACAACAACTCGCCCGCACCAGCGCGCTCACGCAGGGTGAAGCGCTCCAGCGTCAAGGATTCATCATTGCCGACCCACAGGGTGTTGCCAATCTGGACCACGGCGGACAACCCTTTGCGCAAATGAGCGTCCGGCTCATTGAAGACTAAAACCGCGGAACCGAATTTCACCATGAAGTCACCCACCCCTTCACCCGTTCGGGTGAGTCAAAGAATGCCTGCTTCACGGTAGCGGTCATCGGGCGCTAGTCAAGACAGGCCATCAGAACACCGACCAGCCAATCCGCTGACTCAACAATTCCAGCGCGGCCATGCCAGCGAGGGAATTGCCGGCAGTGTTCAATTCCGGGGACCAGACGCACACCGTGAATTGCCCCGGCACCACCGCGACAATCCCGCCGCCCACGCCGCTCTTGCCCGGCAGACCGACGCGATAGGCAAAATTGCCCGCTTCGTCGTACAGCCCGCTGGTGGCCATGATCGAGTTGACTTGCTGGGTCTGGCGGGCGCTAAGGATCTGGGCGCCGCTGTGTTTGCAGAAACCGTCGTTGGCCAGGAAACAGAACGCCCGGGCCAGATCCACGCAACTCATGCGCAGCGCGCAATGGCTGAAGTAGCTGCGCAGCACGGCTTCGACGTCGTTATGAAAGTTGCCGAACGATTGCATCAGATAAGCCATGGCCGCGTTGCGCGCGCGATGCTGGTATTCCGACTCGGCGACCTTGCCGTCCACCATGACATTCGGGTTGCCGGACAAACGCCGGACAAAATCACGCATCGACAACGCCGGCGCGGCAAAACGTGATTGGTTGATGTCGCAGATCACCAGCGCACCGGCGTTGATGAAGGGATTGCGCGGGCGCCCGCGCTCGAACTCCAGCTGCACCAGTGAGTTGAATGGCTGCCCGGACGGCTCGTGGCCCAGGCGCTCCCAAATCGCTTCACCGGAATGATCGATGGCCTGTACCAGGCTGAACACCTTGGAAATACTCTGCACCGAGAACGGCGTGTCGGCGTCTCCGGCGCAAAATAACTCGCCGTCATTGCCATACACGGCAATGCCCAACTGATTGGACGGCACGGTGCCGAGGGCGGGAATGTAATCAGCCACTTTGCCCTGACCGATCAACGGTCGGACTGCGTCAAGGATCTCGTTCAACAGCGCTTGCATGCCGGGTTCCGAAGTCTCGCCCCATGGGATTGCGGGGACACTGTCGCTAGACGCTGCTGGTCGGGGCTGAATCACAGTTTTGTACGGGAATGTATCTGTCGCGGCCCGGGATACATGAACTTGCGCCGGGCGACCTTTCGGACATACCGCCCACACACCCGGTTGAAACACTCCTGGCGTCCGCTGACCAACGGTAAAACCGGGTCGGCTCTTGCTCAGGAGTGTTGTCATGATGACCCAAGTTCCCCGTTACCACGCCTGGTCGCTGTTTGGCCTGCTGTCCTTGCTGGTGCTGTTGATGACCGGCCTGATACTGTTGCTGAACCCAGACCTGGTGGAAGCCACTCGCAGCGCCATTCGCGCCACCGCACGCACTTCGTTTGCGCTGTTTCTCGCCGCGTTCACCGCCTCGGCTTTGGCTGTGCTGGTGCCCTCGCCTTTCACCCGTTCGTTGGTGCGCGAACGACGTTTCATCGGCCTGGCCTTCGCGTTTTCCCACCTGGTCCACGCCATCCTGATCTATAGCTATGGCCAACTGAACCCCGAGTTCTGGCCCGGCCGTACCACGGTTGGCAACATCCCGGGCTCGGTCGGTTACCTGTTCATTCTGCTGATGGCGCTAACCTCGTTCAAAACCACGGCTCGGTTGATCGGCCCCAAGGCCTGGAAAGCCCTGCACGTCAGCGGCATGTGGGTGCTCGCGGCGGTCTTCACCTACTCCAACTTCAAACGCATTCCCATGAGCGCCTGGTACGTCCTGCCGTTCGGCCTGATGTTTTCGGCGATCGTTATTCGGCTGCTGGGGAAGATTGCGTTGAAGTACAAACGGTCGACCCGGAATGCGCTATTGACCGAATGAAACCTCAACAACACCAACAATCCCCCTGCTCGCGAGAGGCCATAACAGGCGAAATCAATGTTGACTGTCAGCCAGCTATCGCGAGCAGGCTCGCTCCCACAGTGAATCCCCGGAGCTCACGCCCATGAACACTTCTCTCTCGTCGGCCATCAAAGGCCTGCACCTGAACCTCGACCGTGCCGGCAGCTGGATTGCCCCCCTGACTTTGCGATTGTTTCTGGCCTGGGAGTTTTTCGAGTCAGGCCTGGAAAAATGGAACGGTCAGAACTGGTTCGCCGACATTCAGCACAACTTCCCGTTTCCCTTCAACCACGTGCCGGCCACGCTGAACTGGGAACTGGCGATGTGGGCCGAATTGATTTGCGCCCTCGCCCTGCTGGTGGGCCTGGGAACGCGGGTTTCGACGGTTATTCTGACCATAGTCACGATCGTTGCGACCGCTGCCGTTCACTGGCCAGCCGATTGGTCTACATTGAGTGAACTTGCCCAAGGTTATGCCATCAGCAATAAAGGCCATGGCAACTTCAAACTGCCGCTGATCTACCTCGCCGCCCTCATCCCGTTGTTGCTCTCGGGGGCCGGCAAACTCAGCGTGGACGCGCTGTTGGCTCGATACTTCTGGCGGCACAGTCACCGCTGATACGCCAGCGTCTCGATAACCCACCCAACTTATGTAAAGGAGCCATCATGAGCGTGACCACCCAATGGATCGAGATCACCAGCGCCGAGGGCACATTCGGCGCTTACCTGGCCATCCCCCACACCCGTAAAGGTCCGGGGATTGTGCTGATTCAGGAAATTTTCGGCGTCAACGAGCACATCCGCTCGGTCGCCGAGCAATACGCCGCCGACGGCTACCTGGTCATCGCACCGGATCTGTTCTGGCGCCACGGCCACCGTATCGAACTGGGCTACGACGAAGCCAGCTGGAAACGCGCCGTCGAGCTGATGAACGCCACCGACAGCAAAAAAGCGCAGGCCGACATCAAACTGGCCATCGACGCCCTGAAAGCACAGCCAGGGCTGGACGGCAGAATCGCTTCCATCGGGTTTTGCTTCGGCGGCATGCTGTCATACAACACAGCGGCCAACGGTTTCGTCGACGTGGCGATCGCCTACTACGGCGGCGGCATTCAGAACCAACTGGATCGGGCCGATGAAATCAAGGTGCCGATGCTGATGCACTTCGGCGAACAGGACAGCCACATCCCCATCGACGCGGTGAAACAAATCGCCGAGCGTTTCGAGTTCAACGATGACGTCGATATCGAGGTGTATCCGGGGGCCGAACACGGCTTCAACTGCTCACACCGTGACAGCTACAACCAGCGGGCGGCGGTTGAGGCCCATGGCAATACGTTGCTCTTTTTGAGTCAGAACCTTTAAGGCCTGATCGCCGGGGTTGGCGACATCAACAATCAGTGAGCTTTCAATCCCGGAAACCCGCATGGACACCCCCTCAAAACCCAGACCGGCTTCACTGCGTATCCCCTCCACGGTCTGGGCCCTGGGTTTTGTCAGCCTGTTCATGGACCTGTCTTCAGAACTGGTGCACAGCCTGCTGCCGGTGTTTCTGGTCACGACCTTGGGCGCGAGCGCATTGACCGTCGGCGTGATCGAGGGCATCGCCGAGGCGACCGCGATGCTGACCAAGATCTTCTCCGGCGCCATCAGCGACTTTATCGGCCGGCGCAAAGGGCTGCTGTTGATGGGCTACGGTCTGGCCGCCTTGTCGAAGCCGCTCTTTCCCCTCGCGCATTCGGTGGATGTAGTGTTCACCGCGCGTTTTCTGGATCGCATCGGCAAGGGCATTCGTGGCGCGCCGCGAGATGCGCTGGTCGCCGATATAGCACCCACCGAAATCCGTGGCGCCTGCTTTGGCTTGCGCCAATCGATGGACACCGTGGGCGCCATTCTTGGCCCGATCCTGGCTATCGTGCTGATGCTTTGGCTCGGGCAGATCCATCTGGTGTTGTGGTTCGCGGTAATCCCGGCGGTGATATCAGTGGCGCTGATTGTCGGCGGAGTCAAAGAGCCGACCACTGTCGCTGGCGAACGCGCCTTTCGCTCACCTATTCACTGGAAGGTTCTGCGGGATTTTTCGCGCGATTATTGGTGGGTGGTGATCGTCGGCGGGCTCTTCACGCTGGCCCGTTTCAGCGAGGCCTTTCTGGTTTTGAAGGCGCAACAAACAGGCCTGACGGCCACTTGGGTGCCGATGGTGATGGTAGTCATGTCGCTGCTTTATGCGGTGTCCGCCTACCCTGCCGGCTGGCTGTCGGATCGGATCAGCCGCACCAAAGTGTTGTGTATCGGCATCGTCCTGCTGATCCTGGCGGACCTGTTATTGGCGCAAGCGGATTCGATCATGACCATGCTCGCGGGCGTGGCCCTGTGGGGCCTGCACATGGGCTTCAGCCAAGGGATTCTCGCGACGCTGATCGCCGACACTGCGCCCGAACATCTCAGAGGCACGGCGTTCGGTCTATTCAATCTGATCAGCGGCGTGTGTCTGTTGATCGCCAGTGTGCTCGCGGGCGCGCTGTGGGAGACTTCGGGCTCAGCCAGCACCTTCGTCGTCGGGGCGGGGCTGGCGGCTGCGGCGCTGCTGTTGCTTCTGTTGCGTAAGCCTTAGGGGCGAGTGCCAGGATTGAGCCCGCTAACATTGAGTGCCAAAAACCTGTTAATGGGGCAAACGATGCAGATGATTAAAGTAGGGCCGAGCGGTTTGAATCAGCTCCGTGAGTCTTTGAGTGAAGCAGGACTGCCCTGCGATGATGTCAGCGAACCGGGGCTGCAGTTTTATCACTTCGAGGTGGATGGGAACCGGGTTGCTTATGGAGGGCTGGAGGGTTCTGGTCCTGATCTGTTGCTTCGTTCAATGATCGTTTCTGAGACCCGTCGTGGCGAGGGGCTAGGTAAAGCCGTGTTGTCTGAATTGGAACGCCATGCCATCTCCCAAGGCGCAATCCGACTTCACTTGCTGACCCAAAGCGCGGCTGGTTTTTTCGCAGCCAATGGCTATGAACTGCTCGATAGGCGCGAAGCGCCTGACGTAATCAGTCGAACAGCTCAGTTCCAGCATCTGTGTCCTGCGTCAGCAAGTTATCTACGAAAAACTTTAAAGGCTCCGTTTCGGACTGAGTCAGGGCTCTCCAAGGCTGAATAGTACGGTAAGTCGCTCACACCGACGTGTTAAACGCCACCGCGGCGCGAATCAGCGCCTTCAACGCCTCTTCATCAACCCCGGCAGAGCCGAGCAAGCCCACAACACATACCTGTTCGTTATAGCACTGTTCACAATGGGTATATCCGCGCTTCAGCATTCGGCTACCGTCATCATATATGACTGGATCATGCAGGCTCTGCACCTGTGTGTTGAAGCGATGTTTGCCTCTGTTGCGACACACCCAAAGCCCCCAGACATGAGGAAACCCTGATGAGCGCCCCCAAAGCTGTCGCTGTATTGCTGGCCTTGCTCAACGCAGGCTCCCTGGGATCTACCGCCTTGGCCGAGGAAACAGGTTTTATTGCCGCCACCTCATCCGAACTTCAGTGGAAAGCCGCTCCGGCGGTGGGGCCCGGCGCAATGATTGCAGTGATTGAAGGAGACCTGAAAGCCGCCGAGCCCTTCACCCTGCGCTTGAAGCTGCCAGCAAATACAAAAATCGGCGTGCATACCCATCCTGTGACCGAACGCGTAACCGTTATCTCGGGCATCTTCTACTTCGCCACCGGAGATAAATTCGATCCGGCGCGGACCAAGGCCTATCAACCGGGTGACACCCTGATCATTCCCGTCGGAATGTCGATGTACGGCGCCAGTCGAGAACAGGAGACCGTACTCCAACTCCACGGCACGGGGCCTTGGGGGATCACCTACGTCAACCCGGCGGACGATCCCAGGAACAGCAAGATGTAGCGTCCCTGACGGTGGTCAGCTTCGCGCATCCGATTTCCCGGATTCGCCTCTTCTCGCGCAACGAAACAATGCGCCCACCCTGCTCCAGCGGACACACCGACACCAGACACGCCAGGTGGCTGCGATCATGCAGCTCAAACGTGCAATCCAAATCCCGTAGCCCTTCCCCGCCGCGCAGCAGAATCGCATCGGTCAGTTCGTTTGAGCAGCATTATAAAGGCTTATGGGGTCAGACCACGTAGCGCCTGGGCCAATCGGCTGATCAGTGTGGCGATGTCGAGCGTCGGCTTATTGATGACGGTTTGTGATCGTCGAATGAAAGCCTGACCCTCGCGGTCAGGCGAAACACCCAGCAGCTCCGAAGTTGCCCAATCACTGATCAGCTCGCAATCACCCAATCACGCTCGCATACACCGACCGGTCAACATTCCCGCCAGACAGAATCACACCCACCCTTTTGCCCAGCATCATTTCACGCTCCTGAATGAGCGCCGCCAGAGCGGCCGCACCTGCCCCTTCAGCGAGGTTGTGGGTATCGGTGTAATACACGCGCATGGCCTCGGCAATCTCGCCCTCGCTGACAGAGACGATTCGTGCCGAAGCGGCCCCGTAGATGGCGAACGCATCGGGAACTGGCTTACGCACGGCCAAGCCATCCGCAAAGGTATTTGCCGAGGCGGTTTCGCATATTGCCCCAGCTTCAAACGATAACTTCGCCGCCGCAGCCTCTTTGGAAACCACGCCCACCACTTGAGTGTTCAGGCCGAGCGCATCTCGGGCAGCGATTACCCCGCAAATCCCCGATCCACAGCCAATCGGCACGTAGACGGTATCCAGATCCGGCGCGGCGATGAACAGCTCCAGCGCATAAGTGGCCACACCTTTGACCAACTCGGTGTGGAACGGCGGCACCAGGTAGAG
The DNA here is from genome assembly GCF_031570575.1 of Pseudomonas sp. JL3. Lineage (NCBI taxonomy): Bacteria > Pseudomonadati > Pseudomonadota > Gammaproteobacteria > Pseudomonadales > Pseudomonadaceae > Pseudomonas > Pseudomonas sp. JL3. Next base: position 562,266 of record NZ_JAKWJK010000001.1, read on the forward strand.
GTCATGCACTTGCGCCAGACGTGCAGCCTCTTCACGGGCCTCGTCGAAATCGCGACCGCACTCAACCACTTCGCCGCCAAAGCCGCGCATGGCATTGTTCTTTTCTAGCGAATTACCTTCCGGCACGACAATCAAGGCCCTCAAACCCAGCGTGCTTGCCGCCAGCGCCAGGCTCTGACCATGGTTGCCGCGCGTAGCGGAGACAATACCCTTCACGCCTGGGTGCTCGCGCCGCAGCCAGTGCAAGAAGGTAATGCCACCCCGCACTTTGAAAGCGCCTGTAGGTGTGTGGTTTTCGTGTTTGACCCAGACAGTGCAACCTAACCGCTCAGCCAGCAATGGCCAAGGGTATTGGGCGGTGGCAGGCATGACTTGGTATACGTGGCGGGCCGCTTGTTCGATATCGTCGCGAGTCAGTTTGTGCATGAGTTGTCTTCCTGAGGCTTTTCCCAGTCTAGGCACGGGCACGTCACGCCGGCTTTCAAAAAACCGACCTGACTTTTACGCCCCCTCTTCACTACTATGGTGTTCATGAGCCTTCGAAACCGTCTGCAGCCCTCGCTCGTACCTGAACCGATTCGTCGTGTCGAGGCAGGGCCGTGGGCGATCGAATTGCTACCCGGCGCCGCCTACGCGACCCGATATGTTGCGACCCAGGCAGCGATCGGCTTTGCCTTCGACAGCCAACGAGGCTTGCACGCCATTGGCAGCGACCGAGTGCGCCCCTTCGATGCCATGCCCAATGGGCTGGCGTTCGTCCCCGCTGGCTGTGATGTGTTGTCCGAGTCACCCAAGGGCGGTGAATACCTGCGGGTCATGCGCACCGACGGTATTTCATTGCTGGGTGAGCGGGCATTCAACAATCGCATTGATCAGCCAGCCGTTAACCTCGCCCTGCAAATGCGCCGCGCGCTGTTGCAGGGCTCCGTGGAGGACGACTGGGAAGCCTGGGCACTCGCATTGGCTGAACGGGCGGCGGGCATCGACGCATCGTCGGCGCCGCCCCAAGGCTCTATAACCGGCAGCCGGATGCGCCTGCTCGATGAATTCATTGATGCTGGCCTCGACGGCCCACTGGGTATACAGGCAATGGCGGGATTGCTTGAATTGTCCGAGGGTTATTTCATGCGCGCATTCAAGAACGCGACGGGCAAGAGCCCTCATAGCTATCTAATCGACCGACGCCTGGCCAAGGCCCGAGCATCGATGCGCGATTCGACCGCCAGCCTGTCGGAGATCGCACTCACCTGCGGCTTTAACTCCCAAGCGCACATGACGACCGCTTTCAAGCAACGCCTTGGGGTCAGTCCAGCGCAATTTCGAAGGCGTTCGACGTACGATCAAAGCTAGGTTATTGGCCGTTTTGCCGTTTGGTTGAGGCCAGTGCGTGACCACGTTCTGCGCAAAGTGCACCCGCAAACGACGCCAATGTTGGTCGCCTTCCTCCCAAGGGTCGACCTCTTCAACCCTGACACCCGGCAAGATGAACAGAAATGGCATCGTCATGTATGACCACAACGCGTAACCGTTGAAGTACGCCCGGTGCAGCGGGTCCCAAGGTGTCGTTTCTGCGTGGTCATGGAAAGACGCCCTCGGATCCGAGCGCTCCGCCACCACTTGGCCATCCGTGGTTTCAATGGCGATTCGATCGGGCGTGTACGCCGTACGCTGGTTCGGGGCGCCGAAAGGCATCACCGACGCTCTCTGCTCATGCAGCCAGACCGTCATCTGACGCGAGTCGCTATCCTGGGTCAGCCCCTTCATGCCCCACAGCGAACCGCCGGTCACAATGCTGGCGCTCACCGTGTCAAAGCTGTTCCAGCGTTCTTGTCCGCCGTGGGCTGTCAGTACCCGTTCCAGCAGATCGCAGTGCTGTTCGTTCATGGCGATAACCCTCTTCATTGCTGAGCCGGCCCACCCGCGGGTTTAGACGATCTGCACTGAACGCTGTACGTTCGGAACCCAAGCGAGTGAAGCCTGAGGCGAGAATATCCCCACACCCAACGTCTATCGCGTGGGTTTTCAAACCCTTTAGTCAACCCTCTGGAAGCCCACACCAATGAACGTCTTGAACATTACCAGCCATGGCAACAACAGCTTTTCCAACAGACTATCGCTCGGGGTTAAAACCATGGCGATTGGAACCTACGGCGCTTACTTTGCTCTCGCCATCATCTACTTCTGGTTCGACGGCATGAAATTCACGCATTACGAGGCACAGGGATTGGTTCCGCTTGTGAGCAACAGCCCTCTATTGGGATGGGTTTATGACATTTTCAGTGTAGATGTCTTTTCTCGCTTACTCGGAGTCCTGGAGATATCGATCGGTGCTCTTATTGCAGGTCGCCTGCTATCACCCAAGCTTTCTTTAATTGGAGGAGCGTTGTCTGCCGGACTGTTTTTCACCACGTTGACCTTTATGTTCTCGACACCTGGCGTGGTTGAACCCGGTCTCGGCTTCCCAGCCATTACGGTTGCACCGGGCCAATTTCTCCTGAAAGACATAGGGTTGCTCGCCGCGTCTGTATTCGTAGCGGGTCATTCTCTAACCAGGCTGGAAACCCGTTGAACTGATCATTTCCCTCCATGGATGGCCTGAGCAGTCCGATGCTTTCAGGCCATTTCCCTATGTCAGCGATTTCATCCAGTCCCGGGGGCTGCTGCCCGTCTTGCGGCGAAACGCACGAGCAAGCGCCGAGGGACTTTCATAACCGACTTCGTCGGCGATCAGCGCAATCGGCCGGCCTTCACGCAGACGTTTCTGCGCCAGGCTGATCCGCCAACTCAGAAGATAATCTGCAGGTGTCTGCCCGATAACGGATCGGAAATGCGCGGCATAGGCGGCGCGCGACATGTTCGACTCGCTCGCCAGCTCTGCGACTGACCAGGCACGATGAGGTGCGTTGTGCATCTGCACCAGAGAGCGCACCAGCCGCGAATCGGCCAGTCCGGCCATCATTCCGGTACTTAATGCCTGTTGGTCGAGCAGATGTCGGAGCAGCAAGATGATCAGTAGCTCGAATAGGCGATCAAGCATTGCTTCCCTGCCACAATGTCCGGCTGCCGCCTCACCGAACAGCCATCTCAGTGTATCGGCCAGCAGCGGCAGCTCATCCAGGGACAACACCAGAAGATCGGGTAACGAAGCAGACAATGGGTTATCGACACCACCATCAAACTCCATTGACGCACACAAGAGTCGAGCCCCTTCGGGCTCATCCGGGATCAGTTGATGCCGGCTTGGGCGTGGCAGAAAAATCAGACTGGGCCGGGTAAGCAGCAGGTCGTGGCCATCAGGGCCCCGCAAAGTGACGCTACCGGCCTGCAGCAGGTGGATATGGCCGCGCTGGTCAGCGCCATCGTATGACGCCACACCGCAAAGCTTGCCACTGTGAAACAGGTTTGCGCGCACGCCGAACTGTGACAACAAAGTAGACAAGCGGTCCATACGGAATCTCATCGCAAGATATAGACGATCAGTATCGTAGCACCGACTGTTCCACGCAGACCGTTCAGGCCTGTAGGTGACTACCGGGGAGCGATATGCCGCTGTGTCAATCAGTGGCCATCGCGAGGTCGCCTTTGGCAGTCGCTCCAGACCTCGCGCATCAATTGCTTGAGCATCAGCGCCTCCGCCCAGCGATCAGTGATGTCGCGTCCATCGGCACCCGTAATGGCATAAGGCGGTGGGCCGAGTTCACAGGTGAAGGACAAGCTGTCGGGCGTGTTCGGTCGGGCCAGCCAATCCTCGATCCCATAACGCCACCAGCCCAGGAAACGCTCCAGCCAGGGTCGATGCTGGGCGAAGCTCAGGGGCACCTGGACCTGTTCGCCGTTGGCGACACGCCCATGAAAACCCCAACTGTGGCGCAGGATGGTCTGGATCTGTTCGTCGTCCTCGGCGGTGGCCGGGTCTGGCAGTTCGCGGCCCACGACATAGTGGGACAAGTCGGCCAACAGTTTGAGATCGGGCATTTCAGCGAGAATGTCGAGGGTGAACAACAGGTCGCTGGTGAGGCGATAACGGTGGGTTTCCAGAAGGACAGGAAAGTCCACCTGCTCGGCCAGATGCTGCCAGCCTTCGATCAGCTCGATAGCTTGCTTAAGCGTGCGCGGCCTCACGTCTGCTTGCAGCGTGAGGTGGTGGCAGCCGTAGCGGGACGCGACATCGATCGCTGCCGCCAGATCATCCACGGTGCGGGGGAACACCTGACCTTCGATTTGCAGGCCCTGCGCCTTGGCGGCGGCATGCAGGCGCTCGGCATGTTGCGCCACCCAGAAGTGGTCGGTGATGCCGTCGAAGCCGGCGGCAGCGATTTTCTCCAGTTGCGCTTCCAGGGGAAGGTCGCATTGGCCGCGGTGATCTTGCATGGCCCACAAGGACTGAAAGACCAGGAATTCACGCATATCAGTTCCTCAACAGTTGTTTGAGCGGTACATCGGCGTCGGCCAGAGCGTTCACCGAAAGGGGGTTATGTTGGGCAATCAGTCGTTCGCACAGTTTGATGTCCTTGGCGATGCTATTCCCCTCGCCCCAGCCGCAAGCGCCTTGCAAACGTTGTTCGGCATCGAGGTAAAACAACAGGAAACCGCCACCGGGAGTTGTCCGGCTCGCGGTGGGTTGTGTGTTTGCGATCACGCCCACGATCTGCAATCCCCAGTCGTATTGATCGGACCAAAAACCGGGAATGACGTCGAAGGGCAACTCGCCGCCCAACAGATTGAGGGCGGCGTGACGACCTTGGGTCTCGGCGTTGCGCCAGGTTTCCTGACGTTGGAAAACGCCTTGTGGGTGCAGCCGAAACTCACAGACATCGCCCGCCGCAAAGATGTCCGGCGCACTGGTGCGCAGTTGGGCATCGACGCGGATGCCCTGGCCGACCTCAAGTCCTGCAGCCGCGGCCAGTTCAGAATTGGGTTGCATGCCGATGCCTACCACCACCAGGTCGCAGGGCAGCCACTGGCCGTCGACCAGTTGCACGGACTCAACGTGAGTAACGCCCTGCACTGCCTCAATGGCCACATTCAGCCGGACATCCACGCCCTGACTGCGATGCAGTTCCTGTAGGACACTGGACAGTTGCTCCGGCAACACCCGCCCCGCCAAACGCGGACCGGCCTCGAGCAAGGTCACCGTACAACCCAAAGCGCGGGCGGTGGCGGCGACTTCGAGTCCGATGAAGCCGCCGCCGATGATTACCACCCGGGTGTCAGGCTGCAACGAAGCGCGCAGTGCCAGGGCCTCGTCATGGGTGCGCAGATAAAGCACGTTGAGTAGATCCTCGGGCACCGAGGCGAGTCTGCGCGACCGCCCTCCCGTCGCTAATAACAGACGGGTGTAATGCAGCCAACTGCCGTCGGCCAGCTGCAGACGATGCTGCGGCGGATCCAGGCGTTTCACCGGGTTGCCGGCCACGTGTTCGATGTCCAGATCGGCGAGCTGGGCGGTGTCGCACAGGCTGTAACCCGCCAGATCGACCGTGCCTTGCAACAGCCCCTTGGACAGCGGCGGACGTTCATAGGGCGGGTGGGACTCGTCGCCTATCAGAATCAGGCGACCGCTATAACCTTCGCTGCGCAAGGTCAGGGCCGCGCGGCCACCCGCATGCCCGGCGCCGACGATGATCAATGGAGCATTGGCAGGATTCATGGCACAGACTCCGTGCAGTTAAACCGTGATGGCGAGCAGCACACGCCCCGCCTCGACCCGGACTTCATAGGTCTTGAGGTTGACGCACACCGGTGCGCCAAGGGCCTTGCCGGAGCGGTAGTCGAAACGTCCGTTGTGCTTGGGGCACTCAACGACATGCTCCATCACCAGGCCATCGGCCAAGTGGATGGACTCATGGGTACACAGGCCCGCGGTGGCGAAAAACTCGCTGTCGGCGGAGCGGTAGACGGCATAGGTGTGCTGGCCATGGTCGAAGCGAATGACATCTTCTTCGTCGATATCGCCCACGGCACATACATCGATCCATTGATCGGTCATGGCGTTTTCTCTTGTAGTGGTACAGACAGGAAGGTGTCAGGCCGGCGTTACTTCAGGCTCTGCCTGGACGTTGGCGGCCGGCGCTGCGCGTTGTGGCAAAGGGCGACTGACGAAATAGGTCGGGTCTTTGCGCTGCTTCCAGATGGTCGGGATGATTTCCTTGAAGGCCTCGAACAGGCTGGTGTAAGGCGGCGGGCAGTCGTGGCGAATCTCTTCGTGAAGCTGCGCCAGCGCATGAAACGGCACCATTGGATACATGTGGTGCTCAAGGTGATAGTTCATGTTGAGGTACATGAAGCGCAGCACCGGGTTCATGTAAATCGTGCGGCAGTTGCTGCGGTGATCGAGTACGTCCTCAGCCAGGCCGACATGCTGCGACAGCCCGAACAGGTAAGATAGCCAACCGCCATAGAGGGTCGGCAGACCAATAAACATCAGCGGCAACCAGCTCTGCATGTACAGCGCAGCGCCCACGGTAAGCCCATAAATCACTAGCCAGACGCGTGCATCCCTCACCACCTTGGGCCATTCGGATTCGGGGATGAACGTCTGTTCTTCTTCACCCATCCGCCCTACCGCATGCTTGCAGACTGACCACATCGTGTTCAACGCGTAAGGCATTCTGAACAGGCTCAGCACCATATTGATCAGGCTTGGCGGACGTGGTTCGACGATCTCCGGATCGCGGCCGACGATAATGGTGTCGGTGTGGTGCCGTGCGTGGCTCCAGCGCCAGACTTGGGGTTCGAACATGAACATGAAGCTCGACAGCTGGTAGACCCCATCATTCATCCAGCGGGTTTTGAACGCTGTACCGTGACCCGCTTCGTGCCACCGGGCATTGGACGCCGTGCCGTAGAGCAGCCCGTAGACGAAGAAGAACGGAACGCAGGCCCAGGAGCCCCAGAACCAGTAACCGCCGAACCCGGTCACGACCATCGCCGACAGCCAGATCGCGGTATCAAGCAAGGCCGGGCCATCGCGGCGCTGCATCAATTCCTTCATGCGTTTACGAGAAATGGGGGATTGGTACCAGCTTGCCGATACCAGGCCTTTTTGCGCCGCTCGGGCGGCTTCGGGGCCGGTCAATCGATAATCCCGAGGCATGGGTTTACCGGGGTTTTCAAAGGCTGCGTTTTGTTCAGGCATCTTATTGTTCTCCGCAAGCTTGATTGTTTTAGGCACTTGCTTCGATGCGGGATTACATCGCTGGAGAAAATATAGAGAGCGCAGAAATCACCCTCAAGCCCTTGAATACATTCCCTATCAAGCTATCATCCAGGCCCATTGAAGCTTGATAGTTTTCTATCAAAGCGTTTGCGGGGGCCGCCATGAACAACAACAAACGCCCAACCATCGCCACCGTTGCCGAGCACGCTGGCTTGAGCGTCGCCACCGTGGACCGGGTGCTCAACGCCAGGGCTCCGGTCAACCCGGACACCGCCGAGCAGGTATTCCAGGCCGCCGAAGCGGTCGGTTATTTCGCTGCCAGGCTGATCGGTCAGCGGATCCGCGAACGTCGTCCCACCTATCGTTTCGGCATCCTCTTGCTCGGCACCGCCCAGGCGTTTTATGGCAACGTGGCCACCGCCATCACCGAAGCGGCGCAGCGTCAGGCTGGTGCCAACCTGAGCATTCAATTCGAGTACGTCTTCGATCGCACGCCCAGGGCGATCATTGCCCAGATCGAACAACTGGCGGTGCAGTGCGATGGTCTGGCGGTGGTCAGCTTCGCGCATCCGCAGATCAATGCCGCCATCGCGCAGATCAGAGAGGCCGGCGTGCCGGTGATCGCGCTGCTGTCCGACATTCATGAGACGGCGGATGAGCCTTACGTCGGCCAGGATAATCACGAGGTTGGGCGAACCATGGGTTGGCTGATGGCTCACACGTGTGGCGCCCGCAAAGGCAGCGTCGGGGTGTTGCTCGGCGGCCACCGTTTTCTTGGCCATCAGGCGCGGGTCGAGGGGTTGCGCAGCTACCTGGCGGAGCGCGCCCCAGGGTTGCGGCTGCTGGAAGCGGTGATCAATCTGGACAATTGCGACATCACCGAAGAGGCGACGCTGGACCTGCTGGCACGGCATGACGACTTGCGCGGTTTGTGCGTGGTCGGCGGTGGCGGCGACGGGGTCATCAATGCCCTGTCGCAGTTGCCGAAGCAGCCGTCACTGTGCTGCATTCTGCAGGAGTCGACCGAGCTGTCGCGACAAGCCCTGGATCAGGGATTGATCAGCCTGCTGATCGACTCCCAGCCGCGATTACTGGCAACCTCGCTGGTCGATTTGCTGGTCGAGCTGCAGACCACGCCGGACTTCGATCCGATACGGCATCGAATCCATGTTCCATTGCAGATCATCACCTCAGAGAACGCCCGACACTGACGGTGTGAGCCCCCCATCAGAGGTTGGGTTCCGAACGAAAAGCATCGGCACTCAGCCCGAATCGATTCATCTTGTTGTACAACCCGCCACGAGAAACATTCAGTTGCCTCGCGGCCAGGCGAATGTTGCCGCGGGTATCCCTGAGGGCCGCGATGATCGCATTCATTTCATGGGTGCCGAGGTCCAGGGCAGCCCGGGGTTCGGGCACACTTCCCGGCGCCGGCTGACGTAGCCTTTGCTTGATCTCAAGCGGTAGATCACCCGGCTGGATCAGTTCGGTTACCGCCAGATTGGTCGCGCGCTCAATGGTATTTTCCAACTCGCGAACATTACCCGGCCAGCTATAGGCCGAAAGAATATCCAATGCCTCTGGCGAGATGCCCTGCACCGATTTACGCAACGATCGGGTGCAACGATTAAGAAAGTGTCGCGCCAGCAATGGAACATCTTCCCGACGCATCCGCAGCGGCGGAACCGTCAGGTTCAACACATTGAGCCGGTAGTAAAGATCCTCACGGAAGGCGCCATCGGCAACCGCCTGGCTCAGGTTGCGGTGGGTGGCGGCGATGATGCGTACATCCACTTGCTGGGATTTTTTTGCGCCCACACGAGTCACCTCACCTTCCTGCAAAACGCGCAGCAGGCTGACTTGGGCATCGAAAGACATGTCACCGATTTCGTCGAGGAAGATCGTTCCGCCATCGGCCAGTTCGAACTTCCCGGCAGAGCCTCCACGGGCCGATCCGGTGAAGGCGCCCTCGACATGACCGAACAGTTCGCTCTGCACCAGATCTCGCGGAATGGCCCCGCAATTGACCGCCACAAAAGGACCGCTGCAACGCTCGCTGGCATTATGGATTGCCTGGGCAAACAGCTCCTTGCCGGTACCGCTCTCACCGAGGATCAGCGTGGTCGAGTCACTGCGACTGGCAATCCGTCCCAGGTGCAACACGTCTTGTATGGCTCGCGAATTGCCTTGAATGGTCTCGAAGGTGTAGCTGGCTTGAGTGCCGATAATCCGCCGGGTAATTTCCCGGATGCGCCTGTTCTCGCGCAACGAAACAATGCGCCCACCCTGCTCCAGTGGGCACACCGACACCAGACACGCCAAGAGGCTGCGATCATGCAACTCAAACGTGCAATCCAGATCTCTTATCCCTTCATACTGCTGCCCTTCCCCGCCGCGCAGCAGAATCTCATCGGTCAGTTCGCTCTGGCCCAGACGCTGGAAGGGGCTGCCCAACAGGTCCCGGCCGACGCGGAACAATTGCCGAGCATAGCGGTTGAGCGCCTTGATGCAGCCCCGCTCATCCAGCACCACAAGGCCCTCGTTGAGCACTTCGAGAACGGTGTGCTGTTCTTCCAGCAGAGCTTGAAGTGCCATCTGCCGCGAGACCGCTTCGGCCGCCGCCTGGACGGTGCCCAGGGTATGGAAATGAAACCAGCCCGGCTCGGCGGTCAAGGTCAGCATGGCCAGCGTCCTGCCCTGCGCATCCCTGATCGGCGCGGCAGCACAATGCATGCGTCGCCGACGCAGGCCGATCCCGAAGTTTTCCTCGGCCAGCACATACACCAGGCGATCTTCGGCAATCGCCAGCCCGGTGCAGTTGGTGCCCTGCACCGACTCCAGCAGTCGACTGCCCACAGGCGTGAGGTCCAGGCCGCAGAAATACAGGGTCGTGCCTACTGCATCGGTCAGATTGATATGGCCCCTGGGGTTGTAAGCCAGCAATCCCTTCATGACCTCCGCCGCCGCGGCAATCAAGGCGCGATTGGCCGCAAGCGTTGCGGCCAGAACAGCCGGGGCGACAAACCGGTATTCACCATCATCAGGATCGAGGCCGGCACTAACGCTGCGCAGCCAAGAGTCCCAGATAACCTGCCTGACCCCCGCAGGTCGATCGATGCGCCCTTTGAGGCAAGCCAGCCAAGCCTGGTCCAGCTCGGCGATCGGTCCTTCGTTCAACGATGCAGGCCCGAGCGCGGTGATGTAATCGAGGTCTTGCGGGCTGAAGGCTGTTAGCTGTGGGTTCACCATCATCGATCCGCTTCTATGTTCACGTTTTAGACATGTCAGTGTAGACATGTCATGTGAATGAACACATCTTTCAATCAGTATTAATTAACTCCTTAAATATCAGTCGTTTATACATTGGCACAGCCCTTGCTCTCTTGATTTACGCCAGCGAGAACATTCCTGCTGCGAGTCATTGAACAACAATAAAAGGGAGTCATTTCATGAGTACGTCCAAGATCATCCGCCTGGGTCTCATCGGTGCTGGCCGCATGGGCAGCTTTCACGGCCTGACTGCCGCCAGACACATTCCCGGCGCCTGCCTGGCCGCCATCGCCGACCCTACACCCGGTCAAGCCGCGCGCCTGGCCGCAGAGTTGGGTGTGCAACGGGTCTATACCGATCCACAGCAACTGCTCGATGACCCGGAAATAGACGCTGTCTTGATTGCCGCCCCCGCCCGCAGCCATGCCGAACTGGTGATCAGTGCGGCCCGGGCCGGCAAAGGCGTGTTTTGTGAAAAACCCATGGCCATCACCCTCGATGAGGCCGACCGTGCCATCGCCGCAGCCGCCGATGCGCGCGTGCCGCTGCAGGTCGGCTTCAACCGCCGCTTCGCCAAAAGCTTCCGGGCCGCCCACCTGGACGTGGTCGCAGGCCGTATCGGTACGCCGCAACTGCTGCGCTCGCTCACCCGCGACCCGGCGCTGAACAATCCAGCCGCCTCGCCGCAGTGGGTGATTTTCCTCGAAACCCTGATCCATGACTTCGATACCCTGCGCTACCTCAATCCCGGTGCCGAAGCGGTCGAAGTTTTTGTCATGGCCGATGCCCTGATTGCACCGGACTTCAAGGACAAGGGCTTCCTCGACACCGCCGTGGTCACGATCCGTTTCGACAACGGCGCCATCGCGACGGCCGAGGCCAACTTCCAGGCCGTGTATGGCTACGATGTTCGAGGGGAAGTCTTCGGCAGCGCTGGCATGCTGACCATGGGCAGCCTCAATGACTCTGACCTGGTGCGCTATCTGGCCAATGGCATCCAGGCCGACACCCAGCGCCTGGACACCGACCTGCTGCGTGATGCCTATGTGGCCGAACTCAATCACTTTGTCGACTGTCTGCGTACCGGTGAGAAACCGCTCGCCAGCGGCGAAGATGCCCGGGCAGCACTGGCCATTGCCCGCGCATGTATCGAGTCGTTCCAGCAGGGCAAACCTGTGCGCGTGCAAGGAGCCCATTCATGAGTTTCACACCGTTCAAACTGGCGATCAGTGCCGAAATGGTCTTCCTCGACTTGCCGTTCACAGAGCGCGTCAAACGCATTCACGCGCTGGGTTTCAGCGCTGAACTCTGGGACTGGACGAAGAAAGACATTCCGGCCCTTGTCGCCACGGGCGCTGACTTCACCTCCATGACCGGCTACATCTCGGGCAACCTGACCGCCCCCGAAGACATCCAGCACCTGCTCGACAGCGCACGAGAATCGCTGGCCGTCGCCGCACAACTGAATTGCCCGAGTCTCAACCTGCATGGCACTGGCCTGGGCGACCAAGGTTTGCCGGTCAAACCCGTGGCCCACACCACCGGACGCATGTGGCTGAGCGCCTGCAAGACCCTGGAAAAAATCGCTCGCCTGGGCGAAGACGCAGGCCGGGTATTCTTGCTGGAAAACCTCAATACCGAGGTGGACCACCCCGGCACTCCCTTCGCTCGCGCCGACGATACCCTGGCGCTGATCGAGGCCGTGGGCAGCCCTCATTTGAAGATGAACCTGGACCTTTACCATGCCCAGATCGGCGAAGGAAACCTGATCGAACTGATCCAGCGCGCAGGCAGCGCCATCGGGGAAATCCAGGTTGCCGATGTCCCCGGCCGCATGGAACCCGGCACCGGCGAAATCCATTATCCGGCCATTGCCAAAGCCTTGTTCCGCATGGGATACACCGGTGTCGTCGGGCTCGAGGGCTGGGCCAGCGGCGACAGCGAAGCGGCACTTGAACGCTTTCGACAAGCCTTCACGCTGGATTGAGGACCCTGGCGCTCTCGACGGGTTTGATTCAGAGAGCGCCAGAAACACCACGTTTGATCTTGATGAATTTCAACTCATAACAAAAAGGAAAAACCATCATGCGTCGCTGCACACTTCTTTTTGCCACGCTGTTATTCCTCTTCAGCCAATGGGCCGCTGCCAGCTATCGCATTGGCGTCAGCATTGCCAGGGTTGACGACAACTTCATGACCTATGTGCGCAGCGGCCTGGAAGATGCCGCCAGGAAGGAAAACGTCCAGATCCAGTTCGAGGATGCCCAGGGCGATGTGGTTCGCCAGCTCAATCAGATTCAGGGCTTTCTCGGCCAGAAAGTGGATGCCGTCATCGTCCTGCCCGTGGACACCGCCGCCACCGCCAACATGACTCGCGCCGCCGTCGAAGCGAAAATCCCGCTGGTCTACGTCAACCGCCATCCGGACGAACGCGTCCTGCCCAAAGGCGTGGTCACGGTGGCGTCCAACGACGTTGAGGCCGGGCAACTGCAAATGCGCTACCTGGCCGACAAGATGGCGGGCAAAGGCAACATCGCGATCATCATGGGCGACCTGGCGCAAAACTCCACGCATGACCGCACCGAAGGCGTCAAACAGGTGCTCAAGGATTATCCCGGGATCAAGATCGTCGAACAACAAAGTGCCGAGTGGCAGCGCAACAAAGGGATGGACCTGACCAGCAACTGGCTGCTGGCCGGCACCGGCTTCGATGCCATCGTTGCCAACAACGACGAGATGGCCATCGGCGCCGCCATGGCACTGCAGCAAGCCGGCAAAGCCAAGGGCGAAATTGCAATTGTCGGCATCGACGGCCTGCCTGACGGCCTCGCGGCCATCAAGCGCGGAATGCTCGTAGCCTCCGTCTTTCAAGACCCCAAAGCGCAAGCGACCAGCGCGCTGCAAGCGGCCATCAAAATGATCAAAGGGGAACCGGTCGAAACGGATGTCTGGGTGCCCTTTCAACTGATCACGCCGGAGCAGGTAGCAGTGTTTGAGCAGCATTATAAATAGGGTCAAACGGTTGCGTGGTTAATCGAGTTGATTGCTGACCATGTTGACGGGCAGCAATCGACCATTACCCGACATCGCGGTCGTGGCCGGGCGCCCTCGCACCGTGCGCCGCGACCTACTCCTCAAAACGCCCCGTGCCCTCACGATCACGCTCGTATCGTCGCGTGAGCGGGAACGGCGGCAACCAGGATTCTCGACGGATAATCCAGCTTTCGTAGGTTGGCGTCAGTTGGTCAGGGGAATCCAGGGATCCCAGGTTCACTTCGATTTCGTCACCGGTGCGGGCGAAAACGGAGGAGCCGCAGCGGGGACAGAAAAACCGCCCGGCATAGTCGCGTGTTTCGCCCTCGATCATTACCGCGTCCTGAGGGAATATCGCGGAGGCGTGAAACAGCGCCCCATGATGTTTGCGGCAATCGAGACAGTGACAAAGACCGACCCGGTATGGGAGGCCCGACGCCTCGATTCGGACGTTGCCGCACAGGCAACCGCCGGTGAATCGGTCCATGCTGCGTCTCCTCTCATCAAGCGATGGTTGTGACCTTGCAACGCCAATTATCGAGTGGTTGCGAAAATAGTAGCGAAGCCACCGCCATGGGTCGACTAATCTAAGTAGAGCACAAGCACAAACACGCCTCTAGCCTCAGGGGAAACGGGATGACCAGAAAAACAGCGCACCAATGCTCGTCATGGGTCCTGCCCTCCCTGCTCGCCATCAACCTGGCGCTGATGGCGGGATGTGCAGGCAAAGCTTCCACGGCTCGCTATTCGGCCTCAAACATTGGCTCAAGCTGCTACGCAAAAGCGATACCCACTGCCGGCGAAGGCGGCCTGGCGTGGGGCGATACCTTGAGCATGGCTCGCAAAAAATCCATGGATAATTGCATCCGCTATGCCGGCCGATCCGGTGGTACGCCCAATACCTGCCAGGTGGTGTTGTCGGAGTGCAAAAATTAATAAAGCGTCATCGAAGCGGTCCATTCTGTTCGCGGTCAATCGCCTAAACAAACGCCAGTCGGTCATGACCGAGAGCACTGAATAACACGCCATTTTGGAGAACCCAGAGATGATCAGCAAAAACACGATTTGTCTTTGGTACGACGGCTCCGCGCTGGAAGCAGCGACGTTCTACGCCAAGACGTTCCCGGACAGCGCTGTGGGAACCGTCCTTCACGCGCCTGACGACTATCCGGCGGGCAAACAGGGCGATGTCTTGACGGTCGAGTTCACGGTGATGGGCATCCCTTGTCTGGGGCTGAACGGAGGCTCGGCGATCAAGCACAACGAGGCTTTCTCGTTCCAGGTTGCGACCGACGACCAAGCCGAGACGGACCGCTTGTGGAATGCGATTGTCGGAAACGGCGGCCAGGAAAATGTATGCGGCTGGTGCCAGGACAAGTGGGGACTGTCATGGCAGATCACACCACGGGTTCTGACAGCTGCGATAAACGATCCTGATCGAGCAGCGGCCAAGCGCGCATTCAACGCCATGATGGAAATGGGCAAGATCGACATCGCTGCGATCGAAGCGGCTTTAAAGGGTTAACCCGTTGGAAGAGGTCCGTACTCGAACTGGTGCTGCTCAACGGCGAGTCGGTGGGCGTCGAACGTATGATCTTAAACAGTAACCGGCTGGCGGTGTATCCCAAGTTCGAAGCGCTGGGCATCAGCCCGCTGCTAAAGGTTCGTGCGCAACCTTTATAGGTGCTGCTATAGGTGCTGCGCTTTGCAACCAGGAGGCCCTTCTGATCATTTTGAGCGGCCCGCAAATTTCTGAATCAGATGAGTCGAGCCAGAGACGATGAGTAAATCGCCCGGCAAGATCAGGGTGCCAGGCGTGGCATGCTGGAAGTCTTCGTTGGCGCGCTTGAGCCCTACAACCGTTACGCCATATTTTTCACGAATATTGGCGTCGGCAAGTGTGTTGTTTTGAGTCGGCAGCGGGGCGTGAATTTTGGCGATTGCAAAGCCGTCATCAAACTCGATGAAATCAATCATCCGCCCGGTAATGAGGTGCGCGACACGTTCCCCCATATCCGCCTCCGGGTAGACAACGTGATGGGCGCCAATACGTTGAGCAAGATGTCCATGTTCGGCATTCAGTGCTTTGACCCAGATATCCTGGATGCCCAGTTCGGTCAACGCCATGATGGTCATCAGGCTGGCCGCCAGGTCGGTACCGATCCCCACGATAGCATGGGCAAAGTCGGCAACGCCCAGTTGGCGCAAGACCATGAGGTTGGTGGCGTCGGCCTGGACTGTGTGAGTCAAGAGATCAGCCCAGTCATGGACAGGTTCAGCATCCCTGTCAATGCCCATGACGTCATGGCCCAACCGCGTCAACGATTGGGCCACAGAGCTGCCGAAACGGCCGAGGCCGATCACCACAACGCTATCGCCTTTAGAAAAAGAAAACTGCTCCGTAAACAGAAACTTAGCCAACAATTGGATGCTCCTCTGGATAGCGATAAGGCATGC
This sequence comes from Pseudomonas sp. JL3, assembly GCF_031570575.1. Taxonomy (NCBI): domain Bacteria; kingdom Pseudomonadati; phylum Pseudomonadota; class Gammaproteobacteria; order Pseudomonadales; family Pseudomonadaceae; genus Pseudomonas; species Pseudomonas sp. JL3. The sequence goes on from NZ_JAKWJK010000001.1 coordinate 578,185, forward strand.
GGTGCTCGCCCAGTGCCAGTGACGCCGCAAGCGTGATGGTGCCGACCCGCCCGACATACATCAGCAGAGTCAGCATCAATTGGCTCGATTCAGGTAGATTGCCAGTGATTCCGGTGGAAAGGCCGACCGTGCCGAACGCAGAGATGACTTCGAATATGATCTGGTCAGTGGGGAAATCAGTTTCGCGCATGATAACCAGCGTCCCCAACACAATCATGGCACTGCCAAGCATGAGCACCGTGATGGCTTGGCGTTGAGCTGAGGCGCTGACTCTCCGGCCAAATGCCTCACTGTCACTGTGGCCTCGAATTTCAGCAATAATCAGTATGGCCAGGATGGCGGCGGTACCGACTTTGACACCACCAGCGGTTCCCGCACTACCACCCCCCACAAACATCAGGAAGTAGTGCATTGCCCAACTCTCTTGGGTCAGCGCGCCAATATCAATCGAGTTAAACCCGGCTGTACGTGCAGAAACAGAAGCAAATGCCGCCGAGAGAACTTTATCGGCAAACGGCATCGGGCCGAGTGTTGCCGAGTTGGACCACTCAAACACCAGCAAAGTGAAAAAACCGCCCAGCAGCAGTATTGTCGTGCCAATCAAAGTGAGCTTGGTATGCAGTGACCAATGGCGGGGATCGTTAAATCTGCTACGCAAGTCATGCAGGACGGGAAAGCCGATGCCACCGATAACAATTGCGGTCATGACCGGTAGCAAGATAGATGCATCGGTGGCATAGCGCATCAGGCTGTCCGGATGGATGGAGAAGCCCGCGTTATTGAATGCCGATACGGCATGAAACAGACCGCTCCACGCTGCTTCAGCCCATGACAGGTCATAGGCCAGGTGTAATCGGAGGGTGAGCGACAGGGCAATAATGAGCTCCAGAGCAAACGTCACTACCAGCACGAGTTTGGCCACGCTGGCAATGTCGCCCAACCCTAATGAGCGTGACTCGAACTGGGCGACCATTTTGGTGCGCAAACGAAAGGAGCTATTGACCATCAAGCCCAGCAAGGTCGCCACAGTCATCATGCCGAAGCCGCCTAGCTGGAACAGCAGAAGAATCACCGACTGACCAAAGGTTGACCAGTAAGTACCGGTGTCCACCACTACCAGCCCGGTAACGCATACGGCCGATACCGCTGTAAAGAATGCAGTTATCCAAGGCGCAGCATTACCTTCGGCGTGGGATATCGGGAGCATCAAAAGAGCGCTGCCGACGAGTATTGCGGCCAGAAAAACCAAAGCGACAGCTCTGGCTGGATGAAGCAATGATTTCATTTAATGGTCGCCAGCAAGGTCGGGAGGCATGGGCGAGTGCTTACGCGCATCGAGGGCCGCTTCTCAAAACAGGTACATCGGTAGCTCACAGGCTATTCCAGAACATAACCCTGCATGCCGGGCGCGAACCCGGGAGCAAGAGGCTCTTTTCTGCAAGAGCCGAGTCAGGTACCGGATGCTACCCCGAATTCGATATCTACATGTATTGCACGGCTGACTGCGGGGCGAAAATTTACTATTTTTTTACGCGCTGCCGATCCCTTTGTATCGAAGCTTTATGCCAATCACTCAAGAAAGGTGATAGCCATGTAGGAGGCTCGGGGGCAGGTGGAAGAACCTTTTCTTTTGCCCTTGTGTCGCTGGTCCAAACGCAAGGAAAAGCACGATGTACGCACTGTTGATTCTCGATATGCAGGTTGGACTCAGTATTGTGTCGACGGCACCTGCCGCGCGGCAGGTCGCGGACGATATAGGCATCGTCATGTGACGGGGGACGCCCGTGCCACCATCGAAGACGCGGTGATGAGGCGGACGTCTACGTCAGGAAGAATCGATCACTAACGATGAATAAAGACGGTCTTCGACGCTATGCAAACCCGAGGAACGACAGGATAACCACGACGATCACAATTACCCCGACGATGTAGATGATATTGTTCATGAAATCCACCTCTCAACCTGGACAGGACTGCGTTAGAAAGACAAGGCACTGCACCTTTGCCGGGAACACGCATCGGCAGCGCTGCAAAATATTTTTGCGAGCGGCTGGCTTACCGTTACCGGGCGGGATTGGAGCGTGTACCGAGCCGCAATCCCGCCCTTCCTATTTCTGACCACCGGATAACGGTGGGGTTCGAGGCGGAATCAATCGCTTCGTCCCCGTTGACTCAAATGCCGAAGCCAAGCGCAGCAGCGTCGAATCGTCATAGGCACGACCGGCGAAGGTCAGCCCGACGGGCATGCCGATGTCCGGCATCACGCCCATCGGCACCGTGACCGTGGGAACACCCAGGTGGCGGATGGCGAGGTTGCCGTTGGCGACCCAGACACCGTTACTCCACGCGATGTCCGCAGACTTCGGATCGACATCGGCATTCGCCGGCCCAACGTCGGCCACCGTCGGGAAGATCACTGCGTCGAGCCCCAACCGATCCATCCAGTCTTCAAGATCAATTCGACGGGTCTGCTCAAGGCCGCGCAGTCCGTCAGGCACCGTGGTGATCTGGTCCCAAGGGGTGATGCCGCGCTCGGCCATCCGCACATACTCGTCCATGCCAGCGGCAAGGTCGCCCTCCCGGTTGGGCAGCGTCCCTGGGTCGTGCGGGAAAATCAGTGGTCCGTTCACATCGACCAGGCGATTGAGTTTTGGATCGCCGTTGGCACGCAGAAAATCGTCGAACGCCCAGGCCGTCAGATCCCACAACTCATGGTGAAGGAATTCTTTGGAAACCAGGCCCCGGTTAAACACCGTCGGCGCACCAGGACGATCGCCCTCACAATTGGAGACCAGCGGGAAATCGACCTCGATCACTTCGGCACCAAAGGTTTCGAGTGCCTTGCGAGCCTCTTCCCAGAGCCCGATCACCGAAGGACGAGTGTTGATTCGCTGCCCCGTCGGACCACCAATGCCAGGCGCCTCGCTCGTGCCCGCTTCGGGATCTGCATTGATGTACATACGGGGAACGCCGAAGCGTTTGCCGGCGAGGGCATCGGTATTCGCGGCAAGCGCCCCATAGGAAGCGGGACGCACCGAAGCGACGCTCGGGATGGGCACCCAGGGTTGCATCCGCCACAGATCGCCCCGTGTGTCGGGATCGTCCGCCACCACCACGTCGAGCACTTCGAGCAGGTCGGCCATGGTTCTGGCAAACGGCACGACAACGTCCATGGTCGGCGTCAAAGGCCAGTTTCCGCGCACCGAGATCACTCCGCGCGAAGGCGTATAGGCACACAAACCATTGTTCGACGCCGGGCCACGTCCGCTCGACCAGGTTTCTTCGGCGAGGCCGAATGCCGCGAAACTGGCGGCGGTTGCAGTACCCGCGCCATTCGATGAACCCGATGCGAAGGGGGCGGTGAGATAGTCAGCGTTGTACGGGCTCTCCGCACGGCCGTAGACACCGCGTTGCATGCCGCCGTTGGCCATGGGCGGCATATTGGTCTTGCCCAGACAAATCGCGCCAGCGGCACGAAGTCGTTCGATGGTGAATGCATCGCGATAAGCAATCAGGTTCGCGAAGGCGGGACTTCCAGAGGCTGCGGTAAGCCCCTTCACCAGATAACTGTCTTTGGCCGTATAAGGGATGCCATCAAGCGGCCCCAGCGTCTCGCCTTTGGCCCGACGGGCATCGGACGCCTGCGCTTCCTTGAGTGCATCGGGGTTGCGAACCACCACGGCGTTGAGGGCGGTGGGCGTGTCAGGGCCGTCGTAGGCATCGATCCGGGCGAGATAGGCCTGGACCAATTCAACCGCCGTCGTCTGGCCCGATTCGAGCGCAGCACGCAGTTGGGCAATGGAAACCTCGGTGACCTCGATCATGCTGTTACTACCGGCGGCTGATGGGTGACTTGATGTTGGGCTCAGGGACATCACTTATCTCGAAATTGGTGTTCATATCAGTTGTCATTGCGCGGCATTATGCGACAGCGCGGCTGGACCCGCGATGGTTTGCGGTCGTCTACTGCGCCGTCCCGCCACGAGGTTTATAGAACAGGAACTTCCGGGTCTCGGCCGTCCTGGTGTATTTCTTCGCCCAGGCGGGCTTTACCGTTCTGTCGTGGAAATACAAAGCACCATGGGTGCGGTCCTTGAGTTGCTTGTTGAGCGCCTTGCGCGCGATTTCCTTGGCGAGGACATATTCGTCGTCTTCCTTTACCTGATCGGCACGTCCGTCGCACCACCACGAAAACTGGCAGGAGCCCGTTTCAGAACCCTGCTTGACCACGGCGCACACCGTTCCGGGAAAACCCTCATGGCCGAGCCGATTCATGACCACGCTGGCGACGGCTTCCATGTCCGCACCGGCCACACCTTTGGATTCCCAATAGATGCTGCGTGCAAGGCAGGTGATGGCATCGTCCAGAGGGGCTGCGCCTGCCGGGTCGACCGCCTGCACTTCGGAGGGGGTAATGACTGCGGACTTGGGCACCGCAAGCTCGCTGTCCTTCTCGGCGGCTTTCTCTTCCAGGACCTGCGCCTTGTCTTCAGCCACTTCCTGTTTTTGCTCCTGCTCAGTCGCCAACACCTGGCCGCACAGAAGGATGATTGCGAAGCAGGTGACTACCCATTTTAATCGCATGGTCGATCCTTCCGATGACACTGGCTTGGGCAATGAAACGGCGACGTTGTAGCGCTGACCTGCTGTGATTGTAGTCGTCGCTATTCATTCCAGCCGCCTGACAATAAACGCGTTTCGGCGCAAAAAGGCATTGCGTCCGCAGGGGTGAAATCGCGCATCATGGACGCAGTCCGTCCAAGGGAGATTTTCATGCGCAGCCTGTCATCCGTTTTGCATCTTGCCGTGTTGTCATTCGGGCTGGTGTTCAGTGTCGCCGCGTCGGCGGTCGATGAAACGCAGCTGGTCGAGTCGATCAACGTTTACCGCAGCCAGGCGCAGCGCTGCGGCGGCCAGGCGTCTTCGGAGTTGCCGCCGCTGGCGAGCGATCCGCGCCTGGTCCTGTCCGCAAACAGTATCGGTGACTTGCAGCAGGCACTGGCCCGAGCGGCTTATCCGATGGTCAATGTGCAGGCGATCAGCCTGTCTGGCCCGCGTGATGCGCCGTCCGCCATGAAAGCGATTCAGGAGAGCTTCTGCCAAGTAGTGCTGGACCCGCAATTCGTCGACATCGGCGTCAGCCGCGATGGCCGTGAATGGCGCATTGTGCTGGCGCGTCCGCTGTTGACCGGGCGTTTGGGCGACTGGCAGGCGGAGGGACAGAAACTGCTTGAAGCGATGAACAGCGCCCGCGCTCAGACGCGTCAGTGCGGCACTCAAGCCTTTGCCGCCACGACGCCGCTGGCGTGGAACGCCACACTGGGGTCCGCGGCCGAAACCCACAGCCGGGCCATGGCCAACAATAACTACTTCGATCACAAGGACCGCGATGGCCGCACGCCGGGTGATCGGGCCGAATTGGCGGGTTATGCCGGTCAGCAGGTCGGCGAGAACATCGCCGCCGGGCAAGACACCGTGCGCAAAGTGGTCGATGGCTGGCTGGCCAGCCCGGGCCATTGCGCCAACCTGATGAACCCGCAATTTCGCGAGCTGGGGGCGGCCTATGCCGTCGACCCGAAGAGTGATGCGGGCATTTACTGGACGGCAATGTTTGGCACGCCGTAAAGACCTGAATCAACCGTTGAAAAAGGAATCGTGATTTGAATAAAGCCCCCTCTTCGACCGTCGAACAGGACCTGTCGAAGCCTGAGGCCATCAGCCTGCGGGAAGCGTTTCTGTTCTGGCTGAAACTCGGCTTCATCAGTTTCGGCGGGCCGGCCGGACAGATCTCGATCATGCACCAGGAGTTGGTGGAGCGCCGACGCTGGATCTCGGAACGGCGTTTTCTGCATGCCCTCAACTACTGCATGTTGCTGCCTGGGCCTGAGGCTCAGCAGCTGGCGACCTACATCGGTTGGTTGATGCACCGGACGTGGGGCGGCCTGATTGCCGGCGCGCTGTTTGTGCTGCCTTCGCTGTTCATCCTGATCGCGTTGTCCTGGGTGTACATCGCCTTTGGCGAAGTGCCGGTGGTGGCCGGGCTTTTTTATGGGATCAAGCCTGCCGTGACCGCCATTGTGGTGCAGGCGGCCCACCGGATCGGCTCGCGGGCATTGAAGAACAACTGGCTGTGGGGGATCGCCGCGGCGTCATTCACGGCCATCTTCGTATTCAATGTGCCCTTCCCGTTGATTGTGCTGGGCGCTGCGATTATCGGTTATTTCGGCGGACGACTGGCGCCTGAGAGGTTCCGCACCGGGGGCCACAGTACGACGAAAAAGTCCTTCGGCCCGGCTTTTATCGACGACGACACCCCGCCTCCCGAACACGCCCGTTTCAGCAGTTTTAAATTATTGCGCCTGTTGCTGGTGGGCGCGGCGTTGTGGGGGTTGCCGATGGGAATTCTCACAGCCCTGTTCGGCTGGGAAGGCACCCTCACCCAGATGGCCTGGTTCTTTACCAAAGCGGCGTTGCTGACATTCGGCGGCGCGTATGCCGTGCTGCCTTATGTGTATCAGGGCGCCGTCGGCCACTATGGCTGGCTGACACCCACGCAGATGATCGATGGCCTGGCACTCGGCGAAACCACCCCCGGGCCGCTGATCATGGTGGTGGCCTTCGTCGGTTTTGTCGGCGCCTATGTTCAGCAGGTGTTCGGCCCTGATCATGTTTTCCTGGCCGGCGCCCTCGCTGCCACGCTGGTGACCTGGTTCACCTTCCTGCCTTCGTTCCTGTTTATTCTCGCCGGCGGCCCGTTGGTGGAGTCGACACACAACGAACTCAGGCTCACCGCGCCGCTGACCGCGATTACTGCGGCGGTGGTCGGCGTGATTCTGAATCTGGCGTGTTTTTTCGGCTACCACGTGCTGTGGCCCAACGGCTTCAGCGGCCAACTCGACTGGCCTTCGGCGCTGATCGCCATTGCAGCGGCCATCGCCTTGTTCCGTTTCAAGCGGGGGGTGATCGAGGTGCTGCTGGGCTGCGGGCTGATTGGATTGGCGGTGCATCTGCTGCGCTAGCGCATCGAGACAGAATCAATGAGGCTGCCGTTGTCTCTGTAGCTCGGTCTTCAACCAGAGACTGGCCGGTTGCATGCCTGCCGGACAGCGCACTTCATAGGCGAGGCCACTCTTGCTGCTCTGGGTGGCCGCCAGCTCAATGAAGTCTTCTGCGCTGTTTACCTTGTCGTGTTCTTCAAGGTACTCCAGCTTCTTCTCCAGATGCGCCCGGGCCTGAGGGCCGGGGTATTCGCTGTCGTTGCGCACAAACCGGCATTCGCTGTGCTCGATAAAGTCCAGCAAGCCGTTTATTTCCTGAGTGGCCTGAGATGAGGTTTGTGCCTGGGCATTGAACGCCATGACGGTCAGGCCGATACTCGCCGCGATCAGCCATTGGCTAAAGGTACGAGCGATGGATTCGGTCAGAGTTCGCATGGTTATACCTCGCATGACCAACAGCCGATCAGAGCAGTGCCAACCACCGCTCTGAAGCCTGATGGATAGGTGTCAATCGTCGTCCCGGTCGTCATCATCCCGGTCCCGGTCCCGGTCGCGATAACGACGGCGCTCGTAATCGCGGTCGTCACGGCGATCATAGTCTCGATCATAGCCCCGATCATGGTCGCGACGGTATTCACGACGGTGATCATGATCCCGGTCGTACCTGTCTCCATCTTCCCAGTGAGGATAGCAACCTCCCAGCAGGAGAGTACTTGCAATGGTCAGGGTCATTATCGCGATGCGCTTCATTTGAACATCCTAAAAGCAAAGGTCAGAGCTGCGGGGGATAAGTTGACGCTATCCACGAATTCATTCGCAGTGCGTGCAAACCGCAGATACGACCTTCCAGATGTTCAATGATTCAGTTATCGCCTGGCCTTATAACGTTCTTTGGCTGTTGCCGATGGTTTTGGCTTTTTCGATTGCCCAGTCCAGTGCGGCTTCCATGTCCAGCAGATGCGGTGACGGGTGGTTGTCCTCAACGATGACCGAACCATCCGGCCGGTAAACACCGATGAACATCCCCAGTGAACCGTCTCGCAATATCTCGGCCTTAACCTTGATCGTGCATCCGTTCGATAGCGTTTCCGAGTGGATTATATGGCGCTCAGTCATGGCTGCATTCCTCCCGTCGTAGCTATCAGCGTAACTCATACATCGCTGAGCGCATGGCCACTAAGCGTTCACCTGCACCACTTCGATCCCCATTTTTTGATAGTCCTCGACATTGCCCGAGGCCAGGTGACGTTCAGTGATCAGGGTATGCACGCGGTTGCAAGGCGCGACAACGAAGGGCTCCACCGCCCCCAATTTGTCGGCGGTGGTGACGGCAATCACGTGGGAAGCACTGGCGAGCATCGCCTGCTTCACCGGCACCTCATCGAAATGCAGCGAAGTGATGCCGACTTCCGGATGAATGGCGCAGACCCCGGTGAACAGCAGATCGGCCTTGATGCTCTCGATCAGTCGCACCGTTTCATGCCCGCCGGAAGACATCGTCGCGGGATTGAGCTGACCACCGGCGAGGATCACCGTGATGCCTTTGTATTCGGCGAGGGTGATCGCGATCATCGGCGACGCAGTGATGGCCGTGATGGAGAGGTCAGCGGGCAGCGAGCGGGCGATCTGCAGCGTGGTGCTGCCGGAATCGAAAATCACGATCTGACCATCTTTGACGCGGCATGCGGCGAGTTGGGCCAGCCGGGTTTTCACCTCATCGGTTTCGCCGACCCGTGTGAAGTAATCCTTGCCGGTGTCCTTGGGCCTCGGCAGCGCCCCGCCGTGGACCCGCTGCACCAGCCCGGCGCTGGCCAGCTCTGACAGATCCCGGCGAATGGTGTCTTCGGATACGGCGAAATGCTGACTCAATTCGGAGGCCATGACCTTGCCGTCGCGTTCGAGGATCAACAGGATTTTCTGACGGCGCAGCTGCGGGAGTTCGGCGATGGAATGCTCGGCTTGCATGGTTATGCCTGTTTTTGCGTGTTTGTGCGAGATTAGCCAAGCAGCGGAATGAACACAACCAGCAGCAATGCCAGGCGCGGAACCTGTGGGATTGCGCTTAACTGAAATCAATCACAACGCATTCACGATGAACTCGCGCAACCACCGATGCGCAGGGTCGCGATGAACACGCTCGGGCCAGAGCATCGACATTTCGTAACCCGGGACATCAAGTGGTGCCTCGACCACTTCCAGCTCACGCACATCGCGAACCAACCGCGACGGCAGCATTGCCACCATGTCGGTGCTCTCCACCACCGACCGGACAAACAGGAAATGCGGAACTGAAAGCACCACCCGGCGCGTCATGCCTACCGCCGAAAGCGCCTGGTCGGTGCCCCCCTGAAACGCCCCACCATCCCGTGACACGATCACGTGGTCGAGTTCACAGAACTGCGCCAGCGTCGGTCGCTTTTTCAATAGCGGATGGCCGGCACGGCCCACCAACACATACCGCTCGGTAAACAACGATCGGCGCCGCAAGCCGAGGGGAGCGTCTTCGCTGGTATGAAAAGCCAGATCGATTGCCCCCTGCTCCGCTTGTCTGGCGATCTGCGAAGGAACCAGGTCAAACACCGCCAAACGCGTGCCGGGCGCTGCCGAACGCAGCCCGGCCAACGCGGGCAACACAAGGGTCGACTCGCCGTAGTCGGACGCCATGACATTCCACGTCTGCCGGGCCTCGGCCGGGTTGAACGGGCTGGCGGGTGACACGACACGCTCCAGGGCTTCCAGTGCCTGGCGCAACGGCTCACGCAACTCATCGGCTCGGGCCGTGGGCCGCATACCCCGTGGCCCTGGCAGTAACAACGGGTCAGCGAAAATATCCCGCAATTTGGCGAGATGAACACTTACCGAAGGTTGCGATAAATTCAGCCGTTGCGCCGCACGGGTCACGTTGTGTTCCGAGAGCAAGACATCAAGGGTCAGCAACAGGTTGATGTCCAGACGTCGCAGATTATTCACGATAATACCTAGCATATTGGTTATTCATTTCCAATATACCGGCTAAAGTCTGATTCTGCTGGCTCCTGACACTGGAGACTCAGCCATGAAAGTTCTGCTTGTTTATGCCCATCCCGAGCCCAAATCATTGAACGGTTCGCTCAAAGACTTTGCCGTCAAACGCCTGGAGGCTGCCGGCCACCAAGTGCAGGTCTCCGATCTATACGCAATGGACTGGAAAGCCTCACTGGATGCCGATGACAGCCCCGGCCGGCAAGCCGAATCGCGGTTCAATCCTTCCCTGGACTCCAAACTTGCCTTCGAAGAAGGCCGGCAAAGCCAGGACATCGTCCTCGAACAGGAAAAACTGCTCTGGGCCGATGCCGTCATTCTGCAGTTTCCGCTGTGGTGGTTCTCGATGCCGGCGATCCTCAAAGGCTGGGTGGAACGCGTCTATGCCTATGGTTTTGCCTATGGCGTAGGGGAACATTCCGATACGCGCTGGGGCAACCGCTACGGGGAAGGCAAACTCGCGGGCAAACGGGCGATGCTGATCGTCACCACGGGTGGATGGGAATCTCATTACAGCCCCCGGGGCATCAACGGGCCTATTGATGATGTGTTATTCCCGATTCAGCATGGCGTACTGTTTTACCCCGGCTTCGACGTGCTGCCACCGTTCGTGATCTATCGGACTAGCCGAATGGATGAAGCGAAATTTTCGACGACCTGCGATGCGCTCGGCCAACGGCTTGATAACCTCTGGAAGACCGCACCGATTCCTTTCCGACCGCAGAATGCCGGGGCGTATGACATCCCGCAGCTGACATTGCGTGCGGAGATTGCTTCGGATCAGACTGGGTTTGCCGCTCACGTCAGACAGGCGGAACGTGATGAGCCAGGCATGCGAGCCGCATCCGCAAAAGCGCGCGCCGTGTAGAACAAACTGGCTACCCACAAACACGAAAAAGCCCGCACAAGGCGGGCTTTGGAAATCGATGTAGGTGGCCAGTGCTGGTCTCTGGCTTACAAGGTTTATCGGGCCTCTCACAGAACAGGATTTTTAACTTTAGGCTGTTCTGCCTCACACGGCATAAGGGCTGGATCTCAGCGCGGAGATCTTTCTAACCGTGTACCCTTGGGAGCGCGCCCCACGCCTCCTCGCTATCCCTTTGCGCATCAGTCTGCGTCTTCACCTACAACTTCAGAATAGCAAATCGTTCGAGGCCTGGGTCAGGCTTTTTAGACCGATTCTCTTCCAAGGAAACAGTGGGAGGATTGAAAAATAATAATGGCGCGCGCCCACACCCATTGTGGCGAGGGGGCTTGCCCCCTCACCACAAGGGATCTCTCCTTTCCCTTTAGGGATGGAATTTCCCACTCGGCCCCGCACTCGGTTTTGTTGTTCGAAAAATCTTATAGCCCACCGTCTGCCTGGCTGACGTCATATCAACATCAATCACCATGACATTCGAGTGACTACCGTAAAAGGAATCCGGATCGATACACGACAGCGTGGAAATTCCATTAGGCAGGGTGTGCGAGTGGTTCATGTTGTAGATCTGCTCAGGCCTTATGTTGGGGGTGTACTGGTTTATCGGGCTGGACATCAACTCATTGATCACCGTACTTTTCTCCCCGCGCGAAACCTCCAGCGTGGCGTGATAAGAGGTGTGCATGTCGCCCGTCAGGAAGGTCAGGCGTGACACGTTTGTTTCAAGGACATGCTCAAGGATGCGGCTTCGCTGCTCCTCGAAAGCAGGGTCCGACCATTTGTCACCTTCAGAATTTTTCACCACCCCCACGAACGGCACGCTGGTGACAACGAACTTCAGGTCGTCACGGTAACGCGACAGCCAGCGCAACAGGTCGTCTTCCTGGACCTCATCGAGCAGACGCCTTTGCGCCGTGCTGCGGTAATAACGGGTGTCCATGACAAAAAACTTCACCGCGCCGTAGTTGAACTCGTAGTGGTAATGATGCTCGGCATGACGGCTCGAAGGGTTGTGCGAATGCTGAAATTCCCAATACGCCTTGATGGCGGCGTTCGCCAGCGCTTGCGTCGACGAGCCGGTGGCGGTGTCGAAGTTGTTGATCAGTTCATGGTCGTCAAGAATCATGTAATGCGACAACTCTGTCAGCGTCCGGCGCGCGGGCACACAGTCCTCCCAGGCATCCAGATACTTGTCGCGAAAGAACTGCACATCGATGGAGGGCTGGCGCGGAATGTCCGAGTAAATCTGGTCGCCGCAATGAATCATGAAACGTGCGTCGTTGTTTTTGGCCACACGAGAAATCTCGACCCAGGCGCGGTCGGGCCTCTCCAGAATCCCAAGCGAATGCAAATTGCAGGAACCGAGCACGAAGGAGAATGACCCGGTCTGCTCTACTGCGGGAAAGGTGCGAAAGCGCCCTTCGGTATAGGCATCACGAACTCGCTCATCGGCTGCCGCACCGCGGCTCTTGCCGAAGGCCACCTTCACGGTATACGGCGTATCGGGATTGAGCTTTTTCCACTCTAAAACACCCGTATAGAACTCCATCGGCTGGGCATCGAGTATCTTGGTGGGGCCTGTCGCGTTGTTGTCGCAATCCACTACATCAACAAAGACCACCGGCCAACGCTCGCTGGCGCGTACCCATACTTTGATCGACGTATCGGTGGTATGACCAAGAATGAGCCGTGCCATCTGATTTCCTCCTGAAAACTGAGCAGCAGTTCAGTCGATAAATCAGTATTGCGCCACTAAGACATCAAACCCGCCGCGTAGACGGGAAAACCGGCTACCGGTGTGTAAGGGATAGCGCGCACCGTTCAAGCGTAAAAAAACCCGCACTGAGTTGCGGGTTTTTCTGTTTTGAATCAGTCAAGCGAGTTGCCTCCAACTTCTGCTAGATTTGCCAGCCCAATGGCATGACAAGGAATGTTCGCACATGAAATTCGGCTACCTGATCATCTACGTCCCGGACGTCCCCACCTCACTGCAATTCTTTGAAAAAGCATTCGGAATCACCACCCGATTCCTCCACGAATCCAACACCTACGGCGAACTCGAAACAGGGGAAACTGCTCTGGCCTTCGCCGCCGACGAACTCGCGGCGATGAACTTCAGTACGGGTCACATCTCGGCCCATGCCTCCGTCAAACCATTGGGTATGGAAGTTGGCCTAGTGACCGACGACGTCGCCGCCGCCCACGCCAAAGCGCTGAACGCCGGCGCCACCGAAATAGCCGCCCCGCTCGTCAAACCCTGGGGGCAAACCATCTCCTACGTTCGCTGCCCGGATGGCACGCTGGTGGAGCTTTGCACTCCAGTCCAGGCTTGAGCAACAGGCAAAAAAAGGAGTATCGAAACACCGGGACAGTCCACGACTTCAAAAATCGTTGAGCGGAGAAATGGTGGTCTGTCCCGGTATTTCACGAACACCACTGTCATGTTCACCACCCGTGAAATGTCCCACATAAGGCATTTCCCTGATAACCATGAGAGATAGGTCCCAGGGCCATTAGTGGACCGCAAGCATAAAAGGACGATGTTAAAGACTGCCCCTCGTGAAGCTTGCAGACGGGTAATTTCAAGGGAACAGGTACAATCACCGCCCATAACGTTACGCCACACCACGCACGCGTGGTCAGGTCGCCATCTGTTTTCTGATAGGTCAAGGGAATGCGTGGTCGTTCCGGTTCCGGCGTTGTAACCACCACCCCGACACAACCAGAGAGAGACAGGAACATGGCTGTTACGGCAATGATTTTCTTGGAGTGAAACGGGAGTCGTATCGTTGGTTTCATCCGTAAATCCAATCGTCAGGCAATGGCAGTCGACAGAAATAGTCGAATCACGTTGAGACCGCTCGCGAGACTGTCAGGGCACAAAATAACTACTGAGTCCGAAACGCCGTGCGAAACACCGAGACGGACCACGATTTCAAAAACCGTTGAATTCCCAAGCCACCCCAAATTTAATGAACCCCGCCCCCACCCGCTCGCCTAACTGAATGACTATCAGGAGGTGACGAATGCAAATCGAAACAATCTGGATCGTGCTCGCAGCAGTACTTGTACTGATTGAGTTGTGGGCGATTAACCGAGTGCGTAAAGCCGAAGGCAAATCGAGCAACAAACTGGTGTGGATGGTGGTGATCGTGTTTGTGCCGCTGTTCGGGCTGATAGCATGGGCCTTGGCGGGACCGAAGCACATCGCCCACAACCCGCATTCACCGCAGACCAGACAATAACGCCGGACGGCGTGCGGTAACGATCTGCGAAGTGCGCAATTTCAAAGGACAAAGCCCTGATGATTTGGGGCTTTGTCATTTCGGGCTGGAACACCCTCCGCAAATCCCGGAATGGTCGGCACGCACGCCGGCAACGTGCCAACACTCACTACGCGGTTCGGCCTGGATGAGTCAGCCTCACTCTGCTCGCGACTGTGTGAGCGACCACATCCAGACGCTCAATGCCACGAGCAATACCAAGGCGAGCACGCTTGGCCACAGGGGCATGGGATACCCATTAACGAGAACCTCGGGGCGAATAATCAGGCGCCCCAGTTGCGCCAAGGCCATCAGTGCGTAGACGGTACCGGCCACTCGCAGCCCAATGATCCGGGATTTCATGCTGTTCTCCTCGACCTGGCTATGAACGTAACAGGCGAGCAAAAGCGTTATTTTTGCCGGCCCAGTGTGTGAAGTCCTGAAGGGGCGGCCAGCCTTGGCGCGCTCCTCTCCTGCGCTCGGAAACCACTATCCACCCTTGGCCTTCACCAGAGGCCGGGGACCAATCGCATACTCGATAGGCCCGCAAATGGCGTGTAGAGTTCCCTAACCACCGAGCGACGTGATCGAGGGAACCCCCATGCCCGCCACAGCAGAATCCAGAGCGCGCACGCGCGCGTTCGCACGCGTCATCGGGCCTTGGCTGGTCATCGTGACCGGCATCATTGCCGTGCGGGCGCCAGACATGGGGCCACTGGCGGCCGACTTCTTCGCAAGTCCGCTCACGGTGTGGTTTACCGGCGCTTTGCTGTTGTTCGGTGGCCTGCTGATCATCGCGTTCCATCAATATTGGTCAAGCGCCGCGGCGGTTGCGATTTCCCTGTTCGGTTGGTTCCTGGCGCTTCGCGGCGCTGTACTCCTGGCCGCGCCGCAACTGATTGAACGTGGCGTGGCTGTATCGGCGAGGGTGCCGTTGCTGGTGCAAGTCGGCTTCGGCATCGCCGTGCTGATCGGCCTCTGGCTCACGTATGTCGGCTGGATTGCCAAGCCCGATTCATCGCCGGCGAAGGGCGTTTTATAAGCATGAGTACGCAGTAAATCTGGAATTCCACTCTATGAACGCAACACCCCGATCGCCCGCCGATACTTCTCGACGCGCTCCAGATCTTCCCAGGACGGCTCGGCAATCCGCGACAAGTCGCTGTTCTCTTCCAGATCCGCCAGTTTCACCACCCGCCCGATCGGGTTCTGCGCCACGCGCTCGACAAACTCCTCGTAGGACTCGTCCGGCACCTTGGTCACCGACGCAATTGCCATTAGCACCGTTTCGCTGAAACCTTCGTTACGCAGATCGTCGAAGCTGATGCCACAGTCCTCGACCACGTCATGCAACACCGCGACGATACGCTCTTCCAGCGTGTTCACCCGCAGCATGACTTTCAGCGGATGCAGGATGTAAGGCGCGCCGCCCTTGTCCACCTGCCCCTCATGCGCCGCAGCGGCGATGGCAATGGCGCGTTCCAGTGTCTGACTCATGGGGTTCTCCTCGGGTTAAACGCCGTAGCGGCCAGTGAGATGAATGTTGCGCTTGAACCACCCGGCAATCGCCCTCCACCGCCCCACAGGCTTGGCACCCTCAGCATGGCGTTCGAGAATCATCGATACCAGCGTCGCCTGATCAACACCCGGATGACCGTCCACCAGCTCAGCGACCCAGCCACAACCGGACTTCTGCACATGCAGACGCCACTCACCCGGCCAGGCCTCAAGTCCCGACGCCGCCAACCACGCCGCTCCGCCCTGCTCGCAATGACCGCCACCGATGGACTGCTCGAAACAAAAAGGTGTGTCCGGACGGGAAAGGTCAATGTGGAAGAGGTAAATGTCCTGGGTTTTGTGCTGTGGCGTGGGGGCGTTGTTGCGGCTGCCGATTTCGATCATGGGTGCGCTCGATCCTTGAATTCCCGTTGGCTTTCAGTCTACGACGGCGGGGATGCTGAACGGAAGCAAGCGTCCTTTCCACCGAAAAGCCGCGCCTGATCGTTCGATGAACGCGCGGCCAGGATTTTGAAGTCTGAGAATCTCGTAGGAAACAACCGTTTGTGGCGAGGGAGCTTGCTCCCGCTGGGCTGCGAAGCAACCCAAAACCCTGCTAGCCCGTTTCCTCAGACCCATCGCAACGCCCGAATTTACTGCGTTACGACACAGAACGGGGAAGAGCCACCTCGCCAAAACGACCATCCGGGCGTCCTACAGCCCGGTTGCGGCTACCAAAATTGCTACCTAGAGTGGGTCTGTCGCTGACCGCATTCGGCGATAGGGTTTCGCAGCCCTGCAGAAGATGACACACACCGTTAAATGACAACTGTGGCAAAATTTGCCGCCGTTACGTTTTATGGCGGCTGTGTGTGGGAGACCCTCGGGTCTGCCGGTTTTGTCTCTTCTCCGGTCTGCGAACCCGCACATAGCTGCCACCCATTTGTTTCGCAGCAGAAAGGTGGCACTTCATTTTCCTTTGAAGAGTTCAACCTTATGACTATGAACAAACCGCTCCGCCACTACTCCCCAATGTCCCACCTCGCCACCGACCACCCCGTCCTCCTCATCGACGCCGACGCCCCACTGCGCGAACTCCACAACTGCCTTAGCGAACGCCTCAGCGCCGTCCTCAAATATCTGAACCTCATGGCCTGCACCAGCCTGCCCGACTACGCCGAGCACGACATCAACACCGTCACCAACATCGCCCGGATCCTGGTCCAGGATGTGAGCGATGTGTTTCGGGTGATTGAACAGCGTGGGTTTGATGCACCTAAGGGGCAGTGACCATATTTCAGTCGTAAACAAACCCGCATTTTTTGCGGGTTTTTGCCTGCCTTTATTTTCACTTTTCAAAAAGGTGGCAGTTCTTGAGTCGCCTTTTCATTCCGATTTCATACAGATCGATTGTTCAAATTAATCGATTAGAAATTTTGATTGCTGCTGGGCTGGGTCGGTTTTGGCTCCCAGCACTCGTCAGCCTTTGCAGCAAAAAACAAGCACGCTACTTGCATCATAATCCCGCAAAAATAAATATCCTCGCCAAATAGCTCATAATTGACTTGAAAAATCTATAAATACCGCGACACTCTACGTGATACAGGACCTGAATTTACGAATATTTTAGGAATGAAATATGTCGCAAACACAAGAAAATGGAAAACAGGATGTTGAAATCACAACAGAAGGCAAAGAAGTAATATCAGAAAACGATATAACAAAAAATTTGAATCTTATCATCGAAGCAATAAACAGCAACAACCCAACTTTAAACAGCAAAAAAAATCAGAAAAAACTACGAATACTTATACAAAAATGCAAAGATCAAGGAATCATAAAGGAAGAAAAGAAAGAATTAACAAAAATCTTAGCGTTCGACATCGAAATAGATGCAGTACTACAACATCTAAATCAAGACATGCGAGACGACTGGTTTACCGATGCAATTCAACACCGAGATTTATTTGAAAACAAAATCCATTTACATGAAAAACTTCAAATTTTAATACAAGATGGAAACGGCAAGTACCTAGGTACAAAAAGAACCGTCTACAACATCCCAAAAAAGGGAATAGGATTAAGATACTCTCTTGAGACAGACTTCTATGATCGATTCATTTACCAAGCTATTTGTTCATTCTTAATTCCTTTCTACGACCCATTGTTATCACATCGAGTTCTCGGCCACAGATTCAACAAGAATAGAGACTCTGAACGATACATATTCAAAAGTCGCATTGACCTCTGGACCACTTTCGAAGGTATTACTAGAACAGCATTACAAAGCAATCAAGCCCTATTAGTTACAGACCTAATTAATTATTTCGAAAACATATCAATAGAAACAATAAAATCAGCCTTTGAAGGAAATATAGAAAAAATAAATACTGACGGACCGAAAAAGCTACTCATCCGCAACGCAATTGACACTCTTTGCGATCTGCTATCTCGCTGGGGCTATAACGAAAAACATGGCCTCCCCCAAAATAGAGACGCCTCATCTTTCATAGCCAACGTCGTATTAAACTCTGTTGATCATAAAATGGTCGAACTTGGATACGACTACTACAGATACGTAGATGATATTAGAATAATATGTGAAACGCCGCGAGCAGCAAAAAAAGCGCTCACCGAGCTCATAAACCAACTAAGAACAGTGGGAATGAATATAAACTCAGGAAAAACAAAAATCCTGAGCAATGAAAGCTCATCAGAAGAGATCAACGAGAACTTTCCAACTTCTGACGACCGCAGCCAAACCATCGATAGCATGTGGAGATCCAGGAGCAGACGAGTAATAGCTAGATCTGCAAAATATATATACCAATTACTGCGCGAATGCATTGATCAAAAACAATCTCAATCACGACAATTTCGTTTTGCTATAAATCGTTTAATACAACTGACAGAAGCAAATATATTCGACATACACACCAATTTAGCAAACGACCTAAAAACACTGCTAATTGAAACCCTTGAAGATCACGCAGCTTCAACAGACCAATACTGCCGAATTTTATGGACACTTACTCCAAGCCCGCAAGAGCTAGAAAAGCTATTTCTTTATTTACAAGATCACGACCGCTCAATTTACTCTTGGCAAAATTTTCATCTATGGCTTTTGCTTGCAAAAGCGAAGTACAAAAACGATGGCACGATAGAACTCGCCAAAAGAAAAATCAGCTCAGAACTACTTCAACCCGAATGCTCAGCAATATTTATATATTTGCGCTGTGTAGACGAAGCCGAACATCTCAAGCCTCTGATCCAAATATTCAGCAATGGCTGGCCCTACTACCACCAAAGAAACTTTCTATTAGCCGCTAGCGAGTTCACCAAAGACGAAATTGCTCCATTACTTTCTCAACTCGATACAAAGCTTAAATGGACCGCCTCTCGAGCAAAGCCATACTTCGAAAATGGCACCCCTCTAGCCGAAAGAGAGCCCATAAGCGCGCTAAGTATTTATGAGGAAATAAGCCCATATGAATAATCATAAAAAAGCTCTAATCTTTATCCGAGATTATACAGAGCAAGGCGGTGACAAATTTTACCTATGGTCCAGTGGCACACTTACACAAACGACAGCAGAAGAATTGGTTCAAGATGACCACGAAATAATTTGCCATGATTACTGGCTAATCGCACCTATTATATTCCGCGCAACAAGGCAGTTACCAAAATCAATTACGGACATTGAAGAACTGAGAATTTCAACATCTGGCAAACGGTCAGACCGAGAATCCAGGGAAAAAGTAGACATCGCGAAATCGCTAAGCCACGTCACCGATAGTGAGACAATTAAGAAATACCTATCTATATTCAACAAAACTTCTGAAGTTGATTGCGGAGTACTCGAAAACATCGGCAGCGCTCTTATAATATTATCTGAACACATAGAAGCAACAGCAAAAGACTTCAATGAATGGGATAGATTTATTCAAATTGAACGTCCCATTACAGAACAGCTTACGCGTGCTACATCAGATGGCATCGCCATAGACACAGACCAGTTACGCACTCACAAAAGCAATATAGATTTTGAATATTATACGGCACTAAAAAAATTCTCAGCCAAATACAATATGCCACTAGAAATCCCAACAGATAACGATATTATCGAATACCTCGAACCAAAGGGTTACGATTTTTCCGGTGTTAACGTTGAGTACGTATTAAAGTTTGTACCTATGCCTGATGATTTTGCAATTGACCTTCTCAAGCTTATGAAAATCGCCAAATCCCGAAAAGTGTTAAACCTGATACCATTAAGCCAAAATAGAATACACCCAATAACAGATACATTCGGTTCGATAACATCAAGAATATACTACAAAGATCCTTCACTGCAAAATCTAGCCAAGCAACACAGAAATATTCTAGTCCCAGACCCTAACAAGCAACTATCATACATAGACTTCGAACAATATGAAGCGGGGATAATGGCAGCGCTATCTGGAGATCCGGAACTTTTAGAGCTCTATGCGAATGGCGACCTCTACGAAACAGCATCCGGGGATATATTCAAAAACAAAACTAACCGCAAAGAGGCTAAAAGACTTTTTCTATCGTATGCCTACGGAATGAGGAGGCAAAGCTTGTATGATGCGGCTTGTGGTTACGGCGCTGAAAGACAAGCCGTCAAAGATTTTTTTAACAAATTTAAAATTTTTGAAAAATGGAAAAACTCAGTACAAGCCGACTTCAAGGAACACAGTCGTATAAGTACTTGTCTTGGCAATCATATGAAACGTGATCGAACAGGCCCATTGACGGAGCAAGAAAAAAGGTCTGCCGTAAGCCAGCTTGTTCAAGGCACTGCATCGCTGATATTTAAGAAGGCTCTCCTGAACCTACGAAGTGAGTCTCGCATTGAAATCAAAGTTCCGATGCATGATGCTGTGCTTTTCCAACATCGCAATGACTTCGACACCAAAATAGTTTCCAAAATATTTTCAGATACAATGACTGAGCATTTTCAGGGAGCAATTATTGGCAAGGCATCGCTTAGCGATTTCTTTGAATAACTGATCTACACAGATAAAAACTCCTTTAAATAAGCCACATAAACGACATGGAACAACCCAACTTCATTGACTTACTCATTGGATATCGTGGTGTCGGGTCTTTGGCTTGTCGTCGATCACAGACGGCGACGACGACAAGTAGCCCCAGGCCGGCGACATCCCCGCGGTGTTGGCGGCACGCGCCAACAGAGACTATTCGAGCGATTCGCGACTTCATCGCGCAGTGATGGAAAAATGTCTCGAAGAAGGCCCTGTCTCCAGGGCCTGCCAGACGCCAACGATCAGTAAACCTGCACCCGCCACAACTCCCGCGAGGAGGAAGCCGCCGACATCGGAAACCGCCCATGCAACGTCCGATAGTTATCGATCAACACCAAATCCCCCTCACTCCACTGATGAGCAATCAGACACTCCGGGTCATAAACCAGCGCGTTGACCTGTTCGAGCAGCGCCTGTTGAGCCTGCTCGTCATGGTCCTGCACAGCCTGGCTAAGCGTCTGCAGTGTCGAGTCGGTGCCCTCTTGGTAACGCAGGATGAGTTCGCCGCTGCGGGGGTGATGATCCACCAGGCTGTACATGCGCGGCGAGCCGCCGAAGTAGGTCATTTTGGTGTAGTAGGTGATGTTCACGCCCTGCCATTGTCGGGCGACTTGCTGCCCGACTTTGCGCAGTACGTTTCGGCTGTCGACGATGGTGGTTTGGCCCTCGCCCGGCTGCGGCGCGGTCTTGCAATACAGCATGAATTTGCTGGCGCAGAATTTCGGGTTGCGCTGAACCTGTGCGTCGCTGTCGGGCAGCATGTTCAGGTCCCAGTGCAAAGGCGTTTTTTCCAGCGAGTGCACCACGCCTTGGGGTTTGTCCGCAGGTTTGACCACGTGTACGGCGCCGAAAGCCCATTCGTACAGCGTGCCAAAGCGTTCGCAGCTGCGAGCAAAACTGTCCTGATCGTCGAAGCGACAGCCCTTGAGGCAGACGAAGCCGAAGGTTTCCACCAGCGCCTCCAGCAGGCCGGTGGACAGTCGTTCGAAACCCGACCCCAACGGGTCGCGCACCACCAGGCCAAACAGCGGTAGTTTTTGCAGTTCGTATTCGAAGCCTTGGGCCTGCGGGTTTTCTGTTTGGTGGTAGAGCCATGGCCGCCCTTCATAAGTGACCAGCACATGGTGGTCGAGGTCGACCTGGGCGCGGGCACGAAGGGTTTGGCTGCCGTCGAGGTTGCACACCGGCACGGCATGCCAGGGGCTGTCGACGCGGCTCAGCCCTTCGGCCAAGCCGAAGGTGAATTTGGGCCCGGCATTGCTGTATTGATGGACCGACAATCGAATGTCATCGCCAAAGAAACGATCCACTGCCGCATTCAATGCCTGCCCGCGATACATCATTTGGTAGGCTTTGAAGTTGATTTGCTGCAGGTACTCGTCCTCGCTCTGTCCGTCTTCACGGCACAGGCGCAGGTCGTTGTAGAGGTGACTGCAGAGGTTGTCATGCGCCCGGCTGAGGGATTCATCATCGCGGCTCTGCTCGATCAGGTCCCCAAGGTTTTTCCACGGCAAGCGGGCCTGCTTGATCAGGCTGGCACGAACCGACTCGGCGCTTTGGGCCTGTGGGAACAGGTCTTCCATGCTGACCCACTGAATCGTATGGGTGGTGCACAGTTCACGCAAAGCCCGGTTGTAGGTCTCGCGAACGTCGTCGGCCACCCCGACGATGTCATTGAACGTCGTGCCGTCACTGAGGATCGACACCACACAGCCCGGAGCGTGCAGCGCGGCGATGGCCTGGCCGAGCTGGTCGAGGCGTTCGATGGCGATGACCTCGCCGTAGTCCGGCAGCACGCCGAATGTCTGGTCAATGGCGTTTGGTGACTTGCAGGGAAAGCCCGGCAGGACCAGACGCACCGGCAGGCTCTGATCGAAGTAATGCCCCAGGCGTAGCGCGAGATGCGCTCTGCCTTGTGTGTCAAAACAATCATCCGTGCCTTTGAGCAGATAACCCGCGAGCAAATCGCTGACGGCAGCGATCCAGGCGTCTCTATGTTCCATAGAACAACTTCCTTGAGAGTGTGTGTATCAATAGGATTTAACGGTGTCGCCATGCTCGGTGAACGCATGTGCTGTACCGCAGACTTGCTGCAGAATGCGCAACAACCCGGCAGGCTGTTCGCAGCAGAAGTTCGGGGCCTGGGCCTGTAATGCAGGGGTCATTCCATACCCCCAGGTGACCGCCGCCGAGTACATGCCTGCAGCACGGGCGGTCTTCAGATCGATCTCGGTATCACCGACGAACAAACAGCGTTGCGGATCAACCGACAATCGCCGGGCGGCTTCCCATGCCACATCTGGCTGAGGCTTGAGCGCCCTGCCCGCGCGATGCCCCAGAATCGTCCCGAAGGTATTCTGTGGAAGCAGTGCATCGGCTACTTGCCGGGCCATTTCCTCGGTCTTGTTGGTCACGATTGCCAGCGGCACTTCCAACTGGCGACAGCCTTCGAGCAATTCCAATACGCCGCTGAATGGCCGGGAAAATTGAACCAGGTTGTTTTGGTAGAGCGCTACATAGCGCTGGTGCATGGCGAGCGCATCAGCGACACCAAACTGCGTGGCAACTCGCTCGATCATCGCCGTGGTGCCGCCGCCGATGTAACCGCGCACTGTTTCTGTAGTCAGCGTCGGACAACCGTGCTCGAGCAATACCTGGTTCAGGCACCAGGTGATGTCAGGCAAGGTGTCGACCAGGGTCCCATCCAAATCGAAGAGTACGGCTTCGACCGGCAACCGAGACGCTATCATTGAGCACTCGCGTAGTGACAAGGACGCCCCTTGCGGAACACTAAGCGGTGGTAGCGTTCATCGACATTGCTGCGTTTTTCGAGGGTGACCACACCCCGTCGCTTGATCGCCACCGAATGCCAGGGCGTACGCCACAGGTCACTGGTTGGCACCAGCCGAATACCGATCTTCGTCGACACCGCCAATTGCGGGTGAATCGACAGGCGCAGGCAATGCGGGTAGCGCGCCTGTAACAGCGCACTCCAGGCTTCACTGCGCTGGATCACCCGCTGCGAGGCCGGTTTGGCGACCTTCTTCACCGCATTAAGGCTCATGCCGGCGAATACTTTCAGTCCCGAGTAATCCTCGGAAAGAAAGCGATGGATGCCGCAGTACATCAACATCATGTGCGGATCATCCTTGAAGCGCTGCTGCAACAAGATCAATGACTGACCGTGCTCGATCATCATCTCCTCACGCATGGCGTCCAGACAATCCAGCGGAGGATAGGCATCCCTGAGATCGAAATGGGCGAACGTGCCGGGATAGTGCTGTTCGGCATAGTCCTGGATAGCGTCGGTGTAGGCTTTGACGTCCGCATCGGGAACATGCACCAGGTCAGAGAACACATAGCCATCGGAACAGATATGAATCAGCGCCCCCGGTGTGTAGATCTCCTGGATCTCCTTGCACAGGCGGTGTAACTCGTCGATTGCATGATGTTCAGCAAGATCAGGCAGATGGCTGAGGGTTTTCTTGCGGCTGGGCGACTTGCCGGGAAAGGCTGGCAAGACCATTTCGACCTTGCGACCGCTCTCGACCGCCTGCATGACCTTCGTCATATGGGGCTCCAGCACCTGCAACGAAAGTTCGGGATCCTGCCCCGGGGCAAGGCTACGACGTCGAAACAGGCATTCGAGGATTTGCTGGGCAATATTCATGTGTGGAGTGTTCTGATGCTCGTGCATCAGCTGACCGCACACCTGTTGAGCAACGGTGTTTGAACCTTGCATAGACAATCCCTTGTGTGGTGAACAATGGCCATCTTTTGGCCATCAGCAGATATCCCTTACCTGCGGGCGGCTAAATTCCTACAAGTCGTGAGGGCTGTCAATCGTGGCAATCAGGAATATTGCGGTCTGGTTTGTGGTCGAGGGGCTCGATACGAATTGCATAGAACAAAAATTAAAGAGCTTTGTTTTTTCGTGGCTACACTCATGACGGGTAGCTTTTGGCTACCAACGTGATGGGTCCCAACAGGAAACTACAAATAGAAGGGAATCTGATGAGCAAACTAAAAGCCCCCCCGTTTGCCTGCGCTGCATTGTTGTTTTTCGGCTGCAATTCAATGACTCAGGCTGCCGACATTCTGGATCAGGGATGGAATGACACCACCCTCTCCAATTGGCATGATCTTTCACAAGGATCGAGAATTCTCCCTCTCTCCTGGGCGCTGGCATTGGAAGAGCCCGCTTCAGAGGAGAGGTTCATGAATGACAAAACGATCTCTGCCTACGGTTACACGCCTTATCATCCGTCTTATAAAGGTAAGCGTCTTACGTTGCCGATGGGATTCGTTTTGGATGATAGCCACGACAGCAAGCTGTCTTTCACGAAACTCCGTTGGTTTTTTGGACAAGGAACGCAAGAGCCGTGGGTGGGGATGAACTGCTCTGCTTGTCACACGGCTCAAATCAATTTTGAAGGACAGAATCTTGTCATCAATGGCGGGCCAACCAACGCCGACTTTCAAAATTTCTTTAAAGAGTTGAGAGCGGCTTTAAGCACAACGGCTTCCGACCCTGAAAAATTTGAACGCTTTGCAAAGCATGTTCTTAAGGATGACCTGTCGAAAGGGAATCGCCACCGGCTGAAAAAATCCCTGGATAGCTTGAATGCGTTTTATGCACAAAACGAGACACTGAATGCCACAGATCTGCAATATGGCCCAGGTCGTCTTGATGCAGTGGGCCACATTTTCAACAAGATCAGTCAGGTCACCCAAGCGAAACCGCCTACCCCTAACCCCTCTGATGCTCCGGTAAGCTATCCATTTCTCTGGAATACGCATCAACACAACGTCCTCCAATGGAACGGAATGGTCAGTAAAGCAGAAATCAACCCGTTAATACCAGGCGGCGACGGCCTGGATGTTGGAGGTCTGGGGCGCAATGCTGGAGAGGCTATCGGCGTGTACGCCGATATTCGACCGGTTAAAGAAAATCCGGCCAAGGCAGGATTTGTCTCCAGTGTGAACGTGAAAAATCTGGTGGTTTTAGAACATTCTCTTTATAGCCTGAAGCCTCCGCGGTGGCCCGGGTCGCTGCCAGAAGACCTCTCGTCAGGCGCCAAATTATTTACGGACAATTGTGCCGGCTGCCATGCACACCTTGATAGAAACGATCTCGCGACGCCAATCAAAGCGGTCATGGTTCCAATCTCTGCGAATGAAAATTTAAATGCTCAGGGCCCAAATGACAGGACCATTAGCACGGACCCCTGGATGGCGTGCAATGCCTATCAATTTAAAGCGGATGCTGGGGTGTTAGCGGGTTATCCCAAAGTCGACAAATCAAAAGAGCCCATTCAGTCAAATGACCTTCTCTACAACATGCTGGGTGTGACCGTCCTGGAGACATTACTTGGCAAAGGACGCGATGTCGTCGAGCTGGCTTTCGATGGATTGCTTGGAATAGATCCCAAACCTCAAAAAGTCCCTGGACTCAGGGACAATGCCATGTTCAGTAGTGTTGATGAGAAAGCGCTACGGCTGATCAACTGCTACCGTGACAGCCAAAAAGTTGCTCTTCTCGCCTATAAAGCAAGACCCCTCACCGGCATCTGGGCCACCGCTCCCTATTTGCATAACGGCTCTGTGCCGACCCTGAACGACCTTCTCCTGCCACCCCGTCAACGTCCCTCGAGTTTTTATACAGGGACCAATGAATTCGATAATCAAAAGGTGGGATTCAAGACCGAGAAATCGGACAAGAATTGGTTTCTTTTCGACACCAAGCTTGAGGGCAATAGCAACGCCGGCCATGACTATGGCGTGGGCAGCCTCAGTGATATCCAAAGGTCACAGCTTCTCGACTACTTGAAGTCACTTTGAGCTGCGTAGCAGAAGCCCTCACCTGAGGCATGGAGTGGTAATCGCCAGTAGGGGCGACCAAAAGTAGTGGTCGCCCCTGCGGAGGCCGTTACAGGTTTAATGCTTGCTTTGGATATCAGAAGTTAGCTGGGGTGTTGGCGCTGATGATTTCAGCCTCATCCGCCCCAATATTGCGAAACCGATGCGGCAGCGTCGTCGGAAAGTAATACCCATCCCCGGCATTCAACACACTAATCTGACCATCAACAGTGAGTTCAACAGTGCCACGGGTAACGAGCCCACACTCCTCCCCTTCAGCATGCACGATGGGCTCTTCACCAGAACTCGCCCCAGGTGCGTACTGCTCGCGTAAAAGCCGCATCTGCCGACTCGGCACCGAAGCCCCGATCAGCAACAACCGCAACCCATGACGCCCCAGATCCGGCTGTTCATTAGCCCGAAACACGTACTGATGCTCGCGGGGCGGCTGATCAAAGGTGAAGAAGTCCGCCAAGGACATGGGAATGCCTTCGAGCAGTTTTTTCAGGGAGCTGACGGAGGGACTGACACGATTCTGTTCGATCAGGGAGATGGTGGCATTGGTGACGCCGCTACGCCGGGCCAGCTCGCGCTGGGACAGTTTGTAGCTTTCGCGTACTAATTTGAGTCGTGAGCCCGTGTCCATGACAGCCTTATGCGAAGAATACTTAAGGGGTAATGGGGGTGGGTGGCGGGCGACTGGTGGCCGCGGATTACGCCGTTTCCCGTCCCGGAACCGTGGAAGGCGGGTATTAAATCACGTTTGTGGGTGTTGCTCAGCAGGTTCGATGAACGACCGGATAAAACGGCCGTTGGCACGGGTAGTGGTGCTGAAATTGTGGGAGCGGGCTTGCTCGCGAAAGCGGTGTGGTCTTCGCGAACAAGCTCGGCGCCTACAGGGATTGCGTCAGGTTTAGATACCGAATCGATCACGCAGTGCGTAATACGCCGCACCCATGGCGGTGAGTGGGGCCTGGAAGGTGCGGCCGCCGAGCATGGGCATGTGCGGCAGGGAGGCGAAAGCGTCGAAGCGCTCGGCATCGCCTCGGATCATTTCCGAGATGAGTTTGCCGGCCAGGTGTGAGCAGGTGACGCCGTGGCCGCTGTAGCCTTGCATGTAGTAGGCGTTCTTTTCGATGCGGCCGAATTGCGGCATGCGGGACATGGTCAGCAGGAAGTTGCCGGTCCAGCGGTAGTCGATTTTTACGTCCTTCAATTGCGGGAAGGTTTTGAGGATTTTTGGTTTGATCAGTTGCTCGATGTCGTCGGGCTCGCGGGCGCCGTAGACCACGCCGCCGCCGTACAGCAAGCGGTTGTCGGCGGTGAGGCGGTAGTAGTCGAGCAGGTAGTTGCAGTCTTCGACGCAGTAGTTATTGGTGATCAGGCTGCGGGCGACTTTTTCGGACAGCGGCTCGGTGACGACGATTTGCGAACCGCAGGGCATGCTTTTGCGCGTCACGCGGTTGTCGAGATCTTGCGGCAGATAGGCGTTGCCGGCGATCAGCAGGTACTTGGCCCGCACCACGCCCTTGGCGGTGCGCACGGTGATGGGTTCGCCGTAGGTGATTTCCACGGCGGCGGACTGTTCGTAGATTTTGCCGCCCAGGCTGATGATCGCGGCGGCTTCGCCGAGTGCCAGGTTCAGCGGGTGGATGTGGCCGCCCTGCATGTCGAGCAGGCCGCCGACGTAGTTGTCGCAACCCACTTCGCGCTTGATGTCAGCGGCGTCGAGCATTCTCAGGTTTTTGTTGCCGTAGCGTTCCCAACTATTCTTCTGCTCGGCCAGGCCGTTGAGTTGTTTTTTGTTCAGCGCTGCGAAGATGCCGCCGGGGCGATAGTCGCATTTGATGTCGTACTCTTTGATGCGCGAACGGATGATGTCGGCGCCTTCGAAGATCATGCTGCCGAGCACTTGGGCGGTTTTGTCGCCGTAGCGTTCTTCGATCACATCGACGTCGCGGCTGTAGGAGTTGACCAGTTGACCACCGTTGCGACCGCTGGCGCCGAAGCCGACTTTGGCGGCTTCCAGGATGGTGACGCTGTAGCCCGCTTCACTGAGGAACAGCGCCGAGGACAGCCCGGTGTAGCCGGCGCCGATCACGCAGACGTCGCATTCCACCAGTTCCTCGAGAATCGGATAATCACCGATTTGATTGCGGGTGGCGGCGTAGTAGCTGTTTACATGGGTTTGTTTCATACGTTTCTCCGAGGGCCGCCGGCATGTGCCGGCGACCGCCGCTGTAAAGGTGTTAGAGCTTGATCCAGGTCGCTTTGAGTTCGGTGTATTTGTCGAACGCGTGCAGCGATTTGTCCCGACCGTTACCCGACTGTTTGAACCCGCCGAACGGCGCGGTCATGTCGCCGCCGTCGTACTGGTTGACCCAAACGCTGCCGGCGCGCAAGCCGCGGGCGAAGGTGTGGGCCTTGCTGAGGTTGCTGGTCCACACGCCAGCGGCGAGGCCGAAGATGCTGTCATTGGCAATCGCCAGCGCTTCTTCAGCGGTGTCAAAGGTGATCAGCGACAGCACCGGGCCGAAGATTTCTTCCCGGGCGATGGTCATGGCATTGGTCACGCCGTCGAAAATCGCCGGTTCCACGTACAGGCCACCGGTGTCTGCGAGGGTACGATTGCCGCCAGCAATTAATTGCGCGCCCTGGTCTTTGCCAATCTGGATGTAGCGCAGCACGTTCTCCAGTTGGCGTTGATCGACGACTGCGCCAACGGTGGTTTCAGGATCGAGGGCATGGCCGGGTTTCCAGGCTTGCAGTGCTTCCACCAGCAGTGGAATGAATTGCTCGCGAATCGAACGCTCCACCAGCAGACGCGAGCCAGCGGTGCAGACTTCGCCCTGGTTGAAGGCGATCGCACTGACCGCGGCTTTAGCTGCTGCACGCAAGTCTGGCGCATCGGCGAACACCACGTTCGGGCTCTTCCCCCCTGCTTCGAGCCAGACGCGTTTCATATTGCTTTGCCCGGCGTAGATCAGCAGTTGCTTGGCAATCGCGGTCGAGCCGGTGAAGGCCAGCACGTCGACGTCCATGTGCAACGCCAACGCCTTGCCGACGGTGTGACCGAAGCCTGGCAGGACGTTGAACACACCTTTGGGGATGCCGGCGTCGAGGGCCAGTTGCGCAATGCGGATCGCCGTCAGGGGTGACTTTTCCGAAGGCTTGAGGATGAACGAGTTGCCTGCCGCCAGGGCCGGGGCGAACTTCCAGCTGGCCATGATCAGCGGGAAATTCCACGGCACGATGGCAGCGACCACGCCTGTTGGTTCGCGGGTGATCAGGCCCAATTGGTCGTGCGGTGTGGCGGCGACTTCGTCGTAGATTTTGTCGATGGCCTCGGCGCTCCAGCGGATCGCGTTGGCGGTCGCTGGAATGTCGATGCTCATGGAGTCGCTGATCGGTTTGCCCATGTCGAGGGTTTCCAGCAGCGCCAGTTCTTCCTGGTTCTGCAGAATCAGATCGGCGAAGCGAATCAGGATGCGCTTGCGCTCGGCCGGGGGCAGTTTGGCCCAGATGCCGGACTCGAATGTACGGCGTGCTACCTGCACGGCGGCATTGGCGTCGGCTTCGTCGGTACTGGCGATGTTCGCCAGGAAACGGCCGTCGACCGGGCTGATGCATTCGAACGTATCGCCGCTGAGTGCCGGGCGGTATTGGCCGTCGATGAATGCGCGGCCTTCTAGTGTGAGGGACTGGAAGCGTTGTTCCCAGTCGCTGCGAGTGTTTGTCATGGTTGTGACTCTACGCAGAGGAATAAATGATCGTTGACCAACTAAAGATTTGAAATGCGATCCCTGTGGGAGCGGGCTTGCCCGCGATTGCGGTGTATCAGGCGCCATTAATGTTGGTGGTGATGACGCCATCGCGGGCAAGCCCGCTCCCACAGGGGTTGGTGGTGTACACACGATTTGTGTACACCCACATTTCATCCTTGAGCCCATCAAACCGTGTGCAAGTACCAGTTGTACTCAAGGTCGGAAATGGAGTTTTCGAACTCGGCCAGTTCGCTTTCCTTGCACGCCACGAACACGTCGATGTACAGCGGGTCGATGTAGCGCGCCATGACTTCGCTGTCGTCCAGCTCGCGCAGTGCATCGCGCAGGTTGTTCGGCAGGCTTTGCTCGTTCTGCTCGTAGCTGTTGCCTTCCACCGGGGCGCCCGGTTCGATTTGATTGGTCAGGCCGTGGTGAATACCGGCCAGTACCGACGCCATCAGCAAGTACGGGTTGGCATCGGCGCCGGCGACTCGGTGCTCGATGCGCACGGCATCCGCCGAACCGGTGGGCACACGCACCGCCACAGTACGGTTGTCGATGCCCCAGCTTGGCGAGTTCGGTACATAGAACTGCGCGCCGAAACGGCGGTACGAGTTGACGTTCGGGCACAGGAACGCCATCTGCGCTGGCAGGGTCTCGAGCACACCGCCGATCGCGTGACGCAGTGCGGCGTTCTGCTCGGGATCCTCGCTGGCAAAGATGTTGTTGCCTTCTTTGTCGAGAATCGAAATGTGCACGTGCAAACCATTGCCCGCCTGGCCCGGATACGGCTTGGCCATGAAGGTGGTGTCCATCTCGTGGTCGTAGGCGATGTTCTTCACCAGACGCTTGAGCAACACCGCGTAGTCGCAGGCCTTTATAGGGTCGGAGACGTGATGCAGGTTCACTTCGAATTGCGCCGGGGCGCTTTCCTTGACGATGGCGTCGGCAGGGATGCCCTGCTCTTTCGCGCCTTCGAGGATGTCTTGCAGGCAGTCGACGTATTCGTCCAGATCGTCGATCAGGTACACCTGAGTCGAGTGCGGACGCTTGCCGGACACCGGCGAACGTGGCGATTGCGGACGACCGTTCACGTTGTCCTGGTCGATCAGATAGAACTCCAGTTCGAACGCTGCGCAAATGGTCAGGCCCATGTCATCGAACTTGCTCACCACCTGACGTAGCACTTCACGTGGGTCAGCGAAGAACGGCTGGCCTTCGAGTTCGTGCATGGTCATTAACAGCTGCGCGGTCGGGCGCTTCTGCCAGGGTTCGATGCTGAGGGTATTGGGGATGGGGAAGCAGATTCGATCCGAGTCGCCGATGTCCAGACCCAGGCCGGTGCTTTCCACCGTAGAGCCGTTGATGTCCAGGGCAAACAGAGACGCCGGGAGGTTAATGCCTTTTTCGTAAACCTTATGAAGACTGGTGCGTTCGATGCGCTTGCCGCGCACCACACCGTTCATATCCGCAATCAGAAGGTCGACGTACAAAACCTCAGGATATTTCTTAAGGAATGCGTTTGCTTCGTTGAGTTGAACGGCACGCAGAGGGACCGACATGATGCACCTATTAGCTGTTAATTATTATGTTCACTTCACTTGCGAGAGCCAGTCAACCCGAACGGCAAAGTGAAGTCAATAGCGAACACCAGCCCCTTTAGCCTTTATTTTTCGGCCTATTTTTGGCGTCATGGTGCCAAGCAAGGCTTGCGCGCCGCGTAAACCCTCGACACCAGACGTACGGCGTTTAGAATTTTTTACATGAGAGTTGTTAATTAAAATCAACAAGGCTAAGCTCCGGAAAAGCTCGTTCAAGTGTGAAACTTCGAGGTGATAAAAATGGCATTCAAGCCATTGATCGGCGTTACTGCGTGCATCAAACAGATTGGCCTGCACCCCTACCACGTCAGCGGCGACAAGTATTTGCGTGCTGTCAGCGTCGCGGCTTCGGGGTTGCCAGTGGTCATTCCTTCCCTAGGCGATCTGACCGAAATCGATGACCTGCTCGCGCAGCTCGACGGTCTGTTGCTGACCGGCTCGCCATCGAATGTGGAGCCCTTCCACTATCAAGGCCCGGCCAGTGCCCCCGGTACGGATCACGATCCGCAACGGGACGCCACCACCCTGCCCTTATTGCGCGCAGCCATTGCTGCCGGTGTTCCGGTGCTCGGCATCTGCCGGGGCTTTCAGGAAATGAATGTGGCGTTCGGTGGCAGCCTGCATCAGAAGGTGCATGAACTGCCCGGCTACCTCGATCACCGCGAAGCGGATCACCCGGACCTGGCCGTGCAGTACGCGCCTGCTCATGCGGTGAGTGTGCAGCCGGGCGGTGTGTTCGAAGCGCTGGACCTGCCGCAGGTGTTCCAGGTCAATTCGATTCACAGCCAAGGCATCGACCGACTCGCTCCCGGCCTGCGCGCTGAGGCTGTCGCACCGGATGGCTTGATCGAGGCGATTTCTGTCGAGCACAGCAAGGCCTTCGCTGTCGGCGTGCAATGGCACCCGGAATGGCAGGTGCTTTCGAATCCCCCCTATTTGAGTATTTTCCAGGCGTTTGGCGACGCGTGCCGGCAACGGGCGGCGCTGCGTAATACGCGCTGACTTCAAAAAGCATTCAACGATTTAACTGCCCCCGTGAGTCTGGCGGGCGTGCCTTTGCGCGCCGGTCGCTCACGTAATAGATGAACCGCAATAACAACAAGTACGACCAGGCAGCCAGGACGGCGGTGCCGAATAAGCCCGATCGGTATGGGCCAGTGATTCAAACGCAAATCCCCTTGTGGGAGCGTTCTGGCTGACTGACACCGTACGGCTTGGGCTTGCAATCCACTCTTAAGTCAGGCCGCGTTGGCCCGACGACTGAAACCTGTTGGGAGTTTCATATGGCAAACGCCTCCAGCATTTACAGGAAGGCTCTTGAAGGTCACCAGGCACCGAAAAAGGTGTTGGTGAAAGTCGACCGCGTTACCAAGAAATTCGACGAAACCACCGCCGTGGACGATGTGTCCCTGGAGATCCATCAAGGGGAAATCTTCGCCCTGCTCGGCGGTTCCGGCTCGGGTAAATCGACGCTGCTGCGCATGCTCGCCGGCTTCGAGCGCCCGACCGAAGGACGGATTCTGCTCGACGGTGTCGACATCACCGACATGCCGCCGTACGAACGGCCGATCAACATGATGTTCCAGTCCTACGCACTGTTCCCGCACATGACGGTGGCGCAGAACATCGCCTTCGGCCTCAAGCAGGACCGTTTGCCCGCCAGCGAAATCGACGCCCGTGTCGAAGAGATGCTACGGCTGGTGCACATGACCCAGTACGCCAAACGCAAGCCGCATCAGTTGTCTGGCGGCCAGCGTCAACGTGTGGCATTGGCGCGCTCGTTGGCCAAGCGCCCGAAGCTGTTGTTGCTCGACGAACCGATGGGTGCATTGGATAAAAAGCTGCGTTCGCAGATGCAACTGGAGTTGGTGGAAATCATCGAGCGCGTCGGCGTGACTTGCGTGATGGTGACCCACGATCAGGAAGAAGCCATGACCATGGCCGAACGCATCGCGATCATGCACCTGGGCTGGATCGCCCAGATCGGCAGCCCGGTCGACATCTATGAAGCCCCGGTCAGCCGCATGGTCTGTGAGTTCATCGGCAACGTGAACGCCTTCGACGGCACCGTGGTCGAGGATCTGGAAGGTCACGCGATCATTCACAGCCCGGATCTGCAACAGAAGATATACGTCGGCCACGGCGTGAGTACGTCGGTGCAGGACAAGTCGATCACCTACGCCATCCGCCCGGAAAAAATGCTGGTCAGCACCCTCAAGCCCGAGACTCGCTACAACTGGTCCGAGGGCAAGGTGCATGACATCGCCTACCTCGGCGGCCACTCGGTGTTTTACGTGGAGCTGCCCGGCGGCAAGATCGTCCAGTCGTTCATGGCCAACGCCGAACGCCGTGGCGCGCGCCCGACCTGGGACGATCAGGTCTTCGTGTGGTGGGAAGACGACAGCGGCGTGGTACTGCGCTCATGAGAACCTTCAATCAGCAGTTCCTGCGCCTGGTGCCCAGTGGCCGCAAACTGGTCATCGGCATTCCGTTCCTGTGGCTGTGCCTGTTTTTCCTGCTGCCGTTCTTCCTGGTGATGAAGATCAGCTTCTCGGAAGCGGCGCTGGCCATTCCTCCCTACTCCGAGATCTACACCTTCGCCGAACAGAAATTTCAGCTGCTGCTGAACATCGGCAACTACGCGCTGCTGACCGAGGATGAGTTGTACATCTCGGCCTACTTCGGCTCGTTGAAGGTCGCGTTTTTAAGCACGCTGATGTGCCTGGTGATCGGTTTCCCGATGGCCTACGCGATCACCAAGGCCAACAAGGAAACGCAAAACGTTTTGCTGCTGTTGATCATGATGCCGACCTGGACGGCCATCCTGATTCGCGTCTATGCGTGGATGGGCATCCTCAGCAACAACGGTTTGCTCAACGCGTTCCTGATGTGGACCGGGCTCACGTCGCAGCCGATCGAGATCCTCAATACCAACACGGCGGTCTACATTGGGGTTGTTTACGCTTACTTGCCATTCATGGTGTTGCCGCTGTACGCCAACCTGGTGAAACACGATCACAGCTTGCTGGAAGCCGCGTCGGACCTGGGCTCGAGCAACTTCAACAACTTCTGGAAAATCACCGTGCCGCTGGCCAAGAACGGGATCATTGCCGGTTGCATGCTGGTGTTCATTCCGGTGGTCGGTGAGTTCGTGATTCCGGAACTGTTGGGCGGCCCGGAAACCCTGATGATCGGCCGCGTGCTGTGGCAAGAGTTCTTCAACAACCGCGACTGGCCGGTGGCATCCGCCCTGGCGGTGGTGATGCTGGCGATTCTGATTGTGCCGATTCTGCTGTTCAACCGCAGCCAGGCCAAAGAGATGGAGGGACGGGGATGAAACGCTTCGGATTTTCAAAGTTCATGCTGATTTTCGGCCTGTCGTTTATCTACCTGCCGATGCTGATTCTGGTGATCTACTCGTTCAACGCCTCGAAACTGGTGACGGTGTGGGGCGGCTGGTCGGTGAAGTGGTACGTCGGCCTGCTCGACAACTCGCAATTGATGGGCTCGGTGGTGCGCTCGCTGGAAATCGCCTGCTACACCGCGATTGCGGCGGTAGCGCTGGGCACCCTCGCCGCTTTCGTGCTCACCCGCGTGACGCGCTTCAAGGGTCGCACGCTGTTTGGTGGCTTGGTGACGGCGCCGCTGGTGATGCCGGAAGTGATCACCGGTCTGTCGCTTTTGCTGCTGTTCGTGGCCATGGCGCAGTTGATTGGCTGGCCGCAGGAACGTGGCCTCGTCACGATCTGGATTGCGCACACCACCTTCTGTGCAGCGTATGTGGCGGTGGTCGTGTCGGCGCGTTTGCGTGAGCTGGACCTGTCGATCGAAGAAGCGGCCATGGACCTCGGCGCGCGCCCGTTCAAGGTGTTTTTTCTGATCACCATTCCGATGATCGCGCCGTCACTGGCGGCCGGCGGCATGATGTCGTTTGCCTTGTCGCTGGATGATCTGGTGTTGGCGAGTTTCGTCTCGGGCCCGGGCTCGACGACGTTGCCGATGGAAGTGTTCTCGGCGGTGCGTCTGGGCGTGAAGCCTGAGATCAATGCCGTGGCCAGTCTGATTTTGTTGGCGGTGTCGCTGGTGACGTTCCTGGTCTGGTACTTCAGCCGCAAGGCCGAAGCAACCCGCAAACGGGCGATTCAGGAAGCGATGGACCAGACCGCCAGCGAGTCCTGGCAGCAACCGAAAAAGCAGCGAGTCGAAGCGACGGCCTAGTGCTGCGGTTCAGTTAACTGTGGCGAGGGAGCGTGCTCCCTCGCCACAGGTTTTGTGTTCACTGCATCTTTGCTTTGCGTATTTGAATAAAAAAGAAAATGGAGTTGTACCGATGAAAATGTTTGGCAGGACTCTGCTGACACTGTCCTTATTGGGCGCGATGGCTACCGGTGCCCAGGCCAATGACAAGGTATTGCGCGTCTACAACTGGTCGGATTACATCGCCCCGGACACGGTCAAGAAGTTCGAAGACGAGACCGGCATCCGCGTGACCTACGATGTGTTCGACAGTAACGAAACCCTTGAGGCACGCTTGCTGGCCGGTAAATCCGGCTACGACATTGTGGTGCCGTCCAACAGTTTCCTGGCCAAGCAGATCAAGGCCGGCGTGTATCAGCCGCTGGATAAATCGAAGCTGTCGAACTGGAAAAACCTCAACCCGGTGCTGCTGAAAAACGCCTCCGCCAGCGACCCTGACAATGGCCACGCTTTCCCGTACATGTGGGGTTCGATCGGTATCGGTTACAACCCGGCCAAGGTCAAGGAAGTGCTGGGCACTGATGCCCCAGTGAATTCCTGGGACCTGCTGTTCAAACCGGAAAACGCCGCGAAGCTCAAAGCCTGCGGCATCAGCTTTCTTGATTCGCCGACAGAAATGCTCCCGGCCGCCCTGCACTATCTAGGCTACCCGGTGAACTCTCAGGACAAGGCGCAGATCGCCGAAGCCGAAGCGCTGTTCATGAAGATTCGCCCGTCGGTGGCTTATTTCCATTCGTCGAAGTACATCTCCGACCTGGCCAACGGCAATATCTGCGTCGCCGTCGGTTACTCCGGCGACGTGCTACAAGCCAAGGCCCGTGCCAAGGAAGTCGGCGACAAGGTAAAGATCGAATACAGCATCCCGAAAGAAGGCGCCGGCAGCTTTTACGACATGGTCGCCATCCCACGGGACGCGGCCAACGTCGACAATGCCTACCTGTTCATGAACTTCCTGATGCGCCCGGACATCATCGCCGAAGTCACCAACAGCATCGGCTACAGCAACGCCAACGCGGCGGCCACGCCACTGGTGGATCAAGCCATTCGCGACGACCCGGGGTCCTACCCGCCGCAAGCGGTGATGGCGACGTTGTATGCGATTCCAGATATGCCGATCGGTATTCAGCGGGTGATGACCCGGGGCTGGACGCGGGTGAAACTCGGTAAATAATCCCATCCTGCCCGCCTCACTGATCGTTCCCACGCTCTGCGTGGGAACGATCAGTGGCAAGGTTTCAACCATTTCCCGTTCACGCAGCGCCTTACCACCGCTGCACGCTTCTGAAGAAGAACGGCTTCACCTGGCTTCCTCGGTCAAGGTGAATTTCAGGCGCTCTCGGGCGCCTTTTTTATGCATAAACCAACGGCCATTCGGCCAACGCCCGGTAGCGGCCTTTATGGGATTCGAACAAGGTGAAGCGGTCAGCACGCAGGAAAAACTCTGGCGGCGTAGCGGATTCGGGGACCGGCGCCCGGTAGTCGCGCATCAGGGTCAAATGCGGGCGAAATTCCCGACGGGTGTCCTCAAAGCCAAACGGCAACATGGCCTGCTCCAGCGCATACACCAACTGCAGCAACTGCGGTTCTGCCTGCGCGGGCGCCAGCAACAGAACCCCGGATCGACGCCAGACTTCCAGGCGATCAAGCACAACCGTCAACGGTACGCCGGGCATCCGCACATTGGCGGCGGCCTCGCAGACGCCCGCTATCTGCGCCATCCCCACCGTGCCGAGAAACAGCAGCGTCAGATGAAAGTTCTCCGCCGGCACCGGGCGCCCGATGTTGAGCCCCAGCGCGTTGCGCCATTGGGCGATGGCCCGGCGTTGTTCGGGGGCGCAGTTCAGGGCGAAGAACAGCCGCTTGAACGGCTCACGGGATTCATCGCTCATGTCTGCCACCTCAAGGCTTCGGGGACCCTTTGATTTTACAAAGGGATACCACGTCAGCAAGTGCATTTCTGGCACGTGCCGGCATGCGCGTTATAGTTGAAGCAACCGAATCGACGGGAGGGCGCCATGCGTCAGATCATCAGTAAAGAGCCATGGTGGGCCGTGCCACCGAAGCCCGGTCAGGATGAGTTCGAGCTGGAATGGGGCTGGCTGGTTCACTACAACGAAGGTGAGCCGCGCTTCGAGTTCATCAAGGAGCGACCCTCGGACAGCGAGATTCGTAACCGCAAAAGCTGCAGGACCACCCCGACGCCAGAGTGATCCTGCTGCCACCTCAGGCTTTGACGAGCATCTCGAAACCGCCAAATATCGCCCGCTGGCCGTCGAACGGCATCGGATTGACGTCGGGTTGCATCCGCGGATCGCTCATGAGTTTCGCCATCCCGGCATCACGGGTAGCCTTGTCGGGCCAGACGATCCAGGAAAACACCACGGTTTCGTCTTCCTTGAGTTTTACCGCCATAGGGAACGAAGTCACTTTGCCATCGGGCACGTCATCGCCCCAGCATTCGGCGAGGCTGAGTGCACCGTTTTCCTTGAAGATCGCGGCGGCGGATTGCGCGTGTTGCTTGAATTTTTCGCGGTTGGCGGTGGGTACTGCAGCGACGAAGCCATCGACATAAGCCATGATCGTTCTCCTCGGGTTATGGGGTGATCCGCTGGGTAGTCGAATCAACGTGGCTAAAATCGACAGATCCCGCGTTCTGATCGACCGACGGCTCGACTGGCTGTTCGATGGTGGCGGCCAGGCTGCCCTCGATTTGCCTGGCCATGTACAGCGTTCCGGCCATGACGCCGGTAGCGGGGTTATCCACCAGCTTCACCCACGCCTTGTCGAACGAATTGCCCAGGCTGCTGCGGATCAGCGCTTCGCTATCGGGCCGGTCGTTGGCCTGAATAATCGCGCGCACCCCCGCCACTCCCATGGAAATCAACGCCCCGGCCGCCTTCCCCACCACTGCCGCCACCGCACTGGCCGCTCCTCGGGGGGCCATTTCGGCTTCTATTCGCTTACTGGCACGCTTGGCCACCGGCGCCATGCCGGCGTCCGTCGAAGCAATGCCCTTCTCGCCGCCCGCCGTATGGATTCTCTCGATCAGCGCCAGGTAGGCCGGTAATTTGCTCAGTTCAGCATGCACCACCTGGTACAGCGAAGCGTCACGGGTGGACGGTGGGCCCAGCGAAATAGCCGGAATTTTCTGGACACGACTGTTGAGCTGCGCCATGGGCACGCCATGACGCTTGGAAATAACTTCGAGTTGCTGACCCATCAGCTGCACATAAAACTCTGTCGCCTGGCCGAGAATCGCGTCGGGTTCGATTTCCACCGCCACCGGTTCCAGCACGCGCCGGTGATATTGCTCCAGCAGATAGGCCGCCAGGCGTTTGGCCGAGGCATCCTGTTCGTCCCCGGCGTTGATGGCGTACCAACTGACTTTCATCGACAGCCATTCCTGGGTCCAGTAGCTGCTGAACCACGGAATGAACACTTCTTCGGTTTGCTGATAAACCCGCGTGCGCCAATGCTCCATGGACCCGCGAGCGTAAACCCTGGCCTGTTCGGTGGCCTGCTGGGAAGCGGCGACAATCTCCCGGTCCACCTGCTGCCAAGTGCTCTGGGACACCACCACCGGCACCACGACTACCGGCGCACGCGTGGGCGTGGCGCATCCCGCCAATATCATCAACACAGCGACGATCAGCGAACGCAGGTTCAAGATCGCGGGGTCCTACATTTCTCGCCGAACGAAGTGTCCGACGCTAAAGAGCGTGCTGATTTGAGTATAGGTCGGGGGCGGGTGTGGCGAGGGAGCTTGCTCCCGCTGGGGCGCGGAGCGGCCCTGAAACCTGCCACCGCGGTGGTCCAGATATAACGCAGGCGTCTTTTATTGCGACTGCTTCGCAGCCGAGCGGGAGCAAGCTCCCTCGCCACAATGGATGACCTTGGCTCCTACTTTCTCTGCGCAGATAGCCACCATCATTCACGTCAATATTCACCATCGCCGCGAATGCCTTCCGCAAAAAAACCGTCAGGTGCAGGATCAACCTCATCCCCATTTCAAACCCCGCACGGAGGGGCAAATCATGTTGATCCATCTCCTGACCTGCCTGGCCCTGACGGCCGTCACCCTGACCCTGTTTTCCCGCTTTGTGCTGGATATCGGTCAAACCGAGGAGCCGAAATCATGATTCATTCCGTCAGCCTCGCCGTGAGCTTTCCGGTATTCGGCAGCAACTATTACTCGCAACAGGTCGTCTCGCGCAAAGCGGTCGCGCTGGTGTTCGACAAGCACTTCGAAGCCTTGCTGATGCCGGCAGCGGCCAATCACTTCAGTAACGAAGTGGTCGGGCTCAACGATCAATTCCGCTTTTTGAATGACGTGCTGGTCGAGCATCTGCTGGAGACTGAAATGACCCGGCATTCGTCACGATCAGGGCAAGCATTCACCTTCTGACACGCTGGGTGATATTCAGAATCCTGATACGAAAGCCCACGCTCATCACCCTAACTGGTGCTCAAGATCCGCACCGGCCCTTGGCGATTGAGAAC
Organism: Pseudomonas sp. JL3; assembly: GCF_031570575.1. NCBI lineage: Bacteria > Pseudomonadati > Pseudomonadota > Gammaproteobacteria > Pseudomonadales > Pseudomonadaceae > Pseudomonas > Pseudomonas sp. JL3. Next base: position 618,936 of record NZ_JAKWJK010000001.1, read on the forward strand.
CTCGATCATCACGTTCTTGCCCGAACGCCTGAGCATCAAATCCACAGATTCAGTACCCAATGCCAGACGCCGCAAGGCGATGGTGTCCAGAAACGCCGGGAGCACCGGTTCGTCGAACAGGATGTTGAGTTTCCTCGGCCTGAAGCTCAGCCCCAGGCACGACTGAATCATCGACAACGGCGCAGCGGCGGCCCAAGCCTGGGGCATGCACGCGACTGGATAGAACGTCGGCCCTTGGGTGCGTTGCCGGGCAAAGCCGCAGAACAGTTCGGGCAGGCGCCGCAGATCGATGTAGGTGGACGCGGCGAACAGGCCTTCGAAAATCCGCGCTGCATCCTGACGAAAACCGTAATGGGCGAAGCCCGCGGCAATCAAGGCATTGTCATGGGGCCAGACGGAGCCATTGTGGTAACTCATCGGGTTATAGCGGGCCTGGGAAGACGCGACGGTGCGCACGCCCCAGCCGGAAAAGGATGAGCGGTCCATCAGGGCGCTGACGACCGATGCCGCGCGTTCCGGGTAAGCGATGCCCGCAAACAGCGCATGGCCGGCATTGGAGGTGCGGATTCGACAGGGTTTTTTGTTGCCGTCCAGAGCCAATACATAAGTGCCCAGTTCTTCGTCGAAGAAGCGGTTATCGAATTCTTCGCGCAAGCGTTGAGCCTTGTATTTCAAGCGTTGGGCCCGGTCCGGATCACCCAGCCGACGAGCGATTTTAGCGGCACCAGTCCAGGCGCCATACACGTAGGCCTGAACTTCGACAATCGCAATCGGGCCCACGGCCAGTTGCCCATCAGCATGGAAAACCGAATCGTGGCTGTCCTTCCAGCCCTGGTTAATCAGCCCCTCGGCGGACTGCCGGCCATACTCGACAAAACCATCGCCATCCCGGTCGCCATACTCCTCGATCCAGTTCAGCGCCGCTTCGATATTGGGCCAAAGCTGACGCAGTGTGCCCAAGTCATTGGTGCGCTCCAGATACGCGGCGGCCAGCATGACGAACAGCGGCGTGGAGTCGATGCTGCCGTAGTAACGTCGGAACGGCACCTCGCCTAACTCGGCCATTTCTCCCAACCTTATCTCGTGCAGGATTTTACCGGGCTCGGAGTCGGCGTGGGGGTCGACGATGGTTGCCTGGTTGACGGCCAGATGCCCGAGCACGCCTTTGGCAATGCCGGGATCGAACCACAGCATCTCCCATGCCGTGATCAGCGCATCTCGTCCGAAAACGGTGCTGAACCATGGAATACCGGCATAGGGATATAGCCCCTCGCGGGTTTTAGTCATGAGCATGTAGAGGTCGGAAACGCTGCGGCTGACCGCCTCGTTGAACACATCGTGGGAGGTCACCACCGAGGCTGCCCGCGAAGAGAATGTGCGTAACTCGCGCCGGGAATCGCGCAATGAAATGAAGAACCCGTGGCGCACCGTAAACGGCGGATTTTGCACGCCGCAGTTGATGTCCATGAACAGCGACTGGCTTTCCCCCGGGGCCAACCGCACCTCGAACAACGCCGAATCGCAGGTCAGGCTGGCCGGCACCGGGGCGAAACGCAGACGGGTCATGCGCCGTTTGTGGTCCAGGCCGGTGTAGGAAAGCACGACCTCTTCATCGGTGATCTCTGCCCGATGCCCCTCTCCGCGTTGCGGGCGCCGGGCACCGCGAACTTCGAACAGGTCTTTGAAGTCGGCCGCGAACTGGATTCTCAATTGCAGATGCTGGGGCGAGTCGTCGAAATTGCGCAGGGTCAGGCGTTCATAGCAGGACCCCTTCCACAAGAACCGTGAGCGGCGCAGATGGATCAAATCGTGGTGCAGGATTTTTTCACCACTAGTGTCGAACAGATCCGGGTTGGTCAGGTCGCAGGTGAGCATCGCATTGTCATCACGCAGCGTGGAACTGAGCAACAGCGGCCGCGCGCCGTTAAGCGTCAGGTAGAGCCCGGAAAGGTGTCGGGTATCGGTATGGAAAATCCCTTGTGGGCTGTCGTCTGCAAACAACACGTCACCATTGGGATCGAACACGGCGAAGGTGTCGTTGTTTTTCAGGTTACGCAAACGCAACTCTTGCAGCGACGCGGTGGCCGGAATATCGAAGGGTGTGGAGGGATGGCCATAGGTGTTGCCCGCCGTCAGGTGGCGATACAACTCCAGATAGTTGTTGGTCATGCGTTCGACCGTGAACCGTTCGTCGAACCTGGCCCGCACCTTGCGCCGATCCAGTTCTCCCAACCGCTGCACTGCCGCCACCGCCCCGGCGACGCCATCGACGATGTAACCGGACACACCCTCGTCGATCACTTCCGGCACCGAGCCGTGAGCGAAGGCAATAACCGGTGTGCCGCAGGCCATGGCTTCGATCATGACCAGACCGAACGGTTCGGGCCAGTCGATGGGAAAGATCAAGGCGCGGGCATTGCCCAGCAAGTCTGCCTTTTGGGATTCATCGATCTCGCCGAGAAATTCAACATTCGGATGGCTGGCGATCATCGGTGCGATGGCTTCTTCCCAATACACCTGATCAGCCTTGTCGACCTTGGCCGCGATCTTCAATGACAGCCCGGCTTTGGAGGCAATCTCGATGGCCCGGTCGGGGCGTTTTTCGGGAGAAATGCGCCCCAGAAACACCAGGTAATCGCCAATCGGCTCGGGGTTGAAGGCCAGCAGATCCCCCGGAATGCCGTGATAGACATTGCCCACCCAATTGACGTCACCCTTCACCGGGGTGCGTTGCGCCTTGGACACCGAGACCAGCGGCACCTCGGGAAAGTGAGGGTAAAAGGATTGGTAGTCCGCAATGTCCAGACGCCCGTGAAGCGTGGTCACGCTACGCCCGACCAAGTGTCGAATCATAGGAAAATGGAAGATATCGACATGAAAATGCATCACATCAAATTGATCCGCCTGCCGCAGGACCTGATCGAGCATCAGAATGTGATGAACCGCCCCGTCCTTGACGCGTGGATCGAACCGCAGGGCCTGGGGCGCACCTGGTTCCAGGCGTGCCGAGGTTTGCGAATCGCCACTGGCGAAGAGCGTGACATCGTGTCCCTGTCGTACCAACTCTTCGGTCAGGTAAGACACAATCCGCTCAGTGCCACCGTACAAACGGGGCGGACAACGTTCGGTAAGCGGCGCGATCTGAGCGATCCTCATTGAGGGGCCCTCCGTCATGGGGTCGAAGGATAAAGGCCTCCTGCATCTCGGCGTCTGAGGTCCGGCGGCCTTATCCTCGATTGACGGTGCGCCTGCGACAACAGTTCCATCCGGTTATACGCCCCGGGTGCTCACCGGTCACCGCTCTCCAGACTTCTGAGCAAGTGACCCAAACCATCGGCAAAACAGGTCGGCTCGGTGCACCGAAAACGTTCGAGCAAACGCTTGTTATCGGCCCGGGAATGGCGAATGTCACCAGAACGCGGCGCAGCATAATTCAACGCCAGAGGCCGCCCCAGCAGAGTGCTCAATGCGGCCGCCAGCTGGTTGATGCTGGTGGAACGGTTGAAACCGACATTGACCGGTTCGCCGCTCGGCTCCGATTCTTTCACCGCCTGTACCAGCACCTTTACAAGGTCCTCCACGTAAACGAAATCCCGGGTCTGTTCGCCGTCCCCATACACGGTGACGGGCAGGTGTTTCTTGGCTCTTTCGCTGAAAATACTGATGACCCCGGAGTAAGGCGATGAAGGGTCCTGGCGTGGTCCGTAAATGTTGAAAAAGCGCAGAATCACTGGCTCCAGACCATGCTGACGGCGATAAAAATCGAAGAAATGCTCACTGGCCAGTTTGTCCGCGGCATAGGGCGTCAATGGGGCTTTGGGCGTGTCTTCGGTGATGGCCGTGCCCTCGCCGTTGTTGCCATAGATGGCCGCACTGGAGGCGAACACTACCCTTCTCAGGCCGGCCTGGCGCATGGCTTCGCAGATGTTCAGCGTCCCGATGAAGTTGCTTTGATGGGTGGCGACCGGGTCTTCGACCGACGCCTGAACCGAGGCGACCGCGGCCAGATGCACCACCGCGCTGCAATCTTTCAGGGCGCGCTCCACCGTCGGCGCGTCCGCGACATCCCCGACTATCAGGCTCAAATGCGCCCGATCCACCGGCAGATTCGCCAGTTTTCCGGTTGAAAGATCATCCAGTACCCGAACGCCATAGCCGTTTTCAAGCAAGGCTTCGACCAGGTGCGAACCAATGAAGCCCGCGCCACCCGTCACAAGAATTCGATCAGCAGACATGGCAAATTCACTCTGGAGTAGTGGTTGTAGGTCGATCCATCGCGACGAGCCCCTCGACTTTTTCCATCAACGCCCGGCCGGCACTGAACATCTCTTGCCAATCGGTGGGGAAACGAACATTCAAGGGCAGTTGATCGATTCGCCAGCGCGACGGCAGCGGGTCATCGAACCGGGCTGCGACCTGCAAACCCATTTCACTGGCGGCAAACGGGCCGCGCAGCACAGTCGGCGTGCGGCCGGCGCTGTCCACCGCCTGCACGACGTGAGCCGCCAACCACTGGCCATCCGGCATGCGCACGCGCAACGGCTGACCGATCGCGGCGTAACTGATATTGAGCGGCTCCAGATAAATCCAAAGCAATGGGTCCTCCAGTCGCTCCAGGCGCATCAACAGCGTGCCGGCACCGACGTTTTCACCTGGAGTCACCAGCACTTCCGCGATCCGGCCGCTCTGTCCTGCCTTGATCGACAATGCGGCGAGACGCGTCTTCAACCACTGCTGCTCGGCGTTCTGCTGAATGATCTCTCGCTCAAGCCCTTGCGGGGGCTGACGCGCCAGTTGCTCGCGGCGTTCAAACGCCAACAAGTCCGCTCGAAACCCGTCGAGCTCCGACTGCGCTGCCAGCACCTCGCCGCGAGCCGCCGCGCCTCGGTCAGCCAGGTACCCCAATTCCTTGATCTTTTGTTCCGCCCTGCCGATTCGGGTCTTGAGCAACTGACGCTCGCGGCCACCCAATTGGGCAGTGCCGGTGCCTGTGCCCGTCGCCTTGGTCGGCATGGCGGCCAGTTGCGCCAGCCGGGCCCGCCATTCCGGGTTGTCCAGAGTGACTAGCATCTGATCGGCCTCGACTTGCTCGCCCGCCTTTGCAAACAGCTGATCGACCCGGCCGGCATCGCGCGCGCGCACCTCGTAAATCGGCAAGCGCAATTGCGCCGGTGCATCGATCATCAGCATGCTGTAAGCCAGTTTTCCACCCAGCCAGATCAGTGGGCTGGCGACCAGCAACAGAATCAAATACCAGCGTGCGCGAAAGGCCATGCGCTTGCCCGGTGCGTACAGCACGCTCAAACCCTGCTCCTGGGTGGGGTTCAATTCTTTGCGACTATCGAAACGAATTTTCATGACGGCTCACCGTTTTGGGAAGTCTCGCCAGGCCTGCCAGTCAATACCGGCAACCCCCCGCGGTTGCAATTGTTCGCGCCAGGCGCTGGCCTGATGTTTCAACTGTTCAGTCGATGCGCCCGCCCAGCTTTCCGTGGCTGGCAATTCGGGTTCTGTGCTTTGGGCCAAACGAAATTGCAGCGCCGGCCAGCGCTGGGCGATTTGCTCCGTCATGCGTGCGCTGTTTTTCGGGTTGCGGGTGTAGATCATCAGGCTGACCTGATGCACGCCGGCCTCGGGAAGTGCGCAAGGCACACAGGTTTGCCCGGGTTTTGGTTCTGCGAACCAGCGATGATGGCTGGATATTTCCACCGGCCATGGGCTCTCGCTGGACGCCATGCGTAAGGTGTCGAGCCAGTTTTTCAGGCGCTGATCGGGGACGGGCATGCCCAGTTGTTCGACCTCGAGGTCCAGATGCAAGCTGCTGAATGCAAGCCCCTTCAACTTCTTCAATAAATCGCTGAGCTGGTGACGGTCCGTCGGCTCGATCCAGCTCGAATCGCCGAGCAACAGACTCACTTGCAGATCCTCGCGGGCCGCGTCCTCAAGCAGTTGTTCGAGCCGTCGGCGGGTCGTGATCAAGTCATTGACCTGTGCAGCCTTGAGGCCGAGGTAGATCTTCTCCATCCCGGCCTTGCGCAGGGCCTGAAGCTCTGCCTCGCGCCGATCGGGATCGAGCAACGCTTCGCTGTCCCAGACATAACTGGCCTGGGACCACTTACCCGAACGCGTCTGCGCCCCTGCCCCCGACTTCGGCGCTGGCGCCGATGTGGATGCCAGCAAGAAACGCAGTTGCCGCAGGTCGGCCTCGCCGGCGCGAAACATGGGGTCCGATTGCTGCTTGTCGATCAAGTCCTGAAGGGGCAGCGGTTGTGCGACGAGTGCCGCTGGGGGCAGCGACAGGGTCAAGGCTAGAAGTACTGATCGCATATCAAAACCTCGTGGCTCGTTTAAGAACCCACCACGGCGCCATCGAGGTCTCTTCATGGCCTCGACGAAACATCTCGTTGAGCATGGCCACTGCGCTCCAGCACCGAATGAGTAGCATGAACAGAGGGAAGACAGGCACCAACAACCCCAGGGTCACGTCCTGTCGAGGTCGGTCGGACACCATCGACAACATAGCGCCGAACAGCAGCAGGGTGATCATCAGGTACAGCAGGTAGATCAGAGCAAACAGAAACAACAGCGTCTTGCCCGGCAGAATGAAGAGCGCCAGCAAGGTGTAGATGAAGATGATGAACGGCAGCACCAACTGGAAAAAGAAGCCACTGAGCAGGATCATCAGGAAGGTTGGCCAGCCCAGTAAATCCGGGTTGATGTTGTGGTTGTGCTTTCTGACATACAGAAAAAACAGGTCGCCGTCCCAGCGCAAACGCTGCATCAGAAACTGCCTGAGGGTCGCGGGTGCATCGGTGTGCCCGATGGCTTCCGGCTCGAAAGGAATCTTCAAGTCGTGTCGCTTGAAGTAACTTTTGATGCGCAGCGTCAGGTCCAGATCTTCCGCGGTGTGGGTGTTCCAGCCACCGATTTTCACCAGGAAACTGCGGCGAAAAGCGCCAAAGGCACCCGAGACGTTATTCACCAGGTTCCATTCGGCCAGGCCGATTTTCGACATGTGAATCGACAACACGTATTCCAGCGCTTGCATCGCCGTGACCCAGGAGCCCCAGACTTTGCGCACCCGCAGGCTGCCAGCGACCGCAGGCACCGAAGGGTCTTCGAAATTGCGCACGATGGCGCTGACCATGTTGTTGTCGAAGGACGTATCACCGTCGAGCGCCATGACGATTTCGCCGCTGGCATGGGACAGGCCGGCGTTCAATGACGACACCCGTCCGCCCCTCTGCCATTTGGCGATCGGGCGCAAATGGCGCCGGGGGTACAACAGCGGGTCCACGTTAAAACGGCGAACGGCGCTGAGCGTCGGTTGATTCACCGTGGCGCCGTCCACCACCGGAATCATCTCGATGTGGCCGGGGTATGTCTGCTCGCACAGGCTCAACAGCGTGGTCTGGACATCCATCCCTTCGCTGTAGCAGGTGATGATGCAAGAGACCTTGGGCCGATAGAGACTGGTCTTCGGCACGCTGCTGCGCCGACGGGCAAACCAGCGCAATACGCCCAGTAGCACCATGATCGTCAGCGGCAATTCAAACACCAGAAACAACGGAAAGAGCATGTAGAACAACCGGCTCAAACCGTCCGTCCCCATGATCGCACTGAGCAGGCTGTAGAGTTGCTCCATCAACGGGCTCATGGCTTAAATCAACTCACTGGCAAGACGGGCCAGCAGCAGCTCGCCGTCTTCTTGTTCGAGCAAATCCCCGGGGGCAGTGAAGCTGACGACGCGCAGGGAAATGTCACTGACCTCCGGTGCGGAAAACAATTCGGCGACCCGGCCCAAACGCTGGGTGACAAACTCCAGCCCTTTGTTATCGGTGTGCGGCAGCATGATCCAGAAGAACTCTTCGGTGCTTCGCGAACAGCGGTCGGTTTCCCTGACGGACTCCTTCAGCCGATCCGTCAGGCTATCGATGAAGGCATGCCCGCGGTGCTCGCCAAGACGCGCCAGCGTACCGGCCAGATTGACGAAGCGCAGGCCGATCAGTGAGAACGCCGGTTGCTGGTAACGGCGCACCACCTGAAGCTGCCAGGTCAAAAGCTCGTAGAAATCCTTGCCGCCCAACAAATTGAGCCGACCGAAATGGTTGATTGATCGATCATTGAAGTCCTGGCGACACCGGAAGCGCCCCGCTTCCGCCAGGCGAAAGTCTCTAACTTCGCGTATGCGCAACTTGTCGGGCGCGTGGGACAGGCCGCAATCCAGGCAACGCGCCTGCACATCGGCGTCGACAAAAAACGCCTGGCATGAGCGGCAGCGGTAATTTTCCAAGGGGCGGTCGTAGTCACTGCCGATGTGCCGCAAACGGTTCAGGCAGTTGGGGCAGAGCAACAGGCCATCCTTGAGAAACGACTCCTGATGACCCACGTGACCACAGGTGAAGCAGTGCAATGAAGGTTGCCGTGAAATGTCCATCGCCTGGCATTCGGCGCACACATCAATGTAATTGAGGCGCCCCGAACCACAGTCCGAACACAGACGTACCCGATCAACCAGCACGCCCTCTTCCAGCCAGTCGTGCTGCACCATCAAACTGAGCCAGACAAACGGGTTGACCTGCTCGCTATCCGCCAGTGCCTCGAGCAGCGGATAGCGATAATGCTGGGGGACTTCGGGGTCGCGCAGGGCATACACATGGGCGTCGGCGCGTAACCACAGCCACGACAGCACCCGACCTTCAAACCGCTCGGGCGCAGAACCCTGCCGGAACAGGTTGAAGCGTTCTCGCCAGATCTCCCAGAGCATTTTTATTTCGCTGGTTTCGGCAGGGCATGGGCCATCGCCCAGCGCTTCACACCAGCTGTCCTGGTCTCGACAGCAATAAACGAGCTGGTAGCGATACGCTGGAGTCGAGCGCAATTTGCGCAACACTCGCCCGGCATAAGCCGCTGGCATATCAAGCAATAGAACATCGAATATGGGTGCAGCCAACAAACTGCTTAGATCCGAAAAGTGTTCAATCTCTGGAATATTAGAACTGGAAACTTTATGACCGAAAACTGCAATACGAGGATTTGGAGTCGACATGATGCACTCCCCCTAAGAAGCAACCAAGTGTGATCCAACACAAGACTACCAACACTAGCACCCCGCCAGAAAAATGCCCGACTAATTATCTAGTTATTTTTTGACACTAGCGCCGCCAAAATATTGCCACCAAACATCATGACTCGCCATTATTGATAACATTAAACACTAAGCAAATAACCATAATAAAACCCTTACAATTGAATAACTTATTATTGTAGCAAGCTAAACAACAAGGTAATTTGTATGAACATACAGCACAATTCAACCTCGCCTTAATGCGTCTTGTTACCAGATAAAAACACCTGCCATATTACAGGCACATTGCAATGACATTGATACTGCCCAGGATCAAATAAGTTCAACGCTATTCGTCGGCAAAACAACTACTGCGCGCACATTCCAAGTGTTACATCAACTTTACATTAGCGGCTTACCGACATCATTCAATTAGAACACTCTATAAATTTTATGAATTTTCTTCGGAGACATTTAATTGAACATTTCGATAAAACAACCGGCGCCGGAACCACACAACCCATAGCGTGAAGAACGCACCTCCAACCGCCAGCGCCATGTCGGCCTGAGAGTCCCATGGGTCATTTTGCGCAGCGACAAAAGCCTTGGCGGTGTCTTTTCCCAGGAATTGCCCACCTATCCATTCCACGATTTCATAGACCGCCGAGGTCGACAGAATGATATTCAGCGCGACAAATCCAACCCAGAAACCCCGCAGCGGCGTGATTCGCGCAAGCACTTCCCGAATCGGATAGACCATCAAGAGTCCATAGGTCAGATGGACCAGCCGATCATAATGATTGCGTTCAAACCCAAGGGTTTTGTTGAGGCTGACTCCGGTCAAGGCCGAGCACCAGCGGTCGTAGGGCACCAGCGCGTAGGTGTAGTGCGAACCCAGTTCATGGATACAGAGAAACACGAACACCAGGCTGATAGAGACGGCAGACAGACGGAACCGTCGGTAAACGCCCACCAGGACCATCACCAGCAGCAGGGCCAGCAGATTTTCAAGAACCCAATCCACTCGGCTACGGGGGGAAATACCCAGCGCTGTGACGATCAAAAGAAACACGATCAACAGCACCAGGTCGTATCGCGGGTGCTCCTGGGGCGTCATGACCGACAGAGGTCTGCTGTGGGTAATCAGGTCTTTTGCGCCTATCGACTTGCTCATTGGGCGCCTTCTTCTCGAGTCTTTTAAATTCGAGACGCGGCCGCTTCGCAAGTTCGTTTTTTCTGGGCGGGTATCGAGACCCGATACCCGCCTCCAACGCTTATTGAGGCCGGCGCACTGCCTGGTGAGTAGCAGCATGCGACGCTGCTCGCCTTCCTCGCTGACGGCGAATCGTGGTCGAGTTCGGCGTTGGTGCTTGGCGCCACGCCAGCACCACGACGTCAGGCGCAACGTGTGGCACCAGCGCAAACCCTCGCGGGGTCGCGACGACATCTCACGACCGCATAGCCGCACGCCGACCCGCTATGGGGCGCCGCTTACTTGATCCGGTAGTGAAAGGTGTTGCGCACGGCCGGCACCGCAACCGCGTGGCCGTCGACGATTCTCGGCTGGTAACGGAAGGTGTTGGCGGCGGTCAGCGACGGACGCATGAACAACGGATGGCAACCGTCCAGCACCTTGGGGTTCTCGATTCTGCCTTGCGGATTGACGGTGTATTCCACAGTGCAATCACCTTCGATGTTTTTATCCAGCGCCCGTTGCGGATAGTCCGGCGCTTCCTTGCTCAGCGGCAGGTATTGGCGGCTGTCGGCAGCCACCTGGGCGGCCTGCTGACGCGCACGCTCGGCGGCCAGGCGCGATTGTTCGGCGCGTTGTGCCTGCTCTTGGGCCTGGCGCTGCTGTTCGAGGTCATGAGTGCGTTTTTCTGTCTCCTGACGCTGGCGTTGTTGCTCGGCCTGGAGTTCGCGTTTTTTGTCTTCGACGCGTTTGCGCGCAAGAACGGCCTGTTCAAGCTTTTGCGCCTGGAGCTGCGGATCGATCGCAGGTTTGACGGGTTGGATGGGCGCCTCGGCAACCGGCTCCGGCGTCGGCGCCGCTACTGGTTCAGGCGCCTGTGGCTGCGGCGCCGGTGGCAACATCACCAATTGCGTCCTCAACACCGCTGGCTGTTCGACCGGAGGTTTCTCCAGCGACCAGCCGTGCAGCAGCAACGCCAGCACGATGGCATGCAGCCCTACCGCCAGGCTCGCCGCCAGACTGTTTTTCCAGAACCCGCTGCGAGCAGCGCCACGCAACGTCATGGATGGACCGGGCATGATCATAGCCGTCATTGCGGGGCCTCGGTCACCAGCCCGAGGTTGTTCACACCGCCCTGCTGCAATGCCGCCATGGCTGCGACCACACTGCCGTAACCGGCGTCCTTGTCGGCGCGAATGTAAACCTGGGTGTCACGGCGTCCGGCAACGATTTGCGCGACCTTGGCGCGCATCTCCTCAAGCGCCACCGCACTGTCGGTCTGGTGCTGCGTATCCAGTTCACCGCCGAGGTTCCAGTAATAACCACCCTCGGCCTTCACCGACAGGGTAAGGATTTGCTGGCGGGTATCGGTGGCCAACGCTTCACTGGCGACCTTGGGCAGTTCGATCTTCACACCCTGGGTCAGCATCGGTGCGGTGACCATGAAAATCACCAGCAGCACCAGCATCACATCGATGTACGGCACCACATTCATTTCGGCCTTGGGCCCGTGCTTGCGTTGCGGTCTGACGAGCATCTGCATTCTCCTCTCAGGCTGCGACGGCCAGGTTCATCGGCGTGCCATGCAAGGTGCGATGCAAGCGCACCTGCAATTCATTGCCGAAGGCGTAGTAGCGAGTCAGCAGGGTTTGGCTGCGCGCCGAAAAACGGTTGTAGGCGATCACCGCCGGGATGGCGGCAAACAGGCCGATGGCCGTGGCGATCAGCGCTTCGGCGATGCCCGGGGCCACGGTGGACAGCGTCGCCTGCTGCACCTGGGACAGGCCGAGGAAGGAATTCATGATCCCCCACACCGTGCCGAACAGGCCGATATAGGGGCTGACGGAACCGACCGTGGCGAGGAACTGCAAGCCCTTCTCCAGGCGGACTTCTTGCTCGCTGATGGCCACGTACAATGCCCGTTCAACGCCTTCGAGCACCACGTCGGCCGCATTCCCCGAGTGCTGTTTGAGGTGGCTGAACTCCTGAAACCCGGCGTGAAAAATCGGCTCGACCCCGGCTTCGCTGTCCGTGCCCTGTGCGGTCTCGCGGTACAGCGGCAACAGGTCCGCAGTGCTGCGAAAGCGCTGCATGAAGTTGTCGAGCTGCCGCTCGCGACGTTGCAGCACGCCGCTGCGCTGGATGATCAGGTACCAGCTGAGCACCGACGCCAGCAACAGGATGAGCATGACAGCTTTGACCAGCAGGCTGGCGTCACTGATCAGGCCCCAGATGGTCATGTGTTCCAGTGTCGCTTGCATGGTGAAACTCCTTGTCTGGCGCTCTCGGGCCGTCGATGCGCGACGGCCGTTGAGCTATTCGATGAAATGGTGATGACAGGTTGATGACTGGCCGAATCAGGGCAATTTCAACGCCTTGGTGACCTCGGCCCAGGGCACGAATTTGAAGTTCTGGGTTTGCTCGGGCATGCGTTTGCGGCCGTCCTGCACCACCAGCATGCCGTGGCTCCAGGGCCCGCCCAGGTTGGCCGAGGTGACTTCCAGGCCATCGGTCTCAGAGGCGCCGTCGATACCCGCCGCAGCGTTCAGCCCGACGCGGAATGCGCCGCGAGACGCGAACGGCGGTTCGGCATCGAGCACTACATAGCTGTCGTTGCCCTGGCTGGAGATCACCAAATAGTCCTGCGTCGCGCTTTGATAGAGCGCCAGCCCTTCCACATCCGCCTGCAATTGCGCACCGACCTTGATCACGCTGCTGAGCGTCGCCGGCTGATCGGTACGGGCGTCCACGGCCCAGACGCCGACGTCCTCTTCACCGAGAAACAAGCGCTGACGCTGGTCGTCGGCAACACAGCCTTCGGGCTGGCTGTCGACCTTGAACTGGCGCACCAACTCGCCCTGTACGCTGCCATCCGGCGCGCTCAAACGGTATTGCAGGAAGGTGCCGTCCTTGCCGTTGGCGATCGCATAGATTTCGCCGCTGGCCGGTTGAAACAGGCAGATGCCGTAGATGTCCTTGAGCGGCGTGGGAATCTCGCCGGTTTCGCGCAGTTCGCCGCTGGTGCGGTCGATGCTGAACAGGCTGAGACTGTTGTGATCGCGATTGCTCGCCACCGCGAGGTCGACGGTCTGCTGACCGAGCTTGAAGTTCGGTCGTATATCGACGTTGTTCAGCCGCCCCACCGGCAATTCCTGCAACAGCTTGCCTTGCAGGTCATACGCCATCAGCCCCTGCTTTTTATTGGTGCCCAGCACTCGACTCAGGGCGGGTTGCTGCGGGTGAATCCAGATCGCCGGATCATCCGCGGCATCGCCCTGGCGCCCGACCGGGTCGCTTTGGCTGATTGCTTTTACGTTCGCCAGCACCGGCGCCAAGGGCACCGGCGTGGCTTGCCAGTCGAGTTCGCCCTGATACAGGCGGCCGTCATCATCGTCGCGCAGCAGTACTTGCAAGCCTTTGGCTGTTGGGCGCAGGGCAAGGTTTTCCGGCTCCTTCATACCTGGCAACGTCAAAGTGGCCTGCGCCGCCCAGCGTTCGCCCTGCTGCTGATAAAGATGCAACTGCGCGGCTTTCGGATCGAGTGCGACGATGCCACCCGGCACCAGGGCCATTGCACCCGCGGCCTGTTTGATCTCGCCGAACGGTTCGCGCATGGCCACCGGTGTGCGCGTTACATCGGCTTCGGCATGCGCCGGGTAGGCCCACCAACCGACGTTCTCCTCATTGACCACCAATTGATTAGCGCCATCGTCGACCTGGCAGAACTGTGCCGACGGCGGCAGCGGCAGACCGCGCACCCGTTGCGGTTGCGGATTCAAAGTGGCGCCGTTGCCCACCAGCCATTGCTCACCCTTGCCCTCCTCGCCCACCAGAAACAGGAACAGGTTGCTGGCTTCGTCGCGGTACAGGCACAAGCCGTTCACCGGGTAATCCCGCGTCGGCAGATACACCGGTTGCCCCCAACTGCGCTTGGCCGGATCGAGGCTGACCAGCAGCGCTTGTTGACGGGCGTTGTCGAGGCTGGCCACCAGGATTTGTTGGCCGGCGGCGCGGCTGTCCAGGCTGCTGAACGAACCTTTCAGCCGCGCCAGCTCTTTGCCTTGGGCGTCGAGCAGCAGCAAGCCGTCACGCTCGCTGGCGGCCAGGCGTTCGGGGCCCAGGTCGACGGGCAAGAACGCGACCGCGTCGACCACCAGGTTCGGCGCCCAGGGTGTGAGGCTCAGGTTCGGCGCGGCCGCCATGGCCTGGCCGATGGTCAAGCTGATCAGGGTGGTCAGCAGACCGTGTTTGGGTAACCACGAAATACTCATGAACAGGCAAAGTCCTTGTCGTGCATCCATCATGGCGGCAGCACCGGGCTGCCGCCCCGGGGCTTAAAAGTGGGTGAAGGTCAGGCCGAGCTTGTAGGTCGGGCCGTATTCTTCGTACTGGCCGTTGTAGGAACGGCTGCCGGTGTAGACGAAGTACGGCTCGTCGGTGAGGTTCTGCGCCTCGAAGCTGACTTGCAGGTTTTTGGTCAGCGAATACCGCGCGCTGAAATCGACGAAGGTCTGGGCATCGACGTGCAGGTCATGGGCCTTGTCGTTGATCGAGGCCAGCTCAAAGAGGTAATCGGACTTGTAGTTGGCCGACAGGCGCAGGCTCAACTTGTCGTCTTCCCAACCGAGCATCAGGTTGCCGACGGTGTCGGACTGATTGGGCAAATCGATGCTGCGCTTGCGGTTGATACCACTGGCGGCGTCGAAGCCTTCGATCTCGGCATCAGAGCGGCTGAAGGTGGTGTTGGCGCCGAGCAGCAGGCCATTCCAGGGCGCCGGCAGCCAGTCGAATTTCTGCGAATAGGCCAGTTCCAGGCCATAGAGTTTGGCACTGTCGCCGTTGGCAAACGTATGGGCCTCGGAGAAATCGGCCCAGGCGCCGGTGCCCGCCAGGTCAGTGTTGTAGACGAAGTTCTTGATGTCTTTGTAGAACACGAACGCCGAGACCGTGCCGGCGTGGCCCATGTAATGCTCGATGCCCAGGTCGAGGTTGCTGGATTCCAGCGGCTTGAGGTCCGGATTACCGAAAGTCGCCTCGTCATCATCGATGACAAACCCCGGCGCCAGTTGGCCGAACGTCGGGCGCACCACGGACTTGGTCCAGGCCGCGCGCACCTGAGTGTTCTTGTCCAGTTGATAGCGCGCATGCAGGCCCGGCAGCCAGTGGTGATAACGGCGTTTGGTCTCGGTCGACTGGAACTCGCCATCGGTGGCGCCGGTGCCCTTGGCTTCGAACTCGGTGCCTTCGTAGCGCAGGCCGGCAATGAAACGCCAGTCATCGATATCGATGGTGTTCATCAGGTAGCCGGCGTTGATGTCTTCGCTGATCTTGAAGTCGTTGACCCGCGATTCGGTCTCGTCATAGAAGTCCGCTTGATTCAGGCCACCGATCAACTGCTTGATGGCGCTGCCGCTGATGCCCGGGCCGAACTGGCTGAGGCGATAATCCACGGTGCCTTTCTGGAATCGGCTGAGGTTGAGCTGCTCGTCGCTGAAACCCAGATCGTCGAAATCTTCATAGACCCAGGCGTCGAGGTTGTTGTCTTTGTTGCGGCGGCTGACCTTGCCGCCGAATTTGACCTGGGACGCATAGCCGCTGAGGTCGTAGTCGCGGGCCAGGTCCAGGCGCAGGTTTTTCTCGGTGTCGGTGGTTTTCTGTTTTTCCCAGTCGACCTTGTCGAGACTGAAGTTGTCCGGGTTGTAGAAGCTCTGACCGATGATGGACCGAGGCTTGTCGTTGTCGTAGAAACCGCTGTCGGCGAAATCGTCGGTGCCATTGAACGCGGCGTTGGCGATGTGGCCCGGGCTGTCTTCACTGGAGCGGCTGTAGCCGGCCTGGCCGCTGAGGGTCCAGAGGCCGAACATACGCTCGCCGCCCAATACGTAGGACTGGATTTCCTGGGTCTCTTCCCGTTGTTTGAGTTTGCGTGAGCCTTCGGCGTCGCCCAACTCCCCCGCCGCCAACGGGTCGGCAAATTCGAGGCTGGTGGAATTGCGCGTCTCGCTGTCCTTGTACCGACTGTACAGGGTGCGCAGGTAATAGCTGCTGAGGTCGTCGGGTTTGTAATCGAAGTTCAGGCCGCCACCGGCGCGCTCACGGCTGATGTCGTAGTCGCGTTGCTCGAACTCCTGCAATTTGGCGCCTTGCTCGAAGTCCCAGGCGCCGCCGGTTTCGACGTTGTCCGAGCCGAAGTCGCGCTTCTGCCAGCTCAGCGCCGCAGCGACGCCGAAGTTGTCGATGCCGTCGCCAAGGCTGAAACGATCACTGATGGCGCCGGAAAATTTCGGGCTGGTCTGGTGGGTATTTTTGTCGTAACTGGCTTCGCTGCTGCCGGTGTAGAACAGCCCTTTGTGGTCGAAGGCCGATAGGCTTTTCACATCCACGGTGCCGCCCAGGGAGTTGGCGTCCATGTCCGGGGTCAGGGTTTTGATCACCGACAAGGATTGCACCAACTCCGAGGGCAACACATCGAGGGCCACGGCCCGGCGTTCGCTTTCCGGCGATGGCACCAATGTGCCGTTGATGGTCACACTGTTCAGATCCGGACCGAGGCCGCGCACGCTGACAAACCGCCCTTCGCCCTGGTCGCGCTCGACGCTGACGCCCGGCAGGCGCTGCACCGCTTCGGCAACGTTTTCGTCCGGCAACTGCGCCACGCCGTCGGCATGCACCACGCTCTTGATGCTGTCGGAACTGCGCTGCTCCTTGAGCGCCTGATCAATGCTCGCCGCCTGGCCCACCACTTCGACGTGTTCGGTGTTCGCCACGGTTTCGGCGGCGCTCAGGCGTTCACTGGCGATCGCCATGGCCAGGGCGGTGAGCGTGAAGCCGACGACTCCGGCGGTGCTGTTGCGCTTGTACATGAATGTCCTCCCCCAAGAGTCCGTTAACGCCAGGCAAGAGGCCCGGCAACTGGGAGGGCACGCTAGGGATGGGGGATGACGGTTCTGTGACAGGGGTTGGCGGGAGGTGCGCTAAACCGGGGTTTTGCGGGGTTTCGGGGCGGGAAGTGAGCTTAAATGACTTGTTTGCATCCGATCGGCACGGACTCTGTGGCGAGGGAGCTTGCTCCCGCTCGGTCGCGCAGCGGCCGTATGGGTTTTACCTGATCCACCGAAGTTGGGGAGCGCTGCGCACTCCAGCGGGAGCAAGCTCCCTCGCCACAGGTCCTCACTCGCCAGAAAATCCCACAGGACCATGAGCTGATTCGACCTCCCTGCCCCATTCCCACCCAGTCACCCGACTGTCACAAACATCTGCTGTGCTGGCGCGCATTGCTTCTTCGCCAAAGGATCGCGGCCATGTTCTCAGTGCTCAAACCTCACCGTTGGAAACTCGCCCTGCTGCTGTTGGCCGCCAACCTGGGGTTGCTTCTGCATCTGGCCTGCGGCGAAGTGAAACCGGTCAGCGAATGGGTCTGGCTGGATATCGTCGGTGAAGGCGGTTCGGCGCTGCTGGCGTTGGTCTGGCTGGGGTTGGTGCTCAAGAGTCGGCCGGCCGGGCGCGTCACCAATTATCTGGCGCTGGGTTTGAGCGGAATCTTTTTTTCCTGGTGGATCGACAGCCTCGACGAGTTCATTCGCCTGCCCGACAGCATCACCTGGGATCACTGGCTCGAGTCCGGGCCGATGCCGGTCGGCATGATCCTGCTGACCATCGGCATCTATCACTGGCACCGCGAGCAACTGGCGATCAGCGCGCAGATGGAGAAACGCGAGCGGCTGTTCCGCGAGCACCGTTTGTTCGACAAACTCACGCCATTGGGTGGCGCCGATTACCTCAAGCGCCAACTGGCCGGCAGCCTTGAGGAAAGTCATAGCCAACAACAGCCGCTGTCGCTGTTGGCGCTGGACCTGGACAACTTCTCGGCCATCAATCAGGCCTTCGGGCATGCCGAAGGCGACGCCGTGCTGCAAGCGCTCAGTCATTTGCTGCTGCTCAATCTGCGACGCCAGGACTTGCTCTGCCGATTGGCCGGCGACCGTTTTGTGGTGCTGCTGCCCAATACCGGCGAGAGCCAGGCACGGTTGCTGGCGCTGGAACTGCAACAAGCGGTTCAGGGTTTGGCACACAAAACCCGACAGCACGGCGAGCGCTTGCAACTGTCGGCGAGCACGGCGGTGGTGATGGCACTGAACGAGTCGCCGGACGCCCTGCTCAAGCGCCTTAACCTGGCGTTGGCCCGGGCCAAGCAGCCTCTGGCCAGAACGGCTTGAGGCCCGGCCATGACCCTGAAAACCACGTGGTACGAAACCGACAGCCGTTTCATCCCCGGGCATTATCAACCGGCAACCCTGATCGATCTGGCGTTGTCCCGGGACATCGACAGTCATCGTCTGCTGCGCGGCACCGGTCTGTTCCATGAAGACATTCTGGCTGGTCAGACCCGCCTCAGCCCCCTGCAGTTTTTCGCGCTGATCGGCAACAGCCGACGTTTGCTGGATGCCGACGACAGCAGTTTTCTGTTCGGTCAACGCCTGCTGCCTGGACACTACGGCGCCGCCAGTCACGCCCTGCGCCATGCACAAAACCTGCACCAGGCTCTCGACACCCTGGTGCAGCAACAGGCGCTGCTCAGCCCGCTAATGACGCCGCGGTTGGTGCTGGATGAAAAACACGCCTATCTCTATTGGCTGGACAGTTGCGGGGCCGGCGAGCAATGGCGTTTTCTGCTGGAAGCGAGCATGACCTCGCTGGTGGCCATGAGTCGCGCGCTGAGCGGCCAGCGTCTGCCGTGGGAATGCAGTTTCAGCCATGCCGAGCCCCGTTACGTCGAGCAATATTGGGTGCATTTGGGCGAGCACACTCAGTTCAACCGGCCGTTGGACCTGATGCGCATCCCCCGGGAATTTCTCGCCCGGCGATGGCCCGATGCGTCGGCCATTGCTGGCCAGGTCGCCCGTCAGGAAGCTCAGGGGCAACTGCAACAATTGGGCTGCACGTCGAGTTTTCTCGACGGCATGTACCGCTATTTACAGCGCCACGTGCGCCATACCCCAAGCCTGGAACAAGCCGCCCAGGCCTTCGCCATGAGCCCTGCCACCCTCAAGCGCAAACTGCAAAAACACGACACCGGTTTTCAGCAGCAGGTAGATTTGGTGCGCAAACACGTGGCCCTGTACCTGTACCAGATCAAGGGGTTCAGCAATGAAGCCGTGGCCGAGTACCTGAGCTTCAACGATGCGGCAAACTTCCGCCGCTCGTTCAAGCGCTGGACCGGCAGCACGCCCAATCTGATCCGTCAGTTGTTCAATACCGGCTGAGGCGTCATGCGATCGACCCAGACGGTCAAGCCCTTCGCGTGGAGCAATATTCCACGATGAGCTGAGTGAGCGCTGCCACAATCGTCTGATCCGCGTCAGCAGAGGTGAACAACCGAAACTGCGCATCCGGCAAATCCGGCAACCCTTGTTCCGCACCCAGAGCCGCCAGTCCCTGCCCCAATTGACTGACCGTCATGGGCGCCACCGCGAAACCAGCCAACGCCGCCGCCCGCAACACGGCGGTGCTGGTGCATGACATCGCCGCACGTTGGGCGATCCCCGCCTGCGCCAACCGCCTCAGCGCTATCTCACGATAAGGACAGGGCTCAGGGAACAGCGCCAGCGGCAACGGTGTCGGTAACTGGGTGACGGGTTGCGCCGACCAGGCCCACACCAACGGTTCTTGCCACAGTAGCAACCCCGCTTCGCTGGTTTCGCATAGCGAACCAATGACCAGCTCCAGATGGCCTTGCTTCATCAGGTTCAGCAACGTGCCAGGAATACCCACCTGCACGTCGATTTCCATGCCCGGGTACTGCGCCGCGAAATCCTGAAAAGCTCGCAGCAATCGCGGTTCGACAAAATCCTCCGATACCCCGATTCGCACCCGCCCGTGAAACGGTGTGCGCGTCAGTTGCGCCCAGGCATCACGGTTCAGCGCGAGGATCGTGCGCGCATAAGCGATCAGGCGCTCGCCATCGGGCGTCAGTTGCTGGGAACGGGTCGTACGCTTCAACAGCGGTTTACCGACCTGTTCTTCCAGTCGCCGCAAGTGACCGCTGACCGCAGATTGGGTCAGGTGCAGCTTTTCGGCTGCGCGGCTGAAACCCTCTTCATCGACGACGGTGACAAAGGTTTTTAACAACAGAATATCGAACATAGTTCTATTCGTGATTAATGGCTTATTTATTCACGATTTATATTCCAAATAAAACTATGTTGCAATGATCCAACTTCCCCGCCCGAGACATGCCATGACCACCCTTCTGCATATCGAATGTTCCCCGCGCAAACAGCGCTCGGCCTCACTTGAAGTCGCCCGCAGCTTCATTGCGCGTTATCAAGAAAACACCCCGGACACCGAAATCATCACCCTCGATCTTTGGAACATGGTTTTGCCGGAGTTCGACGAGCTGGCAATGGACGCCAAATACGCCGGGCTCAATGGCACGCCCTTGACTCCGGCGCAGCAAGACGCCTGGAACACCTTGAAAGATCTGGCCGCGTTCCTGCACCGCGCAGACGTCCTGGTGATGTCCGTACCGCTGTGGAATTTCAGCATCCCGTACAAACTCAAACACTTCATCGACCTGGTGTCGCAGAAAGACATTTTATTCAGCTTCGACCCGGAACGCGGTCTGGAAGGCATGCTGTACAACAAAACCGCCGTGGTGATGTACGCCCGCGGCCTGGATTTTTCGGCGCAGTCGATCACGCCAGCAGAGCGCTTCGACTTTCAGAAACCCTACGTGGAAGCCTGGCTGCAATTTATCGGTGTGAGCGATGTGCACTCGGTGATTGTCGAGAAGACCATTCTGGGGGAAGACGTTGACCTGAGTGCGCGTAAAACTGCGACTCAACAGGCCATGAGGCTGGCAGATAGTCTCGTGCTGTAAACTGACCTACCACCTCAAACAAGAGATCCCCCATGGCAAACCACGACATCACCTTTCTTCCCGACCCAGACCCGGACTCCATCTCCTCCGACGTCGCCGGTTTCGGCGGCCTGTTGGTCTCTACTCAAATCCCTACCCGCGCCGACGGCAGTCTGGAGCTGGGTGGCATCACCGAGCAGAGCGAGTGCACCCTGCAAGCGCTCAAGGTGGCATTGGAGCTTGCCGGCAGTTCCATGGACCGGGTGCTGCATCTGACCATCTACCTGACTGACATGGCCGACCGCGCCGCTTTCAACGAAGTCTACAAGCGCTTCTTCGCCAAGCCATGGCCGGTTCGCGCCGCCGTTGGCGTGGCGTCCCTAGCGGTCGAAGGCATGCGCGTGGAAGTGACCGCGATGGCGGCCAAGGGCTGAATCTGCGGACATGTCCGGTGGCCCTGCTCCAACGAGCGTTCGCCACCGGGCATCACTCATTCAGGGAGATCCTCACCGGTACGCAAAAAAGCAGTGATTATTTAACGAGCCGTTTTTCCTTGGAAGGCCTGTAGCCGAAATACGAGCTATAGCACTTGCTGAAATGACTGGGCGACACAAAGCCACAGGCAACCAGCACGTCTACCTGTGACAGCTCTGTGTGCTGAAGGAGTCGACGCGCTTCGGTGATGCGCAGCTCCATGTAATATCGCTGCGGGGTTGTCCCGAGCTGTTCCTTGAACAAGCGTTCGAGTTGTCGCCGGGAACGGCCCGCGTAGACCGCCAGTTGCTCCAGCTCCAGAGGTTCTTCGAGGTTGGCGTCCATCAGCTTGACCACCTCTCGCAATGGCGCGCTCACACAAATATTTTCAGCCGGTTTGATGCGCCGGTAGCGAGACTCCTCGAAAGCAAGAATGTCCTCGATACCCTCGACCAGAGCTTTATCGTGCAGTTCTTTGATCCAGTCCAACGCCATATGAAATGCCCCAGAGGGACTGGAAGCGGTGAGCCGGTCTCGATCGATGACATAGGGCTCACTGGTGACATGCGTCGCCTTGGAGATTTCCGCGAGTGCGGGACGATGTTCGGGGTGAATGGCGCAACGGTATCCATCGAGCAAACCTGCGCTGCCCAAGAACCATGCACCATTCCACAACCCGGCCAGAATGACACCTTGATCTGCCGCCGCTCGCAACAGGCTGATGAACTCATCAGTCGCCTTCAGTTCTGTCCTGTAGCCGCCGCAAATCACCAGCAGGTCCAGATTGTGAATGGCGGAAGAATCGATGCGTGCATCCGGCCGAATCACCAGGCCCAGGTCGCTGATGACCTCCCCCTCATTCAAGCCGAACGTCCGGGAAGAGAACAAGCCGGGGCGCAAAAGATTCGCGGTGACAATCGTGTCCAGCGCTTGCGTGAACGCGGGCAGCGAGAAATGCTCGAGCAGCAAAAAGCCTGCTCGAGTCATTCGAGCAGGCTCGCCAGGATTTTCGTTCAGATAGCGGAGGTTTTTCCCTTTCATGCCTCCGCTGAATTGACGTCGTTCGATCAATGTTCGACCCACTCGGTTACGTTAGCCAATCTGTCATTTGGTGCGCTTATAAAGCGTCATGCTACCTGCAGAAGCTGAAAAAGCCCTAGCACCATTATGCGACCGATCAGGCCAGTTGAAAGCCGTGACGAAGCGGATCTTTATCATCGACGAAAATGGTGTTGTGGCCGGTGATCCGGACCCAGCCACAAATTCTTGAAAACCCGAACTCCCTTCATACCGCTGTATCTAATGTGTAGGCCAATGGAGGTGAGCGAAATGAACAATGACGATGTTAATGACGACGAATCAGAAACGACCTCGAACGTCCCGCCTGCCGATACGGCTGGCAAACCCGACGATGTGGTCGAAAGCGAGCTTGAGGACCGCGACAGTGACGCCGAAAGTCTGGATGAAGCGCAAAACCAGGAGCAGGAGGCTGAAGAGCTCAGGCGAAAAATAGCGGAGATAGAGCGTAAAGTGGCGGACGGTAATTAACCAAATGCCGGAGGGGCGAGAAACATCATGATGCAAATGCTGGCCGAGGGTGATCTCACAAACGGGGTTATGCGCTCCGATAATTGACCGTTTCGGGTTGTGGATTCAACCGGTCGATGCAACAGATTGCAATTGGGCCAAAACCGGTCAATATCGCTCCTTTCGTCTACCCTCACAAAGCGCCAGTCATGCTTGGCGCCTCGACATTCTTTCGTTAATACACCGGAGATCTTCCATGCTCAAGCGTACCCTGGCATTGGCCATCGGCTTGACCCTGTCATTTTGCACCCTGTTGGCGCAGGCCGCCGATACGCTGAAAGTCAGCGCGATTCCCGATGAAGCCCCTACCGAACTGCTCCGCAAGTTCAAGCCGCTTGGTGCCTATCTGGAACAACAGTTGGGCATGAAGGTTGAGTTCGTGCCCGTCAGCGACTACCCGGCCGTGGTCGAGGCACTGGCCACCGACCGCATCGACCTGGCCTGGCTGGGCGGCTTCACGTTCGTACAGGCACGCCTGAAAACCGGCAATGCCATTCCGCTGGTACAGCGCGAACAGGACGCCCAATTCACCAGCAAATTCATCACCGCCGACCCTGCCGTCAAATCCCTCGCCGACCTCAAGGGCAAGACCTTTGCATTCGGCTCGGTGTCCTCCACGTCGGGCAGTCTCATGCCGCGCTACTTTATGCTCAAGGACGGCATCAAGCCTGAAACCTGGTTCAGTCGCGTCGGCTACTCCGGCGCCCATGACGCCACTGTCGCCTGGGTCCAGGCCGGCAAGGTCGACGCCGGCGTACTGAACGCCAGCGTGTGGGAAAAACTGGTCGCCGCCGGCAAGGTCGACACCACCAAGGTCAAAGTGTTTGCGACCACCCCGGCCTACTTCGACTACAACTGGACGGTGCGCGGAACCCTCGACCCGGCGCTGGCGGCCAAGATCAAGGCAGCCTTCCTGGCGCTCGATCCGGCGAAGCCTGCGGACAAGGAGATTCTGGATCTGCAAGCCGCCAGCCGATTCATCGAAACCAAGCCTGAGAACTATAAGGGCATCGAGGAAGCCGCCCTCGCCGCCGAACTGCTCAAATGACATTGCGTCTGACCCAGGTCAGCCTTACCCACGCCAACGGCGTCCAGGCGTTGCGTGGCGTGGACCTGCACATTGGTGCCAGCGAACAGGTCGCCATCATCGGCCCGTCTGGCGCGGGCAAGTCGAGCCTGCTCAACCTGCTGGCCACCGCCCTGCGGCCGGGCAACGGCGAGCTGCAGGTGCTCGGTGAGCACGCCTGGCAGCTTTCTGCCCGTCAGCGTCAGCGTCTGCGCGCGCGCATCGGCCTGATCCATCAGTCGCCTCCCCTACCACCGCGCCAGCGCGTGATCACTGCGGTTCTGGCCGGAAAGCTGGGGCAGTGGGGTTTGGGCAGGAGCCTGTTGAACCTGCTGCATCCACTGGATATTCCGGGCGCACGCGCGGCATTGGCCAGGCTGGACCTGAGTGACAAGTTGTTCGCGCAATGCCTGCAACTGTCCGGTGGACAGTTGCAGCGCGTGGGTATTGCCCGCGTGTTGTACCAAGCGCCCGAGGTGTTGCTGGCCGATGAGCCGGTATCGGCCATGGACCCCGTGTTGGCCCAGCACACGCTTTCGGTGCTCTGTCGCCATGCCCGGCAGCACAACGTCACCCTGGTCGCCAGCCTGCATGCGGTGGAGCTGGCCCTGGCGCATTTTTCGCGCATCATCGGCTTGCGTGATGGACAGATCCTGTTCGACCTTCAGGCCAGCGAAGTCGACCGTGAGTTGCTCGACAAGCTCTACGCCAACGAACAATTGCTGTCCCCACCGATTGCTCCGGCACCCTTGAGTGTGCAGATTCCCCGATGCTGACCCGTGATACCCGTGATCCCGCCACCCTGCCCCGGCTGCTGCTCACCTTGCTGGCCCTTGCCTTGCTGTGGCCGGGCATCCACTTCAGCGAGTTGGACCTCGGCGTGCTGGTGGCGAGTGACAGTCAGAGCGAGATGGGCCGATTTGTATCCGCCTTCTGGCCACCGGCCCATGGCGAAGAGTTCATTGAGCTATTGTTGCAAGCCACCCTGCAGACTCTGGCCATCGCCACGGCCGGCATGGCCCTGGCGTTGCTGTTGGCAGTCCCCGCCAGCCTGTTGGCCAGTCGTGCTCTGTCGCTGTCTGCTGCCTCCCGTGCCGGCCACCCGAGCTATTGGGGCCAACTGCTGCGTTGGCCCATACGCGGTTTACTGATTTTCCTGCGCAGCGTGCCGGAAATCGTCTGGGCCCTGCTGTTCGTGCGCGCCGTCGGCCTCGGCCCGACGGCCGGGGTGCTGGCCATTGCCATTACTTACAGCGGCATGTTGGGCAAGGTCTACGCGGAAATTTTCGAGTCGGTCGACCAGCGCCCTGCCCATGCGCTACTGCAATCGGGCAGCGGTCGGCTCGCAGCCTTCTGCTACGGGATCCTGCCCAATGTCGCTGCGGAGTTGCTCTCGTACACGGTGTACCGCTGGGAATGCGCCATCCGCGCCTCGGTGGTGATGGGCTTTGTCGGTGCCGGCGGTCTGGGCCAGCAAATGGATCTGTCGTTGCGCATGTTCGCTGGCGGTGAAGTGGCCAGTTTGTTACTGACGTTCCTCGTGCTGGTGCTGCTCGCCGATCAACTCAGCCGTCTGCTGCGCTGGAGGCTGACATGAATCGCCTGATCAACCTGGCACTGCTGCTCTGCATCGGTGCAGCGGTTGTCGCCTCGTTCGACTACCTGGGCATCAACCTCGGCGAACTCGGCGACAGCGGCAACCTGAAGCAGATGGGCGCTTATGCGCAGCGCTTTCTCAGCCCGGACCTGAGCCCGGGTCATCTGCGAGCGATCGGCCACGGCGCCCTGGAAACCATTGCCATGTCCGCCCTGGGCACCCTGCTCGCGGCGGTATTCGGTCTTCTATTGGCATTGCCCGCGGCGGGGCGTTTCGGCTGGCCACTGCAGAGCGCGTCGCGCCTGGTGCTCAACGCCTTGCGCGCGGTTCCGGAACTGGTGTGGGCCGCGCTGATGGTCCTTGCCGCCGGGCTCGGCCCCAATGCCGGCACCCTGGCACTAGCCCTGCACACCACCGGCGTGCTCGGCCGGCTGTTCGCCGAAGCACTGGAAAACACCCCACCAGAACCGGCCGAAGCCATCCGCCTGCAGGGCGGCAACGCCGTCTGGGCTTTCTGCTACGGCACACTGCCCAACCTGTTGCCACAGTTACTGGCCTACATCCTGTACCGCTGGGAAAACAATATCCGCATGGCCAGTGTGCTTGGCTTCGTCGGCGCCGGAGGTTTGGGGCAGATGCTCTATGTCAGCCTCAGCCTGTTCCAGGAAGCGCAAGCCAGCACGGTGATTCTGGCCATGCTGTTACTGGTATTTGCCGTCGATACATTGAGCAGCTGGAGCCGTCAGCGCTGGGTCAAGGCCTGAAATGGGGGGCAGATCCGCTCGCGATACGAACAGTGCAAGCACGGCAGCCACCAGAAGAAATACTCCACTCGCGATGAACGTAGCCTGGTAGCCAACGCCGTCATATAGCAACCCACCTACCGTCGCGCCGAGTGTGATAGCCAACTGAATCACCGCCACCATCAGACCGCCTCCCGTTTCGGCATCTTGTGGAAGCGTGCGTGATAGCCATGTGAACCAGCCCACAGGCGCGCACGTAGCAATCAGGCCCCACACACCCAGTAAAACGGCTGTCGCCCATATCGAGCTGCCGAAAACAAGTAGAGCCGCAGCAATCCCCGACATCAGGAGTGGAATGATCATCAGCACTCGATAAAGGCTTTTGTTCAACACCGGTCCGATCACCGTCGTGCCCACCAATCCGGCCATACCGATAATCAGCAATAGCAGGGAGAGCCCAGACACATCAACGCGGGTCACCCACTCCAGGAACGGACGCAGATAGGTGAATAACGTGAACTGCCCCATAAACAAAAATGCCACTGCCGCCATGCCCAGCGAGACTTTGGCATTACCTAACAGCCGAAACACTTC
The DNA here is from genome assembly GCF_031570575.1 of Pseudomonas sp. JL3. Taxonomy (NCBI): domain Bacteria; kingdom Pseudomonadati; phylum Pseudomonadota; class Gammaproteobacteria; order Pseudomonadales; family Pseudomonadaceae; genus Pseudomonas; species Pseudomonas sp. JL3. The sequence goes on from NZ_JAKWJK010000001.1 coordinate 646,114, forward strand.
AAGTGCAGAGCCAGACTCATTTTGACCAGGCATTTTCGGCAACGTGAATGCTTGCCAACAGAGCGCCAGAGCGGCGAGCGGAACCACGCAGAAAAATGCACCTCGCCAGCCGATCAGCCCGCCCATGAAACTGCCAATGGGTGCTGCGACCGCAGTGGCAAGTGCGGTACCGCCCTGGATCAAAGCGATGGCTTTAGGCACAAAACTCTCGGGGGCAATCCGCATCATGACGGCGGTCGACATTGACCAACTGCCACCAATAGCGATCCCCAAAATGGCTCGACCCACCATCAGTGTCGAGTAGTTCGGGGCAAAGGCGACGAGCGTGCCAGAGGCAATCATCAAGGCTGTCAGGAAAAGCAAAACGGGCCGCCGGTCGAGCTGGCGAATGACTGAAGAGATGAAAAGACTGGTGACGACCGCGAAGAGGCCAGAAATTGAAATCGCTTGCCCGGCCTGCCCCTCTGTCAGCGCGAGATCGGTCGCAATCGGTGTGAGCAAGCTCACCGGCAGAAACTCCGAAGTCACCAGGGCGAAGGCGCACAGCGACATCGCCAGGACGGCTCCCCATACCTGTCGGCTCGCTGCTTGAAGAGGTAAGGTGGTGCTGCTCATCTAATGTCCTCCAATACGTGAAGCCCCAACGCTTGAATTCGCGGTGTCACTTAAGGTGGGTCTGGAAGAACGAAGACAGCTTGGCAAACGGGATAAGATCGACCCGATCATAGAGATCCACGTGGCCGGCACCTGGAATGATGACAAGCTCTTTGGGTTGACTCGACAGTCGATAGGCCTCTTCACTGAACTCACGCGAGTGAGCATTCTCACCGGCGATGAACAACATTGGCCGCGGCGAGATCGTCTCGATATCGTTGAACGGATAGAAGTTCATGAACTTGGCGTTGCTGGTCAGCGTCGGGTGAGTGGTCAGCAACGGTGACTGGCCTTTGGGAGTGAACTCACCGCGTGGCGTGCGGTAGAAATCATAGAACTCGCGCTCGATAGCGTTGGACTTGTCCGTCAGCTCATGGACAGTTCCGCTGGTGTACTCAGTTTTGCCACCGGTGAACTCGACATAACGCTGCTCGGCAGCAGCGGCGATAGCTTGCTTCCTCTGCTCGACAGTGACGGAATGCTTCAAGCCGTTTCGGTTGGCCGCGCCCATGTCATACATGCTGACCGTGGCAATGGCCTTCATCCGAGGGTCGATCTTGGCAGCGCTGATGACGAAGCTCCCGCTACCGCAAATGCCCAGGACGCCAATCCGGTTCCGATCAACGAAGGTCTGTGTGCCGAGGTAATCCACGGCGGCACTGAAGTCTTCAGCATAGATTTCCGGCGAAACCGCGTTGCGCGGTTGCCCATCACTTTCGCCCCAGAACGACAGATCGATGGCAAGGGTCACGAAACCTTGCTCCGCCAGTTTCTGGGCATACAGGTTCGAACTCTGCTCTTTGACCGCGCCCATGGGATGACCAACGATGATCGCTGCGCTTTTGCTACCGGGCTTCAGATCTTTAGGGACGAACAGATTCCCTGCCGTTTTCATCTGGTACTGATTTTTGAAGGTCACCTTCTGCATTGTGACCTTCTCGCTTTTGAAAAAATTATCAGCTCCGTTAGACATGTCTGCTCCCAGTGCGGAGAGCGACGCCATCAGAAGGCCGAGCAAGATAACGAGTTTTTTCATGAGGTGCTCCCATCCGTGAATAGGTGCTGATCAACCTGGTTGCCGGGTCTGGATCAGCGAGTGGTATGAGCCATGCCTGTGATTACAGGTGAGACTTGCCCTATTCTCAGGGAATACGTCATGCTTGATAATCTAATGAAAGCTTGTTGAAGTTATAAGCATAGCTAATCAATTTATCCAGGCGCCTTTGATGCCACGACATAATCTGAACGACCTTCTGGCCTTTGTGACGGTCGCCAGGGAGGGAAGCTTTACCCGAGCGGCTGCCCACTTGGGTGTCACACAGTCCGCGCTGAGCCAGACCGTTTCCGGGCTTGAAAAGCGGCTGAAGATTCGTCTACTGACGCGCACCACTCGTAGCGTTTCGCCGACCAGCGCGGGTGAACGCCTGATGCAAGCCATTGGTCATCGTTTCGACGAGATCGAGGCCGAGCTGGATGCTTTGACTGAGCTTCGTGACAAGCCTGCAGGCACGGTGCGCATTACCTGCGGTGATTTTGTCCTGAAGACAATCCTCCTTCCGCGGCTCACGCCTTTGCTCCTTGAATACCCCGATATCAAGGTTGAGTTCGATATCAACTATGGCTTCCGAGACATCGTTGCTGACCGCTTCGATGCGGGCATCAGATTTGGCGACACCGTCGATAAAAATATGATCGCCGTTCCAATCGGGCCCGAAGTACGGATGGCTGCAGTGGCATCGCCCTCCTATTTCGCACGCAACCGTGCGCCAAAGAAGCCGCAGGATCTGGTGAATCACAGCTGTATCGACATACGCTATCCAACCCTTGGCGGACTTGATGCCTGGGAGTTCGAAAAACGCGGTCGCAAGGTCAACGTGCGTGTCGTTGGCCAGGTCATTGTGAACACAAGCGCACACGTCCCGGCTGCGGCAGTTAACGGCTTAGGCATCGCCTATTTACCGGAAGAAGAATTTGCCCCGCACATTGAGGATGGCCGCTTGGTGCGGGTACTGGAAGACTGGTGCCCTTTGTTCTCGGGTTATCACCTGTACTACCCAAGTCGTCGTTTGCCAACTCCGGCCTTTTCGCTTGTTCTGAAGGCTCTTCGAGGTGAGGCTTTCTTTTAACGCAGCGCATGGGATGGAGGGATATGGATCTCCATTATCTGAGAGTCGTTTGGATGACCGCCACCGACGGTGCGAAGCGCCACAAAATCGCGGCGGGGCCCCTTTGAGTCGAGCTTTGCGCAGTCTGAAAGGCTGCAATGGTTAGGAATATTTACCTTATCCCCGCGGCGTGGGCGCAACGCGCCTACAGCGTTGTGTGTCTGGCCAGTGTCTGCTTTTTGGCCGATTTCTGCCTGTCACGAATGACTCACTTGAGTCGAGAGCGGCGCTCCGAGACCGCCCGTCTTGGCCTCGCCGACTTGGATTTAAACATTGTCTGAGTTCCCCCACTCGGCAATCCAACTTTCAGGGCAACATGCCTGTAGAGCCATGCCCGCTACTCCACATCCCCCTCAAAGTAACCTTTAGATGGCAGAATCTCCTTAACTTGATCGTTTCGGAGACCACCATGCTTCGCGCATTTGAACAAAGACTCGACCCCTTCCCGCCCGACGAGGTACCACCGCCACCCGAGGGCCTGGCTCGGTTCCTTTGGGCGTGCACACGGGGCGCCCGCCGCTATATCCTTGCGTTTGCGCTGCTCAGTGCCGGTGTGTCGATCTACGAAGCCTGGTTGTTTTCTTTCCTTGGGCAGGTCGTGGATTTGCTCTCGACCTGGCAGGCAGGTGGTGATGCGGCCGCGCAGGAAAGTCGCGTGTTGTGGGGCATGGGCATCGTAATGGTGGCCAGCATCGGACTGGTGGCGTTGCGTACCATGGTGCAGCACCAGATATTGGCGATCAATCTGCCGTTGCGGCTGCGTTGGGACTTCCACCGCCTGATGCTGCGGCAAAGCCTTTCGTTTTTTTCCGATGAGTTCTCCGGCCGGGTCACCACCAAGGTGATGCAGACTGCGCTGGCCGTGCGCGACGTGCTGTTCACCCTTATCGAAATCGCACCCGGGATCGGGGTGTATTTCATCGCAATCATTGCACTGGCCGGCGGCTTCGCACTGAAACTGATGCTGCCTTTCGTTGCGTGGATCGTGTTGTTCGGGCTGGCCATGCTGTACTTCGTGCCTCGCTTGGGGGCAGTCGGGCAGGAACAGGCCAATGCGCGGTCGATGATGACCGGGCGTATCTCGGACGCCTACACCAACATCACTACGGTGAAGCTGTTCTCCCACTCCAATCGAGAAGCGCACTTCGCGCGTGCAGCGATGGAGGACTTTAAGCAAACCGGCTTCCGTCAGATGCGCCTGGTCAGCCAGTTCGAGATCGTCAACCAGGCATTGGTGGTGGCGTTGATCATGGCAGCAGGTGGTTATGCGCTGTGGCTATGGCACCAGGGTGAGGTCGGCGCAGGCGCCGTGGCGGCAGTCACTGCCATGGCGTTGCGTATCAATGGCATGTCGCACTGGATCATGTGGCAAATGACCTCGCTGTTCGAGAGCATCGGCACCGTACAGGATGGCATGGCAACCCTTACCCGCGGCCCCAAGGTGCAGGATGCGCCGGACGCGGGCGTCCTGGTGACCTCCGGCGGGGCGGTAACCTTCGACAACGTGAGCTTCAACTACAATGGCGAACGCCAAGTGCTCGATGGCCTGAGCCTGAACATTCGTCCGGGGGAAAAAATCGGTCTGGTGGGCCGCTCCGGCGCGGGCAAATCCACGCTCATCAACTTGCTGCTGCGCTTCTATGACGTCGACAGCGGGCAGATTCGCATTGACGGGCAAGACATTGCGCACGTGACGCAAGACAGCCTGCGTAGCGCCATCGGCATGGTCACCCAGGATACTTCCCTGCTGCACCGTTCCATTCGCGACAACATCGCCTACGGCCGACCCGATGCAAGCGACGCACAAATCCGCAGTGCCGCGGCCAATGCTCAAGCTGATGGGTTCATCAGCCAACTGAGCGACCGGCAAGGTCATACCGGCTACGACACCCTGGTGGGCGAGCGCGGCATCAAGCTTTCTGGCGGCCAGCGCCAGCGCGTCGCGATTGCCCGAGTGATGCTCAAGAACGCCCCGATCCTGCTACTTGACGAGGCTACCAGCGCGCTGGACTCGGAAGTCGAAGTGGCCATTCAGGAAAGCCTCGATGAAATGATGGAGGGAAAAACCGTAATCGCCATCGCCCATCGGCTGTCCACGATTGCGGCAATGGATCGACTTATTGTCATGGACGATGGACGCATCATCGAACAGGGCACCCACACCGAATTGCTCGCTAAGAACGGCATCTATGCGCGGCTGTGGCACCATCAGAGTGGCGGGTTCCTGGGTGAGGATCGGGGGATGACCGAGGCTATGGATCAGGTATGAGCGTGAACAGCCCGGGGATGATCTGCAAGCGGCTGGGTCGATTGCTGCCCCTCGCGACAGTCAGCAATCGGCCAAAAACAGACATCCCGTTACAACCCCTCTTGGGCAGCAGCTGCCTCTGCATGGGGCATCGAGGCAGCTATCCATACTTACGACCTAAGCCTGGAACAGGTTGGAGATCTTGACATCCGGATCTACCTCAGCCTCGTAGTCCACTCCTTCGATCCCGAAACCGAAGAGACGCAGGAACTCCGCCTTGTAACCGACAAAATCAGTAAGTTCATAAAGGTTGTCATTGCTGACCTGATCCCAGAGTTGCTTGACCCGGTCCTGGACTTCGGGAGCCAGTTCCTTGTAGTCCGCGCGCAGGCGGCCCTCTTGATCCATAACTGGAGAATGGCCGTACAAGCTGTCTTTGTAGAGCGCGTAGACCTGCTCGATGCATCCCTCGTGTGTGCCCTGCTCCTTCATGACTTTGAACAACAATGACAGATACAGCGGCATGATCGGGATAGCTGAACTTGCCTGGGTAACCACCGCTTTCAATACCGAGACCCGCGCGTCGCCCCCCAGAACAGCCAATCGTTCACGGATACCAAGGACTTTCTGATCCAGGTCCTTCTTGGCCGCACCAATGGAGCCATTCCAGTAGATGTCATGAGTCAGCTTTTCGCCCAGGTAAGTGAACGCGGTCGTTTTCGCCCCATCAGCCAAAACACCCGCTTCGTGCAGGGCATCGATCCACATCTGCCAGTCTTCGCCGCCCATCACGGCCACCGTGCCATCGATTTCGCTTTGGGCCGCGGGTTGTAGCGTGGTGTCCTTGACCACTTCCTTATCCGTATCCAGGCCCCGCAAGGTCACGGCCTTGTCGAGCGGCTTGAGAGTAGAACTGAATACTTCACCCGTCTTGGGGTGTGTCCGGCGCGGTGCGGCAAGACTGTAAACAACCAGGTCGACCTTCCCGAGGTCGCGCTTGATAACGTCGATAGTCTTCTGTTTGATCTCATCGGAAAAAGCATCGCCGTTGATGCTCTTGGCGTAGAGGCCTTCGGACTCGGCAAACGTGTGAAAGGCCGCTGTGTTGTACCAGCCGGCGGTGCCGAGCTTGCCCTCCTCGCCTTCACGTTCGAAAAACACACCGAGAGTGCTGGCGCCACAACCAAAAGCTGCCGTTATCCGCGCAGCAAGTCCGTATCCGGTCGACGCACCAATCACCAGTACGTTCTTTGGCCCCCCGGAGATCAATCCTTCTGCGGTAACGTAGTCGATCTGATTCTTGACGTTGGCTTCGCAGCCAGTGGGGTGAGTAGTCACACAGACAAAGCCGCGAACGCGCGGTTTGATGATCATAAAAGATCTCCCTCTTCCAAAATGTAGAGAGCCAACACTGGCTATAAAAGTCATAGACGCCTGGAAAGCTGAAGCGTCACGGTGAATGATCTGCTGCGGTTGGTGCCCCTACCGCCGGCTGCGTCCGCACACACCGTCGTATCGTGGCAGGACGTCGTCTTCGGCAGTTACAGACTCAGTGTTGAATGTCCGAGTTGGGTCGGATACAGCCCTTGGTGACAGGCAGAAAACGGCCAAAAAAGCGGTTATTCAGACTTCGCCGATTACGGCCAGAAACCGCCATCGATGCCCAAGGATCTACAGACTTACGCGTAGCCAGAGCAAAGAGTGAGATGTAACTGCTATACCTTCACCTACTGCGTTCCAGCATAGTAAGAGGGTAAATGAACATGGGCTTTCGTGGAGACACCTACCAGCAAATCATCACATGGCGCCGGCTCAGCGATTCGGCAGCAGTGAGATACGTCTGTTTTTTGAATCTCCAAACCTCACTGTACACAGTACAAAGCGCTGATTTTTTTAACCTGCCATTGGACACCTCTAATCAAACCTTCCTTGATAGTCAGTTGATTGAGCTATTTATCGAGGTTTCGCCGCGCGATCGGAGCGATGGGTATCGGTGCTTGACGGAAGCTATGGACGCTCACGATGCAGCTTTCTAATGCACTCGGCGCCCCCCCCTCTTCTGTATATTTCCCACTTACAACCGGCCAATTTTTTCAACCTTGCGAATGACTGCTCCGGGTCGATTTCGGCCCTTTCTGACGAGCAACTATCGGCCAGAAGCAGACACTGGGTATGGATTGCAGATCTCGCACAGACACTACTCAAGGGGCTATGCAGACCTTTTCGAGCCACGCGGCAAAGGTTGGCGATAGCTGTCATGCCGGCCCACTTCCGTCCAAAAGCTTTGGGATGCGCTGTTAACGAGGTTCGCCGCTGCCTGCTACCACATCAGCACATTCAAATTGCATCGGTTTTCACCCCCTGCACCACGGGAAACCCGCGCAACTTGGCCGACCACGTCACCATCAGCGTGGCCACCAACAGCACCAGTAATGCAGGAGGGAATGCTTCTACGCCGAGTCGGTCGAGTAGTAGACCTCCCACAATGCCCCCGCCAGCAATTGCGATGTTCCAAGCAGTCACGAGCATGGATTGTGCGACATCTGACGCATCGCCAGCAGTTCGGACCAATGCCGTTTGAAACAACGTTGCGGCACCGCCAAAGGCTAATCCCCACGCGCCAATCGCTACGAAAACGGCAACGGGTTCGGTGGCTGCTATACCCAGCACCATCGCTGAAATGCCAAACAATGCGGTACTCGCCAGGGTCAGCGCACGCAGGTACTGGTCGATTAACAGCCCAACAATCCAGATTCCCAGCAGCGATGTGATTCCGAAGACCAGCAGTACTACATCCGTCTGCGCCCCCAGGCCGGCCACTTGCAGAAACGGGGCGATGTAGGTGTAGAGAATGTTGTGCGCAAGGACGAACGCCAGTACCACGAAGAGCACGGGGCGAATGCCCCACAGTGTGAATACATAGCGCAGCGACAGACGTTTTTGTTCAGCCTTTCCGGCGAAGTCCGGCACGTTGAAGCGCACCCATGCCATCAGCAGCACGGCCAGCAGGCTCATGATGCCGAAGCACATGCGCCATCCCAGGACGTTGCCCAGAAAGGTTCCGGCCGGGATGCCCAACGAGAGCGCCAGGGGTGTGCCCACCATCGCAATCGCGATGGCGCGGCCTTTGCGGTGTTCGGGCACCAGGCGCGCGGCATAGCCGGCCAATAACGCCCACAGTAGCCCCGCCGCAACGCCGGCCAGAAAGCGCGCCGCGATCGTCAACGTGAAGCTGGTCGAAAACGTCGTGACCGTGTTGGCAATGGCAAAGCCGGCGATGGCAGCGAGTAGCAAGGGACGGCGACGAAATCCTTGTGTGGCCGCCGTTAACGGCATGGCGGCCATTAGCGATCCAATGGCATAGGCGGTGACGGTTTGCCCGACCCACGCCTCGGAGACGGCCAGCCCCTGTGCCATCTGCGGCAGCAGACCAGCCGGCAGTGCTTCGGTAAGGATGGTGATGAAGGCGGCCATTGCCAGCGCCAACAAGGGTGCATAAGGCATGCGATCCTGCACTTCCGAGTTCATTGGCCTAGCTCCGCGACGCCGTATACCGCGTCCCGCAGGTCGGTTACGAACCGTCCCGACATGCCCTCGTACAACGTGTTGGTGAAGGCGACGACACTCAGCTTCTGCTGTCGATCCACACACCACGAATGGCCATAGGCGCCACCCCAACGCCAGGTGCCTGGCGACTCGGGGGTGACCGCCAAGGCCGGATCGCGCAGTATCGAGAACCCCAGACCAAAGCCGAACCCCGGTGCAGCGGGTAATTCCCGGCCGCCGGTTTGATCGAGTGCCATCTCCTCGACGAGTGCCGTGGACAGCAGCTCACCGCCGCCGCGACGCAATGTTTCAAGGAGGCGCAGGAAGTCCTCGGCTGTTCCGGCCATACCGGCACCACCCGACGCAAACGCCTGCGGGTTGAAGATGCGGGCGGGGCTGAACGGGATGCCGATCGCCCCCTCGAACGGAGAAACGATTTCGCCTTCGGCCAGCGCATGGGGCTCGGGAGTCGCACTGACGTAGGCGGTAGGCACGCGCGATGGGTCCAGCGCGGCAAAGCCGGTATCGGTCATGCGCAGCGGATCAGTCACGAGCTGGCGCACCGCATCAGCCAGTTGCTCGCCCTGCACCCGCTGAATCACCGCACCTAGTACATCGGTTGCCACCGAATAGCCCCAGGCCGTGCCGGGCTCGTACAGCAGCGGCACGCTGGCGATGCGGCTCAGGTTCTCGGTGAGGCTGACGGTGGACGCATCCATACCATCCGAGACACCGGCCTGTGCATAGGGGCCATGCGCATCGGCTTCGAAAAAGCGATAGCCAAGCCCCGCCGTGTGACTAAGCAAATGCCGCACCGTGATGCGGGCAGCACGTCCATCAGCCAACTGTGGCCGAAACTCGGGCAACCACCGCTCAACGCTGTCATCCAGACCGAGACGGCCTTGCGCTACCAACACCAGGGCCGCCGTCGAGACAATAGGTTTGCTGACCGATGCCAAGCGAAACACCGCCTCTACGCTCATCGGCAACCGCTTCTCGCGGTCGGCCCAGCCGGCCGCCTGGCGATGGACCAACTCGCCATCGCGGGCCACCAATACCACCGCGCCAACCAGTCGCTGCTGCTCCAGCGCTTGCTGGACCGTTGCTTCAATGCGCGCGGACAATTGACGTGAAAGCGTGCCCGTGGATAAAGCGATTTCGGGGAGGGTCATGCGCAGTTCCTTCTGAGAGTGGAGAGCCCCGCCACGATAGAAAGTCTAGGATTAAAGAAAAACTGGGGTAGAGTTCCATTTTATGCGGAGCAGAACATCCGCAATGGAGGGCAGCATGGACAGCTTGAATGGCTTTGTGGTGTTTGTGCAGGTCGCTGAAAATCGCAGTTTCGTTGCGGCCGGCCGAATGCTGGGGGTGTCGGCGTCGGCCATCGGCAAGAGCGTGGCGCGGCTGGAAGAGAAGCTCGGTGTTCGCCTGTTTCACCGCAGCACGCGCAGCGTCACGCCGACTGCCGAAGGCATGCTGTTTCTGGAGCGCAGCCGTCGGATTCTGGCAGAAATCGAGGCGGCTCAACTGGAACTGTCGCAAGCCAGCGTCGCTCCACGTGGACGCTTGAGGGTCAGCCTGCCCTTGGTCAGTTCGCTGGTACATCCGGTGCTCGGCGACTTTATGCGTGAGTACCCGGCCATTGAATTGGACCTAGACTTCAGCGACCGCCTGGTCGATGTGATCGAGGAAGGTTTCGACGTCGTGGTCAGAACCGGCGCGCCTACGGATTCGCGTTTATCGGCCCGTAAGCTCGGTTCATTCCGTTCGTTGCTGGTCGCCTCGCCGGACTACCTGGCAGCGCGTGGTACGCCAAAAGTACCAACCGATCTGCTGCAGCACAGCTGCTTGCACTACCGTTTCCCCAATAGCGGCAAGCTGGAAACCTGGGCCTTGCGTCGTACTGCTGAGGAGCCCGAGTTATCCTTGCCCATTTCGATGATCTGCAACACCATCGAAACCCGTTTATGCTTTGCCTTGCGGGGACTGGGCATCGCCTATCTGCCGGAGTTCTCCGTGAGGCAGGCGCTCACCGAGGGGCAGCTGTGGACCGTTTTGCCAGAGCACACAGAGCGCAATGGCGAGTTTCATTTACTCTGGCCTTCCAGTAAACACCCTTCTCCTAAGGTGCGGGTATTCGTCGACTTCCTCTGCGCCCGGGTTTTTCCGGGGAGAAAGGGGACGGATTTATTTTCACTAATCTAAACGTCCGCTGAACGATTTAGCCAATCTGTTGCATCGACCGGTTGAATCCACAGTCGTTTGCAGCCCTTCACGACAGGCCGCAATCGGCCCAGAGTGTGTAAAAACGCTTTCTTGAACCCTTGCTATGATTTCTGGGGATTTCATCGCAAAGATCGCCCATGAAGCGCTTTATCCAAGGTGAACATCGAGGCCAAAGCACCTTACTTCCCGAAAGCCTCGACGACTACGTCAACAATACCAATCCGGTGCGCGTAGTCGACGTCTTTGTCGATGAACTCGACCTGGTCAATCTGGGTTTTGATGGTGCTATTCCTGCTGACACAGGCCGGCCGGCTTACCCCCCTGCAATCCTGCTGAAGATCTACATCTACGGCTACCTCAACCGCATTCAGTCGAGCCGGCGGCTGGTACGAGAAGCTCAACGCAACATTGAGCTGATGTGGTTGACCGGGCGTTTGATGCCGGACTTCAAGACCATCGCGAACTTCCGAAAAGACAACAGCAAGGCCATCCGAGGCGTCTGTCGCCAGTTCGTTGTGCTGTGTCAGCGGTTGGGATTGTTCGGAGAAAATCTGGTGGCCATCGACGGCAGCAAATTCAAGGCAGTCAACAACCGTGACCGCAATTTCACCAGCGCCAAACTAAAGCGGCGGATGGAAGAAATTGAATCGAGTATCAACCGTTACCTGGCGGCACTCGATGCTGCCGATCGACAGGAGCCCACAGCTACTGAGCCCAGCACCGTGCGGCTGGAAGAGAAAATCGCCAAGCTCAAAACTCAAATGAAGGAGCTTCAAGCGATCGAAATCCAGCTCAACGAATCCCCGGATAAACAGGTCTCACTGACCGATCCAGACGCTCGCTCCATAATGACGCGCGGCACCGGAATCGTCGGCTACAACGTGCAGACAGCGGACCAACGAAGGTCGATGATCCAAGACGATGAGGCCATGAGCGTTTTTACACACTCTGGGCCAGAAGCCGACACTATTGGCTCTGTTAAAATACCTCTCTGAACACAACTCACGGACGGCTTCATGGAACGATTCCATCCTGGTGGCATTGATGCAGACGGTTATATCCTCACCGTGCCCAACGTCGAAGTGCAGTCACAGTTTCAGGATTTGCTGACGGATGTTTGCATGACGCTCACTCGGTCGGAACCTCTGCTCGACGGGATTTATCTTTATGGCAGCGTCGCTAGAGGCGACGCCGTGCCGGGGGTTTCCGACCTGGATCTAACCCTTATCCTGCACAGCCCTCCTGCGTCGCAGGATCTGGAAATGCTGGAGTCGAAAAGGCGCACGCTGGAAAGTCGGCATACCGAAATCATCAAGATCGATTTCGATATCGGTAGTCGTTCTGAAGTATTGGCGGCTGACAATCGATTGAGCTGGGGGTATTGGCTCAAGCATCACTGTCGTTGCTTATGGGGCAATGATCTGACCAGGCGCTTCGACCGGTTCAAGCCGTCGCGTGATATCGCCATTGCCATAAATGGTGACTTCGAATCCGTACTGACCCGGTATGCCGATCTTATCGATCAGGCGGCGACACCGACGCAATCGCTACGCTTGCAACGCGAAGCCTCGCGCAAACTCATCCGGTCAACTCAAGTACTTCGCTCTGAACAGGAGCTGATGTGGCCGCAAACACTGGAAGAACATGTCGAGCTGTTTGTTCAGCATTACCCGTGTATGAGAATGCAGATGTTTTTTTTCTTGTCCCAGGCAAGGAACCCGTACGCCAAGCCAAAAGAGTTTACGGCTCAGTTGCGTAATTTTTTGATCTGGATGGCTTCAGAAACCGGTTGAATCCACAGTCGAAAGCAACCATTCCCCAAACCCCACCCTCCTATCTGTATGCCAGCGTTCCCAGGTCAGCGGTTTCGATCATGGCGAGCGCAGAGACGCTCAAGGGTTATCAATCGTCCGAAGGCGTTACGCAACAGTTCTGCTCCAACTGTGGCTCCTCGCTGCTCTGGTCTGATTCGAAAGGATCGTTTCCGGACTGGATTTCGGTCGCGATAGGTACGCTGGATACGCCATTCCTGGCCGAAAAGCAGAAACATGCCTGCGTATCCTCGAAAGCGTCTTTGTACGAAATACAAGAGCCGCGATAACACATAGCCGAGGCCAGCAAGCCCGGGATGTGGACATCGCGCTCAACGGCACAACAACCCCATGGGCAAACCCGACCATAGCGCTCTATGATTGAACCCCATGACGACCTCTCTTCCTATCCGCCAACCCTGCCCGCCCGGTGCCTGCATCTGTGAGCGTGAGCCGTTGCTGGAAACCCCGGGCGCGGATTTGCGCATCCTGAGCCTGACCCGGTCGGAGGAAAAGCGCCTGATCGAACGCCTGGAGAATCTCCAGAGCCTGAGCGATCTGGAGCGTCTGCAACGGCGGATGTACGAACAGTTGGGTCTGCGTGTGGAGATTGTCCCGGGCTTCAATGAAGTGCGCACCATGCGCGGCATCAACATCACCCTCGGCGAGCTGCCGGGTCTGTGTCGTAAAACCCGTCAGTCGATTCCGGCAGCGATTCGTCGAGGGCTGGAGAAGCGCCCGGAGATTGCCTACGAACTGCTCAATGCCAACGACTTGCTGCGTGATGCCTGATGGTTTGCGCTGTTATCCCGATATGTTCGTTTCAAATGCCTGAAAGAGGATCAGCGGTCGTACGCCAAGCGCGGGCCGCTGCTATGCCTTTTCATGGGAGCAAGCGTTTCAGGCCAGCCAGGATGGAGCTGAAAAAAAACGCGTGACCGTGGCCCCGGCGCCAGCCAGGTACGCGAACATAAAGGTGCCAATCCGTAGCAGGAGGTGGCAAATGTTATTCATCGTCAGTTGGTCCATTAGTCCGCAGCATCGTAACAACACGATTGAACGTTTTCTCAAGACCGGTGGCGCGCCACCCGAAGGCGTCAAGATGCTGGGGCGCTGGCATGCCGTCGGCGGCGCGAGCGGTTTTGGCGTTGCTGAGGCCAGTGATCCGGTGTCGATACAGAAGTGGGTGCTGGAATGGAGCGACCTCATGAGCATGGAAGTCCACGCGGCATTGACCGATGAACAGGTGGCTCCGCTGCTGGCTGCCGCAGTCGGCAAACAGTAGTCGTCGAGGCGGCGAGCGACCCTCGCCGCCTTCCTTCTGAATCACTACTTTTTCATCCCCACCCGCCGCCGCATTTCGGCGGTAATCGTCTGTCGGGTTTTCTTCAGGTCGGCCCAGGGTTCGTCACCGATCTCGGCCAGGCGTTCATGCACGTTGTGCACGTTCCATTGATTGCCGCCCTTGAGCTCGGCCACCTCCTCGCGGAAGATCGGCACCGACACCGGCAACCCCTCACGTGCGCGCGCGGCGTAGGCGCAAATAGTGGTGGCGCCCAGACCGTTGCGCAGGTAGTCGATGAAGATACGCCCGACGCGGTTTTTCGGTCCGGACACTGCAGAAAAGCGATCCGGCAGTAATTTGGCCATGTGACTGACAATCGCGTGGCTGAAGTCCTTGACCTCGTCCCAGCCGTGTTTGCGGGTCAGCGGTACGATCAGGTGAATCCCCTTGCCGCCGCTGGTTTTGAGAAACGCCTTGAGGCCCAGTTCATCCAGCACCGTGAGGGTTAGCTGAGTCGCTTCGATCATGCTTTTCCAGGGCAACGCCGGATCCGGGTCGAGATCGAGGACAAAGCGATCAGGTCTATCCAAATCGACTGACGTGGCATTCCAGGTGTGCAGTTCCACCGTACTCATCTGCACCGCGCCGATCAGTGCTTTGGCGTTGTTGATGATCATCACCGGTTGGCCCGTCAGCTCCTTGTCCAGGGTAACGATCCCTGGAATGGCCAGGCGTTCGGCGTTCTTTTGAAAGAACAGTTCGCCGGCGATGCCGTCCGGCGCGCGCACCAGCGCCACGGGCCGGTCCTTGAGTTGCGGCAAAATCCATTCGGCGACGCTGGCGTAGTACTCCGCCAGTTGCATCTTGGTGGTGCCGCTGCTGGCATCGATCACCCGGTCCGGGTGCGTGATGCGCACCTTGCCACCGGCCAGGCCGATCTGCGACGGCGCAGCAGTCGACGGGGCGGTTTTTGGGTCGGCGGTGTCAGGCTTCTCAGCGACGGATTTCTTCTTCGCTGCTTTCGAGACTGAAGTGTTCACGGTTTTCGGCAACTCCTCGGTGATGTCTTCGGCAGGCTTGTCATCACGCAAACCATGGAATACGGCGTGGCGCACCGAGCCTTCCTTGGTCATTTCGGCAAAGGCCACTTCCGCCAGCAGTGTGGGTTTGAGCCAATGCACACCTTTGGCTTCAAAACCGCTGGGCGGATTGACCACCGATGGTTTTTTCGTCTGCAAGGGCTTCAGTTGTTCGTAAATGCGCGTAAGGGTTGCCTCGTTGAACCCGGTGCCAACCTTGCCGGCGTAGCGCAACTCACCGCTGTCGCGGTCGTGCAACCCCAGCAGCAACGCGCCAAAAGCACTGCGCGCGCCTTTGGGGTCGGTGAAGCCGACCACGATGAATTCCTGCCGATGCTTGCACTTGAGTTTGATCCAGTCACTCGTGCGCCGAGACACGTAAGGTGACCCCAGGCGTTTGCCGATCAGCCCCTCCATCTGCATTTCACAGGCGCTGTTGAGCAAAGCCTCCGGGGATTCGCCGAAGGCGTCGGAGAATCGCAACAGCGGGTTTTCATTGGGCTTGAGCACGGTCGCCAGCGCCGCCCTGCGCTCCTCGACAGGCACTTCGCGCAGGTCCACTCCGTTGAGGTAGGGCAAATCGAACAGGTAGTAAACAATGTTGCCACTACGGCCGGAATCGAACGCGTTTTGCAGCGCCTGAAAATCCGGAACGCCCTGCTCGTTGGCCACCACCATTTCGCCGTCGAGCCACGCCGATTCCAGGCCCAACGCCGCCAGCGCTTGGGCCTGTTTCGGCAGTTTGTGGGTCCAGTCGTGACCGTTGCGGGTAAAGAGTTTGACCTCGTCGTGGTCAATGCGCGCCATGACCCGGTAGCCGTCGAACTTGATCTCATAGCTCCACTCGCCGCTCGGCGCGGATTCGACCAGCGTTGCCAGTTCAGGTTTGAGCAGCTCCGGCAGCTTGGCTTTGCGCGCACCCGTCAGTTGTGTCGACTTTTCCTTACGCACCTTGGCCGGGGCTTTTTTGATCGGTTTGGGCTTTTCAGCGGCGTGCTTTTTTTCCACGATGGTGCGGTCGCTGAGCACGCTGTCCGGCTCGGCGGTGACCACGTCGTATTCGCTGTCGGGTCTGGCGGCGCTGTCCTGATGTTTGATCAGAAACCATTGTTCCTGCTTGCCCGGCATGTGCGTGCGCACGAGGTTCCACAGGCCGCCAAGCTTTTCTCCTTTCAGCTCGAATTTCAGCCGGCCCTTGGTGTACGCCTTGGTCGGATCGTCCTGGGGAATCCACACCCCACGGTCCCAGACGATCA
This sequence comes from Pseudomonas sp. JL3, assembly GCF_031570575.1. Taxonomy (NCBI): domain Bacteria; kingdom Pseudomonadati; phylum Pseudomonadota; class Gammaproteobacteria; order Pseudomonadales; family Pseudomonadaceae; genus Pseudomonas; species Pseudomonas sp. JL3. Next base: position 662,384 of record NZ_JAKWJK010000001.1, read on the forward strand.
CATCACCGGCGCCGTAATGCCCTTCGGGAATGGAGCCCTCGAACGTGGCGTAATCCAGCGGATGGTCTTCGACGTGAATGGCCAGGCGCTTGACCTTGGGGTCCAGCGATGGACCCTTGGGCACGGCCCAACTTTTCAGCACGCCATCGAGTTCCAGGCGAAAGTCATAATGCAGGTGTGAGGCGTCATGCTTTTGAATGCAATACTGTAGCGCGTGCGCTTGGCCCTTGCGTTTGCCTCTCGCAGGTTTGGCAATACCGGGGGGTTCGGGACTTTCTTCGAAGTCTCTCATGTCACGGTACTTTTCGAGTGGCTTTTCCATGTGAGCTCCACGGGAGTGAAGACAAAATTCGATCTGCTATTTGCTTGTGACCCTTGTCAGGTATGAGAAGGTTCCGCCGCCCTTGGCGGATGCAGCGCAGGGCTGGCAGCACGCCAAAGCCCGCTTCGAGGGACTTGAATTAACCTTCTCGCGGTGGCGTTTCATCCAGCGCAATGACATCCAGCATCACCCCGGTGCGCGCCACCACTCGGACCTGTTGGCCCAAGTGCAGGGGCAAGTTGCTCTGAACCTGCCATTTTTCGCCCTGCAGTTGCACCCAGCCGCTCATGGGCAGACCCGGCAGCAGCCCCGTCACCGTCGCCAGGCTGCCGACCAAGCCTGCATCGCCGCTGACCAGAGCACGGCGTCTGGCCTTGAGCGCCATGCCGACCAGAGTCATCAGCAACAGGGCGCTGATCAGTGCCATGCCGATGATCAGCGTCAACGGAATGCCGAAGCCCGGTACATCGGTGTCTATCAAAATCACTGCGCCGACTACAAAAGCAACCACCCCACCGAAGCCGATCACACCGAAACTCGGTAGAAACGCCTCGGCGATCATGAAGGCGATCCCTAGCAGAATCAGTCCGACCCCGGCGTAATTCACGGGCAACAGTTGCAGGGCATACAGCCCCAGCAACAGGCAGATGCCACCTAGCACCCCACCAACGCCCGACCCAGGGTTCATGAACTCGAATATCAAGCCATAGACCCCGAACATGATCAGCAGCAACGCCACGCTGGGGTTGGTGATCACCGCCAGCAGTTGTGTGCGCCAATCAGGCGGATGGTCGATGAGCGCAGCCCCGGCGGTGCTCAGCCTCAGCGTTTGACCGGCAACATTTAGGCTCTTGCCGTCCAGTTGCTTGAGCAGGTCTGCCACGTCATTGGCCACATAATCGACCACCTTGAGTTTGAGCGCTTCGTGGGCCGACAGGCTGAGCGATTCCCGTACAGCTTGTTCGGCCCAGTCGGCATTGCGTCCGCGTAGTTGCGCAAGGCCACGGATGTAAGCCGCCGCATCGTTGATCTGTTTTCGAGTCAAGGTGTCCTGCAGCTCCCGCGGAGAATTCTTGTCGGTGGTGGGTGGGTCCGGCGATTCGGGCGCGGTCCCGGGCAGGCCGCCGATCTGCACCGGCGTAGCTGCGCCCAGATTGGTGCCCGGGGTCATGGCGGCAATGTGGCTGGCATATAGGATATAGGTGCCGGCGCTGGCCGCACGTGCGCCACTGGGGGCGACGAAACTGGCCACTGGCAGAGGGCTGGCCAGAATCGCCTTGATGATCAAGCGCATCGAAGTGTCCAGCCCGCCGGGGGTGTCGAGGCGGATAACGACCAACTGCGCGCCTTCGGTGACCGCACGCGCCAAGCCGCGCTCCACATAGTCGGCACTGGCCGGACCAATCGCATCGTTGACGGTCAATACCACGACACTGCCTGCAGCCGTCGTCGAACCCGTCGGTAACCCGATCAGCACCATTAACAAGAGCAGGCGGCACCACCAGTGACTGTTCATGGGACCTCCCAGTTGCGGGGATGACAGCCTGCAACCCTCACTTAAAGCGTAGTTGAGTCAGTCATGGGCGATGCAGGAGCAACGGTTAGTCCGTTGCCTATGCAGATAGGGGCGATTCTGAACATTAGATCGATCAGAGCGATCATGCTGCTGACTCGTCGGCGTTAACTGATAAACGTCGCGGCTACAGTTCGCCTGGCTGGCTAGCGCAGACTGTGGCATCAGCCGCGGCTGGACGTTGCTTTCACAGATATTGAGGTATTACAGAGGATCGTTCGCTCATGGAACTCTATCGAAAATACAGAGCGCTGCTCTCCAGGCAAATGGGGGGCAAAGCCGCGAAGGTTGGCGTACCGACCACGAGGGCCGGCCACCCTTTCGGGTGCCCGATGCGACTTCGCCCATAACACAGAGGACCTGGAACCTTATTTCTAGGCTAGTTGATGGCTGGTCGCTGTAAAGACTTTGTCGATTCCGCATTCAATTCAAAAGTTGTCAACCAGATTTCCGATGAGCAAAAGGATTTATGGTCCTGCGGGTTAGGCCCGATCAATAGCTTTTCCCTAAGCCGGTTTTTGAAAGCCTGGCTAAGGCACCGAGTGATCAAGCAACTCACGAACCCTTATTTTACTAGCGTGATAGGAATGCTCGAGAGCTGAACCACTTTAGCCGCAACGGACCCCAGAAAGATTCCTGCCAGGAAACCGTTACCATGTGAACCTAAAATGATGCTGTCACATCCTAAAGATTGTGAGGCGACTACGATTTTGCTGGCCGCGTCACCCCGCAGCGTGTGGAATGTGAACGCAATGCCTTCTTGCTTCAGAAGAGCGATTGCCTTTTGTGAATCTTCAGCACTTTTTTCATCGTAGTAGCGATCCAGTTCATCCCCTGCCATGTCTTGTGCAACTCGTGTCGGTAACAGTGGCTGCACATTCACCAGATGTACCTCAACACTTCCCCCCAGCAATCCACCATCCTGGATCAGTCCGATGAGGTAACGCACCGCGCGCTCTGAATGCTCGGAACCGTCGACAGCAATAAGAATTTTATGCATTGCTAGATCCTTTTTTCAGAGGCCTGAAGAGGCTTGTCCTCCAGCTGTCCCCATGCAAACCAGCTTGGAGCTTGGGGGACATTTCAGATCCCGCTCCAATAGTATGGAACCAGTTTGCAACCGAGTACTACTCAGATAAACGGATTCGAATCTGTTTTTCGATCTCGATAATGGCAAAGAGCGCAACACCCACGCCGATGATCAGTAGGCCATCAACGAAGGGGATCGCTTCAGTTGCAAAAACCTTTTGCAACGGGGGTGCATATGTGATGGCGAACTGAGCGAAGGTAATCACCGCGACAGTCATCCACACGACTCTTGTTCCTCGAACGCCCTTCCAGGTAAGCGACGTGCCGTAGAGGTTGCGAATGAAGAATAGATGGAATATTTCCATCACAACCAACGTGTTGACCGCAATGGTTCGGGCCAACTCCACGGAGTAGCCACGGTCGAGCGCATACGAAAAAATACCGTACACGCCGCAGAGAAACAGAACAGAAACAAGCACCATATGCCAGACTAAAGCACCGCTTATAAGGGGCTCTTGCCGTGAACGGGGTGGCCTGCGCATGGTGTTTTCTTCGGTGGGTTCGAACGCCAGCGCGATGCCTAGCGTCACTGCGGTAATCAGATTGATCCACAGAATCTGGATCGGCGTCACCGGCAGCGTAATACCCAAAAGCAGCGCGACGATGATGGTCATGGTCTCGCCAGCATTGGTGGGTAGCGTCCAGCTCAGCACTTTCTTGATGTTGTCGTAGACCGTCCGCCCCTCGCGAACCGCAGCCACGATCGACGCGAAGTTGTCATCGGCCAGCACCAGGTCTGCGGCTTCCTTGGCGGCTTCACTGCCTTTTCCACCCATGGCGATACCGGCATCGGCTCGCTTTAGTGCTGGTGCATCATTGACGCCATCGCCGGTCATGGCGACTGTCATGCCGTTCGATTGCAGCAACATCACCAGCCTGAGTTTATGTTCCGGGCTGGTGCGAGCGAAGATATTGACGTCCTTTAACGCTTCCTTGAGGACGACATCATTCATGGTGTCCAGATCGATGCCGGTCAGTACCTTCTCGGGATTTTCCAAACCAATCTGACCGCCAATGGCGGAGGCGGTGCCGGCGTGATCCCCGGTGATCATTTTCACGACAATGCCCGCCGCCTGGCATTGCCTGACAGCCTGTATCGTCTCTGGTCGAGGCGGGTCAATCATTCCGACCATGCCTAGCAAGGTCAATGTTTTATGTACGTCACCAAACTCCAGCACGGTGTGTTCGGGCCGTACCGATCTCATTGCAAATGCCAATACCCTCTGCCCTTTGCTAGCGATGGTATTCGCCTGTTCGTGCCAATAGTCAGCATCGAGCAGGTCAGTCCCGCCATCGTTGACCCGCTGCTGCGTGCACATAGCCAGAATCTGCTCCGGCGCGCCTTTCACGTAAATGGAGGCATGCCGATCATGGTTGTGATGCAACGTCGCCATAAAGCGATGTTTCGCGTCAAATGGGATGGCATCGGTGCGGGTCCAGGTGCGACGCTCTTCATCGCTATCGATTCCGGTTTTTGCGGAAAACGCCAGCAAGGCACCCTCCATCGGGTCCCCCTCGACCTTCCATAAGTCTTCATGCAGGCTCAGCACGGCATCGTTGCAGAGACTGGCGGCCAGCCCTAATTCTGCCAACGTCGGGTGATTCGCTGTGTCGATCAACTGATCAGCGAGGTTCATGTTTCCCGCAGGCTGATAACCTGCACCGTCGACCGTGAAGTTGAGATCACTGGTCACTACCGACGCCACCATCATCTCGTTGCGGGTGAGCGTGCCAGTCTTGTCAGTGCAGATGACGGATACCGAACCTAGCGTTTCGATGGCAGGCAGGCGACGCACGATGGCGTTGCGGTGAGCCATTGCCCGTACTCCGACAGCCAGCGTAATAGTAAGGACGGCGGGTAGCCCTTCAGGTATCGCCGCTACCGACATCCCCACCACGACCATGAATATCTCGGTGAATGCGTAGTGCCCGACATAATGGCCGAACACGAGCAACAGACCACCGATTAACAGGATCAGGATCGTCAGCCAGCGGGCAAATACGTTCATTTGCTGCACCAGCGGTGTGGTCAGCGTTTCTACTCCAGACAGCAGGCTGCTGATGCGTCCAATTTCGGCTGCTGCAGCGGTCGCAACTACAATCCCTTTTGCTTGTCCGCAACTCACGAGCGTACCGCTGAACGCCATACAGGTACGATCACCCAGTGCTGCAGCAAGGGGCACCGGTTCGGTGTGTTTTTCTACTGGTACGGATTCACCGGTAAGAATGGCTTCTTGAATCTGTAGTCTGTTCGCGTGCAGCAGGCGCAGATCAGCTGGGACTTTGTCTCCCGCCTCCAGCAATACGATATCGCCAGGCACCAACTCCTCGCCCACAATACTCAGGCGTTCGCCTGCACGAAGCACTGCTGCATGCGGTGCCAACATCTGCCGGATAGCGTCCATGGCTTTTTCCGCTTTGCCTTCCTGGACGTAGCCAATGATTGCGTTTGCAATGACCACCGCCAGAATCACCACCGTATCCCACAGATGTTGCAGCATCGCGGTAATCGCAGCGGATCCTAGAAGCACGTAAATCAGAATGTTGTGAAATTGCAGCAAGAATCGCAGCCATGCGGGTCGCCGTGCTGCTTCTGGCAAGCGATTGAAACCAGTGCGGTCAAGCCGGGCTTGAACTTCGGCGGCGTCCAGCCCGACATGCTCATTGACCTCAAGCAGGTTCGTCACCTGCTCTGCAGGCAGGGAGTGCCAGGCCACGGAATGCGGGGGGATTGGTGTTTGCTCAGCTGCTGCGTCGACCACCTGATTCATCAATGATTATCTCCTGTGCGCACAGCTCAACTGAAACGGGCTGAGGTGGTCATGAGCGGGCGTGGCTATATCAGAATGCTGAAAGCTCGTTCGTCGTTCTTACATTCTCTCTGCCATCTAGCTGATACGAACTAAAAGACCTATGCAACCAAGCGCTTGATGATTATTGACTTAAATCAAATTGTTGGCAGTCGGTAGTGTGACAAGATATTTACCAAGCAATCTATTCTTCGATCTAAGTCTCTTGTGATTTATGGTGTCAGCGCCCTGATATTGTTTTTAGTAAGTTTTGATCTGTTAAAAGTTTGGAATGCAGTTACTGTAATACTTTGATAAATCATCGCGTTACAGTCCGCATATTGGTTGCACTCAAAGTAGGAGTGCAACCATACGGCGGCACCTAGCTTGATTGAGCACTGCTGTCGCCCGGGTTCTCATCCAGTACCTCTAGTGCTTCTGGCAACTCGGTAATCACGCTGAAGTCGCTCACTTCAACGGCCCCCAATCCATAGCCCAACAAGTGGAACGAAAACGCCTTACGCGACTGCGGATTGTCAAAGCTGAAGTCCATCTCCAGTGGCTGGTCTGCAGTGACGACCATTTCGGCTGGCAGGCCCAGCTGGACATCCTGCTCCAGCTCCTTGGCCTTGAGCAATATGTAGGCGTTCTGTTGTGGATCTACCGAGCGCACGGTCAGGCGAACGCGAGTGTGCGAGCCCTTAGGCATTTCCAGATACTGAGCACCGATCAGGTTATCGGCCCAGTCATCCTTGATCTGCGCTTGAAGCGGGATGATGGTGGGGCTGCCGAACTGGTAGTGCTGGTTCAACGGTGTCCGGAGCAACGAATGATCCAGCGCCGTCGCTCTTGCTGTGATTTGTCGGGCGCGTTTACCGCCGTACTGACCAGTCAAGGCCGCACGCTCGGCAATAAAGCCTTTGCTGGCGTAAAACCGACAGCGCTGTTGAAAGTCGCATTCGGTCAACGTTCCCTGGCCATCGTGATAGCGAAGCTTGTCGTTGGTGAAAGACATGATCTCGCGGCCCGTTTCATAGTCACGAAATAGGGAGCGACCGCTCAAGGCGGAGGGGACTGGCAAGGCGAAATAGTCGAGTATAGAGGTACTCAGATCGACATGACCGTAGACCCCAGACTTCACCTTGGGCAACTGACCCTGCTCGGGCGCTAGCATCAGGTTGAAGCCCCAGGAGGATGCCAGGCGCACACCCTCAATGCCGTGGGATTCGTCCGAGGTAATCACCACCAAGGTATCTTTCAAGATGCCCTGACGCTCCAGGCCGTTGAGGAATTGCCCAAGGGCATCATCCAGATACCCGACTGCGGCCTGCTTGGGGGTGTCATAGCGCTGCAGGTAGTCTTCAGGGGCTGAATAGGGTTGGTGGGTGCCAACGGTGAGCAGCGTCAGCATCCACGGTTTTTTCTGCTTTTTCAGCTGGCCGACGTAGTCCAGTGCCCCTTCGAAGAACGCCTTGTCATCTTTGCCCCAGGGAAACTCCAGATAGTTGCTGTTAGTGAACCATTCCAAGCCATGGGTAGTATCGAAGCCGATGTGCGGCATGATCTTGTCTTTGGCCATGAAGCGCAGGCCCGCACCCTGGAGGTAGTGCGTGGCAAACCCGTTTTTTCGCAACTGGGCCGGCAGGCACGCTTGGTTGCGTTCGTTCTGGGTCAACATTTCGACCCCCTTGGGCGTGCCGTTGTCCAGCTTGTCGTAATCACCGCAGAGCATTGCGTACAGGCCACGAATGGTTTGGTGGCTGTGCAGCACATAGTCCGGTGTATTCATGCCGCGTTCTGCCCAGCGACTGAGATTGGGCATAAGATTTTCTTGATAGCTGCTGTGCAGGGCCTGGCGGTTAATGCCGACGTAAGCACCAGGCACACCTTCCAGCGCGATGATCAACACGTTGCGCGCACGCCCCGCTGCCGCAAGTAGTTGCTGTCCGTCCAGATCGAGTTGAGTGAGCCCCGCCATTTGTGGGGGGACTTCGACTACATCGCCCTCCAACCATTCTTCTGCACGCATTTGCACATCGCCAATGCTCGCGGCCAGCAACTGATGCGGGAGGTTGAACAAGCGCCACTGGTCTTCTTCGGAGGGATATAGGTGCTGAGCGCCCCAATGGGCGATTAATAGCAGCAGCGGTGTTGCCCACACGCTTCGTGGTAAGCCCGGAGCAGGAGTGGAGTTCCCCACCCAATGCGTTATCAGCCAAATCACCAGTCCAAGGCACAGGGTGGCGGCTAGCCACGGCTGGGCGAAACCACCACCGGTAGAGTTTTCCAAAAACTGAGGGTCGATCAGGTAGTACAGGTCTGAAACGTTTGGAAGCCTACCCACGGCGCTGACCAGTTCGGCAGTCGCCAGCGTCATAAGTCCCCAAGCCAGCAACACTGGAAGTGCTAACCACCAAGGACGGCGATGCAGGAGTACGATGAGCAGGCTCGCAATGCCCAAATCTGAAAGGTAACCGAGTGGATGCGACCAGCCCAGTGCCGCGCGCAGACACAAAGGCACGATCATTACCAATCCGATCAGGGCGATAAGGCGTGTGTGGGGTTGGCGTAACCAGTGCCGGATGATGTTCACAAAAAGACCTTCCAGTCATTGTATCTTCATATAAGTGTGCTGGATGGTATCAACTGATGGGGAGACTGACCCGGATATTCAAAGGAGACCTGCGGTATTTTTACGCATGCAGATAGCTGTTGGTCTTAGGCCTCATTCCTGAGCGCTGGAGAAGCATGTATTACCTGGTAGCAGCGTTGATCACTGTTCAGGCTGTTTAACTCAGCCTTGTTTGTATAGACCAGATGTTAATATATTACTTTTTAAGTGATCCCAAGGACGTTGATGACCAAGCATCAAACTACAGCCGTAACCCCTAGGGCAGCTGCAATTCTGGCCCGTTTCCTCTCCTCGGAAGCCGCTGGAGGCCTTGTGTTGGTGGCGGCTGCTCTAGCGGCTCTGATTGTTGCTAACTCGCCTCTATCCGAGAATTACTTCGCGCTCCTGCACACTGTCTGGTCTGGCCTGTCCGTCGAGCACTGGATTAATGACGGCCTGATGGCAATCTTTTTTCTGATGGTTGGCCTCGAGATTAAAAGAGAAGCGCTGGCCGGTGGACTTTCCACCTGGAGCCAGCGCGCCTTGCCGGGTTTTGCTGCTGTGGGCGGCATGGTTGTTCCCGCCCTCATTTACATCGCGATCAACTGGGGTAATCCTAAGACCATGGGCGGATGGGCCATCCCTGCGGCTACCGATATCGCCTTTGCCTTGGGTGTCTTGTCGCTGTTGGGCAAGCGAGTCCCTATTTCGCTGAAGGTGTTCCTCGCGGCCTTGGCGATTATTGACGACCTCGGTGCTGTGGTGATCATTGCCTTTTTCTATACATCGGGCCTTTCCATGCCGATGTTGCTGGCCTCGCTAACGACCCTGGTCATTCTGATAGCAATGAATCGATTGGGCGTAAGACGACTGTTTCTGTATCTCTTGGTCGGGGGCGTGTTGTGGTTCTTCGTTCTGCAATCGGGGGTACATGCCACGCTAGCGGGTGTCGCACTGGCACTGTGCATTCCCATGGGGACGCCGGAAGAAGAAGCTCGTTCCCCGTTGCTGTTCCTCGAAGAGAAGCTGCACTCATGGGTAGCGTTTGCCGTAGTACCTATTTTTGGCTTCGCCAATGCGGGTGTTTCATTGGCCGGTATTTCCATGGAGAACCTGGTCGACCCGGTTCCGCTGGGTGTAGCGCTGGGCTTGTTGGTGGGCAAGCAGGTCGGTGTTTTTCTATTGGCTGCACTGGCTATTCGTATGGGCTTGGCCAAGATGCCAGAGGGTAGTAACTGGTTGCAGCTGTACGGCGTGGCGCTCTTGTGCGGAATCGGATTCACCATGAGCCTGTTTATTGGCAATCTGGCGTTCCCTGGATCACCTCATTTGATCAATGAAGTTAAAGTTGGGGTGTTGATCGGTTCGATTCTGGCTGCGATTGGTGGCGTTATAGTCCTCGCCGCAGCAGCGTCCAAGCGGGTGCTGCCGTAGCCAAATAGCCTCGCTTGAGATGACCACCGTATTTCTCGAAGCAAAGAAATACTGTGGTTAGAGAACGGTCTTAGCGAAGCAACAACACAGGCATGGTAGCTGTTCGAAGCATCGTCGTAGTCGTACTGCCGACCAGAAACTGACGAATGCGTCATTCAAGAGTGAGCCCTGCCCGGGGCCTCGATTGCCAGCGTTGCGCTGAGCCACAGCCTCAACGCGAACCTCGTCCATAAATGGATTCGAGTGCAAACGCAGAAAGCCATGACGCTGCAACCTGCTTTCACTCCTCTGCCCTTGCAGGCTATCGGGACAAAGTCGGATTACGCGTCATCAACTATCTGTCTGGAAATCCCACACCCGCGCGGCACCGTCAAAGTGAACTGGCCGACCGAAAGCGCTGTCGCCTGCGCCACCTTTCTGCGAGATCTGCTGCGATGATCCGCATCGACACCATCTGGCTCGCCACCGAGCCCATGGACATGCGCGCCGGCACCGACACCGCGATGGCGCGGGTGGTGGCGGTGTTCGGTGCGGCGCAGCCGCACAGTGCTTATCTGTTTGCCAATCGCCGCGCCAATCGGATGAAAGTGCTGGTGCACGACGGGCTGGGCATCTGGCTGGCGGCCCGCCGCCTGCACCAGGGCAAGTTCTTCTGGCCGGGTTCTCGGCACGGCGCTCAGATGGAATTGGGTGCCGAACAACTACATGCCCTGGTACTGGGCTTGCCATGGCAAAGAGTCGGGCCTGGCAACGCGATTTCCATCGTATAACATCTGCCATGACCACCCTGGCCGTGTAATTGTCCGATGAGCCTATCGTCGGTTTTAGCCTGCTCTGGCAAAATCGGCGGTATGACTTCGTTACCCAATCTCGACCAACTAAACCCTGAACAGCTGCGCGCTCTGGTGGCGCAGTTGAGGCAGCGTGTCGAGAGTCTCGATCAGAAAGTCGAGACAATGGGCAAGAAAATCCACCGCGACCAAACGGTTATCGAAAAGCTGACCCACGAGATTGCGCAGCAAGCGCTTCAAGTTTGCCAAGCGCAGCGAGCAACTGAGCCCGGATCAAGCCAACCTGCTTGATGACCTGATCGACACCGACATTGCGGCCATCGAAGCTGAACTTGAAGCGCTGAAACTTGCTCCCGCTTCGACTGAGGTTCGGCAAAAACCTAAATGCACCGCCTTGCCGCCGCAGTTTCCGCGCACTCTGATCCACCACGAACCCGATAACAGCCACTGCCAGTGCGGCTGCGCTCTCAAGCGTATCGGCGAGGATGTCAGCGAGAAACTCGACTACACGCCCGGCGTGTTCACCGTTGAACGGCACATCCGCGGCAAATGGGTCTGCGATCAGTGCGAACCCCTGATCCAGGCACCGGTACCGGCGCAAGTCATCGACAAGGGCATCCCGACCGCAGGGCTGTTGGCCCATGTCATGATCGCCAAGTTCGCGGATCATTTACCGCTCTACCGCCAGGAATCGATTTTCGGTCGAGCCGGTTTGGCCATCGCCCGCTCGACTCTGGCCCAATGGAATAATTGGTGCGAGAACAAGATCAGACCCTGGGCGTTGGGTCGCAAGAACTGGCTCTTTGCAGGTTCACTGCGCAGCGGCAAACGGGCAGCGGCGATCATGAGTTTGATCCAGTCGGCGCGACTCAACGGGCATGATCCGTACGCTTATTTGAAGGACGTCCTCACGCGCCTGCCGACGCAGCGGGCAAGTGAGATTGCGCAACTGCTGCCGCATAGGTGGCGACCGGTTTAGTTGCGCAAGACGGGATGCCCAGACGCATACGCCGATTGAGATGCCCAAAATTATTAGGCCAACTCAGCTTCCCACTCAAGGCGTTGATTTCGACTACAGTAGAAAGACTCTGCATAAAGCCATAACAAGACGGAGAATTTTCCATGCGAGTAAACAAACGTTTTAGCGTCTTTGCCGCCACCGCTGCGTTGACAGTCTCGTGCGCAGCTAACGCCGCACCTGTATTCATAAACATCCTTACAGGTGGTACGAGCGGGGTTTATTATCCTATTGGGGTTGGGCTGTCACAGATCTACAGCGATGGGATCCCCGGGGCGAAGACTTCTGTACAAGCGACCAAAGCCTCGGTGGAAAATCTCAACCTTCTACAAGTCGGTCGTGGGGAGCTCGCTCTAGCGCTTGGGGACTCTGTGGCTGATGCAAAAAACGGCGTGGAAGATGCCGGATTCAAGGCCCCGCTGACAAAGTTGCGAGCAATCGCAGGAGCCTATCCGAACTACATTCAAATTGTTGCGAATAAAGAGTCCGGCATCAAAACCCTGGCGGATCTGAAAGGGAAAACCATCTCCGTCGGCGCCCCGAAATCCGGTACCGAACTGAACGCGCGTGCGATCTTCAAAGCTGCGGGATTGACATACGAAGACATGAGCAAAGTCCAATACCTACCCTTTGCGGAGTCTGTCGAGCTGATCAAAAACCGTCAATTGGATGCCACGCTCCAATCCTCTGGGTTAGGAATGGCGGCCATCCGCGACCTTTCCTCAACCATGCCATTGAACTACGTCTCCATCCCTCCTGATGTGGTTTCGAAAATCGGCAATGCCGCGTATCAGCCTGCACAAATTCCAGCCAACACCTATGACGGACAGCCCGAATCAGTGCCTACGGTGGCGATCACTAATATTTTGGTGACACGCGAGGACGTTTCGGATGACGTTGCCTACCAGATGACCAAGCTGATGTTCGAAAACCTCACTCGCTTAGGTAATTCTCACTCAGCGGCCAAGGATATCAAGTTGCAAAACGCTGCCAAGAATCTGCCCATTCCACTTCACCCCGGCGCCGAGCGCTACTACAAGGAAGCTGGAGCGCTGTAATAAAAAAATGCGCCACGGGGATGGTCGCTAGAGCGATAGAGCGGTTCGTACCCTTCTATGTAGTTTTGAGGCAGGTACCCAATGAGCGAAGATCATCATGGCATAGCCGCCACCCCACGCGACTGGCCTAAGACGCTGTTCTACGTGGCGTTGTTGTTTTCAGTTTTCCAGATTATCACCGCTGCGTTTGCGCCTGTTTCCAGCCAGGTGCTGCGCGCGGTGCACGTTGGTTTCCTGCTGTGGGTGGTGTTTCTGAGTTACCCGGCGTATGGCAGAGCACGTCCTTGGCAGCCGTTGGCCTGGATATTGAGCCTCGCTGGGATTACCACTGCCTTGTATCAATGGTTCTTCGAGGCTGATTTGATCCAGCGTTCAGGTGACCTGACATCTGCAGACATGGTGGTTGGGCTGGTATTGATCGCATTGGTGTTTGAGGCGGCTCGTCGGGTGATGGGTATCGCATTGCCTGTCATCTGTGGACTGTTTTTGGCATACGGTCTATTGGGTGAGTACCTCCCAGGCGACTTGGCACATCGAGGCTACGGTTTCGATCAAATCGTCAACCAGTTGTCATTCGGCACCGAAGGTCTCTACGGGACACCAACCTACGTTTCCGCTACCTATATTTTCCTGTTCATTTTGTTCGGTTCCTTTCTCGAACAGGCGGGCATGATCAAATTGTTCACAGATTTCGCAATGGGACTGTTTGGCCACAAACTCGGGGGGCCGGCAAAAGTATCGGTCGCGTCATCGGCTTTGATGGGGACGATTACAGGCTCAGGCATTGCCAACGTTGTTACGACAGGACAGTTCACGATTCCATTGATGAAGCGCTTCGGCTACAAGGCAGCATTTGCTGGCGGCGTAGAGGCGACTTCGAGCATGGGCAGCCAACTGATGCCGCCTGTGATGGGGGCTGTCGCCTTCATTATGGCGGAAACAATTAATGTCCCGTTTGTAGAGATCGCCAAAGCTGCTTTAGTACCAGCCATGCTGTATTTCGGTTCGGTGTTCTGGATGGTTCACCTTGAGGCAAAACGCTCTGACCTTAAGGGGTTGCCCAAAGACCAATGTCCCAGCGCATGGGGTGCGGTAAAGGAAAGCTGGTATTTGCTGATTCCGCTTTTTGTCCTGGTCTACCTGCTGTTTTCCGGACGTACCCCTCTATTCTCAGGAATGGTGGGCCTGGCGCTGACAGCCATCGTTATTCTCGGTTCGGCAATCATTCTTCGGGTGTCCAGTTTCGCGATGCGGTGCGCGTTCTGGATCGCGCTTGGTGTGCTCTGCGTCGGTTTTTTCCAGCTGGGTATCGGCGTGATCTTTGCGGTGATCGCCACGTTAGTGGTCATCTGCTGGTTCAGCCAGGGAGGACGAGAAACCCTGAGTATTTGCCTGCATGCTTTGGTCGAAGGTGCTCGTCATGCTGTGCCGGTCGGGATTGCTTGCGCGCTGGTGGGAATCATCATCGGTGTAGTGTCATTGACGGGCATAGCCTCGACCTTCGCCGGTTACATACTGGCTATTGGGAGGGATAACTTGTTGTTGTCACTCATACTGACGATGGTTACGTGCCTGGTGTTGGGTATGGGTATCCCGACGATTCCCAACTACATCATCACCAGTTCAATTGCAGCACCCGCTTTGCTTGAGTTGGGTGTGCCGCTGATCGTGTCGCACATGTTCGTTTTCTATTTCGGAATTCTTGCAGACCTTACCCCACCGGTTGCCTTGGCATGCTTTGCCGCAGCGCCCATCGCCAAGGAAACAGGATTCAAGATCAGTCTGTGGGCGGTTCGTATTGCACTGGCTGGCTTTGTCATTCCGTTCATGGCGGTCTACAACCCTGCGCTCATGATGCAAGGCGACAATTTGTGGATGACTGCCTATATGTTGGTCAAGACGATGTTGGCCGTTGGCCTTTGGGGAATGGCGTCCACAGGTTATCTGCAACAGAAAATGCCGGTTTGGGAGCGTTTATTGTGCTTTGCGGCAGGTGCTTTGTTGGTCGTTGCGCTGCCGTTGACCGACGAAATCGGTTTTGTGCTGGGTGTGTTGCTGATACTTCAGCATGTCTGGCGGTCTCGCCGTGGCGGACTGGCCAGAGCATGATCGGCTTGTGCCTGGGTCTGGCGGGAGTTGCCTGGGCCCAACTCCCAATCTCAAGCTTTACACTGGCTTGGAATCACACAATCGAAAAAGTTCGTTGGGAAGAAGATTACCGTGTCTCGGAGCAAGGGCTCGTTCTTATGGAGGCAAGGGTCAAAGGAAATGGCGCAGGCATGGAAATTCCCGCAGAGGCTAGATTGGAAAAAGGTAGCTGGCACTATCAGCGCCACCTGCCGCCCATGCAACCGTTGAGTCTGGGACGTACCCCGGAAGCAGGTGACTACCAGTTATGCTTCGATCAGCATTGTCACGAGATGAGCGAGTGGCTAGGGCCACCCGCCAGCAATCCCTCGTCAGTGGATCTATGGGTTTGCTGGACAGGCTCGTGAAAACAATAAGAGTGACCAGAAGACAGAAAGTTGTCTAAGTGAAAGCCCTATTCTAGTGATGACCAATATCCAGCACCCTGACAGGGAGGCATCAGCTCATGCCCAGCCAGTTTGGTAAAGCCAGGGAGATCCAAGGCACGTAGGTAATCAGGAACAGGAACAGTATCATCAGCCAAGGCATGGCGGCTCTGATCATTGCCGGCAGGAACATCACCGGTGTCAGGCCCGCCTCTAACACGGTTCCGAGGTCGCCGAGAAATCGCGCATCCGGTTGTAATCGTCCAGGTTCTTGTTCATGGCTCACCTACCGCTCGTTGCGGGAGCGGGCTGGCGCAAGGTTGCTCGCCGGTTTCCATCAGCAGTTGATCGACAGCTCGCGCCAACGCCTCGGGCATCAAGCGTCCGTCGCGCAATGCCTGTTCCACCGCGTACCGTTGCCGATCCGCGCTGGTGCCTTCGATCAGCATGCGCCGGGCCTGTTTGAAGACGTCTTGCACGCCCAGTTGCTGCGCGGTTTCGGCAAACGTCACTTGCGCGAGGGCCAGCCATTGCTCGACCGAGATCGTCGGTTCGTGGTCCTTGCCGATGAAGGTGCCGTGAATGCCGTAGCGCTTGGCGCGCCAACGGTTTTCCTTGAGGACCCAGTAAGCCGCGCGAGTGAACTTCGCCCCGGGCAGCGGCTGCGCGATGGCGTCAGCGACCATCAGGCGAAACAGCGAAGCGATGCACAGCGCGTCATCCAGCCGTGGGCAGGCATCAGTGATGCGCAGCTCCAGCGTGGGAAACCGCGAGGCCGGGCGCACGCTCCACCAACAGTCGCTGGGTTGCCGGATCGAGCCGGTCCGGGTCATCAGCGCGACGTAGTCATCGAACGCATCCTGATCCTCGAAAAACTCCGGAATGCCCATGCGCGGCCACTCGTCGCAGGCGACTTGGCGATAGCTCATGAAACCGCTGTCCTCACCCTCCCAAAACGGTGAAGAGGTACTGAGCGCCAACAACAGTGGTACCCACGGCAAGACTTCGTTCATGACCCGGATACGGTCCAGATGACCGGGCACTTCGACGTGCACGTGCAGCCCGGACAACACACTGCGCCGGGCCACTCGTTGGTAATCATCGAACAGCTGATGGAAATGCGCCTGGTCGGTCGGTTGCTGAATCCGCCAATCCGCCAAGGGGTGACTGCCGGCGCAGAGCAGGCCCAGGCCGAACGGCTCCAGAGCACGTCTCAGGGCACTGCGGGTGGTGGCCAGGTAATCGGCGGCGTCCGGCAAGCTGCTGAAAACCGGTGAGGCGACTTCAATCTGCCCCTGGAACATTTCATAGGCGAACGACTGGCCCAACGCCGCCCTGCACGCCTCGATCGCCTGGGCATCGGGTTGCCCGGGCATACGCCGAGTGACGAGGTCAGTGAGGAAGTATTCTTCTTCAATCCCGAAGTTCAGGCGCCTGCTCATCAACGTTTCCCCCAATGCCTGGGCCGAGACGCGTCACGGTCAGCGCGACGACGGCAATCCGTTCCACCCGTTGATAACCTGGGGTCAACAACTCTTCACCGAACACATCGGGATCGAGTTCGCGATACGTCCAGCCGAACCCCGGTGCCTCCAGACGCGGAGCGAGGGCCTCCAGAAATGGGTCGCGGCCATCGACCATTGCCGCGCCGGTGTACAGCAGCAACGAGCCGCCCGGCGCCAACCGACCGAGTGCCTGCTCGACAATCCGCAGTGACAACTCCGCGCCCAACGCGCCACCGCCATGCCGGTAAGCACGCTCGGCCGGGTCGGCCATGTAGGGTGGGTTGGCAACGATCAGGTCAAAGTATCCGTCGACATCCTGCAACAGATCGCTGGCCTCGACGCTGACGTTGGCCACTTCGGCGAGCGCGGCGTTGATGGCCGTCATGCGCAGCGCCTCCGGGTTGATGTCCAGCGCCAACACTTCGGCTTCGCGACGGGCGCGGGCAATCAGAATGGCACCGACACCGGCGCCGCAGCCGATGTCCACGGCGCGCCTGATCAGGGCGAAATTCTGCTGCAGATGGGCATGAATCAGTTGCGCGAAACGATAAGTGTCTGGACCGAAAAACACCGAATCGGCGGCCTCCGTCGGAAAGGCCGAATGCACGAACAGCAAGTCGTCGAGGCTGGACCAGCGCACCCGACTTTTCAGCCGCCCGCTGCACTCCTCCAGCACCTGCGCCTGTTGCAACTGGCGTTGTTCATCCGCTGACAATAGCCCGGGTTCAAACGGCCGCGACCAGCCAAAAACATCGCGCAGGTTCTCGGCCCGCCGGCCTTCGGCGCGGGTGTTGACCCGCTGATGGGTCAAAGGCGTTGGGGTGATGAATCGATAACCGTCAGCCTGCAAGCGCCGTCCCAGTTGCACCAGCGCCAGGTCGGCGGCAGACAGTTGTTCTTCCTGACTCATAAACCGCTCCCGTTGATAAATGGCGTTCTAGAGAAGGCTGGATTTGAGTTCGATAAACCGGCGCGTCGCCAACAGACCAGCAGGATGAGCATGCCGATGGGGCGAGAGCCACGGCAACAACACCGACATCTGCTCGTGCCCGCTCAGACCATTCAGCGCGGTTTGCAGGCGCTGAATATCCGGGTCGCTGTCCGGCACTGATATCTGCGCCGTAACGCTGCTGCCGCGCCGTACCGCAGCAACTGGATACTCCGGCTTCCAGTTGCCGGCAATCCAGTCATGCAGCAACTGTTTTTCGTAGGGGCTGAATACGCCGAACATCGCCGCTCCGGCGCCGTCGATCAATTGCCAGAAACGGCTGGCCTGCGGATCCTGGTGGCGCTTGATCCAGCCTTTGTTTTCCATGGCCGCCAGCAAGCCTGGCAACTGTTCCGGCGAAGACAGCCATTGATTGACGGTCTTGCCTTCAAAGCGGCTGTAATCGGAATGCATGTGCTGGCCGAACGGGCGTTTGCGTTCAAGCATGCCCAGTACTTCACCGTCGAGGTCGAACGACTCGATAATCGCCCGGCTGCCCTGCCCCACATCATTGAGCCGATAACCCAGCGCCACCCGACGCAAAAAGTCATCACGGTCGCCTTCCACCGGGAGCAACTGCAGCACCGACTGCACCGCCTTGTGAGCATGCCCGGTGCTGGCATTGTCGATGGTCACGTGGAGCGTGAAGTAAAGCGGATCGAGGCCCAGTTCGCTGAGTTCATAAGCGCTGATCAACAAGTGCAGCGGCAACTGCTCATAGCCGAGGTTGTAGCCGATCACTTCAGGCAAGCACTCGTCGGCGCAATAGCCAAGCGCCAGTTGAATCGCCCCTTGCAGGTAGCGCTCATCGGCGATCGCAGCGGTGTCTTGCAGGCCATGTTCAGCCAGCAGCTTGCGGTAGATCACCACATGATTCTGCGCCGGATTGCCCTCGCCCAACTCCTCCAGATAAGTGCACAACAGGCCGTCAAAACGTGGGTCGCGCCAGTGCCGCAACAGGCCATAAAGCCAGGCGCCGTCCACCAGTTTGGTCGGGGCAACCGCCTGCAGGAAAAACAGCGCATGGGCCTTGTTGCTGAAGAACTGTCGCGCCCCGCCCGCCTTGCGCTGCTGAAGGTAATCGGCGTACTGCCGGGCCACGTCGACGCTGTGCTGTTCGACCCAGTGTTGCAGGGCCGAGAGGTCCTGTGGCATCTGTTCAGGCAGGAGCGCCGCTTGCTCCAGTTGCTCTTGCAGAAAGCGCCGGGCGAGCGCGTGTTTTTGCGCGTCATCGTCGCTCAGCAACAACTGTTCGTAGAGCGACTTTACGCCGTCAGCGGCAGTTATCGCGTGTTCGTGGGCAGGCCGGGATTCAAGTCGTGTCAGGGCAGTCATAAAATAATTTTCTCGCTCTGAAGCCAGTGGCAGGACGCTGGATCAGCACGTCTCTATCAGCAGAGCGGCGGTGCCTGAAAAAAATTCCATTGGCGTTGAAATTGGCCGGACAGACGGGCCAGCGCCGCGGCACTGGCTCGTGGCGCAGGGAATATACTCAGCGCAGGGGGATTCATGCCTCGGAGAGCAAATCATGCGAACGGTTCACGTCATCGAAGCCGGGAAAACGCCCACGCCGGTCAAAGTTGTTGGAGAGACCATCACTATTCTTGCCGGTGGCGATCTGACCAAACCCTTTGAGATGCACATCCAGGAAGGTGTGCAGGGTGGCGGGCCACCGCTGCACTTTCACCCTTGGGACGAAGCGTTCTATGTCATCGATGGGCAGGTTGAAGTGACCGTCGAAGGGCAATCCACCACCCTCTCGACCGGGGGTTACATACACATCCCCGCAGGGTCGATCCATGCCTACAAGAACATCAGCCCTACCGCGAAAATGATCGGCGTGGTTTCCGATCCACGCGGCGGTCAGTTCTTTGCGGCGTTGGATCAGCTCAAAGTGCCCGAAGACCTGCCTCGGATACTGGAGATATCCGAAGGCTTCGGCGTTACGTTTCTGCTGACGAAATCACCAGAACACACGTAGGAGCTGGCCGCATACGCCATCTCCTACAGGAGGAATGTTCAGGCCGCACCGCCCTTGGCCTGCTGCTCCAGATGCAGCTGCAACGCTGGATCGATCTTCAACGCAGCGGCCAATTCATCCAGATAATTGCGTTCGGCGTCCTGCTGATCGTCCACCAACATCACGCTGGCCAGGTACATCTCGGCGGCCATGCCCGAGTCTTGGGCGGACTGCGCCACATCGGCGGCATCCAGCGGCCGGGCAACTTCGTCATCGAGCCATTGCTGCAGTTGCGAATCGTCGGTGTGGCGGCCGATTTCGGTGCTAATCAGCTGTTTCTCGGCATCATCGATGCGGCCATCGGCCTTGGCGGCGGCGATCAAGGCGCGAAGGATGGCGTGGCTGTGGTCCTCGATTTCCGGGCCAGACAACAAGTCAACGGTGCGCGGTGCCTGTTGCGGTGCCGAGGCCTGGCTGCGTTGCCAGGCCTGATACGCCTGGAACGCCATCATTCCCAAAGAAGCCAACGCCGCGTAGTTTGTGCCGCCCGAACGCGTTGGCGTCGAACCGCCCATGGGTGAACCGCCGCCCAGCAGACCACCGAGCAAACCACCCAAGCCTCCGCCGCCCGCACCGGCACCCGCGCCGCGCCCCAACAGACCACCAAGCAACCCGCCAAGATCGCCCAAGCCTCCTTGAGCTGACGCCGCACCGCCACCTTGTTGCGCCTGTGAGCCCCGGCCGGCCCGCAGTAATTGCTCAAGCAAATCGCTGGTGTTCATAACGACGTCCTCAATAATGGGCAGAAACTCAGTCAGGCAACGATAGTCTTCGCCCGACATTCCGCCAACTCCGTCTGGCTGACGTTAAAAGGTGCCCATTTATACTCCTGACAGAAGCTGACACTCCCTAATACCCGTCAGTTAACTTGCGCAACTTGTGAGAGCGAGGCTAGCCAGGAATTTGCGGGGTATTTTTTTGCGCGGCGGCTAAGATTCATAGGTGGTGAACCTTATTCCCGAAAATCCGGTCGATACCTGCAACCCGACCCGGTTTGCCGACGCCCTCAACAGGAGGGTGATAACTGGCTTGCTTCACTTTCTGGAGAACACCCCCGTGATATCCACCGTACACATTGCCAGGCTCAAAGCATGGGGTGCCCATGGTTTTACCGCCACTGGCGTGGTCACAGCCTTCCTCGCGACCCTCGCCTTGTTGGAGAACCAGCCCACCAATTGCCTGCTGTGGCTGGGCGTGGCGCTGATCGTCGACGGTCTGGACGGCGCGCTGGCACGCAAGGTCAATGTGCAGTCGGTGCTGCCGAGTTTCGACGGCTCGATCCTCGACCTGGTGATCGACTACCTGACGTATGTGTTTATCCCGGCACTGTTCATCTACCGCTACATCCCGCTGCCGGACTACACCCTGCTGCTGACTGTGTCGCTGATTCTGGTGTCGTCGCTGTTTTGCTTCTGCAACGTCAACATGAAGAGCAAGGACAACTACTTCCAGGGCTTCCCCGCCGCATGGAACGTGGTTGCGCTGTGCCTGTACATCATCGACCCATCGCCGTGGATCACCTTACTCACCGTCATCGGCCTGGCGCTGTTGACCGTGACCCGAATGAAATTCCTGCACCCATTCCGCGTACGCCGGTTCATGCCGATCAACATTGCCGTGACCGCCATCTGGCTGCTGTGCAGCTTGTCGCTGGTGGTCAACCACCCGGTCATCAATCCGCTGGTGATGGGCTTGTGGCTGCTGATGTCGGCGTACTTCCTGGGGATCTGCTTCTGGCGCACGGCGCTGGAGTGGTTCGACGGTTCGCGGCTCAAATAGGCACTGCGATCATGCCCATCCACATCGTCCAGCTCGGCTCACCCCGCACCGCGAATGAAGGGCTGCGCCTGGGCACGGTACGCCGCCCGCCTCGGGGTGTGCCGAAAGCCGAATTTGCCAGTCGGGATTTTTACGACGTGTGGCAACCGCTGCTGTCCCCCAGCCCCGAATTGGTCGCCGAAGCCAAAGCAGCTGAAGATGCCAAAGCCTGGGGAGCCTTCAAGCGCAAATTCAAGGCAGAGATGAACCACCCCGCGCCCAGTCAGATGCTCGACCTGCTTGCCGCCCTCTCCCATCAAACGTCACTGGCCGTGGGGTGTTATTGCGAGGAAGAAGCACACTGCCACCGTTCCGTATTACGGGAATTGCTGGAGGCCCGGGGTGCAAAGGTTGTTTAGGGTGAACACCCAAATCCCCTGTGTGACATCTCTGAGCACTAACTTCAGCCCGCACCGGCCTGCGGACGAGAGGTTGAACATGGTCAATACTTAGAGGATTGAATGGCTTTCGAATGACCATACGTCGGGCGCACAGGCGCTCTCCCATCGCAACCTCAGGGAGACCGTCGTCTGCTCGTTTACCCACGGGAGGTTTGTCATGTCTGGTCAAGCACGTTTCATGCTGGTCGCCTCGCCCCTGATGGAACACAGCCCTGCCTTCGACCGGGCCGCGGCGCTGGCCAAGGCCGAGGATGCGGCCCTGCATATCGTGGCTTTCGACTATCTGGAAGGCCTGGCGACTGCCGGCATGGTCAATGAAAAGGCCCTGGAGCAGATGCGTCTGGGGTACGTCGAGCGCCACCGCCAGTGGCTTGAGGACCAGGCCCGCCCCTTGCGCAAGATCGGTGTTCACGTCACCACGGAGGTGACTTGGGTCGAGAATCCGCTGGAAGAAATCCTGACTCACCTCAAAGAACAGCCGATGGATGTGCTGATCAAGGCGCTGGAACACCAATCACGGCTGTCGCGGCTGGTGTTTACCCCCCTCGACGTGCATCTGCTGCGCGAATGCCCGGTACCGCTGCACTTCGTCAGCCATGCCAAGCATGCGTTGCCGCGCAAGATCGTTGCGGCGGTCGACCCCTTCCATAACGATGATCAATACAAAAGCTTCAACGACCGGATCCTGCACGAAGCGTCAAAACTGGCGAGTGCCTGCAATGCCGAGCTCGACGTGGTCTACGCCTATGATCTTTCGTCTATCAGCTCGGACGAGTTCAGCTTCGAAAACGGTTCGGCGTTTTTCGCTTCGGACAAGGCCAAGACCCTGTTCAATTTCCAGGAGGATGCCTTCAACGAATTGGCCGCGCGCAACGGCATCGCCCCGGAGCAACGGCACATGCTGATGGGCAGCCCGACCAAGGTGCTGACCCGCTACGCCGATACCCATGATGTCGACGTGATTGTCATGGGCCGGGTCGGCCATCGCGGCATGGGCCGGCTGCTCGGCAGCACAGTGGAGCATCTGCTGTACAAAATGCCGTGCAGTGTGTGGGTGGTGTACACCGAGCGGCTGGATGAGTGATTGGGCTGGTCAGATAGTCTGCACATACCCCTGTGGGAGCAAGCCCGCTCCCACAAGGGATTTGTGTTGTCGTTTCAACGCCATGTAATCACCACCTCCAGGTATTCACTGGGCACCACCAGTGACCGCTCCCCCGCCCGGTTCAGGCGATTCAGCAGTTCAGTCAGGTCTTTTTCCAGGGCTGCGACCCCTTCGGGAGGCAGGGTCGCAAAGGCCTTGTGAATCGGGCCATACCAACTGCGGAAAGTGTCGATGAAGTGCGCGGCGGAGCGATAACGGAAGTTGAACAACCGCCGTGTCACCTGCATCTGAAAGTCGCGCTGATCGAACTGTGAGTGCAACCAGGCTTCGGAGCCCCAGTTCGACGGTGGTTGAGCACCCATGGGTGGCGGCATGTGGCGGCCCAGGGTTTTGAACAGTTGGCCGATGAAACCTTCAGGCGTCCAGTTGGCAAGGCCGATCCGCCCGCCAGGACGGCACACCCGCGCCAGTTCCGCTGCAGCCTTGGGCTGATCCGGCGTAAACATCACACCAAAGGTTGAAAGCACCGCATCGAAACTGGCGTCCTCGAACGGCAAGTCCTCGGCATCGGCCACCTGAAAGGTCACGTCCAGGTGTTCCGCCCGTGCGCGGTCTTCGCCGCGTTCAAGCAGCTTGGCCACGTAGTCGGTGGACGTGACCTTGCATCCCCGGCGCGCGGCGGCGAGCGTTGCGTTACCGTTGCCGGCGGCGACATCCAGCACGCGCTCATCGCAGAGCAGGTCGCAGGCCTCGGCCAGTTGTTCGCCGACGATCTGTAAGGTGGTGCCGATCACGGCGTAGTCGCCGCTGGCCCACGAGGCCATTTGACGGTTTTTCAGGGCAGTGAGGTCAATGGGGGTACTCATTAAGTCTGCTCCGTTACGGGTTGGAACGCGTCCCCGGCTTACTCCGCCGTGGTGGGATCGATGATGTTCATCACCCGGGAAACGCTGTTGATGGGAAATTCACCCTTTTTGGCGTGCTCCCTGATCAGGCCCTCATTCGGCGCGATGTACACGCAGTAAATCTTGTCGCCAGTGATGTAGCTCTCCAGCCATTGCACCTCTGGCCCCATCTCGCGCAACACATCGCAGGACTTTTGCGAGATCGCTTTGAGTTCCTGTTGCGGCAGTCCGCCAGCACCTGGAAGCTCGCGTTCAATAATGTATTTAGGCATGGCAACTTCCTTTTCTTGTTTGTGATGACAGGGTCGACAGTGATCCCGTCGTCCACAAACTATCGCTCCCGGATACGCTGGCGTCCTGCCGATCGTCCGGAGAATTCCCCAAATATGGCATTCTCCGATGCGTGGTCACCTAGCTGTAACGCCGCATTAACAGATCGCCTTGCGTCGCCGAAAACGGGTTACGCGGCAGGCGCTTTGGCCTCTTCCAGCAATTGCCGAATCATCTGCTCCTGAGTCTCGTACCGTCCCTCGCCAAAGTGGGTGTAACGCACCTGGCCTTTGGCATCGATCAGGTAGTGAGCGGGCCAGTACTGGTTGTCGAAGGCGCGCCAGATCGCGTAGTTGTTGTCGATCGCCACCGGGTAAGTGATGCCGAGTTTTTTCACCTGATCGCGGACATTGTCGATGATGCGTTCGTACCCGTATTCCGGGGTGTGCACGCCAATCACGACCAAGCCATCCTTTTCGTATTTCTTCGCCCAGTCCTTTACGTAGGGCAAGGTGTGCTGGCAGTTGATGCAGTCGTACGTCCAGAAGTCCACCAGCACCACTTTGCCGCGCAGGGAATCGTTGCTCAGCGCTGGCGAGTTGAGCCATTCGACCGCGCCGGAAAGTGACGGCATCCGGCCTTTGGCTGAATCCATGGTTGAGTCGGCCTTGACCTTGCTGATGAAATAATCGACTACTTTCGGTACGGTTTGCAGCACATGCTGTTCAACCGTGGTGACGCCTTCGGATGAGGTGCCAGCGAGTAGTGTGTTATCGGCGCCGGTGGAGATAGCCGCCGCAGCGGCCAACACCGCAACCCCCGTGCCGCGACGTAGCCAACCAGTGACCGGTATCGACGGTTTCAAGCGATTGACCAGGCCGCGACCGGCGAAGATCAAAGTCCCCAGGGACAACGCGCTGCCCAGGCCGTACGCCAACAGCAATAGACTGGTGTGAGCGTTGGCGCCTTGCAGCATGGCGCCGGTGAGGATCACCCCGAGGATCGGCCCGGCACACGGCGCCCAGAGCAGGCCCGTGGCGACGCCGATCATTACCGAGCCTAACGGGCCAGACATCTTGCGAGTGTTGGGATCGATGCGATTGCCCAGCAGTACGAACGGGCGCGCCAGCCAGCCACCAATGCGGGCGGAGATCAGCGACAGGGCAAACAGCACCATCACGATCAGCGCCACATGGCGACCGGTGTTGTTGGCTTGTACCACCCAATCGCTGCTGACCACGGCCAGGCTGGAGATCAGGGCGAAGGTCAGGGCCATGCCACCGAGGGTAAGCAGGATCGAAGAACGCGTGCGCTTGACACCGGCAAACAGAAACGGCACGACCGGGAGGATGCAGGGGCTGAGGACGGTCAAAATGCCGCCCAGGAATGCGATGAGAAACATGGGGATCACCTTGAGATACGAGTCCCATGTGGGAGCGAGCCTGCTCGCGATAGCGGTCTGGCAGTCACATAGATGTTGAATATGCTGCCGTCATCGCGAGCAGGCTCGCTCCCACACAGGAACTGCGGGAATTGGGGTCGTCGAAGGACTCAGTTACCTTCGTTGCAGCCGTCAGCGAATTTGCTGTAATCCAGAACCTTGGTTTTGCCTTGGGAATCCAGGTAGGTCATCCGGGCATTCACAATCCCGCAGGCAGGGCTGGCGTCCTGTTTCATCGACAGCACTTTCTGGATGTCCAGGTGCGTGCCATAGGTGTAGGTTTGAGGGGTGACGTCGGCTTCGGCGCGGGCCGACAAGGTGCAGATGTTCAGGGCGGCAAACAGGCAGGCCGCGTAGATGGCTTTGGTGTTCATGGTGATTTCCTCTGGGCTTCAATAGGTCAATCGTTGATTGAGCGAGGCGGTTGGGTTTGCCTCGATGGAACCTATTTGAAACCCGTGAGGTATCCCGTCTGTGTCCAGAACTGGCGCGGGTAAATCGCTGTGTATCCGCGCAGGCCTGCGATACACAGCGATACAAAACCACTGAAATCGGCGGTTTTTTGCGTCCCCGTGTATCTGCCGATACACCAGATACACTGCAATACAATCGGCGGCAGGCGAGCGAGCCGAGGCTCGATAGACTGCGCGATATCCCCCATTTAGAGGCTTGGCTCATGGAACACGTCGATCACATTCTCATCGTGGACGATGACCGCGAGATCCGGGAACTGGTAGGCAACTACCTGAAGAAGAACGGTCTGCGCACCACCGTGGTGGCGGATGGACGGCAAATGCGCTCGTTTCTGGAGTCCACGCCGGTGGACTTGATTGTGCTCGACATCATGATGCCGGGCGACGATGGCCTGGTGCTCTGCCGCGAACTTCGCGCCGGCAAACACAAAGCCACGCCGGTGCTGATGCTCACCGCTCGCAACGATGAAACCGATCGCATCATCGGCCTGGAAATGGGTGCCGACGATTACCTGGTCAAGCCGTTCGCCGCCCGTGAACTGCTCGCCCGCATCAACGCCGTGCTACGCCGCACGCGGATGCTGCCGCCGAATCTGGTGATCACCGAAAGCGGTCGCCTGCTGGCGTTCGGTCGCTGGCGCCTGGACACCTCGGCCCGGCATCTGCTGGATCAGGACGGCACCATGGTCGCCCTCAGCGGTGCGGAATATCGCCTGCTGCGAGTGTTCCTGGATCATCCTCAGCGGGTGCTCAATCGCGACCAATTGCTCAACCTGACCCAAGGCCGCGACGCCGATCTGTTCGACCGCTCCATCGATTTGCTGGTGAGCCGCTTGCGTCAGCGTCTGCTCGACGATGCCCGGGAACCGGCCTACATCAAGACCGTACGCAGTGAAGGCTATGTGTTTTCGCTGCCGGTGGAAGTGCTCGGTGCACCGTCATGAATCTTGCGCTGCACTGGCCTCGTACGCTGGCCTCGCGGTTGTCGCTGATTTTCCTGATTGGCCTGATCCTCGCCCAGGCGCTGTCCTTTGGCGCTCAGTACTACGAGCGTTACGAAAGTGCGAAAAATACGATGTTGGGCAATCTGGAAACCGATGTTTCGACCTCGCTCGCCATCCTCGACCGCTTGCCCGCCAACGAGCGTATGAGCTGGCTACAACGCCTGGAACGCACCAACTATGGCTATCTGCTGAATGAAGGCTCGCCGGGCACGCCGATGCCAGCCCGCAATGTGCCGATTGCAGTGACCTCGATTCAGGACGCCATCGGCGATGATTACCCGCTGACCTTCACCGACATCCCCGGCCCGAAAAAACACTTCCAGGCCCACCTGAAACTGAAGGACGGCAGCCCTGTCACCATCGATGTGCGGCCTTCAATGGTACCGTTGTCGCCGTGGTTGCCGGCGGTGTTGCTGGGGCAACTGGCGCTGATGATTGCCTGCACCTGGCTGGCCGTGAGAATCGCCATCCGCCCACTCACCCGCCTCGCCCAAGCGGTGGAAACCCTCGACCCCAACACCCACGCCGTGCACCTGGATGAAAAAGGCCCGACCGAAGTCGCCTACGCCGCCCGGGCGTTCAATGCGATGCAGGCGCGTATTGCGGCTTATCTCAAGGAACGCATGCAACTGTTGGCGGCGATTTCCCACGACCTGCAAACCCCGATCACCCGCATGAAACTGCGCGCCGAATTCATGGATGATTCCAGCGAGAAAGACAAATTGTGGAATGACCTCGGCGAGATGGAACACCTGGTGCGCGAAGGCGTTGCCTATGCCCGCAGCATCCATGGTGCCACCGAGGAAAGTCGCCGCACCGATCTGGATTCATTCCTCGACAGCCTGGTGTTCGACTATCAGGACATGGGCAAAAATGTGCAGCTCGATGGTAAAAGCGCAGCCGTGATCAACACCCGGCCCCATGCTTTGCGGCGGGTACTGGTGAACCTGATAGACAACGCGCTGAAATTCGCCGGCGCGGCAGAGCTGTGGGTGGAAACGAAGGCTGATGACAGCTTGTCGGTGAAGGTCATGGACCGTGGGCCGGGGATTGCCAAAGAGGAATTGGCGCAGGTGATGGAGCCGTTCTACCGCGTGGAGAATTCGCGTAACCGCAGCACCGGCGGGACCGGGTTGGGGTTGGCGATTGCGCAGCAATTGGCGCTGGCGATTGGCGGGTCGCTGACCTTGAGCAATCGCGAGGGCGGTGGGTTGTGTGCGGAGCTCAGGTTGCCGAAGCCCCAATAAACACCACCAATCCAATGTAGGCGTGGTGTATTGATCGTTCCACGCTCCGCGTGGGAATGCCTCAAGGGACGCTTCGCGTTCCAGCCCCACCGCCGCTGTCGAGCCAGACACCGATGTGACGCAGAGCGTCACGGGTTGCATTCCCACGCAGAGCGTGGGAACGATCGTTCAGCAACCTTATTCCGAAGGCGGAGCCCGCAACCGCCCTCCAATTACAAGCGACTAAATTCCGCTATACCGATCACCCCTTCCCCATGCATCTGCCGCAATAACGCCAACCCGCTATCGATGAACTCCGGCGACGCAACCGTCCCCGCCTCCACCGCCAGCCCTTCCAGCTGCGCTCGGCCATCGAGCTGAGGCAACTCGCCGATCCGCTGCAACAACCGCCACGCCAACGGGCTCAGTTCCGAGAAGCGCACACTCCAGTCCTCGTCTCGACGAACCAACAGCAACGTCGACTGAGCCGGCGGCGAGTCCGGCAGGTAATCCGGCCCCACCAACTGCACCGGCCAGCCATACGCCAACGGCCAGGCCAACGGCGAAATCTGCAACGGTCGATCCAGCAGCAACCCCGCATCGCTGGCCGGCAACGGCTCGGCGTCGGATTGTTGCAGGGCCATTTCGACCCATTCGTAATGCGCCAGCTCAACCATGAATGGCGGCCACGTTCCATCGTTCAACGCCTGTGGCTCGGAGGCGAGGAACTCGACAAACTCCTGGGCGATCTCGCCGAATTTTGGCGTTTGAGCGCGGTGGTCCCGCAGAAAAATCCGCATCAATACACGCCAATGATCATCGCCAAGAATCTTCACCAACACCGGAAAGGTGCCGCTAATCAACGACGACAAATTTGAAAACACCAGGTCGCGATAAACCTGTGCCCGTGCCACGTCCATCTCGGCGGGTGGCGCACACTGGTCGGGGTCGCGCAGGTAGCGGGTCAATGTGTTTTGCTGCTGATACAAACTCGGCTTATCCACGGTGTTCACCTTGTTGCAGCCGGCGAATGGTCTGTAATTCGCTCACCAACTCAGAGAACGCCGGAAAGTTGAAATCCCGTTCCAGCAGTGTCGGTTGCACACCAAACCGCGCATACGCCTCGGCCAGCAACGACCAGACCACCGGTTTGACCGAGGCCCCATGGGTGTCGATCTTCAGCGTGTCGGATTCATCAAAGTGCCCCGCCACATGCATGGCAACCACCCTCCCCGCGTCGATGCCGGCCAGAAACGTCTGCGGATCGAAGCCGTGATTGATCGAGTTGACGTAGACATTGTTGACGTCCAGCAGCAGGTCGCAATCGGCTTCGCGCAGCACTGCGTTGGTGAACGTCAGTTCGTCCATGTCCTGCCGGGGCGCGGCGTAGTAGGAGACGTTTTCCACTGCCAGGCGCCGACCGAGAATGTCTTGTGACTGGCGAATTCGGGCGGCGACGTGGCGCACCGCTTCTTCGGTAAACGGCAACGGCAGCAGATCGTAAAGATGCCCGTCATCGCTGCAGTAGCTGAGGTGTTCGCTGTACAGCGGTACCTTGTGGTGATCGAGGAAAACCCGCACTTCCTGCAGGAAACCAACGTCCAGCGGCGCCGGCCCACCCAACGACAATGACAAGCCGTGACAGGACAACGGATAGCGTTCGGCCAAGGCGCGAAACGCCGCGCCATGAGCGCCTCCGATGCCGATCCAGTTTTCTGGCGCGACCTCCAGAAAGTCGAAAGCGCCCACCGGGGCCGCTTGAAGGTCCTTTATTAAGCCGCGGCGCAAGCCTAGCCCGACGGTCGCCTTCGCTGATGTGAGGGGAGTCTGCATGGTGTCGATCTCATCCTGGGATCCGGTCTCCAGCGTCTGAAAACTCAGTGCCGGCCGGCAGGCCCAGTCAAGCGCCGCGGTGTGTCGGGACTGTGTTCACAAACGCCGCTCTTCTGGGGCCACTGTATCGGACAGGCAGTCAGATACAGTGAGATACACGAACTAGACTTATTGATTACCCCCCGCAGGGGTCCAGGACGCCGTTATCGTCCTGTTCATTCCCACGATCACCGCCCAAAGGTGCATGCCTCGACAAACAAACAATGCCTCTGGGCCCTGATCCTGCTGAAGGAGCACACATGATGGACGAGGCCAGACTCAATGATTTCATGGGCAAACTGGTGAACGACATGGGCGGCGCGGCGATGCTCGCCAACGTCATCCTCGGCGAAGAACTCGGCCTCTACCGGGCCATGGCCGACAGTCAGCCAGTCACCCCCGAAGCACTCGCCGAAAAGACCGGCTGCAACACCCGTCTGCTGCGTGAATGGCTCAGCGCCCACGCCGCCTCCGGTTACATGGAGCACCGCGACGGCCAGTTCCGCCTGCCCGAAGAGCAAGCCCTGGCGCTGGCGATCGAAGATTCACCGGTCTATGTGGCCGGCGGTATCGGCGTGGTTGCGTCGTTTTTCCATGACAAGGACAAACTGGTCAACGCCATGCGCGGCAATGGCGCCCTGCCCTGGGGCGATCACCATCCGTGCATGTTCAGCGGCACCGAACGGTTTTTCCGCCCAGGGTACAAGGCGCATCTGGTCAACGAATGGCTGCCGGCCCTCGACGGGGTGGTCGCCAAACTGGAAACCGGCGCCAAGGTGGCGGACATCGGCTGCGGCCACGGCGCCTCGACCGTGATCATGGCCCAGGCGTTTCCGAATTCACGGTTCGTCGGTTTCGATTACCACGCGCCTTCGGTCACCGTCGCCACCCAGCGCGCCGAAGAAGGTGGCGTGTCCGGCCGGGCACGGTTCTTCCAGGGCACCGCCAAGAGCTATCCGGGCGGCGACTATGACTTGGTCTGCTACTTCGACTGCCTGCACGATATGGGTGACCCGGTCGGTGCCGCAAAGCATGCCTATGAATCGCTCAAACCCGATGGCTCGGTGCTGCTGGTAGAGCCCTTCGCCAACGACACGCTCGATGCCAACACCACTCCAGTGGGACGACTGTTCTACGCGGCCTCGACCTTTATCTGCACGCCCAACTCACTGTCCCAGGAAGTCGGCCTCGGGCTCGGTGCCCAGGCGGGTGAGGCACGGTTGCGCAAGGTCTTCACCGAAGCGGGATTCACCCAGTTCCGGCGGGCCACGGAAACGCCGTTCAACCTTATTCTGGAGGCGCGTAAATAAGGACAGAATCATCACCCGGGCAGGCTAACCCGCTCCCACACTTATTGCGTGGACAATTGTTGGCCAAGGTTCTCGGCCTTGAGAATATCGAACAACGCCTGCGCCGCCGCCGACAGTTCATGCCCCGTCGTCAGCACCCCGATCGCCCGCTCCACCACCGGGTCACGCAGGGTAATGCAACGCGCGCCCAGTTCGCGCATCTGCCCGGCGCACAAGGCCGGCACCGCGCTCACACCCAATCCGCTGGCCACCATCCGCCCGACTGTCGCCAACTGATGGCTTTCAAATTCCACCGGCAGCTTCATGCCCCGCGCCTGCAGGTGCTCTTCGAGCATCACCCGCACCGTCGAGGGTCGCTGCAAGGTAATGAACGGTTCCTTGAGCAAGGTCTGCCAATCAATGTCGTTCAGCTGCGCCAGCGGTGAGTCGAGCGGCACCACCGCCACAAACCGGTCGATGTACAACGGGGTAAATTCCAGCGACGAGCTCTGGGTCGGTTCAAATGCCACGCCCAACTCCACCTGGCGGTCGCGGACCATTTCCAGCACCTGCTCGTTGATCACGTCGTTCACCGTGACGTTGACCTTGGGATAACGCGCGCGAAAGGTCTTGAGGATCGGCGGCAGCAGGTTGCCGGCAAACGATGGCATCGCCGCCAGGGTCACGCGGCCGCGCTGGAGGGTGAAGCGTTGGCGCAGTTCATCCTCGGCGTTGTCCCAGTCCGCGATCAATCGACGAGCCAGTGGCAGCAGCGATTCGCCTTCGGCAGTCAGTGCGACGTTGCGGGTATTGCGCGTGAACAGGCGCCCACCCAGGCCCTCCTCCAGCGCCTTGATGGTCAGGCTCAACGCCGACTGGGACAGGTGCAGCCGCTCGCACGCCACGGCAAAACTCAAACTCTGGGCCACGGCCAGGAATGCGCGGATCTGTTTGACGGTCATGGCCACTGTTCCCAACGAGGTAGAAATTAATTAGTGAGTTTTATCTATCAATCAACCTTAAAAATCAACTTAACAAATAAATCCTCCAGCGAGACACTCCCTCCCCATCCGGCTAGCCAGCCGCCCACAAAGAATAAAAGAGGTGCATATGGCAGGGTTCGACAAGCGCGTGTATTCCTATGAGGAAGCGATGGCAGGTCTTGAAGACGGCATGACTGTGATTTCCGGCGGCTTCGGTCTGTGCGGGATTCCGGAAAACCTCATCGCCGAGATCCAGCACCGCGGCACGCGTGATCTCACCGTGGTCTCCAACAACTGCGGCGTCGATGGTTTCGGCCTTGGTGTGCTGCTGGTAGACCGGCAGATCCGCAAAGTGGTGGCCTCTTACGTCGGCGAAAACGCGCTGTTCGAGAAGCAACTGCTGAGCGGCGAAATCGAAGTCGTCCTGACCCCCCAAGGCACCCTCGCCGAAAAAATGCGCGCAGGCGGTGCCGGCATCCCGGCATTCTTCACCGCGACCGGCGTCGGCACTCCGGTGGCCGATGGCAAGGAAGTCCGCGAATTCAAGGGCCGCCAGTACCTGATGGAAGAATCCATCACCGGTGACTTCGCCATCGTCAAAGGCTGGAAAGCCGACCATTTCGGTAACGTGGTCTATCGCCACACCGCCCAGAATTTCAACCCGCTGGCCGCCACCGCCGGCAAGATCACCGTGGTCGAAGTCGAAGAAATCGTCGAACCCGGCGAGCTGGACCCGTCGCAGATCCACACCCCTGGCATCTACGTCGACCGGGTCATTTGCGGCACGTTCGAAAAGCGCATCGAACAGCGCACCGTGCGTAAGTGACCCCCTGCCTCCAGACCGAATAAGGAACAACAACAATGGCACTTTCCCGCGAACAAATGGCTCAGCGCGTCGCCCGCGAAATGCAGGACGGCTACTACGTGAACCTGGGTATCGGCATTCCGACCCTGGTCGCCAACTACATCCCCGAAGGCATGGAAGTCATGCTGCAATCGGAAAACGGCCTGCTCGGCATGGGCGCCTTTCCGACCGACGCCGAAGTCGACGCGGACATGATCAACGCCGGTAAGCAAACCGTGACCGCGCGTATCGGCGCATCGATTTTCTCGTCCGCCGAATCGTTCGCAATGATTCGCGGCGGCCACATCGACCTGACCGTGCTGGGCGCGTTTGAAGTGGACGTCGAAGGCAATATCGCCTCCTGGATGATCCCCGGCAAACTGGTCAAGGGCATGGGCGGCGCGATGGACCTGGTGGCCGGTGCGGATAACATCATTGTCACCATGACCCACGCGTCCAAGGACGGCGAGTCGAAACTGCTGTCGCGTTGCAGCTTGCCGCTGACCGGCGCCGGTTGCATCAAACGCGTGCTGACCGACCTGGCCTACCTGGAAATCCACAACGGCGCGTTCGTTCTCAAGGAACGCGCGCCGGGCGTCAGCGTCGAGGAAATCGTCGCCAAGACCGCTGGTAAACTGATCGTGCCTGACCACGTCCCGCAAATGCAGTTCGCTGCCCAGTGAGGAATTTTTCCATGCAAGAAGTCGTGATTGTTGCCGCCACTCGCACTGCCATTGGCAGCTTCCAGGGGGCGTTGGCCAATGTGTCCGCGGTTGACCTCGGTGCTGCGGTGATCCGCCAGTTGCTGGCGCAAACCGGTCTGGATCCGGCGCAGGTCGATGAAGTGATCATGGGCCAGGTATTGACCGCCGGTGCCGGACAAAACCCGGCGCGTCAGGCCGCGATCAAGGCCGGCCTGCCCTTCGCCGTACCGGCCATGACCCTGAACAAGGTTTGCGGCTCGGGTCTCAAAGCCCTGCATTTGGCAGCGCAGGCGATTCGCTGCGGCGATGCCGAAGTGATCATCGCTGGCGGCCAGGAAAACATGAGCCTGGCCAATTACGTCATGCCGGGCGCCCGCACCGGTTTGCGCATGGGCCACGCGCAGATCGTCGACACGATGATCAGCGATGGCCTGTGGGATGCGTTCAATGATTACCACATGGGCATCACCGCTGAGAATCTGGCCGAGAAATACAGCCTGACCCGTGAGCAACAGGACGCCTTCGCTGCCGCCTCGCAGCAGAAAGCCGTGGCCGCCATCGAAGCCGGGCGGTTTGCCGATGAGATCACGCCGATCCTGATCCCCCAGCGCAAGGGCGATCCGCTGTCCTTCGCCACCGATGAACAGCCTCGGGCCGGCACCACCGCCGACTCCCTGGGCAAACTGAAAGCCGCCTTCAAGAAGGACGGTTCAGTGACGGCCGGTAACGCTTCTTCGCTGAACGATGGCGCCGCTGCGGTGATTCTGATGAGTGCGCAGAAAGCCAAGGCGCTGGGGCTGCCAGTGCTGGCGAAGATCGCCGCTTATGCCAACGCGGGCGTCGACCCGGCGATCATGGGCATCGGTCCGGTGTCGGCCACTCGTCGTTGCCTGGACAAGGCCGGTTGGTCCATTGATCAACTGGACCTGATCGAAGCCAACGAAGCTTTCGCTGCGCAATCTCTGGCGGTGGCCAAGGATCTGGAATGGGACTTGAACAAGGTTAACGTCAACGGCGGCGCCATTGCCCTGGGCCATCCGATCGGGGCCTCGGGTTGCCGGGTGCTGGTGACCTTGCTGCATGAAATGATCAAGCGTGATGCCAAGAAGGGTTTGGCGACGTTATGCATCGGCGGCGGCCAAGGTGTAGCACTAGCTATCGAGCGGTAATCCTACTCATGATCGTTCCCACGCTCTGCGTGGGAATGCAGCCAGGGACGCTCCGCGTCCCAAAAAGCGGACGCGGAGCGTCCGGTGAGGCATTCCCACGCAGAGCGTGGGAACGATCAATTGCTCGGGATACCGCGTAATCGTTCATCGCGCGCAGGCCCGCCCAGCCGCGCTGAGCAATTCATCCTCCACAATGCTAACGTGGCCGGCTCACACCGAATGGAGACGCGTGCGTGCTGATGCTCAAACTGCTGGTGATTCCGGGATTTCTGTTGCTGATTTCCCTGGCCGGAAAACGCTGGGGCCCAAGCGTGGCCGGTTGGCTGTCCGGGTTGCCGGTGGTGGTCGGGCCGATTCTGTTTTTTCTCACCATCGAGCAAGGCGTGATGTTCGCCGCTCAGGCAGCAACGGCGGCACTGTCAGCGATGTTCGCAATGATTGCTTTCTGCGTGACCTACGCCCAGATTGCACAACGCTTGAGCTGGCCGTGGACGCTGACGATTTCGCTGCTGGTCTGGGCCTTGGCTGCCGGTGTGCTGTCGCTGATCCCGCCGTCACTGGTGTTTTCGGTGATCGCCGCCGCTACCGCATTGCTGGCCGCGCCGTACCTGTTTCCCGCGGTGCAGCCCATCGTTTCAGGCCCGGCGCCGAAGTCCGACAAACTGCTGCTGCGCATGATCGCCGGTGCCCTGCTCACCATGGCTGTGACGTTGCTGGCCAGCACCGTCGGCGAACGCTGGAGCGGTCTGCTCGCGGTATTCCCGGTGTTGGGCAGTGTGATGGCGATTTTCTCCCAACAGACTCGCGGGCCGGCGTTTACTGCTGCCTTGCTCAGGGCGACGGCGACCGGGATGTATTCGTTTGCGGCATTTTGTCTGGTGCTGGCGCTGGCGTTGCCGAGGTTGGGATGGCTGGGGTTTGTCTTAGGGGTAGGCGTGTCGTTGGGGATGTTGGTGATCACCAAACGGCTGGCATTGCGTCCAAGGTGAGAACGCAGCAGGCTGCGGCAGCTGCTACAAATCGCGATCCGTGGGATGATCGCCATCAAAGCGCGGATCATCCCACGGAGAGTTTGAATGTCATTGTTGAGTAAAAAAGCCGTTGTTCTGCTGCTGATGGCGGCTACCAGCCTGGGTGCCTTGAATGCGCAGGCGGCCAAGGCCACTGCCAGCGACAAAGCGCCGGCCCAGAAGGTCTCGATGCTCGGCGGCAAGTTCACCTTCACCCTGCCCAAGGGGTTCATCGCCAACCCGCTGCCGGCCGGCGATGCGGCCACCGGCACTGCCGGGGCGACGGGCACGATGTACACCAACCAGACCACCAAAACCGTGGTGATCGCCGCTGAAAACACCATCCCCGGCGGCGCCAACGTCAAGGACAACGACGGTGAATTCCTCGACGCCACCGTGTCCGCCTTCGCCACCGAGCAACGCAACGCTTTACCGGATTTCAATAAAACCAGCGAAAAAAGCCTGACCCAGAAAGGCACGGGCCTGGGCCTTCGGCAGATCGACAGCACCGCCACCCAGGGCGGTGGCATGACGCTGGACAGCACGTTGATGGCCGCTTCCGGCACGCGCATGGCCATCGTTCAGATCATTTCCCGACCCAACGACAAAACCGGCCACGAAACGCTGGTCAAACAAATCGTCAGCGGCAAATAAACCCGACCGATTCAGGGATTGAGCCGCTGCAACCAGGCGCTCAAATCCTTCACCTCGGGGGCGCTGATGCTGTGACCGACACCCGGATAAGCATGAAACTCGGGCTTGAGTGACAGGCGCTGCAACAGGCTGTCGGCCTCAGTACCGTCGTTGTAGGGCAGGAGTGTGTCGGCGGTGCCATGACCGATGAAAATCGCCAGCTGCTGGCGTTTTTCATCCGGCTTGAGCTCGGACCTGAGCACCGGCAGGATGCGCCCGCTCAACGCCGCAATCCCGCCTACCGCCTCGGGATGACGCAACGCGACCTCGTAGGACATCATCGCGCCCTGGCTGAAACCCACCAGGAATACCTTGTCCGCTTCGGTGTGATATTTCTTCGCCGCTTGTGCGACAAAATCCCGCAGCACCTGGCCGCTGGCCTTCAGGTCGTCCGTCTCGCCGTCATAGGCGCCCTCGCCCTTCTGGCGAAACCACTGGTAACTGCCCTCTTCCAGCGTCATCGGCGCTCTCACCGACAGGTAGTTGTACTGCGACGGCAATTCTTCCTTGATGTCGAACAAGTCGTGCTCGTTACTGCCGTAACCGTGCAGGAAAATCACCAAGGGTTGGTTACGGGATTCAGCGTTGGCCTGCTCCAGGTACTTGAGCGGCAGATCGGTGTGCAACGGAGCTTGAGCGTGGACGGCGGTGGACGCCAGGAGCGTGAGCAGAGCGAGTACCTTCAACATAAACCTTCCTTCACAGAGCGCAGGATTCGGGGCAAAGCCTAACATCTCTTCCCGGATACGCCGCCTAACGATCGTTCCCACGCTCTGCGTGGGAATGCCTCAACGGACGCTCCGCGTTCGGCTTCTGGGACGCGGAGCGTCCCGGGCTGCATTCCCACGCAGAGCGTGGGAACGATCGGTGAGAAAGCCCCCTTAATCGTTAACCAACTTCCCAACCCGAATCGGCTCGCGCCCGGCGACTTTCGCCTGCCAGGTCCCCGGTTGTGTGTAGCGCCCGCGATCGATGGCAAACAGTACGCCGCTGGTCCCGGCACACACAGTGGTGACGCGATCGTTCAGCGGATCGACCACTTCAAACAATGCATCACCGCGCTCCACCCATTCACCCGAATCACGCAGAAAACTGACCACCCCGTGATGCGGTGCAAACAGGTACTCGGTGCCTTCGAACGGCATGCCTTCACAGCATTCGCTCGGCGCGGCCGGCCAGGTGCCGGTGATGAAACCCTGCTCGGCCAGGAACCCCAGGATCGCCTCGCAATTGGCCTGAGCCTGATCGACCCGGGTATCGCCCATGCTGCCCAACTCCAGCGTTGTCGCCAGATTGGCCGGCGGAATCGCCGCTTCAGGAAAGGCCCGCGCCAGACGCAACCACGGCGTAGAACACGACTCGTCGAAAGAGCTGCCACCGGAATCTTCACACAGCAACGCCACCCCGGCCTTCAAGCGAGCCGCCAGGGAGCGCCACTGCGGCCAATGCTGCGGCAACGCATACAGGTGAATCGCCGCGTCGAAATCGCAATGCAAATCGAGGGTGATGTCCGCCTCGCAAGCGTGACGCAACAACAAGCGATGCATGGCTTCCAGCTGAGAAGCCGCGGCCGGCAAACCATCGAGCACCTGGCCCATGGTCTGGCGGATTAACGCGATGTTGGCCTGGGCATCCTCACCCAATTGGTCGCCAATCAACTCGGCCACCGGCGCGCTGAGTTCAACGAACGAACGGTTGAAGTTCTTGCCGCTGCCCAGTTCGAAGCGGCCCATGTGGCTGCCTTGCAGGTGCTGATCGAGGCCGATGGGATTGGCCACCGGCACCAGTTCGATCACACCCTGAAGCTGGCCTGAAGCTTCGAGTTCGCTCAAACGCTTCTTCAGTTCCCAGGCGGTGCGCATGCCCGGCAGTTCGTCAGCGTGCAGGCTGGCCTGGATGTAAACCTTGCGAGTGCCCGCGCCATAACGAAACACGCTGAGTGTGCGTTCAGTCCCCAGATGGCTCCAGGGCAATGGATGGTCGATGCGTTGCATGGGGACTCCTGAATGTGTGAACCGCAAGATCACTATAAAGAGCGCATAAAAAAAGTGGCCACCGCGTCAACAGTGGCCACTTTTTTCTACGGCGTATTCGTATTAATGACCGTAAACGTCAAAAGCGAAGTACTTGTCCTGTACTTGCTTGTACTTGCCGTTGGCGCGGATTTCGGTGATGGCGGTGTTGAATTTGTCCGCCAGCTCTTTATCACCCTTGCGCACAGCGATGCCGGCACCGCCGCCGAAGTACTTGGCGTCTTCATAGGTCGGGCCGACGAAGGCGAAGCCTTTACCGGCGTCGGTTTTCAGGAAACCGTCGTCCAGGTTGACCGAGTCAGCCAGCATCGCGTCGAGGCGACCGGCGACCATGTCCAGGTTGGCTTCCTGCTGTGAACCGTAGCGCACCAGGTCGATGCCGGCCGGTACCAGTACTTCAGTGGCGAAGCGGTCGTGGGTGCTCGCGCGCAACACACCGACTTTCTTGCCTTTGAGCTCGGTCAGCGGATCCTTGACGGCGGTGCCTTCCTTCATCACGAAGCGCGCTGGGGTGTGGTAGTACTTGATGGTGAAATCGACGTTCTTCTTGCGATCGTCAGTGATGGTCATGGACGACAGGATCGCGTCGATTTTCTTGACCTTCAGGGCGGGGATCAGGCCATCGAACTCTTGCTCGACCCAGGTGCACTTCACTTTCATCTGCTCACACAACGCATCGCCGATGTCCACGTCGAAACCGGTGAGTTTGCCGTCCGGGGTTTTCATCGAAAATGGCGGGTAACCGGCTTCGATACCGAGGCGAATCGGCTTGGCCTCATCGGCCACGGCGGTCAGGGACAACATCGACAGTGCCAGGGCACCGAACATCACTCGCTTCTTCATTTATAACTCCTGTGTGCGGAGGCTTTTATTGGCAGCTTTCGATTGGCAACTTTCGGTTAGTGAAGACCGAAGTGGCCGGCAGTCTAGAGCGGCTTCAGGAGGGCAAATTGCGTTTAAGCGACAAATACTTATAGAAGAACTGCCACGGGATTCAAGGCACTTGAAGCGTGCGCCACGGTGGTGCAAGGGCTGTAGGACAATCCCTTGTTTCAGATAAAACCTACAAGGTTTCGGGTGTAATCCGACTGAACAGTCGCACTGGTGATGAAGCTTTTTTTGCGGCACATTGACCCCGCCAACCCATTCCCAAAAGAGAAGCGTGATGCCCACGTTGAACCTGATCCAGCACCATCCTGCCGAAGGTCCTGGCGCCATTGCCGAATGGGCCCAGTCCCGTGGCATTACGCTGTATGTGTTTCGCGCCGACCTCGGCCAGTTGCCGCCGGTGAGCTCGGCACCCGCGATCCTGTTGGGCGGGCCTTACGAATCCAATGCCGGGCCGACGTGGCTGGAGGCGGAGCGTCAGTGGCTGGCAGGCAGTCTGGTTCAGGGCGCGGCGGTGTTTGCGATTTGTCTGGGCGCGCAATTGCTGGCGTTGAGCCTGGGTGGCAATGTGCGGCGGATGGCTCATCCCGAAACGGGCTGGACCACCGTGACCTTTGCCGATGGCCAGAGGCTGAAGGTGCTGGAATGGCACGAAGACGCGATCGATCTACCCGAGGATGCGCAATTGCTGGCCAGCAGTGACGTGTGTGAGCAGCAGATGTATCGCGTCGGGGCGACGCGGGTGGGGTTGCAGTTCCACCCGGAGTGGAATGCCGAATCGGTGGCGATTCTCAATGAGCACTTTGCCGAGGAATCGCCGTTGCCTCGGGGACCACAGGACAGTGCTGCCTACGCAGCCGTGTTTGGCTGGTTGCAGGTGACGCTTGACCAATGGTGGGCGGCGCGGACAGCGGTTTGAATCAAGATCAAAAGATCGCAGCCTTCGGCAGCTCCTACCGGGGACGTACAGCCGTAATTTCACCGGTGTACTCGGTCAATGTAGTCGCTGGCGAAGCCTGTGATCTTTTCGGCTACATCAACATTCGCAACCGATCACGGTGCTGACCGGCCGTTGCACCACAACACTCAATTCAAACCCCTCATCCTGCCACCCGGTCACCCCGCCAATCATCTCCTTGACCGGGTAACCCAGCGCCGCCAGTTTCACCGCGGCCTTGTTGGCGCCGTTGCAGTGGGGCCCTGCGCAATAAACCACAAACAGCGTGGTCTTCGAATAAGCCGTCAAACCGTCAGCCGTGATCAGTCGGCCCGGGATGTTGATCGCGCCCGGCACATGGCCGCGTTCGAACGCCAACGGTCCACGCACGTCCACCAGGACAAAATCCACCTCGCCAGCCTGTTGGCTGCCATAGACGTCGGAACAATCGGTTTCGAAAGTC
This sequence comes from Pseudomonas sp. JL3, assembly GCF_031570575.1. Taxonomy (NCBI): domain Bacteria; kingdom Pseudomonadati; phylum Pseudomonadota; class Gammaproteobacteria; order Pseudomonadales; family Pseudomonadaceae; genus Pseudomonas; species Pseudomonas sp. JL3. The sequence continues at coordinate 703,623 of NZ_JAKWJK010000001.1, forward strand.
AGACGGTTGCTGAAATGCATCAGGGCAATGGCGGATGGGGCTGCGGGAATTTCGCGAACCAGGCTGGGCATGGGCTGTACTCCAAAGTCTCGGTGGGTGTGGGAAGACTTTATCTGCCCCGCGCTTGCCGCTACAGTGGCGCACAAGACACTCACCGGGAATTTTCCGCCAAATGCAGCCCACCCCTGGATTGGTCGCGATTCTGGCCTACGACGGCCTCTGCACGTTCGAATTCGGCATTGCCGTGGAGATCTTCGGCCTGGCGCGGCCGGAGTTCGATTTCCCTTGGTATGAGCATCGTATCGTCGCCGTCGACCAAGGGCCGATGCGCGCCATGGGCGGTATTCAGGTGCTGGCCGACGGCGGGATGGAACTGCTTGAAGAAGCCCGGACCATCATCATCCCCGGCTGGCGCGACCGCAGCGCGGCGGTGCCTGAACCTTTGCTCGCCGCCCTGCGCCAGGCCCATGCCCGGGGGGCGCGATTGCTGTCGATCTGTTCCGGGGTATTTGTATTGGCGGCCACCGGTTTGCTCGACGGTCATGGCGCCACGACGCATTGGCGCTACACCGCGGAACTGGCCGAACGTTTTCCGGACATTCAGGTGGACCCGGACGTGCTCTATGTTGATTCCGGCCAATTGATCACCTCGGCCGGCAGCGCCGCGGGCATTGATGCCTGCCTGCACCTGGTCGCGCGGGATTTCGGCACTCAGGTGGCCAACTCGGTTGCGCGGCGGTTGGTGATGTCGCCGCAACGCACCGGCGGCCAGGCGCAGTTCATTCCGTCACCGGTCAGCCCGACGCCGCGCAACGATCTGTCGCGGGTCATGCAATGGGCGCGGGAACGTCTGCACGAACCGCTGGAGGTTCGCGACCTTGCCAGCGAAGCGGCCATGAGTGAACGCACGTTCCTGCGGCGGTTCACCGAAGCCAGCGGCCTGCCGCCCAAGGCATGGTTGCAACATGAGCGCCTGGCCCGGGCCCGTGAGTTGCTGGAGAGCACTCGCCAGAATACCGAGCAGATTGCCCAGCACTGCGGTTATCGATCGGTGGAGAGTTTCCGGGTGGCGTTTCGCAGTGTAGTCGGCGTGCCGCCGTCGGTGTATCGGGAGCGGTTTGGGCGCGAGGTAAAGGCGATTTTTTGAGGTGTTATTGAGGGCCTCTTCGCGGGCAAGCCTGGTTCCTACAGTGGTCTTGTGGTCACCACAGATCCAATGTAGAAGCCAGGCTTGCCCGCGAAGGCGTCCGCCCGGACACCCATTATTTCAAGACTTGCGCAACAAATAGGTGTCCATAATCCACCCATGCACCAGCCGCGCCGCCTTGCGCACTCGCTCAATCTCATCCGCGACATCCTTGAGCTTGCCGCTGATAAGGATTTCATCCGGCGTCCCCAGGTAAGCCCCCCAGTAAATCTCTGTCTCCTGATCGGCCACGTGATGGTAGGCATCTTGCGCATCCAGCATCACCACCAGGCTGTCGGCGTCACTCACCTGCCCCGCCGCCAATCGCCGGCCGGTGGTGATTTCAATCGAGCGACCGATGCGATTCAGCGGCACCTTATGTTGCGCCGCCAACGCCTGCACGCTGGTGATCCCGGGGATCACCTCGAACTCGAACACACACCGGCCTGACGCCAGAATCGCCTGCAGAATCCGAATGGTGCTGTCGTACAACGCAGGATCGCCCCACACCAGAAAACCGCCGCATTGGTCGTCGGTCATTTCCTCGTTGATCAGCCGCTCGAAGGTCTGCTGCTTGGCGCGGTTCAGGTCTTCGACACTGGCCTTGTAGTCCACATCCCCGCGTTCCCGCTCCGGGCTGTGGGCTTCGACGAAGCGGTAGTCGTGATCGGTGATGTAGTGCTCACAGATCTCGCGGCGCAGGTCGATCAGTTTGTCTTTGCTCTGGCCCTTGTCCATTAGGAAAAACACATCGACGCGGTTCAGCGCCTTCACCGCCTGCATCGTGATGTAGTCGGGGTTGCCGGCGCCGACACCGATGACCAGAAGTTTTTTCATCAACGTGCTCCCTCAGTGTCCGTGCCCATCAAGCGTAGGCGCCAGCGACCGTTGAACCGCAACTCGATGGCCGACAACGGTTCGACGTCGATCTGGTTGAACGCCGCGCCCTGCAGCACCTGCATCAGTGCGGCGCGAATGACAAAAGGATGGGTGATGGCAACGATATGCCCCGGCGTTGCCTCAAGGGTACTCAACCACGCAGCCACCCGCTCACCGAGTTGCGTCACCGATTCTCCACCGTGAGGCGCCGAGGTCGGGTCATTGAGCCAGGCCTGGAGCGTCTCCGGTTCGGTTGTTTGCAGGTCGTCGATCGACGTGCCTTTCCAGCGTCCGAAATCGCAATCTGCCAGTGCCGCGACAATCTCCACGTCGTCGCCAAACAGCGACGCTGTTTGCCGGGTCCGCAGTTCCGGGCCACAGAGCAAACGGGGTGTGCCCTTGAACTGGCGGCAACGCGAACCCTTCGCCGATTGCCAATCCATTTCCAACGGCTCATTCGTAGGAAAACACGCCAATTTTTGTGCGACGGTTCGAGCGTGGCACATCAGGGTCAAGCGGGTCGCCTGCACGGAAGATCACTCTGTCGATAGGATGGAAAACGGCACGATGCCGTGAACAATCGGGTCATTGTGCCGCAAGAAGCGCGATCCAGGGCGCTTCGTTTCAAGCAGTCGATCGGGTTGGCGGCCCCAATTTTATCCCCGATAAGTAGCGATCTCTGACACCACTATGGGCAATGTCCTACAAAGTCAGTCGACATCCGCGTAGCCCCCGGCGCACGGGGTTTTCGCCCCATTTTGCGGCTTTTAAAATCCATGCGAAAATTCACTAGACATGTAGCACACGTTACATAAATACTGTTTTAGCAATTTATGAAACGAAACCGACACACCCATCCAGCAGGAGCCCGGATGCCCTCTCTCAGAGACCTGATCACCGATCCCGACCTGGAACTCACGCCGTCGGAACGCAAAGTCATACGTGCCTTGCTGGATCAGTACCCGCGTAACGGGCTGGGCCCGATGTCACGTCTGGCCGAACATGCCGGTGTCAGCGATCCGACCATCGTGCGGTTGGTTAAGAAGCTTGGTTTCAGCGGTTATGCCGACTTTCAGGAAGCCTTGCTCAGCGACATGGATGACCGCCTGCGCTCTCCCAGTACCCTGTTGCAACCCCGTGCCCATCTCAAGAAAGATGATCCCTGGGGCCATTATCTGGCGAACAGTCATCGGGCATTGGTCGACACCCAGGCGCTGACTCAACCCGAAGATGTACGAATTCTGATCGAATGGCTGCTCGACACCCGCCATCAGGTCCATTGCTTTGGTGGCCGCTTCAGCAGTTTCCTCGCCAACTATTTGCTCAACCATCTGCGCCTGCTGCGGCCCGGCTGTTTTGCCCTGGAAGACAACGCGCAATTGCCGGACCGGTTGTTCGACGTGCAGCGTCAGGACGTGGTGCTGGTATTCGACTATCGCCGCTATCAGTCCCAGGCCCTGCGGGTCGCCCATGCCGCTAAGAGCCGACATGCGCGGGTCGTGCTGTTCACCGACATCTACGCGTCACCGCTGCGAGAAATGGCCGACCTGATCATCAGTGCACCGGTGGAGTCGGCGTCGGCCTTCGACTCGATGGTTCCGGCGCTGGCCCAGGTTGAAGCACTGGTTGCCTGCCTGTCCCTGCGCAGCCCCGATCTGGCCGATCGCCTGGAAGGCATCGACGCCCTGCGGACCGACTTCGACACTCACCTGCTGGAGGATAAATAAGGATGTTCACGCTCCCCCACCACTCGCCCCGGGACTTGCCGTTTGCCGCCGACCACACCGCACTATTGCTGGTGGACATGCAGCGTGCCTGGCTCGAGCCGCAGTTCGACCCGCACCTCAACGGGCCGGATGCCGAATACTTTCTGACCCGCGCCCACATGCAAGTGGTGCCCAATCAACGCCGGTTGCTCAGTGCCTTTCGTAATGCACGACAAAACGTGCTGCACACGCTCATCGAAAGCCTCACCGCCGATGGTCGCGACCGTTCGCTGGACCACAAACTCTCGGACATGCACCTGCCCAAGGGCAGCCCGCAAGCGCGAATCATCGATGACCTGACGCCGATCGAAAACGAAATCGTACTGCCCAAGACCTCTTCCGGGGTCTTCAACTCCACCAACATCGACTACGTGCTACGCAACCTTGAAACCCGCCACCTGATCATCGCCGGCATCGTCACCGACCAGTGCGTCGACATGGCCGTGCGCGACGCCGCCGACCGCGGTTACCTGGTGACGCTGGTCGAAGATGCCTGCGCCACCTACACCGAACAACGGCATCACGCCTGCCTGAACGCCATCAAGGGCTACTGCTGGATCACCGACACCCAGACCGTGCTCGGCCGGTTGCAGGAGATGCAGCCATGAGCGCTCGCCTGTCGCCACTGCCCATGACCACGATCGTCACCACCGACCTGATCGGCGTGACGCGCGGCCGTTCCTTTCCCACGGACGAGCTCGAAGCCTATCAAGTGGCGGGCTGCGGCTGGGTGCCGGCCAACAGCGCCCTGACCCCGCAAGACATCATCGCCTCCAGCAATCCATGGGGTGCTTATGGAGACTTGCGGCTGATCCCCGACTTGAGCAGCCGTGTAACCGTCAACAACGGCCCGGACGCCAATGCCCCGGCGCTGGACTTCATTCACGGCGACATTCGCGAAACCGATGGCCGCCCGTGGGGTGCCTGCCCGCGCACGCTATTGCGCAACGAGGTGGAGCGTTATCGCGACGAATTGGGACTGCAGATCAACGCCGCGTTCGAACATGAATTCAACCTCGGCAGCGGCGCGGCTGAGCATCTGGCGTTCTCTCTTGAGGCGCAGCGCCAGGGCGCCGAGTTCGGCGGCTGGTTGCTCAGCGCACTGCGTGCCGGCGGTGTAGAACCAGAGATGTTCCTGCCGGAATACGGCAAGCACCAATACGAAATCACCTGCCGCCCGGCCCTCGGCGTCGCCGCTGCCGACCGCGCGGTGAACGTGCGCGAGATCACCCGTGAGATCGCCCGGCAAATGGGCCTGGACCTGAGTTTCGCGCCCAAGACCTCCGAGCAGGCGGTATGCAATGGCGTGCATTTGCACGTGAGCCTGCAGGATCTGGCCGGCCACCCGGTGATGTACGACGCCGGCACCACCAACGGCCTGTCGACCCTTGGCCAGCATTGGGCCGCCGGCGTTCTGCACTATTTGCCAGCGCTCTGCGCCTTTACCGCGCCGACACCGGTTTCCTACGGGCGCTTGCAGCCACATCACTGGAGCGCTTCCTACGCCTGCCTCGGCCAACGCAACCGCGAAGCGGCGCTGCGGATTTGCCCCACCGTGAGCCTGGGCGGCAAAGCCGTGGCGGCGCAGTACAACCTGGAATTTCGCGCCATGGACGCCACCGCCTCGCCGCATCTGGCCATGGCCGCGTTGCTGATCGCCGGGCGTCTGGGCATAGAGCAGCAACTGGCCCTGAACGCGATCACCGATGAAGTCCCCGATTCCCTGAACGAAGAGCAACGCCAGGCCCGCGGCATCGTCGCCCTGCCCGCGTCCCTGTCCCAGGCCCTGGAATGCCTGCGCAACAGCGAGGCGCTGATCGAAGCCCTGCCGAGCGCCTTGCTGGACACCTGGTTCGCCCTTAAAACCGAGGAACTGAGGCTGACGGAACAGCTCTCGCCCGCCGATCTTTGTGAGCACTATGCGCGCCTGTACTGAGTCCGCCGAACTGGGGCTCTATACCCAGCCTGCGTACACGCTGACCCGGGAAGCCTCCGGGCACCCGCTGATTCTGGTGTGTGAACACGCCAGTCGTTTTATCCCGGCCGGGTTGAATGACCTGGGCTTGAGCCATGAAGCCGCCCGCGAACACATCGCCTGGGACATCGGCGCCCTGGCGCTGGCCGAGGGGTTGTCCGAAGCACTGGGCGCGACCCTGTTGGCGGCCAATTATTCACGGCTGTTGATCGACCTCAATCGCCCGCGCCATGCGCCGGACAGCATTCCGTTGCAGAGCGAGATTTATCAGGTGCCGGGCAATCGGGATCTGGACGAGGCCACCCGCGACTATCGCCGGCACTGCCTGTTCAAGCCGTTTCATGCACGCCTGCAATCCTTGATCGACGCCCGTGTGGCGCAAGGTCGACCGGTTCGCGTGGTGGGGATTCACAGTTTCACGCCGATTTATCACGGCCAGCCACGGTCGCTGGAAGCCGGCGTGTTGTACGGACAGGCCGGGGAGTACGCCCAGCGAGTGATCGACGGGTTGAGTCGGCACCCCTTGAAAGTCGCAGGTAATCAACCGTACAAAGTCGATCCGCTGGGTGACATGACCGTGCCGGTTCACGGCGATGCACGAGGGCTTGAGTCAGTGTTGATCGAGGTGCGCAACGATCTGCTGCGCACCCCCGAGGACATCGGTCGCTGGACCGACTATCTGGCGCCACTGCTGTAGAGCAATAGCTTCAAACTCGCAGCGTGCAGCTGCTTTCATATCAAGGAGAAGGGCTTCATGGAAATAGAAGAATTCGGCTACAAGCAGGAATTGAAACGCAGCCTGTCACTGACGGACCTGGTGGTGTACGGGATGATCTTCATGATCCCCATCGCCCCGTTCGGCGTTTATGGTTACGTCAACGCCGAAGCGCCGGGGATGGTGCCGCTGGCCTACATCATCGGCATGGTGGCGATGCTGTTCACCGCCCTCAGTTACGGCAGCATGGCCCGGGCTTTTCCGATTGCGGGCTCCGTGTATTCCTACGCACAACGTGGCCTCAACCCGCATGTCGGGTTTATCGCCGGTTGGCTGATGCTGCTCGATTATTTGCTGATTCCGCCACTGCTCTACGTTTATGCGGCGATGGCGCTGAATCATTTGTACCCGGACATCCCGAAAGTCGGTTTCATCCTGGCCTTTCTGGTCAGCGCCACCTTCGTCAACCTGCGGGGCATTACTTTCACCGCGCGGATGAACATCGTCTTTCTACTGGCGCAACTGGTGGTGCTGGGGATCTTCCTGTTCTATGCCTGGAATGCCCTGCACAACGGCGGTGGTAACGGCGAGCTGACTCTGGCGCCGCTGTACAACCCCGAGACATTCAACTTCGCCCTGCTGATGCAAGCGGTGTCGATTGCGGTGCTGTCGTTCCTCGGTTTCGATGCGATTTCCACCCTCGCCGAAGAGATCAAGGGCGACCCGGGCCGCAGCGTCGGCAAGGCTGCGCTGATTACATTGCTGGTGATGGGCGTGATCTTCGTGGTGCAGACCTGGATTGCCACGGATCTGGCCGCCGGCCTGGGCTTCAAGTCCGCCGACACCGCGTTCTATGAAATCGCCGAAATCGCCGCTGGCAGTTGGCTGGCGACCCTGACCGCCGTAGCCACCGCCCTGGCCTGGGGCGTCGCGGTCGCGATCACTTCGCAAGCGGCGGTTTCGCGCCTGCTGTTCGGCATGGCCCGGGACGGCAAACTGCCGAAAGTGCTGGCCAAGGTGCACCCGAAGCACAACACGCCGTATGTGAGCATCTATCTGGTGGCGGCGCTGTCGCTGGTGATCTGCTACCTGTTCATCAACTCGGTGGACACCCTCACCTCCCTGGTGAACTTCGGCGCCCTGAGCGGCTTCATGTTGCTGCACCTGACCGTCATCAACTATTACTGGCGTCGGCAGAAGTCCGGCCAGGTGATTCGTCACCTGCTCTGCCCGGTGATCGGCTTCATCATCGTCGCAGCCATAATGTACAACATGGGCGTCGATGCACAGAAACTCGGCCTGATCTGGATTGCCTTGGGGCTGGTCTATCTATTCTTCCTCAACAAACTGGGTGCCAGCACGGTCCTACCCGACCCAAGCAATGGCTGACAAGAAAAAGGGCAGCGTCTGACATGAATTCAGGCGACTGCCGATTTAACGCGTGGAAACCGACAGTGATAGTCAGGTTCGGTGCAAATCGCCGAACCCTTTGATACAGGAGTACATCCATGCTGGTCTTACGCCCAGTGGAGTTAACCGACCTGCCCCAGTTGCAGCAACTGGCGCGCGACAGCCTGGTGGGGGTCACGTCCCTGCCGGACGACACCGAACGCCTGCGCGAGAAAATTCTCGCCTCCTGCGCTTCGTTCGAGAAAGACGTCCAGGGTCCTGGCCCGGAAAACTATTTCTTCGTGCTGGACAATCTCACGACTCGCCATTTGGTCGGCTGCTCGGAAATCCTCGCCACCGCAGGGTTCAACGAGCCGTTCTACAGTTTGCGCAACCGTCATTTCACCAGCACCTCACGGGAGCTGAACATTGAGCACGGGGTGCCGGCGCTGTCGTTGTGCCACGACCTCAGTGGTCATACTTTGCTGCGCGGTTTCCATATCGACGCGGCGCTGGAACGCACGCGGTTTTCCGAATTGCTGTCCCGGGCGCGGCTGCTGTTCATCGCCGCACACACGGCGCGCTTTGCCGAAGCGGTGATCACCGAAATCGTTGGCTACAGCGACGAACAGGGCCAGTCACCGTTCTGGGATGCGCTGGGCAAGCATTTCTTCGACCTGCCGTACGTCGAGGCCGAGCGGCTTTGCGGTCTGCAGAGCCGGACATTTCTCGCCGAACTGATGCCGCAATACCCGATCTACGTGCCGATGCTGCCCCCGGCGGCACAGGAATGTATCGGCCGGATTCATCCTGACGGTCAGGAGGCCTTCGACATTCTTGAACGCGAAGGCTTCGAGACCAACAGCTACATCGACCTGTTCGACGGTGGCCCGACGTTGTACGCACGCACCTCGAACATTCGCTCCATCGCCCAAAGCCAGACCGGCACGGTGCAGCCTGGCTCGGCCATTGATGCACGTGGTAGTTCCCTGGTGAGCAACTACCTGGTGAGCAACGATTCGTTGAAGGACTACCGCGCAATTGTTGCCGAGCTGGACTACCACGCCGGGCAACCCGTGGCCTTGAGCGCCGAGATGTGCGCGGCCCTGAATGTGACCGACGCCAGTGCGATTCGGTTGATCGCCCTGTGAGCCGCCACCGGCCCCGTGCCCAACGACAGCGCCCGAACAAGCGCGAAGAAGGAGCTGCATCATGATTGTCCGTCCGGTTCAAGTCACCGACCTGCCCGCCCTGCTGGATCTGGTGCAACGGGCCGCCCCCAGGGTCACCACCCTGCCGGCCAGTGAGGAACGCCTGACCCACCGAGTGCGCTGGTCCCAGCGCACCTTTGCCGAACAGGTCGAGCGTGCGGATGCCGATTACCTGTTCGTGCTTGAAGACGACGATCAACAAGTGGTCGGCGTCAGTGCCCTGGCGGGGGCGGTCGGCCTGCGGGAGCCCTGGTACAACTACCGGGTCGGACTGACGGTCAGCTCGTCGCCGGATCTGGGTATCCAGCGCCAGATCCCCACGTTGTTTCTGAATAACGAAATGACCGGCCAATCTGAAATCTGTTCGCTGTTTCTGCGACACGATCAACGTCACGGCAATAATGGTCGGTTGCTGTCGCTGGGGCGCCTGCTGTTCGTTGCCGAGTTCCCCCACCTGTTCGGCGACAAGCTTATTGCCGAACTGCGCGGCAGTGCCGACGAACAAGGCTGCTCTCCGTTTTGGGACAGCCTGGGCCGGCATTTTTTCAAGATGGATTTCAGCCATGCCGATCATTTGTCGGGGCTGGGCAACAAAGCATTCATCGCTGAACTGATGCCACGCCAGCCGCTCTACACCTGCCTGCTCACCGAACAGGCCCAGGCGGTGATCGGCAAGCCGCACCCGCACACCGAACCTGCGCTGAAGATCCTCACTGCCGAGGGGTTTGCTCATAAGGGTTACATCGACATCTTCGACGCAGGCCCGGTGATCGAAGCCCCGGTGTCGAAAATCCGCACGGTGCGTGACAGTCAATGCCTGGAACTGGCCATCGGCACGCCCGACGACCAGGCGCCGGTGTGGCTGCTCCACAACCGCCGCCTGGAAAACTGCCGCATCACCACCGCCCAGGCGCGGCTGGTCGGCAACAGCCTGATCGTCGACCGGCTCACCGCCAAACGCCTGCAACTGCAACCCGGCAACTCGGTCCGCGCCGTGCCGCTGCGTAACCGACAGCAGCAGGCGGTGGCGGCGTGACGTGTAGCAGCTGCCGAAGGCTGCGTTCGGCTGCGGAGCAGTCGTAAACCTGCCAACTCAGCCTTTGAGACTGATCACCGACTTGATCTTTTTCTGCATGACTTCCGATCCGTGATGGCGAGTGCTTCGCACTCGAACGCAGCCTTCGGCAGCTGCTACAAGAGGTCGTGTCGAGGCCAGGATTCGTATCAACCCAGATGCTGCTGGAGCTGCCGCAGGCTGCGATCTTTTGATCTCGCATCCCTTGGCCGGCAAATTCGTCATCATTCTTTATCCGCCCACGTGATAGCCTTTTGTTCCTTCGGCGTTGACACTTTTGCTCAAGCCCTTCCATTCCTTTGTATTGGTGGAACTCGTATGTCCAGGCTATCTCATCAAGATTTGCGTCGTAATTTCCGCCAACTGTTCGCTTCCAACACCTGCTATCACACCGCGTCGGTCTTCGACCCCATGTCGGCACGCATCGCCGCGGACCTGGGTTTTGAAGTGGGGATCCTCGGTGGTTCGGTTGCGTCGCTGCAGGTGCTGGGTGCTCCAGACTTTGCCTTGATCACCCTGAGCGAGTTCGCCGAGCAGGCTACCCGCATCGGTCGCGTAGCCCAATTGCCAGTGATCGCCGACGCCGACCATGGCTATGGCAACGCGCTCAACGTCATGCGTACCATTGTCGAACTCGAACGCGCCGGCGTGGCCGCCCTGACCATTGAAGACACCCTGTTGCCGGCGCAATTCGGCCGCAAATCCACTGACCTGATCGGGGTCGCGGAAGGCGTCGGCAAGATCCGCGCGGCGCTCGAAGCCCGGGGCGATTCGGAAATGGCGATCATCGCGCGGACCAATGCCGGGATCCTGTCGGTTCAGGAAATCATCAGTCGCACCCAGCATTACCAGCAGGCCGGCGCCGACGGGATTTGCATGGTGGGCGTGCGGGACTTCGACCACCTCGAACAAATCGCCGAGCACCTGAATGTGCCGCTGATGCTGGTCACCTACGGCAACCCGCTGCTGCGCGACGACAAACGCCTGGCCGAACTGGGCGTGCGCGTCACCATCGACGGCCATGGCGCCTACTTCGCCGCGATCAAGGCGACTTACGACAGCCTGCGCGAACAACGCCAGATCTTTACTCAGGCATCGGACCTGAACGCCACTGAACTGACCCACACCTATACGCAGCCTGAGGATTACATTCGTTGGGCGGAGGAATATATGAGCGTCAAGGAGTGAGGGTTCGGCCGGTATGACGGTGTGAACCGACATGACGCCATCGCTAAATCGCGACCTTGAACTTCCCTATTCCGAACCACCGCCCCCCTCGCCACAGAGAACCACGCCCGATATCTGGAGGCTGTGTGGCTTATTTTTTGGTCAACTCCATAATCATCCGCGACAACAGATAAATCCGTGGCGCCACGCTCTCGACCTCGGCGTATTCCTCGGGCGTATGGATATTCCCGCCGACAATCCCGAACCCGTCCAGCGTCGGCGTACCCACCCCGGCCGAGAGGCTGGCATCCGCTGCCCCGCCGCTGCCTTCTTCCGTCAACTTGCGGCCAATTTCCCCGTAAATCCCTTGGGCCATGGCCATCAAGCGATCCGACTCCGCCGTTTGCGGCATTGGCGGCAAGCCGCGTTTTAGGGTGGTGGTGACTTCAGTCTCGGGAATCAGTTTGTCCTTGGAAACCCGCACCAGGTCCTTCTCGATCCGATCGAACTCTTCCGGCACCGCTGCCCGCACGTCAGCCTTGGCGGTGGCCTGATCCGGAATCACGTTGGTGCGATCGCCGGCATTGAGCACGGTGAAGTTGATGGTGGTTTTCTTCTGCGCATCGCCCAGTTTGCCGAGTTGCAGAATCTGGTGCGCGGCCTCCATGGCGGCGTTACGCCCCAGTTCCGGCGCGACGCCGGCGTGGGATGCCTTGCCTTTGACTTCGACCACGGCAGTGGCACTGCCTTTGCGCCACACCACCAAACCATCCGCCGGGCGGCCCGGTTCGAGGTTGAGGGTCACGTCGTGGGCCTTGGCGGTTCGCTTGATCAGGTCGGTGGCGACATCCGAGCCGGTTTCTTCGCTGGCATCGAGCAGGAAGGTGATCTGCGCGTAGTCCTTGAAATCGAGGTTTTTCAGGACTTTCAGCGCATAGATCCCGGCGACGATGCCGCCCTTGTCGTCCATCACGCCCGGCCCATATGCGCGGCCGTCCTTGATCTGGAACGGGCGCGCGGCGGCGGTGCCTTCCTTGAACACGGTGTCCATGTGCGCCATCAGCAGGATTTTCGCCTTGCCGGTGCCTTTGAGGGTGGCCAGTACATGGTTGCTCTTGTCCGGGGTGTTGGGCACGAGTTCGATGGTGGCACCGAGCTTCTTCAACTCTTCGATGGCGATGTCACTCACCTGGGTCAGGCCCGGTTCATAGCCGGAGCCGGAATCGATGTTCACCAGCCGCTCCAGCAGTTTCAGGGCTTCACCCTTGTACTGTTCGGCATCGGCGAGGACTTGTTTGTGGGGTTCGGCGAAGGCAGCAGGAGTGAAGGCGCCGAGGGCGAGGGTCAGGCCGAGGCTGGTGGCCAGGAGGGAGCGAGAGGGTTTGAACGTCATGAATCGATCCTTGTTTCGTGTCGGGGTCCTGAAACCCTACCTGACTACGACGCAAGGCTCTACACCGGATGCGACACATGCATGACCATACAAGCGGGCTTTTGTGGTGATTGGGTTACACCGAATCGAGCAACGCTTTATGCGGTTTACCATCGCTGTGGCAGATGACGCGGTTGCGGCCGGTGGTCTTGGCTTCGTAGAGCGCCTGGTCGGCGTCGTTGAGCCATAGGGTCGCGTCGTCGTGGGCCGGGTTGAAGGCTGCCAGGCCGATGCTCAAACTGACTTTCAACGCCGGGTTCTGCTCGTAACCCAATGTGGCGAAACGATCACGCAGCGCATCCATCGCCACGGCGGCACGGTCCAGCGGCAAGTCTGGCAGCAGCACGCAGAATTCGTCGCCGCCATAGCGCCCGGCGACATCCGCTGCCCGCAGGTTCTGCTTGAGCATTTTGCTCAGCTGACGCAGAACGATGTCCCCGGCGACATGGCCGTAGGTGTCGTTGATGATTTTGAAATGATCGATGTCGATCAGCGCTATCGCCCCGCCCTGCTGCTGGCGTTGGCAACGCTGAAACTCGATTTCCAGCTGATCTTTCCAGGCACCGTGATTCAGCAGGCCAGTCAGGCTGTCGGTGCGGCTCAGGGCCAACAGTTCGCGCTTGTGTCGGCCAAGAGTATGGGCCTGATGGAAGCAGATCCAGCCCAGGGACATCGGATAAATCGACAGCAAAGGCAAGCAGGCGTACAGCTGAAACGGACTGGTTTGCGGGACAAAAGCCGGCATGAACACCAGCAACCCGAGGCCAATCCCAAGCAGTTGCGCGACGGCGCCCATCAACAGAAAACGCAAACCGCCGATGGCCACGTTGTGCATCGCCATCATCGACAACGTTGCCGCGCTGGGCAGCGGATTGAATTGCATGGCGGCCACCCAGAAACCGCCGAGAAACGCGTCCACCAGGATGTTGCGGTGTTCGGCACGAAAAGGAATTTCCGCCCGGCGCGCCCATTGATAGGCCACATGCGGCCAGAGCAGCCCGTTGAACAGCATCACCCCCCAGACCCAAGGCGCCGGGTTGAGTGGGTACATCCCTGCGCCGACGCACAATAACCCAAGGGCCAGCCCCAGGATTCGCGACCCATAAAGCCTCCTGGCCAGTGAAAGTCCCTTTCCTCCCTTTTTTTCCATAGCGGCCTCTGTACCACTGAACGGAGCCAGACAACACACGGGATTGAAAGCGTGTTTGAAGTCTATCAGGGCAACGGCAAATAGCCATCACTGGTTGACGGTCTGAATAGCATGGCCTCGCCATGAGCTGAATACCCAATGTTTGGTCTATACATGAAGGGAGGGATCGATAAACAACGATAAAGAGGAGGCCTTTGTAGCAGCGGAAATGGCTTGATTGGGGTATCTGGATTTCAGTTATCACCCATTGACCCGGGCGCTCAAACCCGCCGACCACACTCTGTCCTGATCACTGCAAAGGAATAGCCTGATGCTTTTGTTGGTTGTCACTATCGCCGTCTTCGTGGCCTGGAGCTGGTTGAGCTACCCGGCCATCGGTTACTGGCTCTATGACTTGAACATGGCGCTGGAGGCCCGGCTGTACCGGTTGCACAAAATTGTCGTGCCAATCCCCGAAATGACCGTCTCGACCTGGCAAGGCGGGCCTTACGAAGCCTCCAGCAGCGTGCTGATGCTGCACGGCTTCAGCGCCGACAAGAACATCTGGCTGCGCTTCGCCCGGCATTTTGTCGACGACTACCGGGTGATTATTCCTGACCTCGCGGGGCACGGCGAAACCGGCTTCAAGGCCGGCGGTGGTTATGACATTCCGGTCCAGGCCAAACGATTGATCCAGTTGCTCGATATCTGCGGGGTCGAAAAGGTGCATGTGATCGGCAACTCCATGGGCGGTTACATCGCGGCGTGGCTGGCGGCCACTTATCCGGAGCGCATTATCTCGCTGGCGCTGCTCGACCCGGCCGGCGTCACTGCCCCGGAGCTCAGCGATATGGAGCGACACCTGGCCCGCGGCCACAACCCGTTTTTGATTCATTCCCGTGAAGAGTTCCAGTATTTCTACGCCATGACCATGGCCTCCCCGCCGTGGGTGCCGGGAATCGTGCTGGATGCCGTCGCCCAGCGCTATGAACAGCAGCGCGACGAGCTGGAAGAAATTTTCAGGGACTTCCACGCCAGCCCGCCGATGGAGCCGAAACTACCCGACATCAAATGCCCGGCGCTGCTCCTGTGGGGGCGCAAGGACCGCTTGATCGACGTCAGCAGCGTGCCAGTCTGGAGCAAGGGCATCGCCGATCTGCGGGTGGAAATCTGGGACGGCGTCGGCCATATGCCGATGGTTGAACAGCCGACCAACACGGCACAGTTGTACCGGGAGTTTCTGGGGGCGCATCACATGACCCCCACCGCCCCGTAGCAGCAGCCTCGCAGGCTCAGCAGCCGCTACGGGGGTTTGGCGGATAATTCGGAGGGAGATGCTCGGCGATTTATACGAGGCGCGATTGATGAACATTCTTTACGACGAACGCATCGACGGTGTTCTGCCCAATGTCGACAAGGCGGCGTTACTCAAGGCCTTGCAGCAGGAGGTGCCGGACCTGGACATTCTCTGGCGCGAAGAAGAACTCAAACCCTACGAATGCGACGGTCTCTCGGCCTATCGCACCACGCCGATGCTGGTCGCCCTGCCCCGGCATCTGGAACAGGTGCAGGCGCTGCTCAGGCTCTGTCATGCCCGCAACGTGCCGGTGGTGGCGCGCGGGGCCGGCACCGGGTTGTCCGGCGGCGCGCTGCCGTTGGACAGAGGCGTGTTGCTGGTGATGGTGCGGTTCAACAACATCCTGCACATCGACCCCGCCGCCCGCACCGCACGGGGCCAGCCGGGGGTGCGTAACCTGGCGATTTCC
Source organism: Pseudomonas sp. JL3 (assembly GCF_031570575.1). Lineage (NCBI taxonomy): Bacteria > Pseudomonadati > Pseudomonadota > Gammaproteobacteria > Pseudomonadales > Pseudomonadaceae > Pseudomonas > Pseudomonas sp. JL3. The sequence continues at coordinate 719,313 of NZ_JAKWJK010000001.1, forward strand.
CAGGCGGCGGCCCCCTTCGGTTTGTATTACGCGCCGGACCCGTCCTCGCAAATCGCCTGCTCCATCGGTGGCAACGTCGCGGAAAACGCTGGTGGCGTGCATTGCCTCAAATATGGTCTGACCGTGCACAACCTGCTGAAACTTGAAGTGCTGACGCTCGAAGGCGAACACCTGACCCTCGGCGCCGATTCGCTGGACGCGCCGGGTTTCGACCTGCTGGCGCTGTTCACCGGTTCTGAAGGCTTGCTGGGGATCATCACCGAAGTCACGGTCAAATTGCTGCCCAAACCCCAGGTCGCCAAAGTCCTGCTAGCGAGCTTCGACTCGGTGGAAAAGGCCGGTCGCGCGGTGGCTGAAATCATCGCCGCCGGGATCATCCCCGGAGGCCTGGAGATGATGGACAACCTGGCAATCCGGGCTGCCGAAGATTTCATCCACGCCGGTTACCCCGTGGACGCCGAGGCAATCCTGCTGTGCGAACTGGACGGCGTCGAAGCCGATGTCCACGACGACTGCGAGCGAGTCCGCGAGGTGCTGCAACAGGCTGGTGCCAGCGAGGTGCGCCAGGCCCGGGATGAAGCCGAGCGCGTGCGGTTCTGGGCCGGGCGCAAGAATGCCTTCCCGGCAATTGGCCGCCTCTCGCCGGATTATTACTGCATGGACGGCACCATCCCCCGCCGCGAATTGCCCGGTGTGCTCAAGGGCATCGCCAGCCTGGCGCAAGAGTACGGTTTGCGCGTGGCCAACGTTTTCCACGCCGGCGACGGCAACATGCACCCGCTGATTCTGTTCGACGCCAACCAACCCGGCGAACTGGAACGGGCCGAAGCCCTTGGCGGCAAGATCCTCGAACTGTGCGTGAAAGTCGGCGGCAGCATCACCGGCGAGCACGGCGTGGGCAGGGAGAAAATCAATCAGATGTGCGCGCAGTTCAACAGTGACGAATTAACCCTGTTTCACGCCGTTAAAGCCGCGTTCGACCCAAAGGGCCTGCTCAACCCCGGCAAGAACATCCCGACCCTGCACCGCTGCGCGGAATTCGGTGCGATGCACATCCACGCCGGGCAATTACCGTTTCCTGAGCTGGAGCGTTTCTGATGCCCGATTTCGATGCCAGTGAAGCCCTGCTGGAGCAGGTCAAACAGGCGCGGGAAAACACCACGCCGCTGCGCATTCAGGGCGGTAACACCAATTCATTTCTTGGCCGTGAAGTGGCCGGAGAAATACTCGACACCCGCGCCCATCGCGGCATCGTCAGCTACGACCCGACCGAACTAGTGATCAGCGTTCGCGCCGGCACGCCGCTGAGCGAACTGTTTGCCGCACTGGATGCAAAGGGGCAAATGCTGCCTTGCGAGCCGCCATCGTTCGGCGAGGGCGCCACTGTCGGCGGAATGATCGCGGCGGGGTTGTCCGGGCCGCGGCGCCCGTGGTCCGGTTCGGTGCGGGACTTTGTCCTCGGTACCCGAGTGATCAGCGGCCTCGGCACCCACCTGCGCTTCGGCGGTGAAGTGATGAAAAACGTCGCCGGCTACGACCTCTCGCGCCTGATGGTCGGCAGTTATGGCTGCCTCGGGGTGCTGACCGAAGTCTCGCTCAAAGTGCTGCCCAAACCCCGGCAATGCTTGAGCATCAGCCTGGACATCGACTGCGCCCACGCCTTGGCCAATCTGGCGCAATGGGGCCAGCAACCGCTGCCCATCAGCGCCGCCTGCCACGACGGTCAGCGTTTGTACCTGCGACTGGAAGGCGGCGAAGGTTCGGTGACGGCCGCCCATCAACGGCTCGGCGGCGAACCGTTGGATTCCGGTTATTGGGCCGACCTGAACGAACAACGACTAGACTTTTTTAATGAGGGCCTGCCGCTGTGGCGCTTGTCATTACCCAACAACCTCGGGCCTCTGGACTTGCCCGGTGAGCAACTGATCGACTGGGGCGGCGCGCAACGCTGGTTGAAATCCGCGGCCGACAACATTCAGTCGCGGGCCCTTGAACTCGGCGGCCACGCCACCTGTTTCAGCCATGGCGTCAGCGAAACGCCATTCCAGCCGCTGGGCCCGGCGCTGTTGCGCTATCACCGGCAACTCAAGGCGCAACTGGACCCGCAAGGGCTGTTCAACCCTGGTCGGATGTACGCGGAGTTCTAGCATGCAAACCAACCTGAGCGAACAGTCCAAACTACTGCCCCGCGCCGAAGAAGCGGACAAGATTCTGCGCACCTGCGTGCATTGCGGGTTCTGCAACGCCACGTGCCCGACCTATCAACTGCTGGGCGACGAACTGGACGGGCCGCGCGGGCGCATCTACCTGATCAAGCAAGTGCTCGAAGGCGCCCCCGCCACGGCCCAAACCCAGTTGCACCTGGATCGCTGCCTGACCTGCCGCAACTGCGAAACCACCTGCCCGTCCGGGGTGGATTATCACAACCTGCTGGACATTGGCCGCGCGGTGATCGATCAAGCGGTGCCGCGCCCGGCCAGTCAGCGGCTGTTGCGCCAGGGGCTGCGGGCACTGGCGCCGAACCCGAATCTGTTCAGGACTTTGCTGCAAATCGGCGCCACCTTCCGGCCATTGCTGCCACGGGGCATTGAGGCAAAGTTGCCCCACGACCTCCCCGCCACGGGCGAGCGCCCTGCCCCCCGGCATGCGCGCCGGGTGCTGATGCTCGAAGGCTGCGTGCAGCCCGGTCTGTCGCCGAACACCAATGCCGCGACCGCGCGGGTGCTGGATCGGCTGGGGATCAGCGTGATTCCAGCCCCGGAAGCCGGCTGCTGTGGCGCGCTGGACTATCACCTCGACGCCCAAGCCATGGGCCTGGACCGCGCGCGACGCAACATCGACGCCTGGTGGCCGCACCTGGAAAACTGCGCCGAAGCCATCGTGCAAACCGCCAGCGGCTGCGGCGCGTTCATCAAGGATTACGGGCATCTGCTGGAGCGTGACCCGGTCTATGCGGCCAAAGCCCAGCGGGTCAGCGAATTGGCCCTGGACCTGGTGCAAGTGCTGGCCGATGAACCTTTGGAACGGGTTTGCGCCGCCACCGACCGACGAATCGCCTTCCATTGCCCCTGCACCTTGCAGCACGCCCAAAAACTCGGCGGCGCGGTAGAAGCCGTGCTGACGCGGTTGGGCTTCAATCTCACGGCAGTGCCCGACAGTCATTTGTGTTGCGGCTCGGCCGGCACCTATTCGATCACCCAACCGGAACTGGCCCGGCAACTGAGAGACAACAAACTCAACGCTCTGGAAAGCGGCCACCCCGAGGTCATCGCTACCGCCAACATCGGCTGCCAGAGCCACCTCAACAGCGCAGGACGAACGCCGGTCAGGCACTGGATCGAGTTGGTGGACCAAGTGCTGCGATAACCGAAGCCTACGTTGCAAGAGCAACCCTGCGCTGCAAGAACAGTCCTTGGCAGAATGAAGTTCGTCAGAAACTTCGTTTGTCGGCGCCGCCGAAGGCTGCGATCTTTTCCGGCATCCGATACGTCACTGCGCCAGGAAACTTTTCATGAGCCATCCGAACTTCGTCAGCCCTGACCTGATCCGCCAACGCTTCTCCAAAGCGATGTCCGACATGTACCGCGAAGAAGTGCCGCTGTACGGCGCGTTGATGGAACTGGTGGAACAGACCAACCGTCATGTGCTGGACAGCGACCCGCAGATCGCCCGACAGTTGAACAGCACCGGCGAAATCCAGCGACTGGACCTGGAGCGCCACGGTGCGATCCGCGTCGGCACCGCCGCTGAACTGGCGACCCTCGCCCGCCTGTTCGCAGTGATGGGCATGCAGCCGGTGGGCTATTACGACCTGACCCCGGCCGGCGTGCCGGTGCATTCCACCGCGTTCCGTGCGGTGCATGAGGCGGCGTTGCAGGTCAGCCCGTTCCGGGTGTTCACCTCGCTGCTGCGCCTGGAACTGATCGAAGACGCCGAACTGCGAGCCTTTGCCCAATCGGTGCTGGATGCGCGCTCGATCTTCACCCCGGCGGCGCTGGCCCTCATTGAACGCGCTGAAACCCAGGGCGGCCTGACCGAACACGAAGCACAGGACTTCGTCACACAAGCCCTGGAAACCTTCCGCTGGCACCACAGCGCCACCGTCACCGCCGAGCAATACCAGCAACTGAGCGCCCAGCATCGCCTGATCGCCGACGTGGTGGCGTTCAAAGGCCCGCACATCAACCACCTGACGCCACGCACCCTGGACATCGATATCGTCCAGGCACAAATGCCCACCCATGGCATCACCCCCAAAGCGGTGATCGAAGGCCCGCCCCGCCGCCAATGCCCGATCCTGCTGCGCCAAACCAGCTTCAAGGCGCTGGACGAGCCCATCACCTTCACAGATCAAGCCCAGACCCGCGGCAGCCACAGCGCCCGCTTCGGTGAAATCGAGCAACGCGGCGCGGCGCTCACCCCCAAAGGCCGGGCGCTTTACGACCGCTTGCTCAACGCTGCCCGGGATGAACTGAAGGACTTCCCCAACGAAGCCAACGCCGCACGCTACAACGCGCTAATGACGCAGCACTTTGGCGAATTCCCTGACACCGTTGAAGAAATGCGCCAACAGGAACTGGCGTACTTTCGCTACTTCGTAACGGAAAAAGGCCTGGCGGCGGATGAACTGAAAGGCGCGTCGCTGGAAGATTTACTCCGTGACGGCTATGTGCGGGTTGAACCGCTGGTGTACGAAGATTTCCTGCCGGTCAGCGCGGCGGGGATTTTTCAGTCGAACCTGGGGGATGCGGCACAAACCCACTATGGCGTGCATTCGAACCAGCAAGCGTTCGAAAAGGCCTTGGGAAGATCGACGATTGATGAGTTGGGGTTGTATGCGCAGACGCAGCAGCGGTCGATTGATGAGTGTTTTGCCGCACTGGGCTTGAACATTTCCGAATAGGCGTTATGGCCGCAAAAAAGATCGCAGGCTTCGCCAGCTCCCACGGGGGTTGGGTACACCCGTTGCATCGCGGTTGCACGCGATCGAGGCAGGAGCTGCCGCTGGCTGCGATCTTTTGATCTTATTCCAGCTTCGCCAACAACGCCTTGGCGGTCGCTTCCGACGAGGCGGGGTTCTGACCGGTCAGCAACAGACCATCCGCGATCGCGTAACTCGCCCAGTCATCGGCCTTGGAGTAAAGACCACCATTGGCCTTGAGCATGTCCTCCACCAAAAACGGCACCACATCCGTCAGCTGCACAGCGGCTTCTTCGGAGTTGGTGAAGCCCGTCACCCGCTTGCCTTTAACCAACGGCTGGCCGTCTGCATCCTTGACGTGACGCAACACCCCCGGTGCGTGACAGACCGCCGCCACCGGTTTGCCCGCCTTGAAAAACGACTCGATCAGCACAATTGAAAAGGGGTCTTCAGCCAGATCCCACAACGGGCCATGCCCGCCTGGATAAAAAACAGCGTCATAGTCTTCGGCCCTCACGGTGCTCAGCACCCTGGTAGACGCCAATGCGGACTGGGCAGCGGAATCCTTGCGAAAACGATCGGTGGCCGCAGTCTGCGCGTCTGGCTCATCACTTTTAGGGTCCAGCGGTGGCTGGCCGCCCTTGGGTGAGACCAGGGTCAGCTGCGCGCCAGCGTCCTTGAAGATGTAATACGGTGCGGCGAATTCTTCGAGCCAAAAGCCGGTTTTCTTACCGGTGTTACCCAATTGATCGTGGGACGTTAAAACCATCAGGATTTTCATGTCGTTCTCCAGTCGATTTCAGGGTTATTCAGTGATCTCGGCGCTGGGTTTGACCATCGGACAGCGCTGTTCGTTGCGCCCATTTTCGGGGTGATCGCTTCATGGCCTTGATGCGCAAGAAGTTGCGCAACTATTTTGATGAAAAGTCCCCCAGCGGCGCTGGACGCCAGGTTTATCAAGCCCTCCAGCCCAGTGCGCAAGAAGTTGCGCAGTGGTGCGCAACTTCTTGCGCACCTTTTCAGCTGATCCTTGCCGAAAACTCTTTCGGCGCTGGATAAATCGCCTCAACCACCTGATTTATATAGCTTTAATCATTTCTGGCATGGACCTTGATAACAGTCAGGCACCCACCGGGCGATACCGCCTCCCGGGCACCCTAACTTTTAGCAAGGAGCACATCCATGGCTACACCAGCGTACATGTCCGTTACTGGCGAGAAACAAGGCCTGATCACTGCCGGCGCGTTCACCGCCGACTCCGTTGGCAACACCTACCAGGAAGGTCACGAAGACCAGGTCATGGTTCAGGCTTTCAGCCACGACGTGATCATCCCGCGTGACCCACAGTCCGGCCAACCGACCGGTCAGCGTGTACACAAGCCAGTCGTGATCACCAAGGTCTACGACAAGTCTTCGCCACTGCTGCAAGCGGCACTGACCTCCGGCGAGCGCATGAGCGAAATCGTTATCCAGTGGTACCGCACCTCGGCTCAAGGCACCCAAGAGCACTACTACACCACCAAACTGGAAGACGCGATCATCGTCGCCATCAACAACAAAATGCACAACTGCCAGGATCCGTCGAACTCGCACTTCACGCACCTGGAAGAAGTGCAATTCACCTACCGCAAAATCACCTGGACCCACGAAGTATCCGGTACTTCGGGTTCCGATGACTGGCGTGTTCCAGTCGCTTAATCGCGGCTGACGGTTCCAAACATCGGCCAGCTCTGCTGGTCGATGTCATTTGCGCCTTCCAGGAATTTTTGCGTCCGTTACCCGGCTTCCGGGTGTCAACGAACGCCGCAGCACTGCACGAGGAACAAGGGATGTTCGCGCCGGCCAATCAGACTCACTTTGCCCTGACTATCGAAGGTCTGGAAAACGATCTCCAGGTCCTTTCCCTGCAAGGTCGGGAAGCCATCAGCCAGCCTTTTGTGTTTGAGGTGGAGCTGGTCAGTGAACAGCCATCCCTGGACCTCGAGCCCCTGCTGCACAAACCAGCCTTTTTGCAGCTCTCGCCTGACGGCAGCGGCATCCATGGCCAGATCTACCGCGCCGCCCAAGGCGATTCGGGCAAACGCCTGACCCGCTACGCCGTGACCCTGCGCCCGCGGCTGTCCTACCTGGCGCACCGCATCAACCAACGCATCTTCCAGAACCTCACCGTGCCGAAAATCGTCGGCATGGTCCTCGAAGAGCACGGCATCCAAAGCAATGCCTACGAATTCAAAGTCGGAGCGATCTATCCCGAGCGCATTTACTGTGTTCAGTACGATGAATCGGACCTGCAGTTCATCCAGCGCCTGTGCGAGGAAGAAGGTATCCACTACCACTTCCAGCACAGCGCCACGGCCCACAAGCTGGTGTTCGGCGATGACCAGACGGTGTTCCCGAAACTCGCACCCGTGGCCTACCAGCAAGACTCCGGCATGGTCGCCAACGACCCGACGATCAAGCGCTTCGACCTGCGCCTGGAAACCCGCACCAGCCGCACCACCCGCCGCGACTACGACTTCGAAAAACCGCGCCTGACCCTGGAAAGCGAGAACCGTGGCGATGCCCTGCCCGACCTCGAAGACTACGACTACCCCGGTCGCTTCATCGACCGCGAACGCGGCAAGCACCTGGCCAAACGCGCCCTCGAGCGTCATCGCAGCGACTTCCAGCTCGCCGAAGGCAAAAGTGATCAGCCGTTGCTGGTCAGCGGCCACTTCCTGCCCCTGACCCAACACCCCAAAGCCAAATGGAACGACCTGTGGCTGCTGACCGAAATCCTCCATGAAGGCAAACAGCCGCAAGTGCTGGAAGAGTCGGTCACCAGCAACACGACCCAGCTCAAGGGCGATTTCCATCAGGGCTACCGCAACCGCTTCCAGGCCACCCCCTGGGACGTGCCGAACCGCCCGCCACTGAACCACCCCAAACCACGGATCCTCGGCAGCCAGAGCGCCGTGGTCACCGGGCCCAAAGGCGAAGAAATCCACTGCGACCAATACGGCCGCGTCAAAGTGCAATTTCACTGGGATCGCGAAGGCCAGGCCGACGACAAAACCAGCTGCTGGCTACGCGTGTCCTCCGCCTGGGCCGGCGCCCATTACGGCGGCATCGCCATTCCCCGCATCGGCATGGAAGTGCTGGTCAGCTTCCTCGAAGGCGACCCCGACCAACCGCTGATCAGCGGCTGCCTGTACCACAAGGAAAACGTCGTCCCGTACGCCCTGCCGGCGAACAAGACCCGCAGCACCTTCAAAACCCTGAGCTCTCCGGGTGGCGGCGGTTACAACGAGCTGCGCATCGAAGACAAAAAAGGTCAGGAACAGATCTTCCTGCACGCCCAGCGCGACTGGGACGAAAACATCGAGCACGACCAGAAAATCCGCGTCGGCAACGAACGCCACGACACCGTCGAGCAAAACAGCTACAGCGAGTTCAAGGCCGAAGAACACCACACTGTCTACGCCGACCGCAAAGTCGAAACCCGCGCCAACGACCACCTCACCGTGGGCGTCAACCAGCACATCAAGGTCGGCACCGGCCAGTTCATCGAAGCCGGCCAGGAAATCCACCTGAGCAGCGGCATGAAAGTCGTGCTCGAAGCCGGCAGCGAACTCACCCTCAAGGGCGGCGGCAGCTTCATCAAGATCGACGCCAGCGGCGTGACGCTGAGCGGCCCGGTGATCAACATGAACTCCGGCGGCAGCCCGGGCAGCGGCACCGGGGCGGCACCGTTGATGCCGGGGGCGTTGAAACAGGCGGATGCGGACAAGGCTGGTGCGGTTCTGAGCCCGGCGCAGATCAACACCCTGAAACGTAACGCGCCATTCTGTGAAGAGTGCGAGAAATGCAAGGCAGGTGCTTGTGCGATCTGATCTGTTGACTCCACAGGCGTGGTTGGCTGAACGGCCGTTGCGGACGGGTGAGCGGTTGTACTTGATCGTTAGCGCGGCCAGTGATGCCGAAGCGCTCAAGACGCTTTACCAAACTGAACCCACAACCCAGGCGATCCCGATCTGGGGCGGTACACCCTACGCGGCTTGGCAACCAGTAATGCCCTACCTCACCGAGTTGAAACCCAACTCAAGCTTCCTGTCATGGATTGCCGAAACCGACGCCCTCGATTGGGGGTGGCTGGCCGTTTCCAGCAGCGAACCGAACGTGGTGTTCGAACATCTGCGTAGCCTCACGCAGGTTCGCATGCCGGATGGGACGGAAGTGTTTTTCCGGTTCTGGGATGGGCGGCATATCTACCCGATTTTGGACGGACTCGGCGACGCCGCCGGTGAGGTGCTGCCGGTGTTTGATCGGTATCTGATCAATGGGAAAAGCCTGGAGGTGGGGCCGCGCGCGGTGCCGCCGGCGAAGGACTGGCCGTGGTGGGAGGTGCCGCAGAAGCTACTCGACAGCCTCGCGAAACAAAACCCGTCGACCCTGATCGGCAACCTGATGCAATGGCTGGAAGAGGAACGTCCAGACATCTACGCCGCTTACCCCGAGAGCAATCTGAAGCTGAAAGTCGCACGTTTCGTGCGCCGCCCGGATGCTCCGAAAAGCCTTAATGAAGCACTTTTAAACCACCTGATTCTGGAGCAAGGCTGATGGATCGCGTTGCCTACGTTGACAACCAACTGAGCACGTTCAAGGACAGCTTGAAGCTGTATCAAGAACAGACCAAAACCTGGTACGCGAAAGCCGCCGATAAAGGCAGTCGAGCAACAGACCTACCCTCCCTGCTGGGCATGGAGCGCGTCATAAAGGTCGGCAACACCAGCAAATCGGTGAGCATGACCGATGGCGACTTCGCCTCGAATGTTGCCCAGTGCCCACTCAAGGGGCCGCTGCTGATCGAGAGCAAATTCGAATCGGTGTATGACATCCCGCTGGGTGACATCGAAGTCGAAATCGTTGCGGTAGAAGGCGGCGCGGTCAGCAAAGTCAAACTCGACGCCCAAGGCAAAGCCAGCTGGACGGGCGGTATTCCGGGCAAGTTCTACAAGATCCGTGTTCACAACGAAGTGACGCCCGCTCAGATCGATACCCTGTTCAAGTCCTATGACGGCCTGACCGGTCAACTGGAAGGTTTCCTGCGTAAGGAATGGGCCGGCTTCAAACCGCAATGGTCGAACATGTCTGCTTCGGGGACCGCCATGGCGGTCGGCAACGGCATCCTTGAAGGTGGTTGGGAAGCAATCAAAGGGGTCTGGGACGGCATCAGCCTGGTGCTCGATATCCTGCAAGACCCGAGCAAGTTTGCGAAAGACCTCGGTGCCGGCACCCAGAAGCTGATTGCGCTGGCAAAAGAAACTCCAGACGTCATGAAAAAGGCCATGTTGCTGGCCAGCGACGAGGCCGCCCTGTTCCTGATGGTACGCAGTGCCGTGATCTGGCTGGCCGGCCTGCCACCGATGAAGATGGCCGGTGACGCGGCAAAAATGACCACTGCGGCGGTCGTTGGCATCGCGATCGACATCGTGATTTCGATCGTGCTGACCATTGCTGCGGAGGGTACTGGTGTCATCTACCTCGCCGCGCGCTTGAAAAAGTACGGCGAAATCATCATCAAGGCCGTGACCGGTTTTGTGGAGTCGGTGTTCAAGATCATCAAAGGCTTCATGGAATACGTCGCGAAATACACCGCGGTAGCGGCTCGTGGCGTGACGGCTCAGGTGAAGAAAGGGGTGGCGCAGGTTCGCTTTGACGGGAAGACAAATACAAAACTGGGCAAGGGCAAAACGGGCGACGACGCTTCCAGGCAAGCCAAGACACCTGCCGACAAAAGTGCTGAGCCCGCCGCCAAAACCTGCACCGACAAGTGCCCTGTATCGATGGTCACCGGTGAAGAGTTATTGACGCTCAATGATGGCCAGCTCGACGGCCTGCTGCCGTTTGAGTGGACACGTCTTTACCGAAGCAGCGCAGTGGAAATCGATTGCGGTCTGGGTTATGGCTGGAGCCATGCGCTGGCTCATCGAGTCGAAATCAATGGCGATGAAGTCATCTGGACCGACCACGAAAACCGGTCAACGCCATTTCCACTTCCAAGCCAACAACGACCAGCGATCACCAACAGCCTCTCACGGGCAGCGATTTTCCTCGGTGACGACCCGTCGGAACTTGTCCTGGCGCAATCCGGGAGCCGCCCATCGTTCTACCACTTCCGCTACAACAGCAAGGGCGCAACCCTGATCGCCATCAGCGACAGCTATGGCAACCGGCTGCACATCACCCGTGACATCCACGGCAGGATCAAACGCCTCGACAATGGTGCCGGTCGCGCCCTGCTCTTGCGATACGACCGCAAACACATCATCGCCGTCGACTATCAACAATTTATTCCCGCTGACAACCTAGAAGACGCCTGGAACACCATCCAGACGTTAGTCACGTACAGCTATGACGCGCAGCACCGGCTGATTGAAGCGAAGAACGCTGCCGGTGAGGCCGAACACTATCGCTACAACGATCAGCACGTGATTCTTGAACGGCAACTGGCGGGTGGTGCGAGTTTCTTTTGGGAGTGGGAGAACGAAGGCAAGTTGTCGCGCTGCGTCCATCACTGGGCAAGTTTCTCGCAGATGGAAGCGCATTACGTCTGGGACGATAAAGGCAGCGTCACCGTTACCAACGCCGATGGCAGCGAAGAGGTTTACACCCACGACGATAAAGCACGGCTTGTCAGCAAGATCGACCCCGACGGCGCTGAACACCTGAAGGCCTATGACGAAAAAGGTCAGCTGATCGCAGAAAAAGACCCATTAGGCGCGGTGACCGAATATCGGTACGACGAAGACGGCCTGATGACCGCCGTCATTCCTCCGGAAGATGAACCCGTTTCGTATGAATACAGCAACGGGTTCGTCAGTGATGTGCGCCGTGGCAAAGCCATCTGGAAGTATCAACGAAACAATCAGGGTGACATCACTCAACAGATTGACCCGGATGGTAATGCCACCCTCTACAGCTACGACCGCCAAGGCCGGCTGCTGGAAATCCGCCATCCCGATGGCAGCCGCCATCAACTGGGCTGGAACAACCTCGGCCAACTGCTGGAAGAGCGCCTACCCGACGGCGGCCAGCGCAAGTACCGTTACGACGTCTTGGGCCGGCAGATCACCCGCCAGGAAGAAACCGGCGCCATCACCCACTACCAATGGGACGCCGCTAATCGCCTCGCGCAAATTACCCTGCCCGGCGGTGCGACGCGCGCATTCACCTACAACGCCTACGGCAAAGTCACTTCCGAACGTGATGAATTGGGTCGCGTCACGCGCTACGAATACGCCGATGGCCTGCACCTGGTCAGCTGTCGCCTCAACCCGGATGGCAGTCAGCTTCGCTACCGCTACGACAACTCACGTTTGCTGCTCACTGAGATCGAAAACGAACGTGGCGAGCACTACCACCTCGACTACTACCCCAACGGCCTGATCCAACAGGAAACCGGCTTCGACGGTCGCCGTACGGCCTACGAGTACGACCTCAACGGCCAGTTGCTGAAGAAAACCGAATTCGGCGACAACGGCAGCGAGCTGATCACCGAGTACCAACGCGACGCTGCAGGCCGCTTGCTGGTGAAAACCCTGGCCGACGGTGAAGAAGTTCACTACAGCTACGACGCCCTCGGCCGCCTCGTAAACGTCGACGACGGCCATTGGCCCCTCGCCTACGAATATGATCTGCAAGACCGCCTCATCACCGAACACCAGGGCTGGGGCACCTTGCGTTACGAGTACGGCAACCTCGGCCAGTTGAGTCACTGCCGCCTCCCAGACGGCAGCAAACTCGACTACCGCCACCAACCCGGCGGCCGTCTGAGCAGCATCGACCTCAACGGCTCGCGCCTGACCACGCACCAGTTCAACGCCGGTCGCGAACAGCAGCGCCAACAAGGCCTGCTGCTCAGCCAATACCAGTACGACGAACAAGGCCGACTGCAAGCCCACACCGTCAGCCAACAGGAACGCAACCTGTTCCGTCGCCGCTACGCCTACGATGCAAACGGCAACCTTGCCGGCATCGACGACAGCCGCAAAGGCAACCGCAGCTATCACTACGATCCGCTCGATCGCCTGATCAACGTCCGTGGCACTATCCCGGAAAGCTTCGCCCATGACCCGGCAGGCAACCTCCTCGGCCAAGGCGACCAGCCGACCGCGAACCTGGCCAACGTCAAAGGCAACCGCCTGCTCATGCAGGGCGACCGTCACTACGACTACGACGCCCACGGCAACCTGATTCGCGAACGTCGCGGCACCGGCCAGAAACTCGTCACCGAATATCGTTACGACTGCCAGCATCGCCTGATCGGCGTCAGCCTGCCCGGCGGCAGCATCGCAAGCTACAAGTACGACGCCTTTGGCCGCCGCATCGCCAAAACCGTCGATGGCCACACCACTGAATTCCTGTGGCAAGGCGAACGTCTCATCGCCGAAAGCGCTGACAACCGCTACCGCACTTACATTTATGAACCGGGCAGCTTCCGTCCGCTGGCCATGCTCGATGGCGAAGGCCCGCTGAAAGCCACGCCGTTCTACTACCAACTCGACCACCTCGGCACACCGCAGGAACTCACCGACTACAGCGGCGAGATCATGTGGTCGGCGAAATACCGCGCCTACGGCAACCTCGCCACCCTCGACGTTGCCGAAATCGACAACCCGCTGCGCTTTCAGGGTCAGTATTTCGATGCGGAAACGGGCTTACATTACAACCGGCATCGCTACTACAATCCGGGGACTGGACGGTTTCTGACGCCGGATCCGATCAAGCTTGCGGGTGGGTTGAACGGCTACCAGTACGTGCCTAACCCTACGGGGTGGGTGGATCCGTTGGGGTTGAGTGGCAATTGTCCTGATGCAGACAAGAAACTGCCTTTGGGTGAAACACCGGATAGCTCTTCAGGAACTAATGTTCACGCCGCAGGCCCGGCCACCCCTCCTGCTCCCGCCAACCCGCCAGGACAGGGGTATCACAACGAGGTTTACGCGAGTAAACCAGTAAAACCACAAGATGCCGCTGGGAAGTGGCATGATTTCCTGGGTGAGGGTCCATATACTAATATCCATCCACGGACGGGGCTTCCCGATAATGATCGGTTAGTTTCTGCTGACGGAAAAAGAAGTATTCGGTACGGAGCTCATGAAATGAACAGCAAGCCGAACAAGCATCATTACCATGAAGAAACATGGACGCTCGACTTGATAAACAATGTCATGAATGTCGACAATACCGTTGTCCGCGTTCCGCTAGGAACTAAGTAGATGAAGGCAACTATACTACGCATCATCGACTCCACTGCTCTCGGCACCAACGTGGAGTTCTCTACACTTTATGGAATTGGCTCATCATTTTTTGCCGACCCTGAAGTCAAAGAAGGTCTGACATATGATGTAGAGATCAGCATTGATGACGATTTTTTTTGGAGTGAAAATATAACCCCATCAATCAAGCATGCACCATCGATCGACTTTCACTCCGGGAAGCTTCACATTACGGCCGAGCTAATTTCTAGCGAAGACGATGGCTGTGGGGCATTGAGAATCGGCGATTCAATAGCTCTAATATCATTAAATCAAGCACACTACTCCTTACCAATGTTTGTTGACATAAGTGCAAAAGAAACCTCCCTACACCCTACACATATTTAATTAAAAATTAACAACAACGCAAATAGATACGAAAGGAGACAAACTTCCCCCTATGCACCCATAAAAATAAATACACCACTTTTGGGTTTGGGGAAGGCCAAGCGAATGAATTCGAAGCTAAAGTATAAACTCCAACCAATTCGAGTACCAAGCGGCTGGACAATCACAATAAACAACTTATTCGAAGTAGAGCTCACAAAAGAAACAACGGAATGGTTCAGCAGCTCAGTACTTCTAGGCGGTGTAAGAAAAAGCACTGGGCACTGCTTTGACGCTAGAGTTGAGCCAGAGGGGGATCCCGAGGGGGAATTCGTTATTGAGTTCTTAACGATCCAATATGACAACAAAGGAAAACCCGTAAAGAACTCGGAAGTTTTTCTGGGCGACTTCAAGACCAAAAACAAAATCGAGTCTATTGACAAAATTGAATCTTACATGCTTGGAATTTAACAACAACAGAAAGATGACAGATTTATTTTTCTAGCCACCTTTCTAAGCGCTCATAAAAATAAATCTGTCACCTTTTCGATTGGCCAAATCAATTGAGGGGCAAAAATGAACGACCGAAAAATCATCCCACGAAGCGTTTGGTACGGACTCGAAGGTACTGGCTATGACAAAATTGCACAAGAACTTAAGTCTGAAACTCCATTACTGCGCAAATGGATTACCATATATGCAATTTACAAATTTGAATTTTCGCCAGATGCCCCTTTTCAATATTATGATTTCATAAACTCATCAAAGAACTCACGCTGTACAGCAATAGAGTTCTCAACACCAATTGAAACAATAAAAACAAGCGACGGCATTGATGACCGAGACATCACAACAATAAAACTTGAAACGATGGACTCGAAAGAAGAAACAAATACTTTTCTAGAAAAAAACAATATCACCCCTGAACTTTTCACACCACCATGGCGATGTGACTACCCCCTGTAAACCTAAAAACAACTATAAAAGTTGATACCCACTAGCCGGACAACAAAGGGGACAGATTATTTTCTGCACACTCATGAAAGTAAATCTGTCCCCTTTGGTTGCATCGAACTAAAACACTCCACCTCAAAAGTGCGGCCAATCATTACGTGTTTGAGTAATCTAAAATGTGGACATCATCAATATCGAATAAAAAACAGTGGACTTCTATTTTTGGAGAAGACTACTCCCCTACCAGCATGCGCACTTCTTACGTCATGCTGGACGGAAACTCTATATGTTTAAAACTATGCAGCCAAGTAGAACAAGCAGTCGCCCCTAAGAAATGGCTGAAAAAAGATTATAACGAGTACGAATTCCAGCTTTACATAATAAATGTAGAAAATTTCAATGTAGAAAATTTCAACTTCAGCGGCCCCACAACTATAATCGTTACTCAAGATGGCTCAAACTACAAAGTCACACTTGGGTTTGGAAATTCATGTACAGCCACATGCAATGCAAAAAACATTACAATAGCAAATATTAAGGCATACCATAACTATGGTGCAGTGTAGCAAAAGAACAT